>JBGTBN010000128.1:0-54740 GCA_041749375.1 Spirochaetota bacterium
GCCCGTTCCCGATGACTTCGTCGAAAAATAGGGATCGAAAATCCTGGAGAGTATCTCGCCGGGGATGCCGTTCCCCTGGTCGACTATCCGAATCTTTATATATTTCCCCTCCCGAAGCGGAAGGTTGTCTTTCTCGAGAACGACGGTATTTTCCGCGTTAACGACGAGCGAGCCGCCGTCCGGCATCGCCTGGCGCGCATTCAGTATAAGGTTGTGGACCACCTGGGCGATCTGCCCGCGGTCGATGTCCGCGTCCCAGAGCGAATCGGATATATCGCAGGTGCAGGAGATCGACGATCCCCGGAGCACGAAGTACGCCGTGTCCACGAGGAGGTTCTGGATAGAGGTGATCTTCCGCACCGGGCTTCCGCCGCGGGAAAAGACCATGAGCTGGTGCGTGAGGTTGCGCGCCATGGATGAGGCCTTTTCCGCCTCCGAGAGTATGCCGTAGCCCGGATCCTCGCGCGGTATGGTCACTTTCGCCAGAGATATGTTCCCGAGAATGGCGGTCAGCAGGTTGTTGAAATCGTGAGCAATGCCGGCGGCCAGAATGCCCAGGGACTCGATCTTGCTGAAGCGCAGGAGATCGTCCTCCGCCTGCTTGCGCCGTGATATGTCGTGGGCGATACCACGGAGCCCGGTGACCGTGCCGGACGAATCCGTAACGGGATGGCAGCACATCTCGACCCAGAGCTCGGACCCGTCCTTCTTCACGAGCCGAAGCTCGTTGTCCCCGCAGATCGTCTCCATGAAGGACCTTTTGCTCTCCTCCGAGGCCTCCCGCCTCTGGCGGTGCCGATAGAGGAAATCCTCGATGTCGCCATGGTAAATAAACTCGAGCATGTTCCGCCCGATCATCTCCTCCTGCGCGTACCCGGTGACCTTGCGCACGGCCGGGTTGACGTACAGGATGACCCCTTCCGGGTCTATGTTCAGCACCATGTCGTCGATCGAATTGATCAGGTTCCGGTACTTGCGCTCGGAATCCATAATGATCGTTTCCTGCCTGCTCCGTTTCTGAATCTCCTCCATGAGCTGCTCGTTCGCCCGGCCCAGCTCGGCCGTTCTTTCGGCGACCCGCGCCTCGAGCTCGATCCGCGACTTCCTGAGCTCGTCCTCGCATTCCGCGTTCCTGGTAACGTCGCGCGTGACGGCCGTAACGAAGAGCGACCTGCCGCGGTCATCGAACGCAACCTTGCCCTGCACCTCCACGATACGCCACGAGCCGTCCCGGTGCTGGATGCGGGCCTGCAGTGAAAAGCCGGGGTTAGCCGGCCGCGCACCGGAGTAGGCATGGAGCAGGTCCTTGAGGCAGTCCTGGTGCAGCAGGTCAATAATGCTCCCACCCGCGAGTTCGCTGTTCATGTACCCGAGGTTCCGTATCAAGGACTGGCTTGTGAAGAGAATCGTCCCGTCTTTCGACAGGACGAAAAATATGTCATTGGAAATCTCTACGAGGTACTGGTAATAATCAATGCACCGGAGGAGCGAAGCCTCGGTCTTCTTTACATTCATGATTTCGCGTATAACGCCGAGCGTTCCGGTGAATTCCCTGTCTGTTCCTTCCCCGTCAGAATGGTACTGGCCAACGGCTATGACCTTGCAGCAGGCGACAATTTCGCGGTCCCTGTTCTTAACAATAGAATGGTCTTTCGGTATCAGGCGGACCTTGAGGTCCCGGGTGATCCTTTTGCCGGTGCGCCGCTCGTCGAACAGCTTGGGCGGCTCAGCGCCGGTCAGGGCGTTGACCACCAGGTTGTTAATGGCCGTGGTCCTCTGGATACTGTTGATATCATCAGGATGTATGAGAATGCTGAAATGCTTGAAGATCAATTCCCCGGGCTCGTACCCGAGGTTGCGGATCGAATTGTTGATATATATGAAGTATCCCTCTGCGTCCAGCTTGTATATGATGTCAGGAAGCATGTGGACTATCGCTTCATAATTCCGATTCATGAGCTATCCCTGCGCTATGGAAATATTCACTCTCGCTGCCGGGAAAATCCGGTTGAGAAATCACTACCCAATCAACAGCTAAAACCGACCCCCCAGTTTTTAGCGTTACTTGATAATCACAAAAATTTGTCAACTTAATAGTACTACTATCATTACAGAATATGCACATTAAGATCATTAGGTCAACCAATTATCATCATGAATTTAAAATAAATGTATTATTTTATATACTCAATACAGATTATAGTGCCGGTTTATCCTCTCATTACTTGAACAGGTCAAGCTGCATATCATCTGAACCTGATTTTTTTCGCGGCTCTCTCGTGCCACGCTTCAGAAGAGCCTCTTCCAGGCGGTCCAATAGCGGGCTCCGCACCTGGTTCAGTATCCTGCCTTTAACAGAGCGTTTTTTCGCGTGGGTAAGATACAGGTTATTAATGGTCCTGGTTATGCCAACATAGAAGAGGCGGACCTCCTCTTCCATTTCACTGCCTTCTTTTGCACCGAAAAGCTCAAACGGGATGATGCCCTTCTCGCACCCGGGGATAAAGACCGTGTCGAATTCGAGGCCCTTCGATGCATGGATGGTCATGATCGAGACTGCCTCGGCCCGCTCATCACGATCGTCCGCGCCCATGCGGAGCGAGCAGGCGCGGAAAAACTCATGGTACCCTCCCCCGAACAGCTCCGCGAACGAGGTCAGACGTGACATCGCTTCTTCCGGCGCTTCCAGGATCACCATGATGAACTTCAGAACATCCGCGACACGGTCGCCCTTCTTGATCATGCCCCATATATCGCTTATGACGCCGAGCGAAAGCGACGTGTCCTTACCCGTGTAGAAGATCTTCTTGAGTGACCGAACAGCCTGGCGATACGGCTCCTGTCCGAGCATTGATTCCGTTCCGGATGTCTGGTACGGAATGCCATGGTTCCCGAACGCCTCGGTCAACGCATCGAAAAGGAATGACGACCGGCACAGGACCGCGAAGTCCGAGAAGCCCCGGTTGTCCGCCGTTGCCTCGCCGTCGGATATCCCGCTCTCCATGGAAAAGCTGCGAACACCGCCTATGGCCGCCTCGATGCTAGCCGCGATCCAGTCTGCCTCGCTCCGGTCGGAGGGCATCTCCCGTATATGCACCCTGCCATCGATATCCCGGCCCGCCGGCGCGCTTCCCTTCATGAGTATCTGGCCGGCCGCGCGCATGACCGGGTCCGGGCACCTGAAGCTCCGGTCAAGGCGTACAACCGTCATGCCCGGGTATTCTTTCGCGATCCGGTCCATGAAGCCGGCATCTGACCCGCGGAAGCCGTAGATCGCCTGGTCCGGGTCACCGATCATGAAGAGGTTCGGGCTCCCGGGGCCGGCAAGGAGCGTGAGGAACTCGTACTGGACCGCGTTGATGTCCTGGAATTCGTCCACCATAATCCACTGGAACCGCTCCCGGTACGACCGGAGCAGGTCCGCATTCTTCCTGAGCAGGCCGGCCGGAATGGCGATGCAGTCGTCCAGGTCGATCGCGTTCATTGAGCGCAGCGTATCATCGTACTTTTTAAGCAGCGTTTTCGTCTCGCCGGGGCCCGTGATTCCCTGCTTCACGGCGCTTACGTCGCGGATCGCGGCCGGTATCTTCCTTTCATCCGGCACGATCCCCGCCATAATCTCGCGGATATCGTCCTCGTCGGCGATGAAGAAGTCCACCGTCCGGCCGGCCAGGCCGCTGTTTTCCCGGATGATGCCGAGCCCCAGCGCGTGGAACGTGGAAATCGTTATCCCGCCGGCGGGCATGAGCCTCTGGATCCGACCGCGCATCTCGGCGGCCGCCTTGTTGGTGAAGGTGACCGCCAGGATCCGCTCAGGCGGTACGCCCCCGTTCCGCACCAGGTGAAGTATCCGTCGAGTCAGCACGCCCGTCTTCCCGGTGCCCGGGCCGGCGATGACCATGCAGGGGCCTTCGCCGTGCTCTATGCCCGCGCGCTGGCCGTCGGTGAGGTTGAAGGTCCGGTCCCGCCCGGTACTCTCCCCGGGCAGCTCGAAGAGGAGCCGGGGCGTTCCGGTCGGCGGCTCCGCTCCACGCAGGCTGCGGAACTCCTCTATGTCGAATGTCAGCGACGACCCGGCGTGCGCGGGTGCCTCCCCTTCCGGGGCGACGAACAGGCTGGTCCCGGAAAAAGCCCTGACCTCGCCCTCGCGGAAGACCTTGATCCTGCCGAACTCACCGTCATATCCCTCATCGATGAAAACGTCGCCGTTCCTGAGCCTGCGGATGGCCTCGGCGATGAGCTCTCCCCCCGCGCTCCGGAGCTCGTCAAGCGGTGCATCGAGGAGGATGTAAAACTCCGAGCCCAGACCCCCGATCAGTCGGTGGTACTCCTTCATCACCTTGACCGACTTGCCGCTCTTCTGGTTCAGCAGCTCTGCAATAAGGTCCGGGAGAGCAGTTATCGACTGGAACGGTTCGGTCCGCTCGCCCGGCTCCCGCCGGTCGGCCAGCTCTGCCACGCGGTACATCACGCCTTTTGTCACCGGCCGTCCGCACACGGGGCAGACCGCGCCGTGCTTCACGGTTTCGAGCGGGTCCCACCTGATGCCGCACTTGCGGTGGCCGTCGTAGTGGTACTTGCCCTCCTGGGGAAAGAACTCAATGGTGCCCAGGAACCCCTCGCCGTCCCTGAGGCTCTTCAAAATGCCGTCGTAGCCGAGCTCGGCATCGAACCGGTTCGCCTCCCTGCCGAGCTTCTCCGGTGAATGCGCGTCCGAGTTCGAGACCAGGCGGTACCGGTCGAGCATGCTGCAGGCGCGGTTCATGGGCGGGTCGCTCGAAAGGCCAGTCTCCAGCGCGAAGATATAATCCGTGAGGTCGTCGTAGCATTCCTCGATGCTGTCAAATCCTGACCTGGAGCCGAGAACCGAAAACCATGGCGTCCAGATGTGGCACGGGATCAGGTAGGAGCGGTCTGAGGAGTCGAGTACAAGCTCCAGCAAAATTTTCGAGTCAAGCCCGAGGATCGGCCTGCCGTCCGACCTGATGTTGCCCATCCGGTCGAGCCGCTTCTGTACGGCGACGGCTGCGTCGAAATCCGGGAACACGCACAGGTTGTGCACCTTGCGCACCTTGCCGTTCTTTTTATAGATGTTGCTTATCTCGCCGGTGAGCATGAAGTGCACGTCACCGGGGATATTGGGGCCCGCAAGGCGGCGTGATTCATCGAGCCGGCAGCTCTCCCTGAGGCGATACAGCCCGTTGCCTGCAGGCTCGAGCTTTTCCCGCAGCTCGTCGAGCCAGCCCGGGTGCACGCAATCGCCCGTCCCGACGACATCGATCCCCTTCAGACGGGCCCAGTACTCGAGGTGCTCCGGAACGAGGTTCCCGCTCGTGGCTATGGAGAAGTGGGAGTGTATGTGAAAATCTGTGATAAATTTCAATTATATCCGCCAGTAAGGCCTTCCCTTTTCAATGGGGCTCCGGCCGCTGCAGTGGAAATTGTTAGAGGCAGATCGAAATTCAGTAAAGAATAAAATTTGCGTGGGACGTAAAAAAGGCGGTATAATTATTTCTATCGCCTCCAGGTTCTGGATACCTGAGCATTGAACAAACCAGTTCGTGAATAACTCAATTTTACCATGGAGACACATAGACCCAGAGGTTGTGATGTATAATGATATTGAAAATGAAATATTTAACTATACTCCGAGTCTCAGTGCCTCCGTGGTGAAATTATCCTCGCCCATCTTAATAAACAATTCGTGTGTATTCGTGTTCATTCGTGGTTAATTTTATCGTATGAATTTCCTCGTCTGTCCAATAACAAACGTTAAGTATCAATGTTGCCATTTCTAAAATTATTGCCGAAACATCCTGAAAATCTCTTTACAAAATGCCGTGGACGATTCATTTCTCAATTAAATCAAGCATGGGGACTTCAGGTACATGTACTGTTCGTCCCCGGGCATCACAGCAGGGAGCAGATCATGAAAAAAGCGACCATTATCGGGGCCACCGGTTTCGGCGGGCTCGGACTTATAGAAATCCTGTTGCGCCATCCGGGGCTCGAGATAAAGCAGCTCATAGCCCGGAAAGACGCGGGCAAGCCGATAAGCGAGGTGTATCCGCACCTGAAAGGCTTCTGCGACTTGCCGGTCCAGACCAACGAGGAGATCGACTACAACGGCATCGACATCGCCTTTTTCTCAACGCCGGACCGGGCCGGGATGACCCTGGTCCGCGAATTCGTCAAACGCAACATACCGGTCATAGACTTCAGCGGCGACTTCCGGTTCAAGAGCCAGGCTGAATACACGGTCTACGCGAAGAACAAGGGTCTCGAGGACACGCACCTCACTCCGGACCTGCTCCCCTCGGCGGTTTACGGACTGCCGGAAAAGTACGCGGACAGAATCAAGGGCGCGCGCATCGTGGGGAACAGCGGCTGCTTCGCCATCTGCATGACACTGGGCCTCCTCCCTGCCGTGGAATCGGGAATTATCGGGAACGGCACGATCGTCTGCGACGGCAAGTCAGGCGTCTCGGGCGCGGGGAAAAGCTCCGGCGATGCCAATCTCTACCCCCAGCGCCATGAAAACGTGAACACCTACCGCGAGGGGAAGCACCAGCATCTCGTGGAAGTTGAAAATGCTATAAACGACGGGTCAAAAACGGAGCGTCGCATACTCTTCGTCCCCCAGGTGGTTCCTCTCAACCGGGGCATCCTGATCACGAGCTACATGGACGTGGCGCCCGGCCACGACACCGCGTCTGTGCTGGAGCTCTACCGGAACTATTATAAAAAATGCCCGTTCATCGTCATAACCGACCGCTCTCCCAATACTGCAGATGTCCGCGGCTCGAACCGCTGCCTGATCCGCCCCATGGTGGACACGCGCACCGGGAAATTGCTGGTTGTCTCCGCGATCGACAACCTGGTCAAGGGCCAGGCGGGTAACGCCGTGCAGTGCGCCAACATCATGCTCGGGTTCGACGAAACCGCCGGGCTCAATGTCCCCGCGTTCTACCCGTAGAAGGATTTTGCGCCGGATGGCACATTCCATGCAATCCCGTAAAAATCGGTGATATGGCGAGGCACGGGCGCTGATTACCGGTAAACTCTAATATTTCTTGACAAAGATACGTCACATTAAACATATATCAACCCTGTTATTTTTTTACAAAGATTGAAAAATCCGAAACAACAACCATGTCAATTACCGTAGAAAAAGGGATTATCGCGTCACCGGGCATACGCATCGGCAAGGCCTACGTGTACCATGGCGCAAAGATCATCATCCCGAAATACATTATCCATGAGAACGACATCACCTTTGAGATCGCCCGGTTCGAGAAGGCCATGGAGCAGACCAAGGACGACCTGAAGGCCATCCAGGAGCAGATCGCGCGGAGCCTCTCGCGGGACATGGCCGACATCTTCACCAGCCACATCATGGTTCTCGAGGACCCGCTCGTCGTTGAGAACGTGCGCAAGACCATCATCGAGAAGCATCGGAACGCGGAATGGGCCATCAATGATATTACGCTGGAGCTGATGGAAAGTCTCTCAACCATCAAGGACGACTACCTCCGCGAGCGGATCATCGACCTGTCCGACATCAACAAGCGGCTCATAGCGAACCTCCAGAAGACCGAACCCTCCTCGCTCCAGACCATCAGCGAGGAGGTGATCGTGTTCGCGCCTGACCTCACCCCTTCCGAGACTGCCCTCATGAACCGGGAACACATCCTGGCCTTCGTGACCGACCGGGGCGGCCGTACGTCTCACACCGCCATCATGGCGCGCGCACTCGAGATCCCGGCAATCGTGGGAACGATCAGCATCACCTCGATGGTCAAGAACGACGACATGGTGATCGTGGACGCGGTGCACGGCAAGATCATCATCGACCCCACGCCCGCGGAGATCGAGGAATACCGCCGCCTCGCCAATGAGTTCAGGGAATTGGAGGAAGAGCTCTCCAAGCTGACGAGACTTCCGGCCCAGACACTTGACGGCGAGGATGTGTTCATTTACGGGAACATCGAGCTCCCGGACGAGATGAAGATCATCAAGGACCACGGCGCCCAGGGGATCGGCCTGTTCCGGTCCGAGTTCCTGTTCATGGACCAGTCCCTCCCCGACGAAGAGATGCAGTTCCACGAGTATCGCCGCGTCGTCGAGTTTTTCAATCCCATGCCGGTGACCATACGGACGATCGACGTAGGCGCGGACAAGGTCTATGCCTACACGAACCATTACCGCGAGCGCAACCCGTTCCTTGGCTGCAGGGCAATCCGGTTCAGCCTGGAAAACCTGGACCTCTTCCGGATACAGCTCCGGGCAATTCTACGCGCAAGCGCCTTCGGCAACGTCAAGCTCATGTTCCCCATGATCACGACCATCGAGGAGCTTCACCGGGCGCGTAAGTTTACAACGGAAATAATGAACGAGCTCAAGAGCGAGGGAGTTGCCTTCGACGAAAACATCAAGATCGGGCTCATGATCGAGGTGCCGTCGGCGGTGGTCTATGCCGACATTCTAGGGAAGTACGCGGACTTCTTTTCCGTGGGGACCAACGACCTGGTCCAGTACCTCCTGGCGGTGGACCGGATCAGTGAAAAGATCGCATACCTCTACAACCCGCTCAACCTCTCGGTGCTGCGCTTTCTCCGGCAGATCGTCACCTCCGCTGCCGCCACGTCGACGCAGCTCTCAATCTGCGGTGAGATGGCGGGCGAGCCGCAGTACACGATGCTGCTCCTGGGTCTCGGTTTCCGCCACCTCTCCATGAGCCCGGTCTACATGTACCAGGTCAAAAAGATCGTGCGGTCGGTATCCATCAAAGAATGCGAGGAGCTGGTCCGCTCGATCCTCGGGCTGGAGAACACGGAAGACATAGAGAATACCGTGCGTAAAAAGTTCAAGGAAAAATTCTACGAGCTGTCGCAATGAAGCTCTACCATGAACTCGCAGAATACTACTTCGCGATAGAGAACAATCACCGGGACATCGGCCAGGACACCTCGTTCATATCCGGTCTCCTCGCGGGCCATAAAGGCGCCGCGCTTCTCGACCTGGGCTGCGGCACGGGCGAGCACCTCGGTCTGCTAGCGAAAGCCGGCATCCGCTGCACCGGCGTCGACGTCAGCGAGGAGATGATCGCCGCCGCCCGGCGGCGGTTCCCCGACGGGATCGAGTTCATCCGCTCTGACATGAAGGACATCTCCTTCACCAGCGCCTTCGACATGGTCATCTGCCTGTTCGGCTCCTTCAACTATCTAATCTTCGACGCTGACATCGAGGCCATGCTTGCCCGGATCCGCACCGCCATGAAGGCCCGGGGTTCGGGTGTCCTGGAGATCTGGAACTCCCCGCCGATACGGAAGATAAGGGAAAAGGACGTCAGCCCGGTATCGGTCACCGACGTCCACGGGGCGAGCATACGGCGAGAACGCGGGTTCAAAATGCGCGATGACACCGGCAGGACCGTGGTTGAGGTGACATACCGGTACACCATCGACGAGGGCGGCGCGCGTAAAACCGTAAGGGACCGGCACGTCATGAGGACCTTTACGCCGGTTGAGATATCCCGCTTCCTTGAAAGCGGCGGATTCACCGTGAAGGACATCTACGCGAACTTCTCGTCCGAGCCGTATGAGGAAAACTCCAACAGGATGGTGGCCGTGTTTGAGAGGCGTTGAGCGTGTGCTTAAACGCAGATAGGGCCGCAACCGAGATAGCGCCGCAAACGAGATAGGGCCGCAAACGTTTGCGGCCCTATCATCAATATGATGTTCTTAATGATGTTCTTACATCGGACCCGGTCCCGGCGGTTCGGCTTCGGTCCCGGTGATCTCGACCTTCCAGTCTGCGAGAGACCCTTTCCAGCGGTCGTAGAGTATCCTGGTCTTGTTCTCGTCCTTGAAGAACTTCTCCGGGCTTTCAAGCGCCAGGAACAGGACCTCCTCCATGCTGTTGACCGGGTGGAATATCATCTGCTCGCGCACGTATTCCGGTATCTTTTCAAGGTCTTTCTCGTTATCGATCGGTATGATCACGTGCTTGATGTCCGCCCGGTGCGCGGCCAGGATCTTCTCCTTCAACCCGCCGATGGGAAGTACCTTTCCCCGGAGCGTTATCTCGCCCGTCATGGCTACATCGCAGCGGACCGGTATCCCCGACAGCAGCGAGCCCATGACCACGGCCATGGTGATGCCTGCGGAGGGCCCGTCTTTTGGAATAGCGCCCTCGGGCACGTGAAGGTGAATGTCGCGGTTCCGAACGTACTCGTCGTTGATCCTGAAAAACTGCTGGTTGGCCTTGATGTAGGTAAAGGCGGCCTGCGCCGATTCCTGCATGACCTCGCCCAGCTTGCCCGTGAGGGTGAGTTTCCCTTTTCCCTTGATGAGCATGGCCTCGATGTTGAGGATGTCGCCGCCCACCTCGGTCCAGGCAAGACCATTGGCGAGACCGATCTCGTTGGTGATCTCCTTGACGCCGTACTTGAACTTGATCGGGCCCAGGTACTGGTTGAGAATCTGCTCGTTTATGGTCTTTTTGAACTCGGGCCCGTTCAGCACGACCTCGCGGGCTACCTTGCGGCAGACCTTGGCGATGACCCGTTCAAGGCTCCGTACCCCGGCTTCCCGCGTGTAGTGGCGGATGGTGTACAGCATGGCATCTTCCGAAAACTCGATATTCGCGGCCTGAAGCCCGTTCTCCTCTGTCTGCTTGGCAAGGAGGAAATGTATTGCTATGTTGAGTTTCTCCGGCTCCGTGTAGCTCGATATCTCGATGATCTCCATACGGTCGAGGAGCGGCGCCGGGATCTTGTGCTGCACGTTGGCCGTGGTGATGAACATCACCTGGCTCAGGTCGTAGTTCACTTCCATGTAGTGGTCGACAAAGGAGTTGTTCTGCTCCGGGTCCAGCACTTCGAGGAGGGCCGACGACGGGTCGCCCCGGAAATCCATCGACATCTTGTCCACTTCGTCCAGCAGTATGAGAGGGTTCACGGTGCCCGCCTTCTTCATGAGCTGTATGATCCTGCCCGGCAGCGCGCCGACGTAAGTGCGCCGGTGTCCGCGGATTTCCGCCTCGTCCCGCACCCCGCCCAGCGACATGCGTACGAACTTGCGGCTGAGGGCGCGCGCCACCGATTTGCCCAGCGATGTTTTACCGACGCCCGGAGGGCCGACGAAGCAGAGGATCGGGCCCTTCAGCTTCTTCGAGAGCTGCCGTACCGCGATATACTCGATTATCCGCTCCTTCACGTCGTCGAGACCGTAGTGGTCCTCGTTCAGTATGTCCAACGCATGCTCGATGTCGCGATTGTCTTTTGTCTTCTTGTGCCAGGGAATGTCGCGGAGCCATTCGATGTAGTTCCTTACGACCGCGGACTCGGCTGACATGGGGGGCATCTTTTCCAGGCGCTTCACTTCCTGGAGCGCCTTGGCCTGGGCCTCGGGGCTCATGTTCGCCTCATCGATCGACTTCTTCAGCTCCTCGATCTCGTCGACCTCGCCGTCACCCTGCCCCAGCTCCTTCTTGATGACCTTCATCTGCTCGTTGAGGTAGTATTCCTTCTGGGTCTTCTCCATCTGCTTGCGGACCTGGCCCTGGATCTTTTTCTCGATATACATGACCTCGATCTCGCCGTTGATGAACTCGATCAGCTTCTGTATCCGCTCGGCCGGGTTGCCGATGTCGAGGACGGCCTGCTTGTAGGAAATCTTCATTTCTACGTGAGACGAGATCACGTCAGAGAGGTGCGACAGGTCGTCGATACTCTCGGCCGAAGTGAACGCCTCCCGGGGGACTTTCTTGTTCAGCTTGACGTACTTCTCGAATATATCGAGAAGCGCTTTTTTTATCGCCTGGCTGTCGACTCCCGATTCGGATTCCCGCTCGATGTCGCGTACGATGACATCGACGGTATCATCGGTGCTGGAGAATTCTGAGAGGTAGACACGCGTAATCCCCTCGACGAGCACCTTGATGGTGCCGTCGGGCAGCTTCAGGAGCTGGAGTATCTCCGCCATGGTGCCGACATCGTAGAGGTCGTCCTTCTCCGGCACGGAGACATGAGCGTCACGCTGCGTCGCGAGAACGATCAGGCGGTCGCCCTTCATGGCGCTGTCAAGAGCCTTGACCGATTTCTCGCGCCCGACGAAGAGCGGGATAACCATGTGCGGGAACACGACGACGTCACGGAGCGGCAGAAGGGGATATTTTTTTGTAAAATCTACAGTCTTTCTCATTGTAACCCTTTCCGGGGGCCTCCCCGCCGGTAAGCCGTTCGCGGGAGCCCTCTCTGGTATATTAGAAACCGAATGTCACATGATGATACAAAAACATGCCGCCCGGGGTGAGGCGGCGCCATCATGCGTCAGGCCGTTTTCTCCTCCTCGCGGTAGATTATTTCCGGCTCTTTCTTGCCGGCGACCATCTCCCTGGTCACGACGATCTTGGCGATGTTGTTCATCGACGGGATCTCGAACATCAGGTCGAGCATCAGCTTTTCGAGTACCGCGCGCAGCCCCCGGGCCCCCGACTCGCGCTCCATCGAACGGCTCGCGACCTCGTCTATGGCGCCCTCGGTGAACTCCAGCTCGACTTCCTCGAAGGAGAATATCTTCTTATATTGCTTGGTGAAGGCGTTCATCGGCTCGGTCAGGATCCGGATCAGCGCTTCCTTGCTCAGCTCGTCCAGCACCGCGGTGACGGGAAGCCGTCCGACGAACTCGGGGATTAAACCGTACTTGGTAAGGTCCTCGGGAAGGAGCTGCTTCAGGATGTTCTCCTTGCCGGTCTCCTTCCTGGACTTGATGTCAGCGCCAAAGCCGAGCGTCTTGTTCCCGATCCTCTTTTCCAGGATTTTTTCGAGGCCTATAAAGGCCCCGCCGCATATGAACAGGATGTTTGTCGTGTTGATGGAAATGAATTCCTGGTGCGGGTGCTTCCTCCCGCCCTGCGGCGGGACGTTCGCGACCGTACCCTCTATGATCTTCAGGAGGGCCTGCTGCACGCCCTCCCCTGACACGTCCCTGGTTATTGAGGGGTTATCCGATTTCTTCGAGATCTTGTCAATCTCGTCAATATACACGATGCCGATCTCCGCCTTCTTTACGTCTCCGTCGGCGTTCTGTATAAGCCTGAGGAGTATGTTCTCGACGTCCTCGCCCACGTAGCCCGCCTCGGTGAGCGACGTCGCGTCCGCGATGGCGAACGGCACCTGGAGTATACGCGCCAGGGTCTGCGCCAGCAGGGTCTTCCCTGAGCCGGTCGGCCCGGCAAGGAGGATGTTGCTCTTGTCGAGCTCGACCTCATTCTTTTTTATATTCTTGTTGGAGAATATCCGCTTGTAGTGGTTGTAAACAGCCACGGAGAGGATCTTCTTTGCCTCGTCCTGATCAATCACGTACTTGTCCAGGATCTCCTTGATGTCTTTTGGCTTCGGGAGATTATGGAAGTCCTCTTCAAAGGCCTTGCTCCGGTCTTCGGCGACGATCTCGTTGCAAAGCTCGATGCATTCGTCGCAGATGTACACGTCGGGACCCGCGACAAGTTTCTTCACGATGTCCTGGCTCTTTCCGCAGAATGAACAGTTAAGCCGTACGGTTTCGTCCTTCTTCTTTGACGACATGATTTCTCCTTACTGTTTGCTTCGTTCGATCACTTTATCGATAAGACCGTACTCCATGGCCTCCTGCGGCGACATGAAGTAGTCCCGGTCTACGTCCTTTTCGATCTTGTCTACCGGTTTCCCGGTGTGGAAGGCATAAATCTCGTTCAGCCGTTTTTTCACCTTGATTATCTCTTTCGCCTGGATCTCGATATCGGACGCCTGTCCCTGAAACCCACCGGCCGGCTGGTGGATCATGATACGCGAGTTCGGGAGTGCGGAGCGCTTCGTCTTCGCCCCTGCCGTGAGCAGGAGAGAGCCCATGGACGCGGCCTGGCCGATGCATATCGTGGCCACGTCGGGCTTGATATACTGCATCGTGTCATAAATAGCAAGGCCCGAGGTCACAATCCCTCCCGGGGTGTTGATGTACAGATAGATGTCCTTGTCCGGGTCCTCTGCTTCGAGAAAAAGCATTTGCGCGATGATCAGGCTTGAAATATGGTCATCGATCGACTCCCCGAGAAAAATAATCCTGTCTTTCAAAAGCCGCGAATAAATATCATAGGACCGCTCGCCGCGGCTCGTCTGCTCTATTACAAAGGGAACTAAACTCATGGTAACACTACCTCAATCAGATCATTATTAATAATATACGATAAACGTTATTTAGAATCCACTAATTTAATATAGTTACAAGCTTTTTCTATAATTAATTTCGGCAAACACTCACACCCGGCAATATGTAAAAAAAGATTGATAATCCCATTTTTCTAGTTAACTTATCCCGAGATTTATTGTCCTTATTTCAATTAATGTACATTTTCCCTTTTGCCAGGGCAGAAGCATGCATTGAAAACAAAAATATCCGTCTTTCCAGTTAGATAACGAATAGCCAGTAATAGAATATAAAATAAAATGAGACATATATCAAGTAATTTATTGATACTGCTCCTAAAAATGCCCCGATGCTCTTGTGTAATGTCCGGCGATGGCCGCTGATTATTTTCTGGCCCTGGTTTTGGCGAATTCCTCGAAGGATATTGGCTTGAGCTTTTTGACCTTGGCGTTATCGTATATGAACTCCATCGCGCCGTCGAGCAACAACTCTGTCTCGATGTTCTCGCGCGATTCGTTTTCGGTCACGATTTTCTCGATCTCTTCCGGGGTCTTGTTGTTGCGCTTTGCGATGCTTTCAATAACCTCCCGGTACCGGTTCTCGTCCACCTTCATCTCTTCCTTCTTTGCGATCTCGGAAAGGGCCATGGTGGTCCTGATGGTCTGTGCGGCCTCCTCCCGTAGTTTTTCGAGGAACGCCTCCTTCTCAAGGCCCATGATCATCGCGAACTCCTCTATGTTGTCCGAGTAGTAACCGACGCTCTCCCTCGTCTTTTTAAAAAGATGCTCCATCTCCCGCAGAATCATCGATTCCGGTATGTCGAATGTGCTGTCATCCACTATCTGCCTGAGTATCTGGGCCTTGGCATCCCCTTTCGTCCGCTCGTTGACGTACTTCTCCAGGTATTCGGCCGTCTTCGTCTTGAACTCCTCGGCCGTCTCGTACCCGAGCTTTTTCGCCAGCTCGTCATCCACCGGGGGCAGTTCAAGGGAGCTTATCTCGATGACGACAACCTGGTAGGTGACCTTCTGCCCTGCCAGGTCGGCAATCTGGTAATCCTTGGGATACTTGACGTCGACCTCTTTCTGCTCACCTGCCTTCATCCCGATGATATACTTATCAAGCGCAGATTCGTCCTTGCTCTTCCCGACGACGATCTGGTATTCCTTGAATTCCACCTTCTCACGCTCCGCCGGATCCACATCGTCGATCCGCCGGACGTTCATCTTGACCAGGTCGCCGTTAATTACCAGGGCGCTTTCCTCGCGCTTCTCGGTTTTCGCGAAACGCTCCCGTATCGAATCGATCTCGGTCTTCACGTTCTCGTCGGTGACCGAGCAGACCTGCTCGTCTGCCGCCAGTCCCTTGTACTTGCCAAGCTCCATCGTGGGAGGTACTTCGAAGATGGCTTTGAAGGTGAAGGGCTCTTCCCTCGAGATCTTTTCGAATTCATATTTCGGGTATGCGATCGGGGTCAGCTGCTTCTGTTCAACAGCCTCGAGGAATACGGACCGCAGCAGATTTTCAGCCACCTCCTGGTCGGCTTCCCGGCGGAATCGCGCTTCCACCATCTGTAGCGGGGCTTTTCCTTTCCTGAAGCCGTCCAGCTTCACGATTCCCTGCAGTTTATTGAACGCTGCCTTGTATTCGATCTCGACCTTTTCAACAGGTACGTCGATCTGAAGCTCCATTCTCGCGTTTTCAAGTTTCTTCTCAGTTATGTTCAGCATGAGGTTCCTCGTATCAGTCTTTCAAGTAGTAGCCGGCTCCTGGCGCGAACGGCGTGTCGCACCCGGTCATTCGATGAATTAATCAACTATTTTATAGTGATTTTTTGAGTCAAACATTTTTTTACATTATGTGCAGATTGTTTAAAAATTGAGCCCAAAAAAAGCCACCCTTAACTTTTCTCGATCAAGGGTGGCTTTTTATGAGCGGGAAACGGGATTTGAACCCGCGACCTCAACCTTGGCAAGGTTGCACTCTACCACTGAGTTATTCCCGCAGTTTATATAATGCGAGCGAAGGGAATCGAACCCCCACGCCTTTCGGCACCAGATCCTAAGTCTGGCGTGTCTGCCAGTTCCACCACGCTCGCGCGGAAGATGGTGCAACTATTAATTCTGCCCCGATAAATTACAAGTTTTTTTTAATGGCAGCCCTGACCTTTACAGGACGGTTTTTGCATGAGAAGGGCTTTGTTCTGGCCGCCTTTCTTTTCAATAAGCTTGTTCGCGTTATTGCCATGGCAATACATGCAATTGATAGCCTTCCCGTCCTTTTTCTTTCCAGCATGTTTCTGCATGATTGCAGGGTTTGCAAGTGTGGAAATGGTAAAAGCTGCCATAAAAACAAGCGCTGTTGCGAACAGGTAGAATTTTCTCATTGAAATCTCCTTCCCCTGATAATTTAATGTAAAAAATACTTACTATGCCCCATTGAGTCAATAAAAAATTCTGATTTAATGATTATTATTGTGCTGGAACATACTATATCTAACCATTGTATTGGATCGCATTATTGGGGAATAAGTTCATTTTTTTCAGAAGTGATCAATAAAATATACCAATAAAAAAATTAGCATGGAACTTACCATCATATATGAAGACAACCATCTCGTGGTGGTTGAAAAACCGGCCGGGATGCTCATTCAGCAGGACAGCAGCGGCGTCCCCTCCCTGCTGGACCGTGTCCGGGAGTATATCAGGGCGAGGTACAACAAGCCGGGAAATGTTTTCTGCGGGCTGGTGCACCGCCTGGACAGGCAGGTATCCGGCGTGGTGGTGTTCGCGAAAACTTCCAAGGCTGCCCGGCGCCTTCACGAGGAGTTCGCCGGACGGACTGTAATCAAGATATATATTGCCCTCGTGGACCAAGGTGTGCAGATCGAGCAAGGGCGATGGATCGAGCGCGAGGACCGGCTCGTGCGCAGGCGCGGGTTTTCAGAACAGGCGGACGATTCAAGCACAAACGTGAAAACGGCCGGCATGAGATACATGGCCGCAGCGTCGAACGAGCGCTACTCCCTGCTGCTGGTCCGGCTCATGACCGGACGCAAGCACCAGATACGCGCACAGCTTGCTGCAATGGACATGCCTGTTGTCGGGGACCGCACCTACGGCTCGCAGGAGCTTGTCCCGGACGGGGCCATCTGCCTGCACGCCTTCTACCTTGAGTTCGCGCACCCCACAAAGAGAGAGCCGCTCGTGCTAACGTCGCCGGTGCCCGAACGCATCTCCTCCCGCATTACCGTGAATGAGGCGCTGATCATGAAAGCAATTGAGGATATGGACGCTGTATCACAGGGGGCTCCCCCATAAGCTGCCTCGATACAAATTTCGCCACGCTTGTCGAGTGATTTTGACGCCAGAGGCGGCAAAATCGTATCGAGACAAGCGATAGGCAAGTGCGATATTCACCCGGCAACCGCTTATGGGTCATCCCCTTACAATTATTTACCCGGCTTCAATACCAGAACGTCGCCGTACTGCGCCTTCACCACCCCCGCTCCGAAGGGAAGCGGATGGTTCTTTCCTTTCAACCAGTAGTCCAGCATGTCATCATAATGAGGGCTCGACGGGTTGCCCGACTGGCCATGGGTCGCGATGAGCCGCGCCGGCTCTTTCAGCCCGAAATCAACGACCAGCCGCATTGCGGGGATCTCCACCACATTGAAATTCGTTCCCCACTCGGGCGTCGCAACGTTCACCGTGTGCCCGTCCCCTCCGGCCGGATACGGCCCGCGGTTGAAATATCCGTGAAGCACCGGGAGCTCTTTCGTGAAATCATGGCGCCAGTGGTAGGTAAGAAGCAGTCCCCACTCCCAGTCCTTCCTGTCCCAGCCCATCCGGTCCTCGCACAGGATAACGGCATCCCCCAGCGCACCAGCGAGCACCTGCCACTTGGTCTCCTTCTTCGGCGTGGCAGCGTTGTCCCAGAAGGGCGAGTCTTCCCTGCCGAGAAGATGGTCCTGCTGTCCCGAGTAGGACATCATCGTCGTGTCCTGGAACGACTCCCATGCGATGTTTCCCTCCGGACCGAGCTCGTCGAGGAACATCGCGCGGCCGGCCGTGTGCATGAAGGCACCGAGCACTGCGGCCGATGCTGATCCGGGATCCATCACCGCGTTGAATCGCTCTGGCTTGAGAAACTCGAGCGCTTCGCGCGCATCCTCGGCACTGTCCGCATCCAGGGCGGCTATCGCGGCCCGGATACGCACGGCGGTGTCACCCCTGAACAGCATGTCCTGTACCTTCTTCGCCATGAGGGAATAGCGGTCGAACTGCAGCTTCTCCATGTCGCCTGCAGTTATCCCTTTCATCGGTCCCAGCACCTGGCGTATCCTTTCAGCGCGCTCCGGGTTGAACCAGCTCGAGCTTATCCTGACCGGGTGGTCCCGTGGCACGGTCCGGTGGTTCGCGGTCGCGATAAAGCCTTCTGCCGGGTCTTCCGCATGGGGGTTTGCTGTCACGGGCAGGAACCCGGTCCAGTCATACTCGCCGGTCCAGCCGGGAGACGGAAGGTGGCCTGACCCCTTCCCGCGCTTCGGTAGAGATCCGGTGACCTGCCAAGCAATCGATTTCTCGTCGCCGTACACGATATTCAGGTAGATGCTCTCTATGCCGTACATCGCCTGCCGGGCTTCCGCGATGTTCCCCGCCCGTGACAGGGCCAGGAACCCGTTCATGGTTTTGCTCCCACTGCCCATGGCCCAGGAAAGCGCGATCCCGTATTCGCTTTTCACCGGCAGCGGCTGGACCGGCATCTCCGGCGGCACCGGCATGCCTGCGAGCGCCCTGTTGACGAGCGGACCATGCACGGTATACATGATACTGGTCACGTAGGGACTCTCACCCTTGACCTTGAAGGTTTCGGTCCGCGAAACGACCGGGACCCAGGCGCCCTTGTGCTCATAGTGGGTTACGCCATTTATAGTGGAAAGCTTTTCTATAAAAACGTCCTGGTTATCGGCCATCACCATGGTGGCGCCCCAGGCAACGCGCCCGTTATACCCGAGCGCCACGAATGGTATGCCGGGCGGAGTGACGCCGGCCGCCTCGTAGCCGGGGCACTTCTGGTGGATCATGAACCAGGCGTTGGGTATCATTAAAGCCAGATGCGTATCGTTGCATACGATAGGCCGCCCGCTCTTCGTTTTGGAACCGGACACAGCCCAGTTGTTCGAAGCGGGTACGCCGACTGACACCAGCGGACGCATGAGGTCGCGCAGCTCGTCCCAGCCGCCGGCCAGGGTGTTGAGACTGCGGGGCGCCAGCTCGGACAGCTTTTTCGCCTCGTCGAACGGGAGATCCTCGTCAGGATAGACCGGGAAGAGCCAGGCAGCCTTCTCGTAGCCAGTCTTCGCCGCTATATTAAGGAAATCGATCTCCTCTATGAAATTGAAGGACAGGCTAAGGCTCAGCATGGCAAATACATAGAGTGAATCCACCGGCTTCCACGGCTCGGGGCGGTATCCGGTCAGGAAAAACTCGGCCGGCAGGCGGGGATGGGTGTCAACGTACTCGTTTACTCCACGTGAGAAGCTCTCAAGCAGGACCATGGTTGCCGGGTCAAGGTCGCTAAGGGCGTTTTCGATGGGTCCGGCCACTCCCAGGCTCCTCATGAAGAGGTCCATTTTAAGGTAGTCCTTGCCGAACAGCTCTGCAAGCCGTCCCTGCATCGCCATCTTCATCAGCGTCATCTGCCAGAGACGGTCCGAGGCGGTTGCGTACCCGGTCGCCAGAAACAGGTCCTGCTCGCTTTTCGCCTCAATGTACGGAACGCCGAGCCGGTCCCTCCGGATTACCGCTTCCCCGGCGAGACCGTTCAGCACGACCTCGCCCTCAGGGTCGTCGACGGAGCGGGCGAACTGCAGCCTGGCAAACAGGTAAAGTGATAGCGCCACTGCGCCAATGACGATCAGTACAAGGAGAGCGATTTTGACTTTTTTCATGAGGAAAGCTCCTGAAAAATTAAAAATGATGACAGCCGGATGAGAATAGTTCATGCGGGATAAATAATCAAGAACATTACACCTCGCCGGGCCACGTTATACTCCCCAGCGGCGCGCGGCGTCGCCCGGGTATCCATGTCGCGGTATCACGGCACCAAATCCCGCTTGACAAATCATTTATACGATAATTTTAATGAGATTGTCTGTAAGGAGCGATACCGCGATGGTGCTTGACGAATTCGAATCATTGTTCGATGAGGAGCCTTCGGGCGGACCGAAGAAAAAGGAATCCGATGACCTCTTCACGTTTGACGAGCATGGTCATGACAAGCCCGTTGAAAAACGCCCCGATCCGCCAAAGTCGCCCGCCCGTGGCGCGGCAGGCGATACCATACCGCCCATGCGCAGCGACCCGCCCGCGAAAAAACGGACCTCCGAGGACTTCCAGCCCGACATGGACGCGCTGGTCATCACCGCCCAGTCACCCCTTATCATAGAGGGAATGAAATGCCTCCAGATGAAGGACTTCACCGCGAACACCCTCCATCTCTATTCCGAGGCCATGAAGGGTGCCGAGGTTTTCATCAAGATCCTGGAGCGGAATCCGAACAATTATTACAAGCTGTCGCCGATCATAAAGTCGGATTCAGACTGCAAGGAGATCGAGACGGTCGCATTCGGCCTCTACAGGGCGAAACATCACGAGATGCCCGAGAGCGACACCCATATACTCAAGGCGTACGAGATGCTGAGGAACAGGCTGAAAATCGGTTACAACAAAGCGCTGATCAGCACCTCGATGCTCTCGATCAAAAAATATTTCCACCTTTCCGGCACGCTGGACCAGGAAAAGATATCCTCGATGGTACTCAACAACAACAAGGAGCTCAAAAGCGACGTCATCAAGTTTATCCAGCACCTGAACATCGCGGTCCAGCTCATGAAGATAGGGGATTACGAGATCACGAAAGGACTGAGGGGGCGTGACATCAACACGTTCGTCATACGAACGAGCCAGCTCCTCGCCTACTACTATCTCGCCGTGGGCGACACGGATGCCCAGGACTACTACCGGCGAATGCACGAAAACTACAAGAAATACTTCATCATACGCGAGTAAAAGGAAAATTTTTTAATCAACGCTATTTTCTCCATCGTCTTCAACACTCCCCCCATCCCCCAGCGGGGGCGCGTGGGATAAATCTTAATGTGATTTTATTTGCTAATTGGTTTATATTACTGAATTATTGTCCTTTATTCTTTTAGCATTTCTACACCATGATTCATAATGCTTATATATACCGTTCCTTCATTCGTGCCCCCTCAGGGGGACAGGGGGAAGAAGGCTGAATGAGCCAGCAGGTATTTATGGGCAGTTATGCGACAAGTCAATTATTAATTATAGCATGGGTTCCACGATTGAATAAATGATCCTGTCAGCTATAATCAGTCCCCGCTCCGAGATTCGCACCATTCCACATTCTCCTTCATCCCGCACGACCAGGCCGCTGGATGCCGCCTCCCCGATCCGGTCCATCACCACGGCGGGCAGCCGAAACGAAAGCCGCTCCTCCATGGCATGAAGTGAAATCCCCCGCACCAGCCTGAGCCCGGTCATCAGGTACTCCACGGCCGCCGATTGCACCGTCCTGGGATCGTGGACGAGAATAAAGTCCCCTGTCCCGAGATACTCCCCGACCGTCATGGAATTGATGTAGCGCTCATCGCCCAGGAAGGAGTGCGCGCCCGGCCCGAAGCCGATATAGGGCTCGAACCTCCAGTATTTCATGTTGTGCCGCGACTCGTTGCCCGGGAGCGCGTAGTTCGATATTTCGTACTGCCCGTACCCGTGCCGCTTCAGCCTGCCGGCGAGGATCTCGAAGCAGGCGGCCTGTTCCGATTCAAAGGCCTGGTCGGGAGTTACACGGGCCGCAAGGGGCGTTTTCTTTTCTACGGACAGCAGGTAGGCGGATATGTGTCCGGGCCGGTACCCGGCGATGCCGTCAATATCAGCGGCTAGCTCTTCCGCTGTCTGCGTGGGCAGGCCCGCGATAAGGTCGGCGCAATGGACGAAACCGGCGACGCCGAAAAAAAGTTCGAGCTCTTTTCCTGTGCAGACCGCGGCCGAACGACCGATCAGGGCATGGAGCCGCGGGGACAGGGTCTGAACCCCGAGCACTGCGCGGTTCACTCCCGCGTGCACGTATCCTTCAAGCTTTTCCCTCGACAGGTCGCCGGGGTTCACCTCCAGCGTCACCTCGGCGCCGGGCCCAAGCCCGACGAGCCCCTCGAGAAGCCGGAGAATTGCACCGACCTGGGACGGCTCGAGCAGCGAAGGAGTCCCTCCCCCGAAATAGACCGTGTCCGCAAGCGGCATCGCGCCGGACGGCAGCCGCTCCAGCATCTCCTCCCGCAGCCGGTCCAGGTACGCGCCAGGCACCGCCCCGCCTTCGCTCGGCACCGAGTAGAATCCGCAGTAGTCGCATTTCCTGCGACAGAAGGGTATATGAATGTATATGCCGCAGCTCATTCGATCTTTTGAAGGCCTAGCCGAAGCGTACCCCCGGTCCGGGGAGCAAACTCGCCATTAAGGCAGCGCCCCATCTGACGGTTCGATTCCTCCGTGTCCGAGAACGAGAGGAGACCTGCCCGCGCCAGGCCCGAGACGGTGAGCGGGAACGGGTTCCCGCTACTCAGCACGACCAGTTCCATGCCGGACGTATCGCAGAAGCGGACCGCGGCGTCGAGATACGCGAGATCGGGCCTGACTATCTGCAGGTAGAGCACGGCCTTCTCCCCCTTCCTCGGTGCGAATCGCGCCGCCTCGCCAAGACTTGCCGCGATCCTGTTTCCCGGCACCCGCGCGAGCTCCTCGCGCAGGAAGCGATTCGTCGTGATAAATATGCGCGCGGTCCCCTTCGCCGGCCGCAGCAGGTCATGCCTGCCGAAATAGAGAAGGCCTCCGCGCGAGAGACCGGCATTGACTTCGTCCGCGCCGGCAAGCGCCGCGCGGTCCTTCTCAGTCATGACGAACTCCGCCGGCCCCGGCGTGCCCGCTCCATCCGTCATGATGCCGTACCGGATCTTGACCTCGAGTATCCTCCGCACGGCATCGTTGAGCCGCTCTCCGGATATCCTCTTCTCGACCACGGCTTTTTTTATTGCGTTGAAAATAGCCGGTATGTTCCCCTCGTGCGAGCTGATCAGCACGATATCCGCTCCCGCGAGGACGGAGCTGATGACCGCTTCTCCCATGTCCTGCCGCCTCGATATGGCGTGCATCTCCATGTCGTCGGTAATCACGAGCCCGCCGAAGCCCATCTCCTCCCGCAGCAGGCCGGTCAGGATACGCTTCGATACCGTCGCCGGCTCATCGTTCCCCAGGATCGCCGGGTAGGCTATATGCGCGGTCATGATGCCGTCGACCCCGGCCCTGATAGCCTTTTTAAAGGGGACCAGCTCGACGCTCGACAGCCTCATCATATCGTAGCGAATAACCGGCAGCGTGAGGTGCGAATCCTTGTCCGTGTCTCCATGACCGGGAAAATGCTTGCCCACGGCGACGCACCGGGATTCCTGTATCCCCTCGATATACGCGGCGCCCATGTCAGCCACCAGCCCGGGATCGGAACCGAACGAGCGGGTATTGATAACCGGGTTTCCCGGGTTGTTGTTAACGTCCAGCACCGGCGCCAGGTTCATGTTGACACCGGTCATGCGCATCTGGAGGCCAAGGATCCGCCCCCACCGGTATGACAATTCCTCGTCCCCGCAGACCCCTGCGGCCATGGTGCCAGGGAACTGCGTCACTCCCGGGACGAATCGGATCACCCGCCCGCCCTCCTGGTCGACGGACACGAAGAGCGGTATGCCGGCGCTCTCCATCGAGGCCTTTTGCATCTCATCTATGAAACGGATATTGTTCTCCAGGGTCGTGAGGTTTTTTCCGTACAGGATGACGCCCCCGGGCAGGTAGCCCCGTATGATGGCCCCGATATCCCGGTTCATCCCCGTACCCGGCACGGCCACCATTATCATTTGCCCCACTTTCTGCTCGAGACTCATATCTTTCAACAATGACAGGGCTTCCTTGTCGCACCTTTTTTTAGCGCAGCCGGTTATCATTAACAGAATAATGATAATGAATATTTTTTTATATAATTTCATCGTGTCCCCTTTCGGAAATAAATAATTATCGCGGGACATGATAACATCCCTGCCGCGTCCCGGCGCAAGTATAAAATTACCGACCGGCGCCTGGATTGGTCCTTTCATTGCTTTCATATATTGAAAAGACTGCCCTTCCGGTTATCCCGGGAGGCCCGGATTCCAACCTGTCCGGGACGCTTTGGATAAAAAATTCATGTAAATCAATGATTAATACCTACCGAATAAATTAATAATTGATTTTTTTCAATAAAATTCTGAAGGTGTAAAATTATTGAGTGCCGGCATGCATAATATCGTATGAAGAGCAACCAACATATCGATTTCCTCAATAGCTATTCCGCCAATACCTCGGTCGTGCCAGAGGTCATCGAGCATTTGATAGACGACCTGAAACAATCAAATTACAAACAGGACGAGATCGATGAAATCGTCCTCTCTCTGGACGAGGCACTGACGAACGCCATCCAGGAAACCATGAAGACAAACGAGAACTCGCCCCGCACACCCGCCGCGGAAGACCTGCGTGACATCACGGTCCGGTATACCATAACCAGCGACATATTCGACGCGACTATTATCGACCATGGCAAGGGATTCGACATTTTCAACATCCTCAATTCCACGCCGCGTGCAGGGTCGCGGAATTATATCAACCAGATCATCAGCTACGCCACGGAATCCGAAAAATGCAGGATCAGGGTGCGGCTCAATGGACGCGAAATTCCGCTCCGGGGTATCGGCGCCGGCCTGAAGATCATCCTCAATTTCATGGACGCAGTCACCATTGACATGATCGACAGGGAGACCGTGCTCTCACGGTCCGTGACCGAGAGCTCCGACGGCACCATTTTCAACATGAAGCGAAAAAAACGGTATCAATGAAAGACAGGTTCCCGGAAAGGGCATTCGATAACCGTGATTTTCTCCACTCCCGGGAGGCCCGGGCCATCCGTATCATGAGCGAATACATGGAGCCCGAGAAGCGCTTCAAGGAGCTCAATGTGAGGCATACGGTCGTGTTTTTCGGATCAGCACGCATTGACCCTGGAAACGACGCCCATGATACCGCCCGCTACTACCACGCGGCTGCCGACCTCGCTTTCGAGCTGGCCAGCCTCAACGCCGAGATCGAACGGGAGACAGGCAACCCCATATACATATGCACCGGCGGCGGTCCCGGCATCATGGAGGCTGCAAACATGGGAGCCCAGCGGGCCGGGGCCCTCAACATCGGTCTGAACATCGAGCTCCCTTTCGAGCAGAGTCCCAACAAGTATATTTCGCCGGAGCTCAACTTCCAGTTCCACTATTTTTTCATGCGTAAGCTGTGGTTTCTCTACCAGGCCAAGGCAATCATCGTATTCCCGGGCGGCCTGGGCACCATGGACGAGCTTTTCGAGGTCATGACCCTGGTCCAGACCCGGAAACTGGAGAAGATGAACTTTCCGATAGTGCTCTTCGGCGAATCCTTCTGGCGCGAAGTTGTAAACTTTGAGAAGCTGGTGGAATACGGGTTTATCGAGTCACAAGATCTGGGGATATTTCACTATAGCTCGGACGTACAGGAGTGCCTGGAGTATCTCAAGCCCCGTATCATGAACCTGATACGTAACACGAAGCAGCTTGCCGTTATGAAGTTCCCGCTCTAGGAGGCATTGCCCAGGGAGGGACTTGAACCCTCACGAACAAATTGTTCAAGGGATTTTAAGTCCCTTGTGTCTACCAATTCCACCACCTGGGCGGGAAATGAGGCGCCGAGCGGATTCGAACCGCTGCCTAAAGGTTTTGCAGACCTCTCCCTTGCCACTTGGGTACGGCGCCAGTCTTTTCTCCATCCATTTTTGAAGTCAGCGCAACATTGTCAACAGAATTTAGAGCCCGCCGGGTTTAAATTTCCAATAAAAAATCTCAATTTTTGCAATCATTTTTAAATTCGACCGCTTATAAATATTGACATTTTGTACAATCAAATAATGATTGACCTAAAAGAAACATGCTTTTTTTGTTTATGAAAAAGTATGAGTAGTTTGTTTCAAGTTGTCCGGAGAAAAGATTTTTTTTTGTTCTGCAATTAATTTCAGAAACAACTTTTCTCCCAAAAAAATATATTCAAAAACAGACTTAAACAGGAGGTCTCTATGGTTAGAAGGATCCAAAAAGTAGCCGTTATCGGCTCTGGCATAATGGGTGGAGGTATTGCTGCTCTGTGTGCCAGCGCGGGGATACCTACGCTGCTGATGGACATTGTTCCATTCGATCTTAAAGACGATGAAAAGAAAGATCCGAAAGCGAGGAACAGGATCGTACAGGCTGGCTTTGATGGCGTCATGAAATCGAAACCCGCTCTTTTCATGGACAAAAATGTCGATTCAGCGCTCGTTTCAATCGGAAACCTTGAAGATGATTTCAAAAAGCTCGCCGACTGCGACTGGATCGTCGAAGTGGTCGTTGAGAACCTGAAAGTTAAGCAGGATCTCTTCGCCCGGATCGAAAAAATAATGAAAAAAGGCGCAATCATCTCCACAAACACGTCTGGCCTTCCGCTGAACAAGATATCGATGGGCCGGAGCAAAGCGTTCAAAGAGGCCTTCCTCGGAACGCACTTCTTCAACCCGGTTCGCTACATGCACCTGCTTGAGATCATACCGGGCAAAGAAACCAAAAAAGAAATCCTTACTTTCATGGCGGAATTCGGCGAGAAGATCCTCGGTAAAGGGATCGTCTGGTCCAATGACAGCCCGAACTTCGTAGGGAACCGCATCGGCGTCTACTCCATGGTTTACACCATGCAGGTCATGCAGGAAATGAACATGACCATTCCCGAGATCGACGCTCTCTTCGGCTCCCCGATGGGACGTCCGAAAACGGCCGCCTTCAAGACTGCCGACATGGTCGGTCTTGATACATTCTCGCATGTGGCCGACAACTGCTATGAACTCTGCCCGAAAGACGAATCACGCGCCGGGCTCAAGCTCCCGCCGTTCGTCCACAAAATGGTAGAGAAAAAATGGCTCGGAAATAAAACCAAACAGGGTTTCTACAAAAAGGAGATCACCCCCGACTGGAAGAAAATCAACAAGGTGATCAACTACAAGACCCTGGAATATGAAACATTCGAAAAACCGGACTTCCCCTGCTTAACGGCCGCCAAGAAAGCAGCGACCCTCACCGACAAGATAAACGCGATGGTGTACGGCACTGACAAAGGCGCCCAGTGCGCATGGAAGGTCACTGCGGGTTGCCTGATCTATTCAGCGAACCGCATCCCCGAAATATGCGACTCCATCGTCGAGGTCGACAATGCGATGAAGTGGGGATACAACTGGGAAATGGGACCCTTCGAGACATGGGACGCCATCGGTGTTGCAAAGTCCGTGGCCCGCATGAAGAAAGACGGGATGAAGATCCCCAAAAAAGTCCAGCAGATGCTCACCAAGAAAGTTAAAACTTTCTACAAGATCGAGAAGGGCAAGAAGATGTTCTTTGACCTCAAGACCATGAAGTACAAGGAAATCGAAACAAGCCCGCTGGCGATCAACCTTGCCAACCTCCGCGCGAACAAGAAGTTCGTCAAGGGCAACGACGCGGCTTCCCTCATCGACCTGGGCGACGGCATCTTCAACATCGAGTTCCATACAAAGATGAACGCCGTGAACAAGAACATGGTCGATTTTATGCAGATTGCGGCCGACTACGTCAAGGACAACGGACTTGGCATCGTCTTCGGTAACCAGGCCCCCGGCTTCCCGGGCGCATTCTCGGCGGGCGGCGACCTCGGCTTCATGCTGAGCCTCGCAAAGGCCAAAAAATTCAACGAGATCGACGGGTTCATCAAGCACGTTCACGAAGGGATCATGGGAATGAAATACGCTCCCGTTCCGATAGTGGCGGCTCCGTACGGCATGACGCTGGGCGGCGGCTGCGAGCTCTGCCTTGCGGCAGACAAGATCGTGGCGCATTCCGAGCTCTTCATGGGTCTCGTCGAGATCGGCGCGGGTCTGGTACCCGGCGGATGCGGCATGATCCACCTGTGGCAGCGTTACATGGAAACCGTTCCGGCCAGCGTGAAACTCGCCGATTACGCGGCGTACTTCATTCCTGCTTTCATGTGCGTGGCGCAGGCCAAGGTCAGCATGTCAGCTGCGGAAGCCCGCAAGAACGGCTTCCTGCGCGCGACTGACAGGATCGTCTTCAACAGGGACACCCTGATCGGCGAAGCGAAGAAAGAGTGCCTGAAGCTCGTCAACGACGGCTATGCAGCCCCGGCGAAGAAAAAATTCCCGGCCATGGGCCAGGAAGCACAGGGGATGATATGGGCCGAGATGCTCAACATGCGCTCCGGCGGTTACATACCGAAGCACATGGAGTTCATCGCCAAGAAGGCCGCCTACTGTATGTCCGGTGGCGAAGCGCGTCAGGGACAGCTCGTTTCCGAAGAGTATCTCACAAAGCTTGAGCGGGAAGCGTTCGTCGACCTCTGGAAGACCGAAGAAACCCAGAAGATGGCCGAGCATATCCTTAACACCGGCAAGCCGTTGATGATGTAACAATAAAATTGAATACAGGAGGAAACATATGAGAGATGCTTATATAGTCAGTGCAGTAAGAACACCCGGTTGCCGCCGCGGCAAGGGTGCCCTTGCTCAAACACGGCCGGAAAAGCTCATCGTCCAGGCCATGAACGCTGCCGTAGACCGGATCAATCTCGACAGGGCCGCAATCGACGATTTCATGCTCGGATGCGCGTTCCCGGAAGCTGAGCAGGGATTGAACCTGGGACGCGTCGCCCTTCAGATCGCGAAGTTCCCCGATTCAGTGTCCGGCGCCACGGTTAACCGTTTCTGCTCTTCGGGACTCGAGTCGATAGCCATATCCGCCCTGAAGGTCATGGCGGGTTGGTCTGAAGTCAACATGGCCGGCGGATGCGAGTCCATGTCGATCGTTCCGATGGGCGGCAACCTTCCCCGGCCGCTGGCCGATTGGGCGAAGGAAAAACCGGATGTCTACATGTCCATGGGCGTAACAGCTGAAAACGTTGCGAACAGGTACAAAATTACCCGGGAAATGCAGGATGAATTCGCGTATCATTCAAATATGAAAGCCGCTGCTGCCCAAAAGTCCAAATACTTCACGGAAATTGTTCCCACCACGGCTGACAAGTTCGTCGAAAAGCCGGACGGAACCATAGTGCGGGAAACATTCGTGCAGGATTTTGACGACGGCGTCAGGGCCGAAACCACGATCGACGGCCTGAAAAAGCTGAAACCGGCTTTCTCATCGACCGGCTCCGTTACCGCAGGTAACTCATCACAAACCACCGACGGTGCGGCCGCTTCGATCATCATGAGCGAAGACGCTGTAAAAAAATACGGCATGAAGCCCCTCGTCAAGCTTGTGGGATATACAGTGGCCGGCTGCAAGGCCGACGAAATGGGCGTGGGTCCGGCATACGCGATTCCGAAGCTCTGCAAGCTGGTCGGCTGGGATATCAAGAAGCTCCAGACCGAAAGCCTCATATTCGAGCTCAACGAGGCTTTCGCTTCCCAGGCCATCTACTGCGCGCAGCAGCTCGGTATAGCCGACAAAAAATACTGGGCAGCTGATTCTTCGGAGAAGCGGATCAACATCAGCGGCGGCGCCATAGCACTTGGCCACCCGCTGGGATGCACCGGCTCCAAGATTTTCGCCACCCTCGTTGCCAATATGGTAAGGACCGGGACCAAGTACGGTATCGAATCCATGTGCATCGGCGGCGGCATGGGTGCTGCGGCAATGTTCGAACTCTGCGAATAAGTCGCTACGTTAAGCCTGAATACGGGAAGGCGGCGTCGAAAGACGCCGCCTTCTTTTTTTGTTTCCCGCTCAAGATTTGCGCTCCTGTTTCCGATACTAGTAAAAGCTATCACTATGCCGGAGGATATTTATTATGACGGTCCAAAAGCACGAAAACAATAAATGGAAACACGAACAGATAGAGTATTTTAGACGGTATCTCGACACCTTTTCAATCGATTCGAGAGAATACACTATTATACTACAGGGAATCCGCGACCTCGAACAGAGCCTCTAATCGCGACGACGGCCGGCCCTCCTCCGGCCATAAAATAAATTGTTGACATGAGCCGAGAACGTATGAGCTTACTAATCATGCGTTTTTTTATTTTAATTCAATCCGGGTCATAGATGCAGGAAAAAAACCCTTCCGGGGAATCCATACGCGAGCAGACACTGGCAAGATTCCGTTCGCAGGAAACCGCCCGCCAAAGCGGTAAGAAAAAAAAGGTTTCGACAGGACTGATCGTCGTCAACCTCGCAGTTGTCGCGCTGCTGTTCCTGTATTACACCGCGAACAAGCCCGGGCAGGAATACCTGACCACGTCATTTAATTACCGCGACGCTGCATTCAGATTTTCGATGTCGCAAATAAAGAATACCGGCGCCTATGTCTTTTACCTCTCGACGAAGTCGGAGGCCAAAGGGCCCCTTACCCTTCGCTTCACCGGCGGCATGGCGGACCTTGTTATTCTCTGCGGTCAGGAGGTTATCGTTACCGTGCCGATAGGCAGAGACATTTTTACGCTAACGCTCAGGCCCGGCGAATCGAATATGCAGAAGGAGTCGGTGGACCCCCACGAATTCATGCTGTACGCGCAGAGCCACCCGGACCGCTTGGTGGAGGGAAAGAGATCGCTGATCCTGTCCACCAAACCCCACCTGCCGCTGACGGCCGAAATGCGCATCCATACGGAGCAGCCGGTATCAACATCAATCGCATTCAAATACGAGGCGGAGCAATGACCGATCGGCCGAGCTGGGATAATTATTTCATGAAAATCGCGGAAGACGTGTCCACGCGATCGACCTGCATCAGGCGCTCGGTGGGTGCCATCATTGTGAAAGAAAAGCGCATCCTTGCGACCGGGTACAACGGGGCGCCGACCGATATCACGCACTGCACACCGGAGACCTGCCTCCGCACCAAGTACAATGTCCCTTCCGGTGAGCGTCACGAGCTCTGCAGGGGACTGCACGCGGAGCAGAACGCAATCATCCAGGCCGCATACCACGGCGCTTCGATCAAGGACGCGGTGATCTATGTCACCCACCAGCCCTGTTCGATTTGCACCAAGATGCTGATCAATGCCGGCATCAAAAAGATATTCTGCAAAGCTCCGTACCGGGACCCGCTTGCCGAGGAGATGATACAAGAATCCGGCATAGAATGCGTCATCGTGGGCTCGAAAGACAACTGACGGACGGAACAAAAGCGGGCCGTTTTGCCCATGACGAAAATAAATGACCGTATCGGGCGATGTTTTTCGGAAAATAATTGCTATTTCCCGATTATTTTGTCTAACTGATATCATGAACACGGAAGTTATAACATCGACTCAACCTCATCTCCCGGGACCAACCCGCGTTGGCCCGTGCTCCCCGACCGGCCGCCGTCTGTTCACATGGTCAATGGTCCTCGCGATCCTGGCATGCATGTGCACGGGGCTTCACCCCGTCCTGTCCCAGGAGATCCGGGACGACGACCTTTTCCGGAAAGCAACATCCTATTTCTTCCAGAAGAAATTTGACATGGCCGAGTCGCTGCTCCAGCAGGTCATCGACCGGGAACCAAATAACGCCCTCGCCTATTCCTACCTGGGTGATATCTTCCTGATCAAGCAGCGCTACGACGGTGCGCTCGACCTCTACCGTAAGAGCTCGGACCTCAACCCTGACACGGGCGAGAACTACTTCCGCATCGGTCAGATCTATTACTATAAAAAGGACGGCGACCAGGCGATCTCCAACTTCAACAGGGCGCTCGAAACCGACACGCAGCTCAAGTACGCGTATTACCACGTGGGTCTGACCTACCTGATGCTTAAAAGGGACAAGGACGGCACGATACGGAACTGGGAAACCTATATCGGCCTGGCGCCCGACGACCCGCAGTATGACCGGATCAAGCGGGCCATCGAGCTGCTGAAAGACCCAAATTTTTCATTGCCTCCTCCCGGCAGCGACATCTCGGTCGAGGAAGCACTCCTCCTCGGCGGCATGACGATCGATAAAACGATCCACCAGTCCACGGACCAGGAAGCCGGACACGAATCGAAAAAGACGAAGCGCAAGCTTGAAGATATCTACATGGATGATGGCCTGTAAGAGGGAGCTATGCGATACTACAACGACAGAAGAAAATATATTATCGGCGGAATCCTGCTGATCCTTATCGTTATCATCACTGCCGCAGTCCTGATAACAATGATGTCCCGGCGCCCCGGGACCAACGATATAGAGGACAAACGTCTTCAGAGAATTGAGGCGTACTTAAAGGTCCTTGAGGCGGACCCGTCTGACATCCACGCCCTCATACAGATCGGGAACCTCTACAAGACGATGGGCGACCTTGATAAGGCCATCACATACTATGATAAAGCGCTAAAATACGAGCCCGAGAATTACGAGGCCCTGATCGAGCTCGGTCACGCCTATGCCCGCAAGGGAGACTATGACAGGGCGATCGATATTTTCAACCACGCCAAGAAGTTCCGCCCGTCGCAACCGGGAGCCTACAACCGTCTCGGGAACGTGTACGACGACCAGGAAAAGTATCTCAAGGCGCTCGAGGAATACAGGAAAGCGAAGAAGGTAGCGCCGAAAGACCAGGAGAGCTATCGGAACATCGCCCGGTACAAGCTTCGTAAAGGCGACACAAAAGGAGCCATCGCGGCACTGGAGGAAGGGATCAAGGCAAATCCCAATGACCCGGAAGGCTACTACAACCTGGGCAACCTGTACTATAACATTAAAGCGTATGATAAAGCAAGAAAGAACCACGCCAGGGCCATCGCCATCAATCCCAATAAATCGAAATACTACCGCGGCCTCGCCGAAGATCTTTTAAAGCTTGGGAAAACCGCCGAAGCGGTCGCATCGTTCAAACAGGCGCTCGCAGTCGATCCCTCGGACGCGCTTGCAGCAGAGCGGCTGGGCGACATCCATGCGGTGAAGGAGGACTGGCCCGCGGCCGTCGATTATTACCGATCGGCGCTCGAATACAACTCCGGAGATAAAAACCTCAAGGGAAAATACGACGCCGCTCTCCGAAAGCTCAAGGGAGACGCTACCCCCTCGCGCGAAGCCGATACAAGCGAGGGAGCGGCGGACCGGCGCAACACGGAGGGCTCCACCGCCCTCTCGGAACGATCGGGTGAGAAGACGTCTGTCCCGGAGGAAGCCTCGAAAAAACCAGTCTCGGACTGGCGTCTTATCGGCGACCAGCGCCGCGCGGCAAAGGACCTGGACGGGGCAATCGAGGCGTACCGGAAGGCGGTAGAGGCGGACCCGAAAGATGACCACTCCTGGTACTGGCTGGGAAGGGTCTATTACAGCAAGAAGATGTACGACCAGGCTGCCGGCGCCTTTGAGAAGGCCGTTGCCACAAACCCGAAGCACGCCGAATCCTATTATCATCTCGGCCTGGTGTACTACATTCAGCAGAAATACGGCCCTGCAGCCACGGCCTTCAGCGGTGCCATACGCACCCAGCCGAATTTTGCCAAGGCATATTACTCCCGGGGCCTGTGCCGCATGCAGCTCAAGGAGAAAACGGGTGCCATCAGCGACTTCAAGATATCCATCGAGCAGGACCCCTCGCTCGACCGCGCGTATTTCAACCTCGGCAACGTGTACCTGGAAGGCAAGGACACCCAGAAAGCGCTCGAGTATTTCACGAAGGATTACGATCGCCGGCCCAATAATCCCGACACCAACTTCAAGATGGGCGAAACCTACCACGAGATGAAGGATTACGACAGGGCCGCCCGCTTCTACGAGCGCGCAATCGAGCTCGACCCGGACCACTACCAGGCGTACTTCAACCTCGGACTGACGAGCTATGCGCAGAAAAACTACACCCGCTCGGTCGAGATGTACACCAGGGCGCTCCGCGTGAAACCGGACGATTTCGCCTCCTATTATGAGATGGGCAAGTCGCATGACGCCGCGGGAAACGATGAAAAAGCAGCCGAGTGCTACCGGAAAGCAATTGACCTCAATCCGAAAGATAGTAAGGCCGTCATAAACCTCGGCGCAATTTACTCGAGGAAGGGAGAAACCGAAAAGGCGATCGGGCTCTACCGAACCGCCGTCAGCCAGAACCCGGATTCTTTCACCGCGCGCCATAACCTGGCAAACGCGTACCGGGAATCCAGGCAGTACGGCCCCGCGATAGATGAATACAAGTCGGCGCTCCGCATCAAGCCGGGTGACGCGAAATCCCTTTTCTTCCTCGGGATAGCGTACCGGGATTCGGGTAACTACGCGGATGCCGCCCTGTCCTTTGAGAAATCCCTGTCGGCCGACAGCTCGCTCTATGACGCCCACGAAGAGCTGGGTATGATCTATTACCGGAAAATTAAAAATAAAGAAAAGGCTTTACAGCATTTTGAAAAACTGCTTAGTGTGAAACCGAATCATCCGAGGGCGGCCGAGATTCGCAACATAATCAGCGCCCTTAAAAACAGCTGACGGCGTGGTGCATCATGCAATTGTTCCGTATATATCTTGTCAGGGTTCTGGCCCCGATCCTCCTTCTGGCCCTCCCCGCCTGCGACGCGCAGGTGAGGAACCAGCTTGACATCAGGACCAACGGCTTCATCAACGATAACAGCTTCCAGGCACTCATCGTCTTCGAACCGGACGACAGCGCCCGGGGGCTGGTCGCCCGCAGGGAGAACGCCGCCCAGAAGTCGAAAAAGGCCGACCTGAGGGAGATGGCGCTCGAGTGCCTGGCCAATTATTCTATTGACAGCCAGCAAAAATCGGGCATACTGGAAAAGAACAGGAAAGACTTCGACATGGCCGGACACCGGGCGGCGCTCACGGCCAGGTTGCGGGGCTTTGCCCGCGGCGGAAAAACGGTCTTCACCTACTACAACGATTCGAACGGGATAGTCATCGGATATACGATGTTCAACGTCGGATTCAGGAAAAGGCTCGAGGAAATCCTCAAAACGCCTGATCCAATCAATCAGGAAACCCCCAAACCGGAATCAAGGAGTTAAGGAATGATTAAAATGACGCGACTGGCCCTGGCCGCAGTATGCATCGCCGCTGCACTCTGTTGTCTCTCCTGTGCAAAAGAGACCGTACGGGACAATGGCGCCGGCAATGTCGAGCCGTCGTATTCCGATCTTGGTCTTGAGAAAAAATTTCTCGAAGAGGGATTCATCACCGATGACCTCTACCGGGTCGTTATGATTACGCCTGCGGATGCCGCGATGGACCTGGAGGCACTCAAGACAAGGGCCGCAAACAGGGCCAGGGTCTCACTCGAGCGCTGTCTTACCTCCGAAAACATCCAGAGCGACCGGAATATACAGGCCGCTATACTGATCCTCATCGAGCGGAACGGATCGCTGATAAAGAAAGAGATCGAGCACAAGCGTTACAACGTGTTTTACTTCGATATCGCGCGTAAAAACATGATGAACTATTTCAAGGGCATGGCATCGCAGCGGTAATGGGCGGGGCGCCCGGCGTCCCATTCTATTCCGGGTACATGTAATAGGCCAGGTTTTTAAGTATGAACAGATCGAGCTTATCCTTCTCGGACCCATAGAAGCTGCTGAACATTATCCCTAACCCGTACTCATCTTCCTTGAACCTGTCGACCCGTATGACCATGGCCAGGGCCTCGACCCCGCTTAATTCCGCATCAACGTTGGCGAAATCAATGACGACCTTGATTATCGAGGACAACTCGATCGGCCTGGTATACTTGAAATAAAGCCCGCCACGGCTGATGTTGACGATCTTCCCCACGAATTCGAGCGCATGATGGTCATCGTGCGATGATTCGATCAGAGTATCGATGATGCGTATGGGAATCTCGACATCAAGCCGGAAGTGCTTTCTCCGGCTGGAATCCCCCCTGTCGCTGAATTTCCTGATCAGCCACTCGTCGAACTTCTTCTCAAACCATTCAACCATGGTTTCATCAAGCACTGCCTCGCTCGCTGCCGAGACAATGCTCTTGTGGTAATCATTGATCTCGTGCTTGATTTCGCTTGAAAGGTCCTCGTATTTGATGTATGCCTGCTTCATGACCATACGCTCCGGGGGATAGTCCCACATAATGGCAACTATGAATGAGTTAATTACACCAGACATAAAATTTTAATTTTAATCAAATAAAAAACAAATATTTTCTTGAAATTAATCGATATTATTATTAGGATTCATTATTTCATGGACAATATATAATATTCTGTAAATTTTTATTGTTGTCCTGGTAATGAAATAAAATCAACATACGGACATTTCGAACAACTCACGATAGTTCTTCGGCCAGCGGCATGCAAGCGTGAGGTCAATTGCCGTCATATACAAGGCCATTCAGGTCCGGTTTTGCGAGAGAATGAAGATGGTTAACAAAAGCACTATTTCAGCCCTGACAATTGCAATTTTAACAGTGGGATCAGCCTTATACGCGGAGCCCGAGGCCCCCTTCGCCAGGCCCCAGACACAGACCATAATGAACATATGGAACACCGAGAAGAACGCCTCGCAGAAGGAGAGGATCGCTGATATAGTAAACCGAATCGATCAGACCTACGCCTGCCTGTATGACAACATTGAAAAAGGCGGCAAGCTGGTCATTTTCTTTGACCCGGCCCACGGCATGCTGCGCAACGGCCGCTGGCAGGGAGGGGACGCAACGCGTAGATCAAGCTGCACCAACCTGCCGGAGGAATATTATTCAATACTAATATCGCGCAAGATGTACGAACTCCTCAGCAAAAACCGCTTTATCGAGATCAAGACCACCAATGACTACCTGGAAGTGCTCAAGGGAAAGAGCGATACCTATCGGGACATCCCTTTCAGCACGACGGTCGAGATGGCTGAAAAGGCTGGCGCGTTTATCATCATATCGGAACACCTGAACAACATTTCCGTGCTCCACAAGGCCGACGGCCGGGTAAACCTGCCCGGCATTCATATTACCCGCAACGGATACGGGTGGAAAGTGCTACGTTTCGTGAAGGACACGTATGAGGGCTTCCTCACCCTGTATAACAAGCTCGATGCCAGCGGCTTTTCCCATAACTACGCTCTCAGGCTTAAAAAAATGCTCGTATCAAAGGGAATGAAACCCAACAGCTGGGGCTTCGGCGCCGTCGGCGACAGCCGGTTCTGCTACTTCGTCGACTTCCCGGTCTCGATCATATACGAGTCTGGTTTTATCTCAAATCCGGAAGAGGAAAAGAAGCTGCGCGACCCCCACCATATCCAGCAGCTCGTCGATTCCCAGTATGCAGCGCTTCTTGAAACCATAAACGAGGTCTTTGGCGTCGATATCTCCGGCTTCTCCGTAAAGAAAACCGGCGAACCGTCCGGCGATCGGATCGACCTGCTCAAACTCGCGCGTCTTTCCGTGTATTACATCAAGACCGGGAACACGGCCAGCAGCATCCGCGTGATACGTGAAATGGAAAAAAAATACTCTGGAAGCAAATACCGGGAGCATACCTGGTATTTCTCATCGGTCAAAAGCAGCCTGGCACGCTCATGTACTTACTACGCAAGGGCCCAAAAATACAAGCGCCAGAAGAAAAACAAGCTGGCACGTAAATACTTCTGGCTCGCCCGCCGCTCGCTACAGAGCGCTCCGATATTCGCCGGACTCCGCGACCGTTACCATCGCGAGCTCCGCACCACCGCGACCGCTACAACCACCGTAGCGACACTGACCCCGGTAAAAACGGCCACGGTCGACGTAAAGCCGGTGAATAAAACCGAGTATTCGCCCTATATAGCCCGGGCACCACTGGGGAGGAGCTTCATCCTCCCGATAGAGCATGACCAGAGCATTGAAACGGCCATCGAGCTTGCACTTGATCCTGACGAGGAGACCCTCGGGAAACTTGTCAAATCGTTTAAAAACGGAAAAATCGTCACCAAAAAGAAATACTACACCTACTCGGGCAATAAAAAGAAAAAGAAACGTACGGCCGCCTGGAAGACCATCGTCCAGCGCGTACACTTCGGCACCGGCATCTACATCGTGACACTGGACAAAAACCTGAACCTCGTGAGCGCCAGATACGTGAGCAGCGTACCTCTTAATCCTGGACAGTACCAGAACCAGCAGTATCTGAAAAACTCGTACTTTTCACATGGCACGAAAGACAGAGCGCTGTAACCCGCACGGACCGGGCGGAAAGCCATTCAACTCCTTCAGCGATTATCTCTGGAACAAGCATGACTGCCGGGTATTGAAAATTCCGATCAACGCGGACCTCTCATGCCCGAACCGGGACGCGACGGTCGCCGGTTCGGGTTGCATTTTCTGTTCCGAGGACGGCTCCGCGACCCCCGGCATGTTCGGAAGCATGTCCATCCCGGAGCAGATTGACAGGGCGCGGGCAAACTTCAAGCGAGCCGAACCATCGACCAGGTATATCGCCTACTTCCAGGCCTACACCAACACCCACGCCCCCCTTCCCCGGCTTAAAGAGCTCTACGATATCGCAGTCAGCCGGGATGACATCATCGGCCTCATGATCGGCACCCGCCCGGACTGCCTCCCGGACGAAGTCCTCGACCTGATCGCTTCATACGCCAGGCCGGATTTCGAACTGTGGCTGGAAATCGGCATGCAGACCTGCCACGATAAAAGTCTTGCAATAATGCGCCGCGGACATTCTCATGGCGACACCGTCGATGCAGTCACGCGCGCTGCCGCACGGGGAATTCCGGTATGCGTCCACCTCATCCTGGGCATCCCCGGCGAGACATGGGACGACATGATGGGAACGGCGCGCGCCCTCCGGAGCCTCCCGGTATCCGGGATCAAGTTCCATCACCTCCATGTCATACGCGGCACGGAGCTCGAGGAGTGGTTCCGGGATGGCAGAATGAAGCCGCTTTCCCAGAACGAATACGTATCAACGCTTTGCGACTTTATCGAGCGGGTCCCCGTGGACGTACTGATCCACCGCCTTATGGGAGACCGGGAGGAAACCACCCTGGTGGCGCCCCGCTGGGGGCTGTTCAAGGGAACGGTCCACAAGGCTATAGAAGACGAATTTCGCAGAAGGGGCACCTACCAGGGCTTTCTGGATGACAGGCAGGGCGTGTAGCAATGAAAATAGCTGTGGCAATGAGCGGAGGGCTTGACTCATCGATGGCCGCCGTTTTACTTACAGAAGCCGGCTACGAGGTCACGGGCATAACGGCCGAGCTTTCGACCCGGCTGGTGGAGCGTCATTTCGCCCGTCCGGGCGCTCCACCGGGCGCGGACTCGGCCCGCTCCGTCGCCGAATCACTCGGCATTCCCTTCCATGTCCTGGACCTCCAGGATGAATTCTCGACCCGAATCGTGGAACCTTTTTGCGAAGAATATCTTCGCGGCAGGACCCCTAACCCCTGCATCCGCTGTAACGCCATGATCAAGTTCGACCTTCTGCTCAGGCGCGCCCGCGACCTGGGATGTGAAAAGATAGCTACCGGGCATTACGCGACGATTAACAGGTCCGGAAGCGGAAGATACTACATTGCCAGGGGCGGAGAAACCGTCAAGGACCAGTCATACTTCCTGTTCATGCTCTCCCAGGACAGCATGAAGGACATCATCTTCCCGCTCGGCAGCTTCACGAAGGACATGGTGCGCGAGATGGCCAGGGCGCGAGGTCTCACTGTGGCAGAGAGGCCGGAAAGCCAGGAAATATGCTTTATTCCGGACAACCGCTACGCCGATTTCATCGAGAAAACCCCGGGCGCTGCGCCCGGCCCCGGCGATATAACCGACGCCGCGGGCGCCGTGATCGGGAGACACCGGGGCATACACCGCTATACCATCGGGCAGCGCCGCGGCCTGGGCATCGCATCACCACGGCCGCTCTACGTTACCGGAATTGACGCGCCCTCCAACCGCATCATCGCGGGATTCCGCGAAGAGCTTGACGCCGATGCGCTGGTGGCGGAAGACATCAATTACATGAAAGAAACAGAGCTCGATGGCCTGCGCGTCCTTGTTAAAACCAGGTCCACGCAGCCGCCCGTTGAAGCGCGCCTGTCGGTGGATGGCGAGTACGTCACGGTCTCATTCCCCGGGCCGCAGACGGGCATATCGCCCGGCCAGGCCGTGGTATTCTATAATGGCAGCATGGAGGTCCTTGCCGGGGGCATCATTGAACGGGCCATCCGCAGGGACGAAGGAAAAGAGGAGGTCCACAATGTATAAATTTATCTTTCATGCCGCAATTGTAACCCTGCCGGTTCTCTGCGCCTCTTGCGCGGGGAGCTCGCTCTACGCGACCCACCTGATCAGGGAAGGCGCACCCGCCAAAAACACGGTAACGGTTACCTGGCTCGGCACAGCGGGAATACTGGTGTCGGACGGAAAAACGGGAATCCTGATAGACCCGTACGTAAGCAGGTTCAGCATGGGGAAGGTCTTTTTCGGGAGCAAGCTCAAGCCGGACATGGGGAAAATCCAGCAGACGGTTGACAGGCTCGGGAAAAAGAACATCAGCCTCATACTGGTAAGCCACTCGCACTTTGACCACGTTGCGGACGCGCCCTATTTCGCAGGGATTACCGGAGCGCCCATTGCCGGTACCGAGAGCACCCTGAATGTCTGCCGCGGTGCAGGCCTGCCCGAAGAGCAGATTGTGCTCGTAACCAACGGCCAGACAATGAAGGCGGGGGCGTTCACGATACGTTTCATCGAAAGCAGGCACGGGCCGGCTCTGTTCGGCAGGGTGCCCTACCCGGGGGCCATCAATGCTCCGCTTGCACAGCCGGCCAGGGCCTCCGCGTACAGGCTCGGCGGCGTGTACTCCATCATTATCAGCCACCCGTCCGGGACGCTGGTGCACCACGGGAGCGCCGGCTTCATCCCGAACATGTATGACGGCATATCCGCGGACACGCTCTTTCTCGGCATCGCAGGCCGGGGCGACACAGAGGCATATCTAACTGAAACCGCGCTGAAACTCAAGGTCCGCGACCTGGTGCCGATCCATTTCGATAATTTTTTCAAGCCGTTGAGGGGCGACATGCCTATCCTTCCGAACCAGCGCATAGGCGAGTTCTTTAAAAAAGCCGGGGCGCACGGAGCGGTATTCAGGGTAAAAACGCTGCCGCTCGGTGAGCCGTGCCCGGCCTTCTCACGATAAGGCCGGTTTCAGTCCATATTTTTATTTCCGAAAACTGTGCCGCGTTTATTCGGGCTTTTTCCTGGAACCGTGGGGGTGGAAGGCTTCGAACACCTTTTTCAGGCGCTCCTTGGTCGTGTGGGTGTAGACCTGTGTCGTCGAGAGGTTCCTGTGTCCCAGCATCTCCTGGACCGCGCGGATATCCGCTCCCCTGTCGAGCATCTCCGTCGCGAAGCTGTGCCGGAGTGTGTGCGGGGAGACGCGGTCCATAAACCCGGCGGTCTTCGCCCGCTTCACCACGATATCATAAACCGCGCGAGCCGTGACCCTGGCCCCCCGGTTGTTCACGAAGAGCGGACCGGCGGCAGACCCGAATTTCCTCTTTCGCTCGAGGAGGTATGCGCGAATCATCCGCACGGTGCCGTCAGTAAGGAACACGATCCTCTCGACGGAGCCCTTCCCCATGACCTTGAGCCTGCCGTTTTCGAAATCGATGTCCTCAACATCCGCGGTACAGAGCTCCGAGACGCGCGAGCCGGTTGAATAGAAGGTCTCGAGTATCGCCCGGTCCCGGTAGTCGATAAATGTTTCAACAGGGAAATCGACGACCGATTCCACCTGGTTGAGGTGCAGGAACCTGGGGAGGCGCGACTCCTTTTTGGGATACCCGATTTTTACGCCCGGGTTTTTCTGGATGTACTCCCTGTTGTAGAGGAAATTGAAGAATGATTTCAGCGAGGCGATCTTGCGCTCGATGCTCGACCGCTTAAGGCCGTTGTCGTAGGAATACTCGATAAAAGCGGTAATATCATCGCCCGTTATGGAGGAGACGATCGCATCGTCATTTTCGACCTGCGCCCGCACCTCGTACCGGTCCCGGTTGCCGTCCCCCTCGCCGCAGAGGAACCGGTTGAACTGCTGCAGGTCCTTGCTGTAGGCTTCCATCGTCCTGGGCGAGGTATTGTGCTCGTTCCTCAGGTACGCCATGAATTGGTCGATTTCGGGGTTCATGCCTCCTGCTACTCGGCGCCGTTGCCGTTCTGCCCGCCGCTCGCCTCGGTCTGTATCGTTTCATCAAGGAGCTCGACCTGGTAGCCGCACGATTCTTTCTGGCAGATGAGCTTCTCGCCCTTTCCTTTTATCGGTTTTCGGAACAAGAGGCTCCCGCAGCGCGGGCAGGCCTTGTCCGACGGTGTGTCCCTCGTGAAGAACTCGCATGTGGGATAATTGGTGCATGCATAAAACGCCCCGCCCCTGCCTTTGCGCGACGACCGCTTGATCACATCGCCGCCATCGCACCGGGGGCACTTGCCCAGCGGAAGGGGCTTTGAGTTGCGGCACTCCGGGAAACCTGGGCAGGCCAGGAAAAAGCCGAACTTGCCCAGCTTCTTGACCATCTTTCGGCCGCACTGCTCGCATATGATGTCGGTCTCCACGTCGAGGATGCCCTTCATCTCTTCTATGTTGCTCTCCGCCTCGTCGATTATGTGCTTGAAGGGACCGTAAAACTCGCTGAGCATTTTCACCCAGTCAGCTTTCGCGTCCTCGATCTGATCGAGCCGGTCCTCCATGTTCACGGTGAAATCGATGGACACAAGGGGCGCGAAATGCTTCTCTAAAATGTCATCGACCAGCTTGCCCAGCACCGTGGGAACCAGTTGTTTTCCCGACCGGGTGACGTAGTAGCGCTTGACCAGCGTGTTTATCGTCGGCGCATAGGTGGACGGCCTGCCGATTCCCGATTCCTCAAGGAACTTCACCAGAGAGGCGTCGTTATACCGCGGCGGCGGAGTAGTAAAGTGCTGTTCGGGGAAGAATTCCTCCACCTTTACAGTGTCTCCCACGTTCAGGTGCGGCAGGGTCGAGCGGTCGGTCTTGTCTGACTTGTCTACTGCCGTGAATCCCTTAAATAGAATTCTGCTCCCATTCGCGCGGAAGAGGTAGTCACCCGACTCGAGCGAGGCGCTGGTCACCTCCGAAACCTCGGCGTTCATCTGTGAGGAAACGAAGCGCTTCCATATGAGATCGTACAGTTTGTACTGGTCCCGGGACAGATCGCCCTTCAGCGATTCAGGCGTCCGGTAAACATCTGTCGGACGTATTGCCTCGTGCGCGTCCTGCGCCCCTTTCTTGTTGGTGTAATAATTCGCCTTTTCCGGAAGGTAATCACCGCTAAAATGCTGCTCGATATACTGGCGGACCGCGTTAAGCACCGACTCGGCTACCCGCGTCGAATCCGTTCTCATGTAGGTGATGAGACCGGTGGGGCCCTCCCCGGTGATATCGACGCCCTCGTAGAGCTGCTGGGCAATGATCATCGTCTTCTGCGACGTGAACCCGAGCCTGTTGGCGGCATCCTGCTGGAGCTTGCTGGTGATAAACGGCGCCAGCGGCTTTCGCCGTCGCTCCTGAACCTTGACTTCCTTTACGGTGAGATCGCGGTCCCTGAGTTCCGCGAGGATGGAATCGACCTCGCTCCTGCCGCGCACCCTGATCTTATCATTTTTAAAAGCGGCGAGCTGTGCCCGGAACTTTTTAGTGCCGTGGACGAGATCGGCATCCAGCGTCCAGTACTCCTCGGGATTGAAGGCGTCAATCTCCCGCTCGCGGTCGCAGATGACCTTGAGGGAAACCGACTGCACCCTGCCGGCCGAGAGGCCTTTCTTTACTTTCTTCCAGAGGATCGGGCTGATGTAATATCCGACGATCCTGTCGAGGATCCTGCGCGCCTGCTGCGCGTTGACCAGGTCCATGTTGATTTCGCGGGGATGCGAGACGGCCTCTTTCACGGCGTGCTCGGTGATCTCGTTAAACTCGATCCGCTTGATGTCGGCGTTGCGATCGGCAAGGGCGTTGGAGAGATGCCATGATATCGCCTCTCCCTCGCGGTCCGGGTCAGTCGCCAGGAGCACACGCGAAACGTTAGACGCATTCTTCTTGAGGTCGTTCAGGATTTTCGCCTTTCCCCGGATGGTTATATATTCCGGCTTGAAATTATTCTCGACGTCTATTGCGAGTCGCGACTTGGGAAGGTCGATGATATGACCGACGGAGGACAATATGATGTAATCACTCCCGAGGTACTTGCCGATTGTTTTCGCTTTTGAAGGCGACTCAACAATAACAAGAGTGCCCGCCTTAATGCTGTTCTTTTTACCCATCGTTCATCCCCATCATGGGTCCCGCGCCGCTCGGCCGGACCCGCTATATCATATCAACTGGAAATATATGCATTTATTTGTCAAATAGTTCTTTTATATTCTTACCAGGGTCCCAGCGCAGAAGGGCGTAGAGCAGAAGACCGAGGAGTATCGTGATGCACAGGAAAATCAGTATCCGCTCGGACGTGTAATAGACCGTTGCGTCAAAACGGCGCTCGAATCGGAGCGCGCCTATGACTGACCGGCGGTTCGCCCCGGAGTGGCAGAACCTGCACTCTCCGCGTGCGAAGACCGGCACGATCGAGACATACCGTCCGCCGTCAGTCCTGGAGACCGCGGCGGGCCGGGTCGCGTTGACGGCGGCGAGAACATTCCGGTCAGGGCTTCCGCTTTTTTCTCCGGGCGCCGGGACGCTGTACCCCCTGTAGTCAAAGACCGTGATCTTCATCTCATGGGCTATGCCGATGTCCGAAAGAAAAATCCACGCGTATTCCGGCCGGGCCATGGACTTGATTCCGATAAATGAGTCCTTGATTATGTTGAATCCGCGATCCAGCTCCTTGAAATAGCCGGACCTGTATACCGGGAAGATGTCACCCGCATAGGGCGGTATTGAAAAGATCTGCGACAACGACACGAGCAAGAGAGCGGCCAGGAGGATCGAGAATAGTATTTTAGCTTTCATTACCTTGTCCCTGTCAGTATTATATCACCGGCGCCCCTGCAGCCTGGATAACGTGTTTCCGCTCCTGAGGATTCTTCCCCCGAGCTCAAGCTCGATGATCGCTTCGTTGACTTCACCGGGGGCTCCGTGCATGATGCGAATTATCTCGTCCACCTCATACTCTCGCTCCGAGAGTCTGCGAAGGATCTGTTCCGCAAACGTTCCCGGGACAGGGCCCGTCTCTTCCGGCATCATGGCGGCTGTCTGTATGGCCGGCTGCCTGGCGATTCCGGAGCAATGGAGCTCGTCAAGGATGTCCTGCGACGAGGAAACCAGCGCAGCCCCGCTCCTGATCAGCCCGTTGCAGCCGGCGTACTCATCGTCGAAAGAATGGCCTGCGCACGCGAAGACCTCGCGGTTTTGCTCTAATGCATGACGGGCGGTGATGAGCGCGCCGCTCCGCTCCCCTGCCTTGACGACCACCGTGCCGGCGCTGAGGCCGCTGATGATACGGTTTCGCTGTGCGAAGGTCCAGCTCCCCGCGACATAGATGCCGGGCGGGTATTCGGAAACGAGCGCCGATCCCGGCGTGTTGCGGATCTTCACAAACAGGTCCAGGTTTGACCGGGGATAGACGATATCGATCCCGCTCGGGAGTACGCCTACGGTCGGGCCGCCCGCGTCGAGCGCGCCCAGGTGCGCTTCACGGTCAATGCCGAGCGCCATGCCGCTGACGACAGCGAGTCCCTGCGATGCGAGGTCATACCCGATGCGCCTGGCAATCAGGGCCGATTTCAGGTCAGCCTTTCTCGTGCCTACGACCGCGACCGCGCGACGGGTATTAAGATCGCCGATCAGATACAGTGCCAGGGGCGGCCGTGGAATCTCCCTCAGGAGCTCCGGATAATCGCGGTCCCAGTACGTGAGGATACGGGCCTGAACCTGCTCCGCCCTGTCTATTATTCGCCGGGCGGCATCGATCGGCGTACCCGGATATTCGGCGATGCAGTGGTCCAGTGTCACCGGCGTGGAGAAGTTTTCAATCATTCGGTAGATATCGCCCGGCATGCGGGTTGCGACCCTGCTCCAGATCCCGCTTCCCGCCGGCGACGAAACAAGCGACAGCGCCACCGCGCACACCCTTTCCTCGTGGTCCAGTGTGGACGGTAGATTGGCCGACACTTCGCCCGAAAATAAACGTCCCTGCATAGCTTTACATCCGTTCCTGATTACATTTTTACCGCCACTCAGGATAACGAACGGGACCGCGTATGAATAAAAATTTTTTTTCATCGTGTGTACAACATATCGGGCCGGACCCCAATGTGACATAATTATATATAGTGTATAAATTTTATCAATATATATTTTGCCCGGCCATAAAAAAAAGCCGGTGTTTCCACCGGCTTTTTGTTTCAGACATTTTCGTTAAACTTACTGATCGAGCATCCCCGTGAAAATCGAGTCTGACGCCTTGATGACCGCGCCTTCGCCAAAGAGAAGAGCCTCTATCTTACCGAAGAATTTCGGGAACTCGGCGCCGAGATAGAACTGGGAAGCGATTACTTTTCCTGAATAGAAAGCCGCCTCGGCGTTATCTTTTAAAAGCTTGTCGCGATCTTCGCCCTTCTTGTCACCGACCAGCTCTTTCATCTTGGGCTGGGTGATCGTCAGGGAGGAGATGTGCGCCCATGCCATGCAGAGCATGAACATCGCCTGCTGCAGCGGGGTGGCGTTCATGAAGAGAAGCAGGAACTGCCCCTTTGCCATCTGGCCTTTCATCATTTCGATGACTTCGTCTAGCTTCTGGACGCCGCGCTCAACCAGCGCCACGTATTTGTCATCGACGATGCCCTTTGCCTTCTTGACTGCATCGGCAATCCTCTTTTTAAGGATGGAATAGTTGTACTGGTTCTCGTTCATCAAAATTTTGCGCATTGTCAGGTCCATCGACTGGATGCCGTTGGTTCCCTCGTAGATGCAGGTGATCTTCGAGTCGCGCATCATCTGTTCGACCGGGTACTCAGAGCAGAAACCGTATCCGCCGTACACCTGCATCGCCTCTGAAGCGACCTCGACGCTCTTGTCGGTGTTGCCGGCCTTGTTGATCGGGATCATGATCTCGGCGATCCCCATGGCCTCTTTTGCCTCTTCGCCTTCAGCCACGTGTGCGACGTTGAGTGCGTGGGTCAGGTAGTAGGTGATGAACCGCATCCCCTCGACATGTGACTTCATCCAGAGGAGCATCCGCTTGACGTCCGGGTGATTGCTGATGGTGATGCTCTTTGCTTCCGGGTTCAGCATCTGGGTAACGTGTACGCCCTGGATCCTTCCCTTTGCATATGCAGCAGCATGCATGTATGCAGCGCTGGCCACTGCCAGGCCCTGCATACCGACGCCCAGACGGGCCTCGTTCATCATCTGGACCATGATCTTCATGCCTGTCCGCTCTTCACCGAGCAGGGAGCCCTTCCAGGTCCCGTTGTCACCGAAGCTCAGCGTACAGGTCGCGGAGCCCTTGATCCCCATCTTGTGCTCTATGCCGGCGCAGTTGACGTCATTGTGCGCGCCGTTAGAGCCGTCTTCATTCACCAGGAACTTGGGAACGATGAAAATCGAGATGCCCTTCGTGCCGCCGGGATCGCCTTCGATCCGGGCGAGAACCGGGTGGATCATATTCTTGTAGTAGTCATTGTCGCCGGAGGAGATGAAAATCTTCTGGCCGGTGATCTTGTAGGAGCCGTCCGCCTGCTTGACCGCTTTGGTCTTCAGCGCACCGACGTCTGAACCTGCATCCGGCTCGGTCAGACACATGGTGCCGCCCCACTCACCGGATATCAGCTTGGGAATGTACGTCTCTTTCTGCTCGGGTGTTCCGAAGGTATGGATCATGCCCATGCAGCCGTGCGACAGGCCGGGATACATCATGATATTATAGTTTGCAGCGCTTATCATTTCAGCAACCGACATGTACATGCATGCGGGCATCCCCATGCCGCCGATCTCCGGGTCTTCCATCGCAGCGATGAAACCGGTCTCATAATAGGCGTCCAGGGCCGCCTTGTAGCATTTCGGGATCTTGACTTCTTTCGTATCGGGAACGAAGGTACATCCTTCCCGGTCGCCGTCTTTGTAGGTGGGCCAGATCTTTTCTACTGCAAGTTTTTCGGCCAGATCGAGCGTGCTGTCAAGAGTATCGTGGTCAAAATCATTATAGACCGGATACTTTTTGCAGAACTTATCGAGTTCCAGTTGCTCGAAAAGAACAAAACGCACGTCTCTGGAATCTATGATAGGATTTAATGCCATACGAACCTCCGAATTATTTGTTTTATTTTTTGTGAAACTTTCTATATCCCTGCAGGAGAAACGATAATCAATGATGCGGTGTATTCCGGAAGACAATCAAGAGGCCACCAGCACGACCATTGATCTTTAATATCTCTCCAGTTTGTACGTGGTCAGAGTATGCTCCCTACGGGCGTATTAACAGGCCTATTTTCAAAATAAATTCTGACTTATATATGTCAACGGAATTAATGTACCGTGATCAAAAAATAACAAAATTTGGTGATATAATAGACTGTTAATGGCGTCTGGCGGTTGTTAATTGTGACAATGTATCCCCGTTCTGATGCCATGCGTAACACGCTGACACATGGGTCCGGGAACCTAACAATTTTAATTATATGAACAACTTTCAAGGAGAGGCGATCATCGCAGTGAACGTAAAAAATGGAGGGCCGCCTCGAGGGCCGGGAAAACCCGTATTATCTCATTAATTTTCAGCATGTGCATTATGTTCAGAACCTCCTTGTTCTTGCATACGAGCGCCAGCGTTTTTTCCTTCTTCGTTAAAACATTGTGCATCTCGATAAAAAAACCGAAAACGCTGGAGTCGATGAATTCAACCGTGGTAAGGTCCCATACAATCGAAGGAAAGGAGCGCTCCTTCATTGCATTCCTCAAGAAAATGGCGGATTCAGAAATCTCGTAAAAATCCATGGTATCGACCAGGACCCGTATGACGAGCAGGCCATCGCTGTCGATCAATTCGTAATGATCACTCATGCAGAAACCATACCGGATGGTCCATTATTTTGCAAGGATTTTATCTTTGACCAGTGGACGTGCCCCGGGGAGATCATGACGGAGACAGCCGTATCGGACCGCAGGGTTCTTCCCGGTTATGCTGCCATCACGCTTTTAAATTGACTTTTTCCCGATACTGCTGGTAGTGTCATCAGGAACTATTGTGGGGCTGTCCCATAAGCGGTTGCCGAGTGAATTTCACACTGGCTTATCGCTTGTCTCGATACGATTTTTCCGCCTCTGGCGTCAAAATCATGCCTCGACAGGCTCGGCACGGCGCTCGACAGGCATTGCGAAATTTGTATCGAGGCTGCTTATGGGGCAGCCCCTCTATCCCGAAGGACGGCATGAACAGTACAAAATACTGGATAGCGCTCGAGCAGATGCACGGGATCGGACCGGCGCACCTGATCGAGCTGCACGGTCTGCTGAAAGAGCGGGGGCTCTCGCTGGTGGACCTGTGCGACCTGACCGCGGCCGAGATCAGGAGCGAGTTGCGGCTCCCCGAAAAAATCGCGGACGCCGTTTCCGGCGTGACGCAGACCCTGCCGAAAATCGAGGACGATTATCTCAGGCTGCTCGAATCAGGCATAGAAGTGGTCACATTCTATTCGGAGCTGTATCCGCCCAGCCTGCGTGAAACGCTGGGGACCGGCATTCCGCCGATACTGTACGTCTATGGCAGCACGCGCCTGCTCAGGGAGAAAGGCGTCGCCATCCTGGGCGACAAGGACGTGAGCGAGCGGGGCGAGATGATCTCGTTCGAGGCCGCCCGTGTTCTCGCCCGGCACCGAATAGTCGTGGTGAGCGGGTTCGCGCGCGGCGCCGACCTGATCGCGCACCGGTCGGCTCTCGTACACGACGGCACCACGGTCGCAATGGTGCCCTACGGCATCTTTCACCTGGCCGTGCCGGACCTGCTCCGCGACGTGATGGACCCGGGGCGCATCGCGGTTGTGTCGCCCTTCTACCCGTCGCGGGAGCCGAACAAGTACAACGCATTCATCAGGAACAAGTTCATCTGCGCCATGTCGTGCGCGGCGTACATAGTCGAGGCGCCCCCTGATGGCGGCATTTTCGAAGCGGCCAAGTCGGCCCGCAATCTGAACGTGCCGCTCTTCACGACTGAATACGCCGACTTCCCGAAAAACGCAGGCGGGAACAGAATAATTATAGACGAGATGGGCGGAATTCCCGTTTTGGGAAAAATGGAAAACAGCATGCTGGTCCCCAACATGGACCGCATCGTGGGGACGGCCAGGTTCTGATATGAAAAAAACAGTAATCGCACTCATCGTCGCACTGATCGCCGCGGCCGCACTCTGCTGGTTCGTCAACTCGGCCCCGTCCGGGATGCCCGACACCACGTTCACCGTCGGGTACGGGGAGCCCACCCGCATGATCGCGCGCAAGCTCCGAATGGCCAACCTGATCCGCAGCAGTGATTTCTTCGTCGCCGCATCGTACGCTTTCAGGAAGCGCTACGTCCGCGCCGGCAGGTACCGCATCTTCTCGGGGACGGGCGCGATCGGCATACTGAACAAGTTCACGCGCGGGGACGTCATGTCCAGGAAGGTCACGATCCCGGAAGGATTCAACATCTACCAGATTGCCGAGCGGCTCGAGGCAGGATCGATTTGCGACGCAGGCGCCTTCACCGGCCATGCTACCGACGTCGCTTTCCTCCGCAAGCTCGGCATCGAATCGCCTTCCGCCGAGGGCTACCTCTTCCCGGATACCTACGTGTTCCCGGAGGGCTCCGACCCCCGCGACGTCATTGCAGCGATGTACCGGAGGATGAAGAACGTGATCGGAAAGAGGCCCGCCTACGGACCCGGCATGAGCCTGCACGAGATGCTCACCATGGCCTCCCTGGTGGAAAAGGAGGCGAAGGTGTACACGGAGCGAGAATTGATATCTTCCGTGTTCCACAACCGGCTCAGGAAAGGAATGAAGCTCGACTGCGACCCGACCGTGCGCTACGCGGTGAAAAAGTTCACCGGGCCTATCACCCTGAGCAACCTGAAGTCAGACTCGCCCTATAACACGTACCGGCGCCGCGGCCTCCCCCCGACGCCCATCTGCTCGCCGGGACGGGAATCGATACTCGCGGCCATGTATCCCAAGAAGACCGACTTCCTCTACTTCGTCGCGCGGAACGACGGGTCGCACCAGTTCTCGAAAACGCTGAGGGAGCACAACGAGGCGGTGCAAAAATACCAGAGGAGGAGATAACACCGATAGGACCGCAAACGTTTGCGGTCCTATCATGATGCTATATCGCCTTCTTCATCTCCTCCGCACTCTTTTTTCGCCGCGGGTATTTCAGGTACGGTATAACGTCATCGTTTTTTGTGCCGCCAGTGCCGTCGTACTCGATGGTCACGATTGGAACGCCGGTGATCCGCTCGATCCTGTCAGCCATTGCCTCCGTTACCAGCGAGGGACAGCAGTACGAGGGGTTCGTCTGTACGAACAGCGACAGGTCCGGGTGCTGCCCGATCAGGTGGAAAATCTTCAGTATGTTTTCCATGGACTCGCCCGTATGGTACACGCTCAGGCCGAACAGCGACAGGAGGTCAATTGACCCACCGCCGTCGCGGGTGTCGTTCGCCGGAAGGATGCAATTGAAATAGCGGTAATACCGGGCGTTCAGCACCGCGACGACCTTGGTAAGCACCTTGGCCAGGGCCGCATCGCCGTACTGGCCCTGTACAAACCATTTCCTGATATAGCGGTCCGCGATAATGTCCATCAGCTCGCTGTAGGGCGTGGTGATGACCTCGCCGCCGTTCGCCTCGATCGTTCGGATCAGGTCCTGGTTCATAACATCGTTGTCCCTCACGTACAGGTCGCCGAAAATCGCCACCGTGGGCCGGTTGGTGCGAGTCGTACCGACGGTCCCGAACAGGTCCATGACCTCCTCCAGCGCCTCGTCCTTCGATCTGCCACCGGTGAACGAGTCATACAGTATCTCAACAGACCGCCCGATGGCCCGGTCGGTTGACCCGGGGACGTTCTCGTAGGGCCGCAGGTAACACCCGAGCTTTCGTATCATTCCGCCGAACAGGTAGCCGAGATAGCAGGAGATTGCCGTCCTGGTGCCCATGTCCATGAAGGTGATCTCGCCGGTGTAGACCGGGATGTTCTCCCACCCCCTGCCGTGCGATTCGAGCAGGTGCCTGGTGTAGGCGGGGAACATCCCGATATTGCAGGCAATCTTGGACTTGGGGCTCCAGATGACCATTTTGTCGGGATCAAGCCCGTTGCGCTCAATATAATCGATGGTATTCTGCACGATGATGTTAAGCGGGATACACTGTCCGGTATTCATGCGCATACTCCGCCTGATCGCTTCCGGGGTCTCGGTCACGACCCTGGCATCTATGCCGTCCCTGCGGAGAGCTGCCTCGATGAAGCGGCACGATATGCTGTCCCAGTTCGGGAGAAGGAGCGTTTTATCCTCCAGCGCCTCCCTGGAGGCGGTATAACCCGCGGCGCGGCCTTCACCCGCTCTCCCCGCGGCGCGGTCCGGCGAAGCAGCGTGGTTGCGGAAGGACCTGATCCCCGCCTCGATGCGCGTCTCGTATCCCACGCTCGAATCGTGCTCATCCAGCTGGAGTATCAGGTAGGGCTTTTCCGCCGCGTCGAGTATTTTCTTGAAATACTCGACCACGTACGAATCGGGAGTGCACTTGAAGGAGGTCACGAACACCGGGTAGACGCCCCGCATTCCGGCTATACTCCGGGCAGCCTCGAGAATCTGCGCAGCGTACTTCCAGTGGACCGACCGCAGCAGTTCGTCATCAGGCTGCGTCTCTTCCGCCGGCGGAAGCATGTCCTGGTAGAACGCCTTAACGCCGTGGCGCGAGAAGATGTCGGGGATGCCCTTGTTCATTGACCGGGAGAGGACCGTATAGGGCCTTCCCAGCAACACGACGCTGACACCCCCGGCGCCGGTGTTCTCCCGCTCGAATATCCCGCGCAGCCGCTCCCGTGCCCGCTCGTGGTGCTCCACCGCCCTGTCATATGCGTTCGACACATGCATGAAGCCCAGCCCTTCACCGCGCACGGTCTTCATCATGCGATAGAGCTGCACCTTGAGATAGAGCGCGCCGAGGTTGGAGCGGACCAGCGGCGTGAGGATCCGTTCCTTGTTCCGTATCTCGACAGCGGACAGCAGAAGCTGCGGCGCGAACTGGGTATAGTAGCAGTAGTTACGCCTTACGTCGCGGTCGGCGTGCCTGTTTTCCATGTAGCAGGGAAGAAAAACGAAGTCGGCCCGGTCGGCAAGGTAATTCACGTGGCCATGGAGTGCGGCTATCGGCGCGCAGAACTCCGCGCCGGTGAGGTTCTTCCCCTCCGTAATGCCGTCGCGATAGCCTTCGCTCGTAATCGTGCGCACGCCCAGCTCATCGAAAAATTTCCGCCAGAGCGGCATCTCGTCGAAAAGATGGAGCGCCGCCGGTATACCCACGACCGGGGACCCGCCCGGGGCGCCGGCGCGGCCTTCCAGAGCGCCCGCCCCGTACAGCACGCGGTTACGCTCCCTGATCAGGTCAAAGCCCAGGTCGCGTTTGACGTAGCGGTCCGTGGCATAGTCCCGGCCGCACAGGAAGCCGAAGGCCACGCTCTCGCCCTGGACCTCCGCGACCGTGATCTTGCAGTGGTTCGCGCACAGCTCGCACACCTCGGTGCTCACCGGTATTGACTCGCGCCAGAGCCCCGTGCCCCGGAAGGAAGACTCCCGCACGCCGCCGTCCTTCAGGTGGAGGGCCGCTCCCATCGCGCCGGTCAGGTGGCAGTAGCGCGACACCATGATCGGGCGCCCCAGCCGCTGCTCGAAGGCAGCCACCAGGGCGCGGTTCTTCGCCGTTGCGCCCTGGAAAAATATCCGGTTCCCTATGTTTTTTTCTATGGCCACTTTTGTCAGGTAGTTGTCCCGCACCGAGTGGAGCACCGAGGCCAGCACCTCGCTCACGCTGTATCCCTCGGAGAGGTAAAAGTTCAGGTCGCGCTCCATGAACACGGTGCACCGGTCGCTCGAGAGGGGCGCGCGGGCGCCCTCGGCGCGGGCCTGGTACTCGGAAAGCGGGCACCCGAGCTTTTTCGCCTGCTCCTCGATGAAGCTCCCCGTGCCCGCGGCGCACACCTGGTTCATGATCGAGAAGGTGACCATGCCGTTGCGCAGAGTGGTGAACTTCGAGTCCTGGCCCCCGATTTCGATTACGGTGTCAACTTCGGGGTCAAGCTCCGTGGCCGCGCGCGCGTGCGCCGTGATCTCGTCCAGCGCTATGTCCGCGCCGATTATTTCCGCTATGAATTTGCGCCCGGACCCGGTAGATC
>JBGTBN010000129.1:0-4331 GCA_041749375.1 Spirochaetota bacterium
GCGGCCAGGAGGCAGAGCGCGGTTACCGCCGACGGCGCCGCCGGCCTCTCCATGACCGACAGAGGGAGCGCCGCGAGCGTCACGGCGCGCATCAGGCAGAACGCGGCGCCCTTGGCAAGCTCGCCGTTGTACATCTGGCCCAGCCCCGTGAATACGAGGGAAAGGAGGAGGGAGCGCCAGGGCTTGCTCTCCCCGGTCTTGATCGTGCGTATTATCCTGTCGGCCATGCTGGGTCCCGTTTATAAAAACGACTCGATGAATTCGCGGACCTTCTCCCTGCCCACGTATACGCCGAAGTGCCCCTCGCAGAGTATGTCCGCGTCCAGCGAGAGCATGAACTCCAGCGACTTCTCGTAGTCCTTGCGCACCGAGCGGAGCGCATCATTCAGGGGGCCGTGTACGTCCTGCCCGAACAGCACGAGCTTGCCGTCCGAGACAAGCGTGAGGACCGCCGAGCCGGGCGAGTGGCCCGGGGCATGGTAGAAGGTCGCCTCCAGCTCACCCACGGTGAAATGCTTTTCCCTGGCCCGCACCTTCACGTCGACCCTGACCGGCTCCATCCAGGTGCCGTACCAGGACGCGGCGGTCACCTCCGAGTCGCCCGCTTCAAGGAACTCCGCGTCCAGCTGGTGCGCGACGATCCTACACCCGGTATCGTTCCGGATGGCGTTCGCGCCGCCGGTGTGGTCATAGTGGCAGTGGGTGAGGAACAGGTACCTGACGCTCCGCGGATCCGCGCCGGCCGCCCGGATGTTCTTCAACACGCGGGCCGTGCCGTTCCCGGTGCCCGCGTCCACCAGCGCGGACTCGTTCCCCGAGACGATCAGGTAAATCGCCGCGTCGGTCGGGTCGGAATTGTTCGATCCGCCGACCAGGAATACGTTTGATGTGATTTTCATGTCCGGTACCGGCTCCTCTGTATGTTCGATTCTCTCGTATTATTAAAAAAAGTCAATGTTTTTATCAGGCCCCCTCATGAGACATATTTCACTTGACTTTACGGTCAAAACGTTTTCATATTGATACCGATCCAGGCGGCGCCCTGACGGTGACGCCATCCAAATATTCTGAGCCATGCAAGGTGTTAAACGATGAAATCACCGCACAGACCGCATGCCGCGGCGCTCGCGGCCGCGCTAATCGCCGCCCTCGCCCTTACGACAGGGCACGCCGAGACGAAGAACGCGACCGGGTACAACAAGGACGGGTGGGAATACCTCAGGCAAGAGGACTACAAGAAGGCCATCTCCTCCTTCAGGAATGCCCTGCGCGACAACCCGCGCTACCGCGACGCACTGATCGGCCTGGGCAAGGCCTACTTCGAGGTCGAGGCCTACGAGCAGTCCTACGACCTGTTTACCGACGCGATGGCGATCGACAGGAGGGCGGTCGAGCCGATCGTGGGCATGGGCAGGACCCTTACCGCGCTGGGGCGCTACACTGACGCAATAACCTATTTTGACCGCGCCCTCAAGCTCTCGCCCGGGAACCTGGACGCGCGGTACGGAACCGCGTACGTGTACGCGAGCCTGGGCAAAAAGATTTGGGCGAAACGGACGCTGGAGACCATCCTCCGCATCGATCCGTTCCATTACGACGCCCTGCTCCTGATGGCGGACATCAAGAGCTCCGAGAACCGCCTCCGCGAGGCCCGCGCGTACGCGGAAAAAGCGATCGGGACCAACGACGAGTCGTCGCGCGGTTACGCCGTGTACGGCGACGTGCTCCTCCGCGAGTTCCTCAACACCGAGAATGATGACCTGCTTGACGAGGCGAAGGAGTCGCTCGCCAACGCAATAGCGATCCAGCAGTCAGGCTATCACGCAAACAGGACCATGGGCTATATTTCCCTGATGGAAAGCAGGTACGACGAAGCGGCCGCCTATTTCAATACGGCGCTAGCGGGCCTGGACACCGGCATTCTCCTCTACAGCCTGGCCGTGGCCCACGACCGCGCCGGCAACCGGGATGCGGCGCTGGAGGAATTCTTGAAGGCCCGGAAAAAGGACCCTTCAGACTCGGTCCTCCGAAGCAGGCTCGAAGACTTTCTCGTTTTCAGGGACTTCAAGATCGGCAACCCGGCGCGGGTGGACCTCAACAAGGAGCTGTACAATCTGGCGGTCGAGAGCGAGCGGAAGAACCTCCCCGACCGGACGATGATGTACCTGCGCAGGGCCATCCTGATGAACCCGATGGACATGCGCGCCCGCGAGCTTCTCATGGATTTTTACAACTCTCTTGGATACAACAACTTCTACATTGACGAGATGAAAGAGATACTCAAGCTCACGCAGGACCGGGTATGGCAGGAGAAGCTATCCCTGGCCGTGATGAAACGGCGGGACCTCCTCTACCACCGCGAAGGCTATTCGGCGGAAGAGACCCCGCGCGACGTTCCCGTGGTGCTCGTCCTCCCGTTCGACCCGGTCGGAAGGATCAGCCCCCATCCCGATGCCGGCGAGGTGATCGCGAGCCACCTGACCTTCGTGATGGGGCAGTTCGGCAGGATGCGGCCCGTCGGGATCCGCAAGCGTACCGCCGTCACCTGCGACATGGTTTGCGGCGGCGACCTTCTCGACACGACGCTCGAGAAGGTGGAGGAAAAGATACGCGCCGGCGAGATCGACCCGGTCGACTACGTCGTGTACGGAGGGTACTTCGAGAGCGGCGATCACATCACCGCGGACTTCAGCATCCTGGACTACAGGAAGGGCTACGTCATCGGGCAGTACTCGGTGACCGAGTCCGGCGCCGAAGCCCTGCCCCGCCTCGCGCTTCGCGCGGCGAAGCGGCTGTACGACGCCATGCCCTTCAGGGCGAGGGTCCTCAAGGTCAACGAGGGCGGCATCCTCGCGAACGTCGGGCTGTTCGACGGCATAACGCCGGGTGAGAAGCTCGTGATATACAAATTCAGGAACGACCCGCGGCCGGGTGACAGGCTCCGGAAAAAAATAGTGCTGACGGTCAGGGAATCCGACACCCTCGTCTCCTATGCCGAGCCCCAGAAGGCGGAGGACATGGACGCCATAGGATCCACCGATATCGTGTTCCCGCTGAAAAAGCGCAGGGCGAAGCTGATCAGGTAAGCCGCCCCCATGACAGGCAGGAGCCGGGAGACCCCATGAAAAGGAACGGGCTGAAATATATCATCGCGGCGGCCGCGTGCGCCGCGGCCCTCTCGCTGTCATACGTATACGGCGTGTACTCGCACATGAACCGACTGTTCCCCTATCCCCAGCTCCTGTCGGTAAAGAACCATATCTTCCCGCTCTCCATCGGCTTCAAGGACACATCGGCAAAGACCGTTGTCCCCTGCAGCGCCGCCGCCGGCGAAAGAACGATGGTGGCCCTCGCGCTGGGGCAGTCCAACACGGGAAACCACGGGGAGACCCTGCACCGCTCCGCGCGGCAGGTGATCAACCTGTTTCGCGGCCGGTGCTATCGTGCCGAAGACCCGCTCCTGGGCCCGACCGGCGACCGGGGCAGCGCCTGGACCCGCCTGGGCGACCTGCTGATAGACGCGGGCCTCTACGACAGGGTGGTGATCATACCGGTCGGCGTGGGCTCCACGGCCATTGCGGACTGGGTGCCGGGCGGGTACCTTCACCACCGGGTGACGAACGCGATCGAGGAGGCGCGCGGCAGCGACCTGGCCATCACCCACGTGTTCTGGATACAGGGCGGTTCAGAAAAACGCAGCGACGGCGATGCGGCAGTCAGGGAGCGGTATAAAAAGGATTTCATGTCGCTGGTCCGGTCCATGCGGAACAGGGGAGTGACCGCTCCCGTGTACGTGGCCGTCGGGTCCATTGGCCTTGACGGTTTCAAGCCGGACATCCAGAGGGCGCAGCGGGAGCTGGTCGACGAAGCAAAGGGTATCCTGGCCGGGCCCGACACCGACAGCCTGCACGCGGTGGAGGAAAACCGGTGGGAGCAGGTGCATTTCAACCAGAGGGGGCTGGAGCGTCTCGCGCGCGCCTGGTTCGACGCCTTGCGGAAATCCGGGACCGGGACGGCCGTGCCCAGGCAATGATACGCCTTGACGACATATCGCTCTTCTATCCCGGCCACCGGCCAATGATACTGGACTCCATATCCTGGCATATCGGGAGCGGCGAGAAATGGGTGCTGTTCGGCCCCAACGGCTCGGGAAAGACCAAGCTCCTCGAGATCATCGCCGGCTACATCTACCCGAGCGGGGGAGCGGTCACGCGCTTCGGCACGGGCCAGGGGGAAAGCGACATACGCGACCTGCGCCGCCGCATCGGGTACGTGAGCACGCCCCTCAAGGAGCGGTTCCCCTCGGGCGAGACCGCGGCCGACGTCATCGC
>JBGTBN010000130.1:0-3049 GCA_041749375.1 Spirochaetota bacterium
AGGCAGATCTCGCCCTCATGATCGACATGGCCCACTACCTTGCGGACGTTGAGCTGGCGCTCCTGCTCGGGCGGATCAGGAAGAAGATGTCTCCGAACGGCCTGCTGCTCGTCCGTGTCACCGTTCCCTCGCGGAAGGGGGTGACCGCGCTCCGGCTCATGGAGGCGGTATGGGCCCGGGCGCACGGACTGGTCCGGTATTACCGGGACGCTGACGCCATGACGGGCCTCATGCGCGGCGCGGGATTCGCGGTTGAGGTCCGGGATTCGCCGAACGCCTCCAGGGAGGAGAAATGGTTCCTGGGCAGGGTGAAGGCAGCGGGGAAGAAGAGGGCGCCCCGGGCGGAAAAACGCTGATGAGGAGCCGGCAGCGGCGGTTCCCGTAATATTGTCCTTGACACGTTGCCGTGATGATGTATGAAAATCTAATCCGGTTAAGACCATGACTGCCCACATCGGCCCATCAACCTTTCTTGTACTGATACCCATTTTCCTCCTGGCTTTGTCGTTGACGATATATTACATCAACCGGCGGAGCTTGACAAACCGGCTTTTTGCCGCCTTTCTCTTCGCCGGGTTCTGGTGGATGTTCCTCGGGTTCGTTTTCTACCTGGAAACAAACCTCCTGCACCGGCTCCTGCCGGTCCAGATGGGTATCGGTTCCTTCCTGGGCGCCCTGTTTTACCTTTTCGCGCGGGCCTTCGTGAACGAGCGGTACAGGATCACGCGATTGGACCTCCTCTTTTTCATCCCGGGTTTCGCCGTAGCCGCCGCCTGCGCTGCGATATTGATCTCGCCCGCGCTCTTCGACGAGTTTAGCACAACTGCAGCCTTTGTTGATGGCCGGCTCGTGCGGCGGCCTTCCGCCTTCTACACCGCATATACCACTGCGATACTTCTCGGTTTCCTGTCGGGACTGGGAATACTGGTCCGGGGCTTTGTAAAAGTGACGGACCGCGAGATGCGCAGGCGGATCGGCATCACCCTGCTGTCGATTATCCTGGGTGCGGGGGGTGCGCTTGTCGTCACAAACGTCCTCACGCTGCTGGGGCTTGGCGGGTACGACCGCTATTCCCTCGTGCTGATCTTCTTCGGGATCCTCGGGATCAGCGTGTCGGTAATGCGCCACCGTGCGTGGACAATAGAGAGCCTGCTCGATATAATCGCCGAGCGGAACCGCGAGATCGAGGATGAGCTCGAAACGGCGCGGCTGCTCCAGAGGCGGCTCCTACCAGGGGGACACCTGGACGCACCGGGGTGCCGGTTCGGCGCCGCCTACATCCCGATGGACAAGGTGGGGGGCGATTTCTACGACCATTCCTCCGTCGGCGGATCGATCCGTCTCTTCATAGCGGACGTGTCCGGCCATGGACTCCCCGGGGCCTTTCTCGCCACGGTGACCAAGGTGGCCCTTGACGGAATTACCGATCGGCCGGCCGCGGCCGGGGTGCTACTGAAGCTGAACGACTCGATCTGCCGTGCGACCGTCAACTATAACTTCGTTACTGCCTTCTACTGCGTGATAGAGAGCGGCATGCGCAGGGTGCGCTACTGCAGCGCGGGCCACCTGCCGCAGTTTCTGCACCGCAAACGGACCGGGGAATGCCTGCCGATGAAGACCCCGGGCATGCCGCTCGGCTGGTTTGGCGGGATCACCCTGGAGGAGGGAAGCATGGAACTCGAGCCGGGGGACCGGCTTGTCCTGTACACGGACGGGATCGTGGAATGCGCCGGCCCGAAGGGCGAGATGTTCGGCGATGACCGGCTCATCTCGTTCATCACCGGCCACGGGGATGATGAGCCGCGTGCTTTCCTTGATGGACTCATCGCGGAGATTACCGCCTTCTCCGGCTCGGAGACGTTCGACGACGATATCACCTGCCTGGTGCTTGACCTGCCGTGAGGACGGGAGGCTGTTATCGCCCGGTGAAGGTCGGCTTCCTCTTTTCCAGGAACGACTTGACCGCTTCAGCGTGATCGCTGGTGCGGCTGGCCGCGAACTGGTAGTTGACCGCGACGTCGGTGGTGAGCTCGACCGGCAGGCCGCCGATCTGGTTCATCGCTTTTTTTATGATGCCGATCGCCGCCGGTCCCCGCGCCAGCCGCCGCGCCAGCTTTTCAGCTTCGGGCAGGAGCTCGGCGGCCGGCACCACTTTCTCTACAAGCCCGATCCGGAGCGCCTCCTGCGCGTCGACCAGCTCCCCGGTGTAACACATGTACCGCGCCATGCCCGGCCCGACGATCCCGGGGAGGAGGCACATCCCGATTTCAGGGACAAGCCCCATGCGGACGAAAAACTCTCCCAGCTTCGCGGTGTCCGCCGCGATACGAAAATCGCACAGAAGGGTCATCTCGAACCCGGCGCCCAGGGCGAACCCGTTGATGGCGGCGATGGTCACCTTTTCGAGGTTGTACAGCGCCATGTAGAGCTCGACGAGCGGCTCGAAGTACGCCTTGAACTCTTTCAGCGACATATGTTTTAGCGGGTCGATGTCGAGCGCCACGTCCCCGCCGGCCGAGAAATGGTCCCCGGCACCGGTGAAGATGATGGCCCGGAGCTCGTCGTTGCTTTTCAGGTCGTTGTACGCTTTCTGGATTCCCTCGAACAGGTCCGGGCTGAACGCGTTCAGCTTGTCGGGCCGGTTGAAGGTCACGATCGCGTAGTTGTCCTTGATGGTGACGAGACAGCTTCCGTAGACTTTCGTTTCTTCGGCCATGGTCTTACTCCTCTGATGTCACCCTGCCTCCCGAGGTTTCGTCCCTTCCCCGCAAGCGGGGCATGGGGAGACAGAATATCATTTAATATTCGGACTCATTATCTTCTTACCGAAAACGAGAATAATCGTACAGGGTTTGTTCCTGCGCGCCCCCTCCGGGGGACGGGGGGGGGATTACACCCTTTCGAATATAGTCGCCGGCGCCTGGCCGCCGCCGGTGCAGAGCGTGACCATCGCATATCTGGCGCCGCGGCGCTGCAGCTCGTTGATCGCGGTGACGCTGAGGCGGCATCCGCTGTTGCCGACCGGGTGTCCCAGCGCCATCGCGCCGCC
>JBGTBN010000131.1:0-5448 GCA_041749375.1 Spirochaetota bacterium
GCCGCCGTGGTGCTGCTGGCGGCCGTTGTCACCGTGATCGCCGGGTATATCAACACCCGCAACCCCCGGATCACGCGGCTGTCGGTCACCGTACCGAAAAACGCCGGGTCTCGCCAGGAGCTGAACATCGCCCTGGTGAGCGACATCCATCTCGGAGTCATCATAAAGAATTCACATCTCCAGGATATGGTGGACATGGTGCATGTCATACGGCCCGACGTGGTTCTTCTCTGCGGCGACATCGTCGATGAGGACCTCGCCCCGGTCATTGAGAACAACCTGGGTGAGCTGCTCGGGTCGATCAGGTCCCGCTACGGCACCTACGCGGTGACCGGCAACCATGAATACATCGGCGGCGTCGAGGAAGCGTGCAAGTATCTCTCCAGTCACAGGGTTAAGCTGCTCCGCGACGAGGTGGTACTCGTCGACGGGAGCTTTTACCTGGTGGGACGCGAGGACCGCAGCATAAGCCAGTTTACCGGTGCGCGGCGCAAGCCGCTGGTTGAAATACTCAAGGGCGTGGACACCTCCCTGCCCGTGATCATGATGGACCATCAGCCCGTCCGTCTCTCGGAGGCATCGGGGCATGGCGTCGATCTCCAGGTTTCGGGCCACACGCACGATGGCCAGCTCTGGCCGGGGAATATCGTCACCCGCCTCATTTACGAAGTCAGTTACGGGTTCAAGCAGATCGGCGGGACGGGTTACTACGTATCCTGCGGGTTCGGCACCTGGGGACCGCCGGCGCGGGTGGGCACCAGGCCTGAGGTGGTGCATATTCACGTGCGTTTCGGGAAGTGACCATTCGGCAACGCGTCCCCCACTGTGCGCTATCACGTCATGTAATGGAGGGTCGAAGTCGCCCCATTATTTTTCTGACGATAATATGAAAGCTCCAGCACAAGCCCGATGGCTATCGGGATGACGGTGATTACCACCCCTCCGGCTATGATTTCGAACGGTTTTGCCGCGGGCCCGTCGCCGGGCACGAACAAGCCGACAATGAGCAGGGCCCAGAAAACGGCGCAGAGGAAGAAAAGAATGCGCGAGATCACCACCTTGTATGTTCCCGTACCCAAGTTCAGGGCATCCGGCTGCTCCCGGGGCGGCTCGACGGCAGCCGACGTCTGCGGGACGGTCCCTTGATCGGTTTTATCCCAGCGACGGCTGGAAAGCCGCGCTCCTTTTTTTAAATAGGCCACGCCGAAAACAACAAGCACTATGACCAGGGGCACGATCAGCAGGCCCGCCGCGGTCCCGGACAGGGCCAGCGTGTCATACACCGCATGGAAGAAGTAGGCGATGATGAACCCGATCGCTATCCTCCAGGCCCCGGACTTACCTTCCGGCGCGCATTTGGCGATACCTACGAAGTAGCCCATGAGCACGCCCGTGAAGGTATGGAGCGGGATCGATGTCACGGCGCGGATGATCCCCGTCCCGAACCCGTATTGAACCACGTAGAGTATATTTTCCACCAGGGAAAATCCGATGGCGGAGGCGCCGACGTACACGATGCCGTCATTTTCCTCGTTGAAGTTGGTGTTCTTCCAGATGAACAAAAGTATCACGCCCAGCTTCAGTGCCTCCTCGACAGGTGCGATCACCACGAAGGACTTGATCGCGGCGCCTGCCATGCTCTCGAGGACGATGGCTGCGGGAAGCATTCCCTGTTCAACGGACGATACAAGAAAGCTTTCGAGTATGGCTTCAAGTATGGCTGCGGGGATAACGGCCGCGGCGCCAAGGAGCATCGATTTTATTATCATGCCATGGGGCTCGGGCTCAATGCTGTCCAGGTGATGTATGTAAAGAAGAAATCCGATCGGCGGAATAATCGCAATCATAATAAGGATTATGAAGTCCATGGTCACTGCCTCCAGTTGGTATCATGGTATCAATCGCAATACTAAGGGTATTAATCATGTCGTCAAGTATTATCGCGGGTGAAATGGCTGTCATGGGTTTGATTGATTCGGGCTTTCTCAACCCAACAATTGAAAAAATAAATTAATTCTGAGATTTTTTTGGCATCTCCCTCGAGGATTATCCCGAGAGGGAGTTTTCCTGTCTTAATCTTTCAGTATATAACTTCCTGATTTGAACAGGCCGAGGCAGGCGTCAGTGACTTCAGGATCATAAAGAATCCCGCGGTTTTTTCTGATTTCCTCGAGCGCGTCATCAATCCCGATCGCGCGGCGATAGGGCCGATATGATGACATGGCCTCGACCACGTCCGCGACTGCGAGGATCTTTGCTTCCAGGATCATCTCATTTCCCTTCAGCCCGCGGGGATACCCGGACCCGTTGATCCGTTCATGGTGCTGGTATACCCCCATGGCGACAGGCCAGGGGAAGTCGATGTTTTTCAGTATGTCATATCCCATCTGGGGATGGGTCTGGATGATCCTGTACTCGATGTCCGTCAGCTTGGCCGGCTTGCTTAAAATTTCGGACGGGATAGATATTTTTCCTATATCAAGGATGGAGCCTGCAATGCGGATGCCGTCAATGGCTTCACGCGACATGCCCATGGTGGTGGCTATGGACCTCGCCAGGTCCGATACCCGCCTGTGGTGCCCGGCAGTGTAGGGATCGCGTACTTCAACAGCCAGGGATAAGGCCTGTACCGTCTGGCCCAGCGCTTTTCGCATCATGTTGAAGCTTTCCTGGAGGTCCATGTCGCGCTGCCGGTCCGTGATGTCCCGCATGATGCCGCGGAACCCGATCGGTTTTCCATCGGGAGATTTCATGGGGGAAACCGATATCTCGACAAGACGGCTTTGCTTGTCTTTCCTCACGATATTATACAGCATTGTTTTTTTCTCTGCTTCGCCGCGATACACCGAGTTGAAGTGCCGGTATACTTCGTGCTGGACGTTCGGCTCCATGTAGGCCGTATAACTCAACCCGATCATCTCTCCGACCGAATAACCGGAGATCCGGGCCATCGCCTCGTTGCAGTAGGTTGTAACACCGGCCAGGTTGACCTCCCAGTAGCCGTCGTCTATCTGCTCGAATACATGGTGGTAATTATTTTTCTCGCCCGGTTGAATGATTTGACCCGATGTGTCCGTGCCGTCCGGGCGCGACTGTGCGTCGAGCTTCTTATTGAGGGAGGCAATCTCTTCGATAAGCTCTGTTTTTGTTTTCCTGCTATATTGATCCATGACCGGTATGCCGTCATTATACGCGACAGGTTCGGGGATTTCAATTATTAATTGATATTTTGGCGCGGCCGGGGCGTTCTTTTTCAGTTGTACGGAATGGACAAAAATAATTTTTTGTTTGACAGAGGGACTCAAACATAAGAGAATCAGGTAGAGGAAACCAGTCCGTGCGTATCACCGGCATCATTCCCGCATAAATATGAGATAGTCCCGGGGGGAACCATGGAAAAAAGAAATACCATACGGGTACCGTTTCACGTGCGGTCCATTGTCAAGTACGGGGACACGATAATGGATGGGGATGTTGTAAACCTTAGCACCGGCGGTATGCTGTTCAATACCGACGAGACCGTTCCGGTTGATGAAACCGTCCAGATCTCGATTTACCTGTACGGCTCCAGCTCGCAGCTGTCGCTTAATATTACCGGGAAGATCGTGCGGGGTTCTGAAAAGGGCCTCGCTATCAAGTTTACGGAGCTCGACCTCGATTCCTTCATTCACCTCAGGAACATCGTATCCCACAACGCGTTCGACGACGAGAAGCTATTCAAGGAGTTCCAGGAATCGAAGCAGGACGATTCGGTTAAAAGCTAGGCCTGCCCCGTACCGATTCTTGACCATGCCGTCTCAAGTCGTTTTGCCCTGGCGTTCTCGGACACCCTGAGCAGTGCCCGGTCCCGCTCCCAGCCGGCGCGCGTTTTTTCATCAACAGTATCCCACAGAGGTGCAGCAGCGGCCAGTAGCGCTGCGAACTGTGCCTGCAGTCCGCCCAGCGCTATATGTGTTGCCGGTGACGACGGGTCTTCGACCGAGAGGGCGCGCGTGAACGCGATCAGGCCGGCGGTCTGCTCGGCAATGGCGTGCGGCCATCCATGCAGGAGCGACACCCTGAAGATGAACCCGGCGATCGCCGCGAACACATACAGGTCCTCTATGGTCCGGAAAGGCCGTATGTAGTCACGGTAACCATCGCCGGGGAGTATGTCTTCGTCCCGCAGCCGTACGTCGGTGAAGGCGACGGTGCCGTGGCTGATCTCCGGCACGAACGGGAGCCCGGTCATTGCCTGTATCGCCACGCCGGGATCGCTTCTGGAAATAAGGACCATCCGTATCATGTTCCTGCCGTCAGGCGATGTGCCGGTGGAGGCGGCCACGAGAAGCTGCTCCGCCTCCGCGGCCATTGTTATAAATTTCTTGCTGCCGTTCAGCGCCCATGGTTTTACGGCGCCGTCATCCGTGCGGCGGAGCGTGGATTTGACGGAGGAGGGGTGCCCTCCCTTTTCCTCTGTCACGCAGAAGGACACGATGGACCGGGGCGGCAGGCCGGGGACGAGCCTTCGCAGCGCGGATTCGTACCCTGCCGCGAACGCGTACGCTGTCCGGTCAGCAATGAAACCGCCGATGACCGCGCGGTCCGCCGGGTTGTCCCATCCCTCCGTCTCTGTATCGAAACGAGTTTTCCATTCGGCGAGGGTCCGGATCTCGGACCGGTCTATCCTGTTATGCCGGGAGAGGAGCCACGTGAGTATTTTCATGATTACTACCGCCGTCCTGCGCCAGTGTTCGATGCTGCGATTCCATCTGCATCATGCGTCTGATGAAAACGGCATGCTGTCAATACATATTACGGCAGGTACGCCCGGTCTACACCGGGAACACCTCCATCAGAATCTGGTAGGCGTGGTTCAGCTCTTTCATGCGGGATTCGTTACCGCTTGCAAGGTCCGGGTGGCAGGCTCTCGCCAGTGCGTGATACCTGTTCCGTATCCGCTGCTGTGTGGGCCGTGCCAGCCCGAAACAGGCGAGGGCGGCCTCGATTTCGCCCTTCCGCAGGGCATACACAACGACTCCCTTCATGAGTTTTTTCAACAGGGTGCTGGTGCCGAACGAAATGTTATCGGGATTAATGTAGAAGTCGTAGAGCGGGTCAAATGATGGCGCGAGGAGGTCCATCGGGTCGCGTGCATGGAGGGTGCAGTAGCCGCTTTCGTCACCTGTCATTCCGCAGTGGCGTCCCTCCTCCGGGAGATACTGATGGCACCGGCCGGCGTCCGGCAGGCTGATCATCCTGATGCGCATCGGGTCGAGGTGGAGGTAGAGGCCCCTGCGCCCGATCTCGGCCTTCAGGCGGTACAGGGCATGATAGAGGGAAAAGTGGAGCTCGAAGAGCGCTTCACGCGCGGCAGGAAGAGCGCCGCCGCCGGTCAGGAGCCGGAGGATTTCCGCCTCGGTGACGGGAGCGCTCCGTGCTTCCAGCATTGCGAAGATGGCGGCAGAT
>JBGTBN010000132.1:0-35834 GCA_041749375.1 Spirochaetota bacterium
CCGGGCGGCAAGCGCGCGATGGTGGGCGGCACCCTGTCCGCCAACCCGATGAGCTGCGCGGCCGGCTACTTCTGCATAAAGGCGATCGAGGAGACCGGCGCGCACCTCAAAGCCGGTGCTGCCGGCGACCGGATGGCGAAAGGCCTCTCCGCCATGTTCGAGAGGCTTAAACTGCCGTTCGTCGCCTTCAACCATGGTTCGATCTGCCACATGGAGACCGGCGCAGCGATGCTCATGGACATCAAGAACCCGAACATCTTCAAGGAGGTCGGAGCGCGGAAGAAGGTCATGGAGGAGATGGGCGCGGCCATGATGGCCGAGGGAATCATCACCCTGGCGGGAAGCCGGCTCTACACGAGCATGGCGGACACCGACGACGTGGTCGATGACGCGCTCAATCGGTTCGAGACCATCTTCAAGCACATCGAAGTGAAGAAAGACTAATAATCACCCCGATAGGTCCGCAAACGTTTGCGGGCCTATCGGGGATTCGCATATACCCGTGATGGAGGATGGAAGATGAAAGAGAAAAATGACACGAAGAAGAAAGCCGCGAAGCCGCGGCCCGTAAATGAAGCGAAGGCGAAAAAAAAGCCCGCTCCCTCGGCCGCGAAACCGGCTGAGGTCGCCTACCGGGCCTACAGGTACCGGTGGGTGGTGTTGGCGGTCTTTTTCCTGATCACCGTGGTCATCGAGATACAGTGGCTTACTTTCGTGCCCATAGCGCGCGAGGCACAGGCAGTGTACGGCTTCGGCATAAATGAAGGGCTCTATATCGACCTTCTCGCGCTGATCTTCCTGGTCATGTTCATTATCGTGTGCATACCGGCGTCCTATGTTATCGACCGGTACGGTGTTCGGGTAGGGATCGGCATCGGCGCCGTACTCACCGGCGTCTTCAGCCTCGCCAAGGGGCTGTTCGCGGCCAGTTACCCGATGATGGTGGTCTGCCAGGTCGGCCTCGGTGTGGCCCAGCCCTTTATCCTGAACGCAGTGACAAAGGTGGCGGTCAACTGGTTTCCGCTGAACGAGCGGGCCACCGCGGTCGGGATCGGAACGCTCGCGCAGTACGTGGGCTTCATCGTCGTGAGCATGGTGACGCCGTACCTGGTAGTGAAGAGCGGCGACACCTACGATCTCGGCGGGATGCTGATGACCTGGGGCGTCTTTTCCGCCGTGATCTCGGTCCTGTTCCTTGCACTGATGCGGGAGAAGCCCGCCACGCCGCCGTCCAGCCATGGGGTCGAACAGCGCCTCCTCTCCCGCGATGGGTTCAGGCATATTATGGGTCACAGGGATATGCGTATCGCCCTGGCGCTCTTTTTCATAGGACTGGGCATGTTCAACGCGATCACGACCTGCATCGACCGGATCTGTGAAATCAAAAAGCTTACCACGGAGCAGACGGGTATGATCATGGGGGTGATGTTCATCGCCGGGATCGTCGGCGCTCTCATCCTGCCCACGCTGTCGGACCGTTTCCGGAAGCGGAAGCTCTTCCTGGTCCTGGGCATGGCGCTCATGATCCCGGGTCTCGCAGGCATGACAGTGGTGGAGAGCTTCGGCCTCATGATGGCGTCCGCCGCGGTCATGGGCTTTTTCCTGCTCGGCGGGGCCGGGCCGGTAGGTTTCCAGTACGCGGCAGAGGTCAGCTTCCCTGCGCCCGAGTCGCTGTCGCAGGGAATGATTCTGCTGGCCGGGCAGGTCTCCGGCATTCTTTTCGTGGTAGGGATGAATGTGGCAGGCATGATCCCGTTCATGGTAGTTTTTATCGTCCTGGCCGTGATCAACGTGTTCCTGGCCGCCCGGTTGAAAGAATCGCCCATGATACTTTCGGCCCAAAACTGAAAAGTTACGGGAGAATCTGATCGTGTAGTTGGGGTATGAGTATGACACAGAATGAGCGCGAATTGATCGGCAGACTGGAAAAGATTCGCTCACCGCTTTTATCGGGGAGCGAGCTTCGTCGTCTGTACGAGCACATGGTGCTGCATTCCGAGCTTTCCCCCGAATCTATCATCCATGAAATTGAGAGCGCGTCGGAGCGGATAAATACGGGGCGGTACTTTTTCCTCTCGATGGACATCGAAGAGCTGTCATTGGGAATAGAAGAGATTTCCTTCCTGCTCGAACACAACCGGTACCAGGAGAAGGAAAGCGGGGAGACCGCCGGCAGGTACCGGAACATCGACGTCCGCGGAAATTTCCCCGGGAAGCGTCTTTTTTTCATCTCCGACACCACCGATCTGGTGCGGAATACATCGGAGGCAATCCAGGACAGTATCCGGACCGGCCGGGGCCTGTTCTTCCGGCTTTATTCCTATCTCTTTACGAACAATCCCGGGACCCGGGACGTGCGAAGACTCTACATCCTGGAGGAAGAGGCGCCGGCTCAGCTTGAGCCTTCTGCCGTTGAGGAGGCGGTTCGTCTGGTGCGGCAGGTGGCCGGGGAAGGCTCGCTCCCGGCACCGGAGGAAGCGGTTCGGGAATTCATCCGCTCTGCCGCGCCCGGTTTTATCACCAGGGGCCTGCACAACCGCAAAAGGAAAAACATCGAGAATTATCTCATACCCTGGATGGCGGTCCGCGACCTCATAAGGAAAGGGGAGGACCTCAACATCGAGATTGAAACGGCCTGCGCTGCGGGATGCCCGGAGGAAAAGGTGGTGAGGTTGTGGCTGCCGCGGGAGAAATTCCAGGAGAATTTTGGGACCATAAACAAGATTTTCGAGCGCCGCGGCATCCCCTTTACCCGCCAGTATTTTGAGACGTTCACTGTGGGCGAAACGTCCTACATTGCCCTCACCACCTGTATCAGCGGTGATTATCTCACTCAGGAAGAGGAGGGTTTCCTGAGAAGTGAGCTGTATAACCGGCTGGTCCTGCTCAAGTCCGCACCGATTTCGGTCGGAGAGATCAGGGGGATCCTGGACCGGATCAGGACGGGCCGGGACTATGATAAGCTTGACCTCATCGATATAATGCAAAAAAACAAGCAGAAGGAATACCTCATCCCCCTCGTCTTTCTCCTGAACGATCCCGCCGACGAGATACGGGACAAGTCTTTTGGCCTGATCAAGCACTATCTGCTGAATCCGACGGCGGAGATGCGCGACGATTACTACTGGTCCACGCTGAAAAATATAGTGACAGCCGCGACGGTTCCCCTCGAGCGTGAGCCGGACCGTCCCGCGCGGCCGCTCACCGATGCGGAGATCATCAGCTTAATTCGATTTCGCGATATCTATTATGAAGATTTCCGGGACCCCGTCACGGGGAAAACGTACCTGTTCATCCGCATCAACGGGCACGGTATCGGCAAGGGGGGAATCCGGGCCGATGCCGAACATGTGTCTTTCTCAGGGGAAGGGGCCCTCTCGACCAACATGCTCTTCAAGACCCTCGGCCTGGGCATACCCCTCTACACCATTGGCAAGGGGGGGATCCTGGGCGATCTGCGCCTGCAGGGTGTTTCATCACCTGAGCGCGAGCGGATACGGACCGCGGTGCTGGAGGCATATGCCGACTTTCTTTATTACCGGGCATGCGTCGGTCCCCTTTCGGACGTTCCCGCAGGGGACGTTGGGATCGGTGGAGAGGAGATCGACATCATGTACAGGCGCATTACCGATAATGCGTTCCGGGACCTTGAACGCCTGCAAAGCGGCGAGTTGGACACAGCATCGCGGGAAGCGCGTATTCTGCTGGAGCACTTCGGTATCGATGTCCATTCCGAAGAAACGGTCCGCAGCCTTGCCGGAAATCGGGACGCCGTGGAGGCGTATGCTGCGGCGGCTATCACCGGCAAGCCGGGCACCCGCGGTCTTGCGCTCCGAAACGGCGCAACCGGCCGGGGTCTGGTCGAGGTGCTGGCCTCGCAGCAGAACTACAGCGATTATAGTGACCCGGCGCTCTGGTCGGAGCCGTGCATGCTCGATCGCGCACTGTCTGAAGACGCGGAGTTCACCCTGCTGGCGCGTGCCCGCATCAGGATGCTCACGTTCTCGGTGCAGGGATTCGGAAAGGTGGGCGCGTCCTTCGTGCGCATCATAGACGGCATCGGTGCGAAGATAAAGATGATATCCGACATCAGCGGCACTCTTGCTAACGAGCGGGGGATAGCCGGCATTGGCGAGCTGGCAGAGCTGTGCAAGTCCGGCTCGGCCAGACTGACCGAAGCGCCTGACGCGCTCCTGGCCGGCTCGGAGTTCCTCCCCGGCGATACGGTCCGGCCCCTCCTGGCGGTCGTGAACGTGGTGGTGCCCTCCGCGCTGGAGGACGTAATCATCAATCGCGATGAATGCGGTCCCGGCGAGGTTCGCACGCGCGATATCGAGGGGGAGTATATACTCCAGGGGGCCAACGGCCCGGTCACAGCCGATGCCGAGGACCGGCTCTCCGAGATGGGCAAGGTATTGTTTCCCGACATTCTGGCAAATTCAGGCGGTGTCCTGGCATCCTACCTGGAATGGCTCAACGGCCTGGTGCGCGTCTTCGGGTACGGCAGGATGCTCCGGGAGGGGTTTGTGCATCCCATTGTCCATAACCTGGTAAGCCGCTTCCACCCCGAAGCAGCGTTTGAGAACATCACCGTGATTGACGAGAAGGTGTATGACTACGCGTTCCAGTTCATCCTGAGATGGGCCACGGTGGAGACAATACGTCTTTCGCGGACCTATAAGATTTCACTTCGCACGGCCTACATGGCGCTCGGCATACGCCTCGCAGCCCGGGAGGGACGGCTCTCCGGCCTATTCAGGATCAGGGTCGAGCACATGCGCGACACGTTTGCACAGAGAAGATACAACCCTTCCTCCGTTTCACCAGGCTGAAGGCATTTGCACACCGGCTTTGCATCTGATCAGTTTGGCACACCTGTAGTGGCAAGAAGTACCCTATAATTAATGAATTGATATTTCAGTACCCCCGGTATACAATGCCCATTTATCAGGGACCTCTCCCTGTTCGATGCCGGGTGTCGGCAAGCCTGCCGTCACGCCGGCTCGAGGTATGCCCGACGTCATGTGACATTAATGAGGATGTGAGGCTGATATGCTCGGAAAACTCTCCAACTACTTTCTCGGCGCGTATAAAGACAGTAATTACGTTCTGCAGCAGAAGTCCCGGATAATTCTCTTTATATGCCTGTTGGTGCTGTTTCTTATCCCTGTGATAATTGTGATGAATATCGTCATCGGGCAGGTGGATATACAGATGATCGGCCCGCTTGTCGTGGCGATGATACTTGTGCTTACCGCAATATATTTCTTAAGAGCGGGAAAATACGGCATAGCCGCGCACATGGTGCTTATCATCACTCTGGCGGCTGTCTGGGCAAGCATGTTCGGGGACCCCAGCAATGAACCAATTATCGTCCTTGACTCGATTTGTTATGTGCCGGGCCTTCTCGTTCTCACGGCCCTGGTCGTCACGAGGAAGAAGTTCGCGATTTTATTGTATACGCTGGTGAACCTGGCGCTGTTCGCTTTTTTTCTTGGTTTTTTCGTTGATAAGTTCAAACTCGACGAGAACGCAATCATCGACTATATCGTCGACAGCAGCGTGGTCATCGTGTTCGTAGGACTCATCTGCTTCCAGATCTTCAAGATAAATAAAAATGCGCTCGAGCGGTCGGAGGAAGAGTCGAAGAAGAACGAGGACCAGTACCGGGTCATTCACCGCCTCCACGGCTCCATCAAGGAGATGTCCGGCAAGCTGTCCGGCCACTCCAATGAGCTTTCGCAGGAGTCAGACTCCTTCTCGGTCCAGTCCCAGACGCAGGCGTCGGCGATCGAGCAGATAACCGCGACCATGGAGGAGGTCTCGGGCGGCATTGACATGGTTTCCGACAGCGTCGGCAACCAGAACAGCAGCATGGTGTCCCTTTCTGACAATATCGAAAGCCTGTCCGGGACCATCAGGCAGATAGCCGAGCGGGTGAACCACACCCTCACTATGACCGACGAGGTCTCGTCGGTCGCGAATCGCGGGAGTGACATCCTCGGAGCCATGAGCGAGAGCTTTTCCAAGGTCAACGAGAGCTCGGGTATGATGACAGGCATCGTCGGCATGATCGGTGACATTTCCGACAAGACGAACCTCCTCTCCCTGAATGCGGCCATCGAGGCTGCCCGTGCGGGCGAGGCCGGCCGAGGGTTCGCCGTGGTCGCGGACGAGATTTCCAAGCTCGCCGACCAGACCGCCGCGAGCATCAAGGAGATTGACGGGCTTATAAAGGCCAACGTGGAAGAGATCGGCCGCGGCATGGCGAACGTCGAGGCGACGGTGAGCACCATCATGCAGATCATCCAGGGCGTGAACACCATCAGCAACGAGATGGGGGAGATTTCCCGGCAGATGCAGAGCCAGACGGAGATCAACCGGAAGGTAAACGGCGAGGCCGTTTCAGTCATGAACATGTCCGACGAGATTAAGCGTTCGATGGACGACCAGAAGATCTCCATGAGCGAGATGGTCAAGTCGATAACCGGCCTGAACGAGATCACCCAGACCTATTCCGAAGGCGCGCGCAAGCTCACGGTGAAGTCCCGCGACCTGGACGCGATGGTGCGGGAGCTCCACGACCTGGCGAACTACATGGACGAATAAGGCTTTTCCGCTGTTACCCGATTAATTTCTTGAATTATCAGCAGTCGTGCGCCAGATTGACCTCCGGCGCGCGACGCACCATGCAACAATGAGAATGATATACAACGATTATCTTCCCGAAGCCGATATGGCCTTCTTTGATCTTGACGAGACCCTCACCGATGAGGACACCGATTTCCTCTGGGCCGCGTGGCGCTCCCGCAGCTCCCTCCGGGGATGGGTGGAGCGGGCCTGGCTTGCCAAGCTGTACCGTGACTACCGCAAGGGCGGGATGGACCTCGACGAATACATGCGCTACCAGCGGTTCCGGGCCCGTTCGTTGCCGGTCGATGAATTCCGGGAGATGAGCCGGGCGTTCTTCAGCGATACCGGGCGCAGCCACATATACCGCGAGTCGCAGGAACTTGTTGCCGCGCTGAAGAAACAAGGGTGCAGGACAGTCATGCTGACGGCCCAGCACGATGTGATAGCCGGGCCCTTTGCCGAGGCCCTGGGGATGGACATGATGATTGCCAACCGGTTCGTTGAAGCGGGAGGGAGGTACACCGACCCGGTGCTCCCCTACTGCATAGGCGAGGGAAAAGTCGTGCTTGGCCGGCAGTACGCGCAGAACGCGGGAGTCCCCCTGGAACGATGCGCATTTTTCGGAGACAGCATCTACGACGCTCCATTCATGGGGTTGGTAGGACATCCCATCGCCGCCAACCCCGATTTGCTGCTCACGGAGCGGGCCGGGAGGAACAACTGGCCCATCGTGCGGTTCGGCGAGGGTCGCAGATAAGCCGGCGCGAGGACAATCCCATGACGGATCGGCATATCAGGAAATTGAGCCACGAGGAGCTTAAGGCGGCACGGCCGGGCGAGACCGAGTTCGTCGGGCTGCCCCGGCTCCCGGTAACGGTCGTGTGCGAGAACATACGGAGCCTGTACAATGTCGGGTCCATCTTCCGGACCTCGGACGGGGCAGGTATTGAGAAACTCTACCTCTGCGGCTATACCGGGTATCCTCCACGGTCCGAAATCGAGAAGACGGCACTGGGAAGCGTGAGGAGCGTACCCTGGGAATACGTACCAAACCAGTTTGAAGCGGTCCGCCATCTTAAAAAGCAGGGCTATAGCATTATTGCGCTTGAGCACACCAGCGGGAGCGTGTGCTACAATGAGGCATCCTACTCCTTCCCGCTTTGCCTCTTGATCGGGAACGAGGTCTCCGGTGTTACCGATGAGCTCCTTACCCTGTGCGATATGGCCGTTGACATCCCGATGCATGGATTGAAGCAATCGCTGAATGTTTCAGTGGCGTATGGAATCCTTGTGTATCATGTGGCTGGAGTCATTAAGGGTAAACGAGACTTCCATGTATGTTGAACCTTTGAAATATATCGCGGTACTGTTCGACCTGGACGGCACGCTCCTCGACACGCTCGAGGACATTGCCGTTTCCATGAACGCGGCCCTGCAAAGGAGCGGGTTCCCCCCGCACCCGGTAGAGGCGTACCGCCAGATGGTTGGCGGCGGTGTGCCTGACCTGGCCCGGAAAGCGCTCCCGCCTGGTACCGGCGAAGATGCAGCGGACCTTCTTGCCGCCCTCATGCGCGAGGAGTATTCCCGGCGGTGGGTCGATACTACTCAACTCTACCCCGGCGTCAGGCAGTTGCTCGACGGTCTGCGCGGGGCGGGAGTACGCCGCGCCGTTCTCTCCAATAAACCTGAGGATTTCACTGTCAGGCTCTGTGACCGCCTGTTCCTGCCCGGCGACTTTGAGATTGTCCGGGGCGCGGTGGAGGGCGTTCCGAAAAAGCCGGACCCGGCCGCGGCGCTTGACATCGCGGCCATGATGCGGATCGAGCCGGCTCGGTTCCTCTACCTGGGAGACTCGGGCTCGGACATGAAAACCGCCTTGGCAGCCGGCATGTACCCGGCGGGCGCGCTCTGGGGTTTCCGCGGCGCGGATGAGATCACTGCGGCCGGGGCGAAAGTGCTGCTTGAGAGGCCGGAGGATGTAATCAGGCTTTTCAATGAGGATGTTACGGGCTGATTGGGAGTACCGGTGAAATACCGGCGCAGTTATAAAATTAAATGGGGGTGAGGGATGTTGGTAATGCTTGGCGGTCTCCCCCAGATGAGCCTCCAGCTTGGTATTGTATCGATAATCTCCTTAATACAAATATAACCAGAAAAAATATTTAGATAGTTATCGGTAGAAATCTGGTCAATTATGTGCTTTAAGTATTTTTTAATAGCGTACGAAACAACATACGAAACCGACATTTTCCTGAATTTCCTCAAGTCCGTAAAATACTCATAGTCCTCCGGCAGCCATAGAACATGAAGCGTTTCCCATTCCGAGGGATCTCTTCTTTCCTGGTATTTCACCCTTGTGCCGATCATCACTTCATGATTAACTTCATTCATCACCCGTTTCAGCGCAGCAGCGACAATGTCGGAGCACGATTTACCCGAACGACATGATGCCATGATGACCCGGCGTTTTAATGATCCCCGGATATTGATGGTGGTTTCAATTTTTTTTGATGTTGATTGTTTCATGCACGGTATTACGATCTGGAAGCCCCGGATCAAAAAAAATATTAACCTGCGCTGAATAATTTTCATTAATAGTGGGAACATTTAGTATTTTAGTGTATATTAACAGATTGGCGCCCCTGACCGGGCTGTTATATTATTGACAGCCTGTGGTAATCGTTAAATACTGTGCGCCTGATTTCGTGGAGGATTCGCATGTGGGACTATACCGATAAAGTAAAACAGTTGTACACGAACCCGAGGAACGTGGGCAAGATCGAGGACGCCAATGCTGTCGCCGAGGTGGGAAGCATTGTCTGCGGCGACGCCCTCAAGCTCTACCTCAAGATCGATGACAAGCATATCATACAGGATGCCAAGTTTGAGACTTTCGGGTGCGGCAGCGCAATCGCATCGTCATCTGCCCTGACCGAGATGATCATCGGGAGGACCGTCGAGGAGGTCGAGAAGATCACAAACAAGGACATCGCTGATTATCTGGGAGGGCTCCCCGAGGAGAAAATGCACTGCTCGGTCATGGGGAACGAGGCGCTGGAGAAGGCGCTGGCCCACTGGCGGGGCGAGAAGGTCACGGACCACGTGGACAACGAGGGCGAGATCATCTGCCAGTGCTTCGGCGTGACCGAGAACCTGATCCGCAACGTCATCAGGGAGAACAACCTGAAGACTGTTGAGGACGTGACAAACTACACCAAGGCCGGCGGTGCCTGTGGGACCTGCATCCCGAAGATCGAGGACATCCTGCACGAAATGGCGGGCGAGGTGCACAAGGCGGAAACGACAAAGGCCGAGAAAAAGCCGCTCACCAACATCAAGCGGATGCAGCTCGTTGAAGAGACCATAGCCAATGTCATCAGGCCGATGCTTCAAAAAGACGGCGGCGATATTGAGCTCATTGACATAGACGGGAAGGACGTCCACGTCGGACTGCGGGGCCACTGCGTCAACTGCATGGTGTCCGATGTGACGCTGAAGAACACGGTAGAGGCGAAGCTCCGGGAGTTCGTGGAAGAGGGCATCACCGTCCACGAGGTAAAATCGTAACAGACGCGCACGGGGGAATGCGATATGGAGAGAACAATATACCTGGACAATAACGCGACCACCATGATCGCGCCCGAGGTCCTTGATGCGATGCTTCCATTTTTGAAAGAGAGGTATGGCAACCCATCGAGTATGCACTCGTTTGGCGGTTCGGTGGCCCGCGATGTGGCGCAGGCGCGCATGAATGTCGCTTCCTTCATCGGCGCCGAGTTCGATTACGAGATCGTGTTCACCGGAACCGGCACGGAGAGTGACAACATGGCCATCATGGGCTCGCTCGCCTATTACCGGGACAAGCGGCACATCATCACGACGCGGGTCGAGCACCCGGCTATCATCTCCCTCTGCAAGAAGCTGGAGAAAGACGGGTACCGCGTAACCTACGTTCCGGTCGACTGCGATGGCATCCTGGACCTGGAACTTCTGAAAAGCTCGGTCGATGACGATACTGCGGTAGTGTCGGTCATGTTCGCAAACAACGAAACCGGTGTAATCAACCCGGTGAACGAGATCGGGGTGTTCCTGAAAGAGCGGGGCATACCCTTCCACGTGGACGCGGTGCAGGCTGCGGGCAAGGTGCCGATCGATGTGAATATGATCCAATGCGATCTTCTCACCATCTCGGGACACAAGTTCCACGCGCCCAAGGGAATCGGCGCGCTGTACGTGCGGCGGGGCACCAGAATGAGGCCGATCCTGTACGGAGGCCACCAGGAGAAGGGGCGCCGCCCGGGCACGGAGAACGTCCCCGGCATCATCGGCATGGGGAAGGCGGCAGAGCTCGCGATGAAGCACCTGCCCGAGTACGCGACGCGGGTGAGCGCGCTCAGGGACAGGCTCGAGAGCGGCATACTCGCGATGTTTAAAAACTCGCACCTCAACGGAGATAAAAAGAGGCGGGTGCCGAACACGACCAACGTCGGATTTGAATACATCGAGGGGGAGGCGATCCTCCTCTATCTCGACCAGCAGGGGATAGCCGCGTCGTCCGGCTCGGCCTGCTCGTCGGGCTCCCTCGAGCCGTCGCATGTCCTCCGCGCCATGGGGGTCCCGTTCACCTCGGCTCACGGCTCGATACGGTTCAGCCTTTCCCGGTTCACAAAGGACGCGGATGTCGACCACGTGCTTGCGGTCATGCCCGAGGTGGTCAACCGCCTGCTCGAGATATCCCCCTACTGGGACAGTGAGAAACAGGAAGGGCGGCCGATCAACCTGTAAACGAGCCCGTCCGATAGGTCCGCAAACGTTTGTGGACCTATCGGGGTGTACATATGATATTAACTTGACAGAAAAAAAAACCCGTAATCTCCTTACTTTCATGAAACGCAAAATCATCCTCCGGGCCCTGCTCGTCGTCTGTGCGATCGTTGTCGCCATTATACTCTACGCAGTCTTTACCATCGTAACATTCGCCGACAGCTCCGGGACCGGCAACGCGGATGCCGCGGTCGTGCTCGGGGCCGCGGTCTGGGGGGACAGGCCCTCTCCCGTGTTCCGGGAGCGGATCAACCACGCCGTGACACTGTATCGCGAGGGACGTGTCAGGAAGATCATCTTTACCGGTGCACCCGACAGCGGCAACGAGCCGTCCGAATCGCTCGCCGCGATGAAATACGCGATCAATGCGGGAGTGCCAGTGAGGGACATCCTCATCGAGGAGAAATCCAGGACCACGGAGGAGAATCTGACGTACGCCCTCGTGCTGTCGCGGGAGCATGGGCTGAAGACCCTGCTTGTCGTAAGCGACCCGCTCCACATGAAGCGCGCCATGATGATTGCGCGGGACATCGGCATGGATGCCCGCCAGGCCCCGACGCCCACGACGCGTGTCCGCGGCGTTGGAAGCAGGCTCCGGTTCCTGTCGAGAGAGCTATACTTTTACCTGTCGTACCACGCCGGGAAGCTCGCCGGCGGATCGGCCCGGCAGGACTGACCGCTCCCCGGAGGCATATCGTATGCGTGCTGCATTTTTTGATCTCGACCACACCATCCTGAGCATCTCGAGCGGTCAGATCATGTTCGAGAGCTCGCGCCGCCACGGTATCATCAGCCGTCGCCAGGCCTTCCTCGCGCTCGCGATTGTGGTCCTGTACCGCGCAGGGCTTATCTCGCCGGACCGGGCCATCAACCGCTGGATGAGCTGGTATGCCGGCATGAGTGAAGACGAGATCGCGCCTATAGCAGTCGAATGGGCGGAGGAGCTGAAGCGGTACGTGCGCGGGGACGCGCGGCGGGAAGTGGACCTGCACCGGGAGAGCGGCGTACGCACGGTCATACTGTCGGCCTCGACCACTTTCTTCTGCGAGACCATCAGGGCCGAGATCGGGATGGACGACGTCATCTGCTCTGAGGTCGAGGTGGTGGACGGCAGGCTCACCGGCGCGCTGAAGGGCCGGTACTGCTACGGCGTCGAGAAGCTCAACCGCGCGAAGGCCTACTGCAGCGAGCATGACATAGACATGGCCGGCTCATGGTATTACGCGGACTCGATCGCGGATGCGCCGGTCATGGAGGAGGTCGGCCACCCGGTCTGCGTGACTCCGGACCCGAAGCTTGAGCGCGAGGCGCGTAAGCGGGGCTGGGAGATACGCATGTGGCGCTGATGCCTGCAATGCCCGTCCGCGGGCCTTCCTATCCGACGGTGCGTTAAAAAGAGGTTGCTTTATCCGCACAACGGGGACATGCTATCCCGCATGAGTCGCTTCAACCAAGCCATAATCACTTGTATCGTTGCGCTCCTGCTCGCGGCTCTCGCCGCGTGCGGGTGCGGCCGGGGCGATGCGGTGTCGCAGCCTTCCGGGGAGTGTTTCGCTATTGCGGATCGGTTTGACGCCGTGCTGGCAGGCGCGACCGGAGCATGTCGCACGAATGCGGACTGCGCCTGCTACAATCCGGTATCGAGGAAGTCCGGCTGCGGCGGCATAACGGACAAAAAATCCGCTGATCTGCTCAGGATGCTGGGGGAGGAATTCCACCGGGCGAAATGCAACTGGTGGGTCCGGTGCGCGCCATGGGCCTGCAGTCCGGCCTGCGTCCGGGACAGGTGCGGTAACGGCAGGTAGCCCCGTCTGGCACAGGGCGGGAGTTTTCCGCGAACCGGGCATGCACCGGCCGGATCAAATAGCATGGTATCTCTGAGTTATTATGTCATAGGAGGATTACATGATTCCAGTCAAACGACTTTCAGTTATTTTTATTTGCGCGTTCCTCGTCATACCCGCCTTTTCCTGCAAGAAGGCGGAGTCACCTTCAGAGGAGGCGGCAGCGCCTGCGTCCATGAGCGAGCCGGCCATGCAGGCAAAAAGCGTCATGGACAACAGGGCGGGCGCAGTCGAAGAACAGAAGGCAGAGGCGGACGGGTCAGCCATGAAGCTGGATGACGGCAGGGGCCTGCAGGGCCACTTTCTCGCGTCCATGGACCTGGCGAAAGAGCGCTTACTCGAGTACCGGGTCGAGATGGCTTATGAAACGAAGGACATACTGGCATCGCGGCGTGCGCTCCTGGCCGTCGTGGCAAAGTACGGGTACGTGAAGAGCGGCAGCGCCGCGCTTGACGAGAGCAGGGCCACGGTCGCGTCCGACGTGTACGTGAAGTCGGATAAGCTGTACGACGCGCTCATGGAGCTTGACAGGATCGGCACGCTCCTCGCGGAGAACATCTCCGCGACTGACCATACCGAAGACATGGCGCTCCAGAACCTGAAGGAAAAGAGGGAACGGGTCCGGATCGCGCGCAAGGGGATCGCGTCGGGACAGGCGACCGCCGCGTCGAGGAACTGGAACGATATCGAGAATTCGCTGTCCCAGAGCGAGGACGGGCTCGACGCCGCTGAACACAAAAAGTGGCAGATACGCGACAGGGTTACCTGGGCATGTATTCACGTGGACCTGAACGGGCCGGAGCAGCCGGGCCGCATCAAGGTGCCGAAGTATGTGAATGCGTTCATCGGGCTGCTGAACTTCCTGCTCTTACTGGCGTACGGGCTGATCTACATAATGCCGTTTGCAGCCCTTGCCGGGGTTATTGTGTGGAAGAGGAAGGAGATCATGGCGATTTTCAGTAGAAAGAAAGAGTAATCTGCATGACGGGCCCGCAAGCGCGTGCGGGCCTGTCTCGTTTATGCGCTGCAGGGAATGGGGCCGATGTCCCATATCATTTCCGCGAAAGCGGGAATTAATAATCCTTTATGCATGGGTGCCCGGTAACCGTGAATGGTGCCGCGGTATCCGGAACGTATTCCGGCGATTACCCGAACTGGAAGGGATGCTGACAATATGGAGATCTTCAATACATTCGCGTCGGTTTTTATTCTTTTCAGTGCGGCAATGACACTGCTCATGGGGATGGAGCAGTTGACGGGCCGGGCCGAGAAAGCGCGATATAATACGATACTCTTTTTCGTTACGATCCCGGTTACGATAATCCAATTCAACCATGTCCTCTTCGGCATAGGACTGACTCCTCTCTATCCCTGGAGCTCTTTTCTCTATCTGACTTCGATATATGCGATCGGACCCCTGACCAACATGTACTATCACTTTCTCATGAATCCGGGCAGGAGAGTAAGACTGAAGAAATTCCTGCGATTCATACCCGCCGGCATCATCCTGGCAGTGGAGATTGCGCTCCAGACGGGCTGGACTGATGAAGCCAAGCAGCGGGTGCTTCATCTCTTGTTCAATACTGGCGGGTTCAGTTTCCTTCTGCCGCTTATGTTCATCGGCGGGGCCATTTTTATTACATACCAGGTCATGGTTGTCGTCGAAGGCCTCCAGTTGTGGAACGATACCAGGATAAAAAACGGTGCGCGCCTGATCGTCATGCTCGAGATCATGAACATCGCACTTCCGTTGCCGATTATAGCATGGATGTTTGTCCGTTCGCATTTTCTTTTCCTGGTGGCCGGGCTTATAACGGCGATCGTAATGTTTACGGTATTTCTTTTCAATAACCGTTTCCCGCGGATATTCAACCTTATGAACAGGGAACTTGTCCGCCGGAAATACGAGCGGTCGTTCCTGAAGGGGGTTGATACCGGGATCATTCGCGAGCGGCTCGTCAATCTCATGGAAGAGGAAAAGGTGTACCGGGACAGTGAATTGACCCTGCAATCTCTCGCGGCCACGATGAAGCTCTCCCCTCATCAGCTATCGCAATTCCTGAATGAGAAAATGGGGACCAGTTTCACGCGTTTCATAAACAGGTATCGGGTTGATGAAGCAAAAAGCCTTCTCGCAAAAACAAGGGAGCATACGGTTCTCAACATCTGTTTCATAGTCGGATTCAGCTCGAAATCGTCCTTCAACACCATTTTCAAGAATTTTACCGGCCAGACACCAACTGACTATCGCAAAAATGCATACAGCGGTTAACTGACATGGTTTCATACTCGCGTTGTTTTCCCTGAGGCCTGCCAAAAAGTTGCGTTTAAAAAACCGTCCAAAGAGATTTTTTTTAGTTCAAACTTATAACACTGGGCGACAGGACCGGCTACATGAGGTATTCTCCTGGTAATCGTCTACTACTCAATCAGGAGGATTAATACTATGAGGTTACGGTATCTTCTGTTTCTGCTTTCCGCAGTTGTTTTCATCCCGTTACAATACGGTACCCTTTCCGCAAGCCAGTTGAATCAGGAAGACGGCATCATGCCCAACCAGAGCGCTGAATATGTCCGCACTCAGAGTCGCAATGCTTCAACCGATGTGGATGCGGTTTTTTATAATCCGGCAGGTACGGCTTTCATGAAGAGGAATGGACTGTACATCATGTTCAGTTCGCAGACATTATACGCGAAGAAGGACAGTTCTTTCAGGCTATGGGGAATCCAGCCTGAAGGGCAGCCCTGGAGCCCGACCTCGGAATCCGGAAACCCGTACTTCTATACGACCAACAACAGGTACCTGGTGCCGAAGCGTTATCCGGCCGAGGTTATAGCCCCGGTCCTGCCCGATTTTGACATTGTGTACAAGGGAACAAACTGGGCCGTCTATCTTTATGTTGCCGTGACACAGGCGGCACCCGGCCTATCGTTCATAAACGGTACGCCGGACCTGGACCGGGCGCTGTTGACCCTGAACGAGGCCTATGTTACCACCCTGGGGCAGACACTCGACAGGGTTGTCAGAAAGTCGTACGCACGGCGGACCGAGCAATACCTGAGTGGGACCGTCGGCGGCTCCTATGCTTTTCTGAACTGGCTGTCTGCGGCGCTTTCCTTCCGCTACATACATATGACCGGCAATCAGCAGGTCTCCCAGGCACCGATTGATTTAACCTACAGCGCGGCTCTGCCTGACATCAGGTATCCCATGCTTATCGATACCGATGTTTTCGGGAATGGCTACGGCTTGATTGTCGGTCTTGACTTCAAGCCGACGGAGAGCCTGAACATCGGACTCAGGGCGGAGTACTATTTTCCCATGATAATGAAGAAGAGGACCAACAGGTTTATCGCCCATCCCACCGTGGTGCAGTCAGGCCAGCTTAACCTGTTCGCCGACAGCATCTGGCCCCTGATCATCAATGACCGGCTCGCCGATTCCGTGTCAACCGTCGGAGGCGTCTTGAATTTTGCCGGCATGGATCCCCGTTCATGGAAGAATATCGGGGACACGTTGAAGGTTACCTATCCCCCCTCGCTCTCCGCGGGTGTGTCATACAATATTGTAAAAGAGTTCAGGATCGAGACCTCCGTCGATCTCACGTTTCCGGGTGCGCGCGACCTTGACGGACGGGAGAATAACTTCAAACCGATCGGGTACCGCCTGGGGCAGGCCGTTGAATGGACCATAATTCCAATGGTAATCATGAGCGCGGGTTATTCATACTATGATCCCGGCATCAAGCCGGAGAAGCGAAACGAGAATGACCAGCTGCTTACGAGCCATACCGTCGGTGCAGGCTGTACCATAAAGGCTACCGATTGGCTGGACATCACCGCGGGCGCCTTTTACATGTTCTACGTGCCGGAGTCTACCCGTACAATCGACTATACCCGTTCAACCCTCGATATAGGTGCACAGGTGACCTCGACAAACGGATCGGGGTGGGATAAAAAATTAAGGGAATCGCGGTGGAGCGCGGCCCTTGGTGTTACCATGCGCTTCCTGGGCGATGAAGCCCCCGGCGGAGCGAAAACCCGGGAATAAAAAAGTCTTCATATGCTCCGTGCAAAGCCTCCGTGTCTGCCCGATCTCCCGGGCCGGCGCGGGGGCATTTTTTTGAATGGACATATTAACAGGTCAGTAATAGATTGAATGCAAGAAGATAAAAGATGTTGCCTGACCTGCATGACCGGGATAGTATAAACGAGAAGGGGAGATTCAGCCATGGACTACTTCCTGATTATTATGGCCGTAATCCTGATGATCGCGGGGATTATCGGCTGCTTCCTGCCGGCCATTCCCGGCCCCCCGCTTAATTTTGCAGGGTTGATACTGGCCCATCTCAGCCGGTTCTGTGAATTTGAAACATTCACGCTTGTCATTCTCGGTATCATCACGGTTGTCGTCCTGGTGCTGGATTATATAGTCCCCGCCTGGGGCACAAAAAAGTTCGGCGGCTCAAAGTACGGGACCTGGGGCAGTATCATAGGCTTGATAATCGGTGTCTTTTTTCTTTCAATAGGACCATTCGGGCTTGTCGGGATTATCGGGGGCCCGTTCCTGGGCGCGTATGTCGGAGAAATAATCGGAAGAAAAAACAACCGGGACGCGCTGAAAGCGGCGTTCGGATCTTTCCTGGGATTTCTCGCCGGCACGTTCATGAAGCTCGCTCTCTCGATCGCAATGATCGTGATACTGGTCATGGGGCTGATACAATAATTTTTATTACACTATGAGCAAAAGAGGGTCTGGAGCCCAGCCCCCTCTTCTTATTAATCGCTTCTTTTCCCGCCCATTCCTGCCGATACTATCTGTATCAGTCGGGGGGCGATAATCGCCATGCTGGAAAAGAACACCATCATACACATTCTGGACTCCTGCGACCGTATTCTCTTTGAACGAGAAGACGCCGATACCATTCACTTCATGCTCGAATGCTCCTCGCCGGTCCAGGTGAACCGCTGCTACTGCGCGTATCTTCACGAGATCCTTCGTCAGTGCGGGAGATAAACATAATTTGTCTTGCATGAAAATTCATCTCCCTGTACAGTAACCCATCATCCCTGATGGAGGGACCCCATGAAACAACAGCCCGACAAACCCGTCATTATCGGCCCGGACCAGCTCATCGAAATGGCCGTCGGCTATCAAAAAAGCAGAATCATCCTGTCAGCGTTCGAGCTTGACGTGTTCACCGCGATCGGGAACGGCATGGTTTCGGCAGAGGATGTCTCTCGTAAAATCAGCGCTCAACCGAAGTCCACGGAGCGCTTCCTCAACGCGCTGTGCGCCATCGGGCTCCTCGACAAAAAGGACGACTTTTTCTTCAATACCGAGACCTCCTCGCGCTACCTCGTGAAGGGCTCGGGCGAATACCTCTCGCGCATCGGGCACATGCTCAACCTCTATCGTACCTGGGGCACTCTGACCGAGGCGGTGCGGCAGGGGAGGTCGGTCACCGCGCGGGAGTATGACGAGACCTCGCTCGCGCATTTCATCGAGGCCATGCATTACCGGGCGAAGAAGACCGCCGGCGCGCTGGTCTCGCATATCGACCTGGAGGGCGTGGGACGCATGCTGGACGTGGGCGGCGGATCGGGGGTCTACTCCATGGCCTTCGCGCGCGCAAAGGACGGCCTGCACGCAGTCGTGTTCGACCTGCCGAAGGTAACGGAGCTCGCGCGACGCTACATTACGGACAGCGGGCTGGCCAGCCGCATCGGCACGAAGAGCGGGGACTATAACAGGGACGAATTCGGGACCGGGTTTGACCTGGTCTTCATGTCTGCGATCGTCCACATCAACTCGCCCGCGGAGAACCGGGAGCTCGTTGGCCGCGCCTTCCGGGCCCTGAACCCGGGGGGCAGGATCGTGATACAGGACCACATCATGGAGGAGGACCGGACCGCGCCGGCGCGCGGCGCGCTCTTCTCCCTTAACATGCTGGTCAACACGGACGGCGGCGACACCTATACCGAGCGGGAGATGCGCGACTGGCTGGCCGGAGCCGGGTGCGCGGAGATCGAGAGGATCGCCACGGGTATGGAAAATGACCTGATGTACGGGAGGAAGCCGCGCTGACGCTCACGCGCCGCGGCCGCACGAGAATATGAGCATGCCAATTGCAACCATTGCGATCATTGGAGCAACCTCCATTGTTTCAATAATGGGGTTCAGCAACAGGAGACTCGTGGAGAGGTGCCTCTTCTCGGTTGGGGCGGTCATCCGGAACAAGGAACTGTACCGGCTCTTCACCTCCCAGTTTATCCATGCCGGGTGGGGCCATCTCCTGTTCAACATGATAAGCCTGTATTCGTTCGGCGCGATCGTGGAGCGGCATTTCGGGTCACTCTTTCTCGCGGCCCTCTACTTCTGCGGCGCCCTGTGCGGCGACCTGGTCGCCCTCGCCATCAAAAGAAAAAATCCGGGATACGCGGCGGTCGGCGCGTCCGGTGCCGTGTGCGCGGTCATTTTCGCCTCCATCTTTCTGCTCCCGGGCGGGAGTGTCTATGTTATGCTGATACCCGTGCCTATTCCCTCGTGGATTTACGCCCTCATCTTCATGGCCGTGTCGCTTTACGGGATGGGGAGGGAGAGCTCGATGATCGGGCACGAGGCGCACGTGGGAGGTGCGCTGGCGGGCATCGCCTGGGCCGTGGTCTTCGACCCGTCGGTCCTGGCGCGCGACTATATCCTGCTTGCCGCCCTGACCGTGCCGGTGGTAGTCCTGCTCGTGTACTACGTCCGCCGGGCCTGATCCGGGTCTGCCGGGGGGAAGGCGATGGTCCATACAGTGCCGCCTTCCCGGTCCAGGCGGCAGGTCCCGCGTATCTGCCGTGTCAGCAGGCCGATGAGCCGGATCCCGAGCGTCTGCGTTTTCTCGATGTCGATGCCGGCGGGGATCCCCGGTCCATTATCACTGACCTGTATGGTTATCATGCCCGTATCATCCTTCTTCAGCGAGATTGTGAGCCGGTTGCCCGCCGTGCCGTCTTTGAATGCGTATTTCAGTGAGTTGGTGATGAGCTCGTTGACGATCAGGCCACAGGGTATGGCCTGGTCGATACCGAGCTGTGTTTCACCTGCATCGATGATCAGTTCGGGCCTGACCTGTGTGCAGGTGTTCATGTCGATGAGGTCTTCAGCGATCGTTTTGATATAGGATGAAAAATCGATCTGCGAAAGGTTGTCCGACTGGTAGAGCTTTTCATGCACGATCGCCATGGCCCGGATACGGTTCGCCGAATCATCGAACTCTTTTATCAATTCCGGGTCCATAATGTTCCTGGTCTGTAAATTCAGCAGGCTGATTATGACCTGGAAATTGTTCTTCACGCGGTGATGAATCTCCTTTAATAAAATCTCTTTTTCCCGCACCGATGTCGTGAGTTTCTCCTCTGCACGCTTGCGCTCGGCCAGGTCCTGCTGCGCCCGCTCCAGCGCCCGCTGGTTGATGTTGTAAATAAAAAACGCGGTTATGGAAACAAAGGTAAGCGCAACCGAATTGTCCGCGAGATAGTCGATCAGAGCGTGATCGGGGATTTGCAGCTGCTCCCGGAAATAAAAACAGAACAGGATGAGCATCAGTATGTTGGCCCCTCCGTAGACCAGGATAGTGTACGGCCTGCGGATGATAACCATGGGTGTTAGTGTCATCAGGCCGATGATGAACGCGATGGTGTCGAGCCGGGTCATTGCCGACGAGTGGTCCAGAACCATAACGGTCCAGATGGCCAGGAACATCATGGAAAGAATCAGGTGGACCGATGCCACGAAGTGGCCCCTGACCAGGAGGACCAGTATTCCGGAGACCAGAAAGAATAGGGCGACCTGCGGCAGCAGGATGGGTAAATTTATCCGGTACCCGAAATCGGGATTATGCAGATGAGCATATGCGCTGTACGTTGCGACGATTGGGATGATGCCGAGTATGATCAGGCAAAGAAATAACATAAGCCGGGCCTTCATCTGGATCGGCAGGTCTTCCGCTTCGTATCGTTCCAGGATTTTATTAATGAGTTTCTGCATAATGGTCCTGTTGCTTTCTCAGGGACTTTTGTTTCCCGCGGGGGGGGTGGCGCGTGAAGGGAAGGTGATGCTCCACGCGGTGCCGCCCTCCCGGTCAAGGCTGCGGGTGCCGCGGATCTGCCGCGTCAGCAGGCCGACGAGCTGGAGGCCGAGCGTCTGCGTCTTCTCGATGTCGATGCCGGCCGGCAGCCCGGGGCCGTTATCGCTGACCCGTATGGTGATCATGCCCATTTCATCCTTCCGCAGCCCGATTGTGAGCCGGTTGTCGGCCGATTCGTCTGTAAACGCGTATTTCAGCGCATTGGTGATAAGCTCGTTAACGATCAGGCCGCAGGGTATGGCCTGGTCGATGCCGAGGGCCGTCTCCTCCGTTTCGATCGTGATCTGCGGGCGCTGCCGTATGACGGCGTAGTTCCCGGCAAGGTCCTCCGTGATCGTTTTCAGGTAGGAGGAGAAGTCGATCTCGGACAGGTCGCTCGACTGGTAGATCTTTTCATGCACGAGAGCCATGGCCCGGATGCGGTTTGCCGAATCGTCAAACTGTTTTAATAATTCCGGGTCCGTCAGGTTCCTGGATTGCAGATTGAGAAGGCTCGTGATGATCTGGAAGTTGTTCTTCACGCGGTGGTGTATCTCCCTGAGGAGCACCTCCTTTTCTTTAAGGGACGTCTTGATCAGGTCCTCGGCCCGTTTACGCTCCGTAATGTCGCGGACGGTCGCCTGGAGGATCGGAAGGCCGCTTTGCTCGATACGCGACAGGAGCACGGTGCCCGGAAATTCGCTGCCATCCAGCCGCCGGCACTGCCATTCGAAGAAGAGCCACCCTTCTTCCAGCGCCCTGTCGATATTTTCTTTTATCGTTGTGCTGGATAACGACCCGTCAGGCTGGCGCTCCGGGGAGAAATCCCACGTCCCGAGGGCCGTGATGTCCGCAGCATCGGCGGCGAACATCGTAAGGCCGGTCCTGTTGATCCTTGAGAGGCGCCACAACGGCGGTTCCAGGATAATTATCGCGTCACGGGTATATTCGAAAAGGGAGCGGAAGCGCTCCTCGCTCTCGGCGAGCGCCTCCTGCGCCAGCCGGCGGTCGGTAATGTCCCGGAGCACGCCCTCTTCCTGGATGAACCTGCCCTTCGCGTCGAACCGTGCGTGGGAGTGGACCTCGACCCAGTGGCTCTTCCCCGAGCGGTCCAGGATACGGTACTGCAGTCCGGCCGTGTATTCCCTCCGGTCGCGTATCGTGCTCAGGAACGCATCGTAGGGGATGTGGAGGTCGTCCGGGTGTATGATCTCCATGAATGGCCGCCCCATGACCTCTTCATTTTTATACCCGAAAATTTTCAGCGACTCTTCGTTAACCGACAGGATCTCTCCCTTTTCGTTGATCGAGTAAACGATGTCCGGGATATTGTTCACCAGCGACCGGTAGCGCTCCTCGCTTTCCTGCAGCGCGTCCTGGACGCGGCGGCGCTCGGCGTTCTCCTTTTCGAGCATGAGGTTGGTATCGCTGAGCTTTTCCGCATGCTCGGCGAGTAGGGCGGCCGTTTTGTCGGATTCGGCAAGGGCCATGCGGTAGCGGCGGTCCAGGAACGATAGCAGCACCGTCATACCGATAAATACGGCGGCAAGGATGAAGAGGCGGTTGATGAACATGGTTTCAATGGTGCGTGTTGACAGGATAAAGCCCTGTAGGTGTGCCATGCCGACGACGACATAAGCGGTGATGGACAGGATTGCCATGATCCAGGGCGCAATACCTCCCTTGAGAAGTGCGGCCATGATAATGGAAAGGGCAAAGAAAGCCAGCGATGGTGCTCCCTCGCCGCCGATGACGTAGCCGTACGCCCCGATTAGATATACCAGCAGCGGCGGAAGGTATGCCGAGACCCGCCAGTGGCCCCGCAGGGAAAGGAACCATCCGGTTATCAGTAGTGTGCCCATCGCGAACGCAATGAGCATCGAGTCTGCAGGAGTAGTGCCGAATAGCCAGCCGATAAAAAAGATTATGGAGAAAACAAGGGTGATGAGTCCTATGATGAAGCAGATTACTTTTGTAATGTATTCACGTCGTGCATTGTCGATATCGGCGGAGGTTGTCCGCGTCGCCTTTTTCCAGAGGACGATGGTCTGCTCACGTATGCGTCCTAATAGAGGCTGTGCGTTAGTGCCGCTCATCGGTTTCTGCATGTATCAATAATGCTACATTTTTACCCGGGTGTCAAGCAGATATGGGGGCGTGTTCGTGGGTGAAAACCCTGACATGAAAAACGCGGCCCGAAGGCCGCGTTTTCGTTACCGGGCGATATCGCTGATGAGCCTGCCCAGCTCGGTGTCATGCGCCTGGACCGCCTTCTGGTTTGCCTCGTAGCTGCGCTGGACCTCGATCATGTCCACCATCTCGCGGATCATGTTCACGTTCGATTTTTCCAGGAAGCCCTGGACCACCTTCAGCTCGCCGGTGGGTATCGGAGGGCCGGAAAACTCGGTCTCCTTCCAGAGCGAGTCGCCTTCCTTCTTGAGCTCCCGTATCTTCTCGAAGTCGACGAGCTTGAGCCGGTCCAGCACCACCGGCTGGCTCCAGTCGTTGTTCGCCATGCTGACCATGTCGGTCGGGTTGAACGCGGCGTTGACGATGACCTCGCCCCGCTCGTTCACGATGAAGTTGTTCTGCTGCACGCGAATGATGCCGTTCTCGCCCACGACCGGGTAGCCGTTGTGGGTCATCAGTATGCCGTCCTGGTTGATGGTGAAGGCCCCGTTCCGGGTGTAGCGCTCGCCGCGCTCGGTCTGCACGGCCATGAAGCCGCGGCCGTCCAGGGCCAGGTCGAAGTTATTCTCGGTACGCATGAGGGCACCCTGGTCGAAGTCCGTGTACACCTCGTTCACCTCGACCCCCGTGCCGAGCTTTCCCACCAGGGGCATGGTGTCATAGGAGCCGGCCGGCGTCACGCCCAGGCCGTTGTCGTGCTCGCGGCGGATCAGCATGTCCGGGAATGCTTTGAAGATGGCCAGGTCCTTCTTGAACCCGGTCTTGTCCACGTTGGCCAGGTTGTTGGCCACCACGTCCATGCGCGCCTGCTGTGCGATCATGCCGCTTGCGCCGGTATAGATGCCGCGAATCATAGGTTGACCCCCTTTATGTCGTATTTATTATCGGCACTATAATGAATAGTTAATAATGAATAATGAATATTTGAGGTGAATTTTACCGCTTATTATTCGACTTCTTACATAACTATTCATAATTACTGAATATAAAGTCTGTCATTCCCGCGAAAGCGGGAATCCATGCGAAATAAATGGATTCCGGCTTTTCGCTGCGCTTCGGCCGGAATGACAGATGAGTTATGCAACCATACTATCAGCACTAATTAGCATTCATTCGTGTCAATTGGTGGTTGAAAAAATTAAAAATTGATTCGGGCGAGGGCGGGTTGTGGCATCAGATTTTTATATTGACGGTATCCGTATGAAGCAAATATTATGTCACTTTAAATATTCACAATGAAGGAAAATTTATCATGATGAAAAACAAGATGCTTACCATTATCGCACTGACGAGCGGTCTGATGCTGAGCGCGTGCGGCTCAACCGGGTCCGATGGCCTGAGCTCGCTACTTGCCCTGCTGGGAGGCGGTTCGGCGCCGGCAGCGCCGGCCAACCTGCAGTCAACGGGAACGCGTGGGCAGATATCCCTCACCTGGAACGCCGTCGCCGGGGCGGGCGGGTACAATGTCTACCGTAGCGAAAACGGCGTCGACTTTACGAAAATCACCGGCGATCCGGTGACCGCGGCCGCCTACGATGACGCGATCGCATCCCCTGCCGGAGACGGCGTCTTCTATACCTACCGGGTATCGGCGGTTAATAATTTTGGTGAATCCGATTATTCCGCCACGGTCAGGGATATCCACGGCACGCGCCTTGCGGCGAGCTATGCTTCCGGTTTCACCATGGCCGCGGAGGACAGCCCCTACGTGGCGGATGGCACGGTCACGGTCGACGGCGGGAACTTTACCGTCGCTTCAGGAACAAAACTCTATGTGCTGGATAATGCGATTATCGATATCCAGCATTTTCGGATCTTCTACGTCGAGGGTCTGCTTCGCGTGCTTGCGTCTTCCAGCGCTTTCGCCACCTTTACCGCTCATGACGCGGACGGTCTGCAGGACCAGGAGGGGTTCATGCTTTATTTTACCGCAACCTGTGTGCCCTATGGCTCCGGGAGCGGCACCTGGGTGACCAATACTGATATAAAAAACCTCAGGTACTCCAATAACGCAATCAGCATCACCGCATCGGTGAGAATATCCAACTGCAAGATAACCTCCAATATCACGTCGGGAGGATCGTATATCCAAATATACGGCGGCGAACCGATCATCGACCACTGTTCGTTTCAAAACAATGTCCTGACAATTAATACAGATCTGAGCGCTTCGGCCGTTTTTTCGATCGCATATAATGTCATGAGGAACGGATACTACTCAATCTATTTTGAAAGCAGCGGCCTCGTTGCAGCAGGCCAGATCGTCAACAACGACTTTCATGGGGCTAAATCGATTTACCTGTTAGCGATTCCGAATGGCACAACCATTCCCCTTGGAGGTAACTTCTGGTACGACGGTATCGGCTCGCCACCCGTGGCTGCAATTGAGGTAAATCCTCCGGGAACTGCGACCGTTGATTTCACCACGGCACTGTCCGCGGCCCCGGCCGGTGCGGGTCCGGACTGGTAAGTGTCCCTTCGGGATAATACAGCCGACACGTCCGCAAACTCTTGCGGACTTATTACGCCCCCCCGCCCTTGACCCGCTCGATACGGGCGCCCAGTGCAGAGAACTTCTCCGGCATCCGCTCGTAGCCCCGGTCGCAGTGGTAGATTCGCCGGATCTCGGTCTCTCCCTTTGCGGTCAGGGCCGCGACCACCAGGGCCGCGCCGGCCCGCAGGTCGGACATCATGATGGGCGCGGACATGAGCCCTTGCACGCCCTTCACGATGACCACGTTCCCCTCGATGGTGATGTCCGCTCCCATGCGGCGCAGCTCTCCCACGTGGGTGAAGCGGTTCTCGAAAATCGTCTCAATTATAACGTTGATTCCCGGCACGATCGTGGACAGGGCCATGATGGGCGCCTGCAGGTCCGTCGGGAACCCGGGGTAGGGCATGGTCTTGATAATGGTGCCCTTGAGGTTTTTCCCTGGGCCCACCGCGACCCAGTCTTTTCCCGTGTCGACCGCGAAGCCCATGTCGGCCAGGGACGCCGTGCATGCTGCCACGTGCTCCGGCGCAGCGCCGGTTATTTTCACCTCGCCCATGGTGGCGGCGCCGGCGATGAGATAAGTGCCCGCCTCGATACGGTCCGGGATGACCGAGTAGGTCACCGGCTGGAGCTTCTTCACACCCTCGATCTCGATCCGCTCCGTGCCCAGGCCCGAGATCTTCGCTCCCATTTTTATCAGGAAATTTCCCAGGTCCACCACGTCCGGCTCCATGGCGCAGTTTTCCAGCACGGTTGTTCCCCTTGCAAGGACTGCCGCCATCATGAGGTTGGCCGTGGCGCCCACGGACACGGTGCGCATCTTGAATTCTGCTCCCCCGAGCGTCTTCGCCCGGGCCTTGATGTAGCCGTGCTCAAGCGTGACCTCGGTGCCCATCGCCTCGAACCCGGACAGGTGGATGTCTACGGGCCGCTCGCCGATGGCGCAGCCGCCCGGCAGCGACACGTCAGCCTCGCCGACGCGCGCCAGCAGCGGTCCCATGACGTATACCGAGGCCCGCATGGTCTTTACCAGATCGTAGGGCACCTCGGCGTTGCGTATCGTGCTGACCCGGATCCTGAGAGTGTTTTTCGCCGTATCGAAATTGCAGTTCGCGCCCAGGCACTCGATCACCTGGAGGATGGTGCGTATGTCCCTGAGGTCGGGTACGTTCTTGAGAACGGTCTCGCCGTCGGCCAGCAGGCTCGCCACGATGATGGGGAGCGCCGCGTTTTTCGCGCCCGATATTTGCACTTCGCCCGAAAGGGGGCTGCCGCCTTTTATCCTGTACATGTCCATGGATCGATGATCTCCTTACGATTGGAGACAGGTGTACCCCTGCCATGTGCCGTGACAAGATATTTTTTTGTTTTTTTATCATCCCCCGATAAGCCCGCAAACGTTTGCGGGCTTATCAATACGGTATATATATAACCCGTCCCGGTTTGAGGGATTTCGGGTTTTTTATGCCGTTAAAATCGAGGATGAGTTTAGTTTTTTTTTATACATCCGGGCGATCCGTGAGATGGTGTCGCCTTTCCTGACCCGGTGCTCGATAACGCCGGTGACCGGGCTCCGGTACAGCTCTTTTTCCCTGCCTTCAATTTTTTTGAGCGCTGCCTCGGGCAGGAGGAGGCGGTATTCCTTCACGGTAGGGGGAGTGAGGGTGGAATTCAATTCCGGGTTTAGCTCCATGAGCGTGCGGACCGGCACGCCGGAGAGCCGCTCCACGTCTTTCAGGTCGACCGGCCGCTCGAGCGCAAGGTGCGCGATCGCGGTCTTTTCCGGCCGTGCGATCTCGTCCGCAACGCCGAAGAGCTTCTGGTTCCGATAGATGAGCATGAGCGCGATGAACTTCGGCACGTACTCGGCGGTTTCCGCCCTGAGGAGGCCTTTCTCCCTGAGCTGCCAGTAATCCCGCACGCCGGTGGCGTTCATGGTCCGCTTCATGTACCCCGCCCCGCCGTTGTATGCGGCAAGCGCCAGGTCCCAGCGCGGGAAGATAGACCGCATGGAGCGGAGATGGCGCAGGGCCGCGGCCGTCGATTTCTCCACGCTGCGCCGTTCGTCGACCCATCGGTTGCTCTTCAGACCCAGGGGGCGCGACGTGTTCTCGAGGAACTGCCAGAGCCCCACGGCCCGGCTGGACGATACGGCGTACGGGTTGAAGCAGCTTTCCAGCAGCGGCAGGAGCCCGAGCTCCTCGGGCAGGTCCTTGTTCTGCTTGAGGGCCTCCCTGATGGCGCCCTCATAGATGTAGGAGCGACGGATGGCCTTCAGCATGTATTCGCGCTTGCTGGTGAGGTAGAGATACACGTGCATCCGCACCGCCCTGTTCCGGTACACGGACATGTCGCGCGATGCCTCGAATATGTCCTTGCCCTCGATCGCGGGCAGGTACAGGATGTCCCGCTCCGGGTCGAACGACAGTACCCGCTCAAGGCCCTCCTCGGTGAACCTTGTGTCGGAGAAGAGGTCGAACAGGCTCCACGAGAGGAGCTGGGTATCGGTGCCGGCGATGATCGCTGCGGCGATCACCATGCTGGCCAGGATTTTTCGTATGTTTGCCTTATGTCTCATAGCTTACCCGGATTCTGGACACAAGACTGCATCATGGTGGTATTGGCAAGTAAAATTTAATTGCTGATTTTTACGTGTCGTTCCTCTGTCCCGGCCTGCGCGATTCCCCGGCGGGCAGAGATTTTTTATTTATTGAAAAAAATATATCCCGCCGCTACCCTGCCCATAACAAGGTGAGAGGGACCAGCTATGGGGGTCGTTATTAACCTGAACATAAAAAATCATTGCATCGAAACCGCGGCGCGGATGGAGCTCAACCGCCTCATGGAAACGTATTTCAAGACCGATGACGTGGAGGGCGAGCTCGACGGCAAGATCGAGCTGATAAGGGATTTCCTTGAAAAAAGCGATTTCCCCGGCCTCAGGTCCTCCGACCCGCGTCTTTCAGGCGAGCGGGACTCGGAGGTTATCCTTTCCAGGAACGGAAGCGGCGCCATCGTGCTTGATGTGCAGTGAGTCCTGAACCGCGCTTTACGGGGCGGGCCCATGGGGCCGGGGGCGGTGTCTCCCGCGGCGCTGCCCGTCCCGACAACCACCACGGTGCGGGTATTTCCAAAAAAGTAGTTGTTTTTTTTGTAATGGTGGCGGTATATTTCAAATAAGACACAACGGTGGGGATATGGAAATGGAACAGGTTACCATCTGGTATTTAAAAGATAATGACGGCGGGACGAAGCTCGTCAATGCCATCACCGGGCTTGGCCTGACGGTGAATCTGATTTCCGGTCACAAGCTGAAAAACGCCAATATCATCGAAGAAGAGATCAATATCATCATCTATGATATCGCTGACACCGCCCCCGATGTGCTCGTGGATGAGATAACGAAGGACGTGCGCCTGCAGAATTTCCTCAAGTTCATCATGATCAAGAAGAGCCAGCTCAAGGGACTCATGAAGCTCAACTATAACCTGTTGCATCTCGAGTTTCTGAACAGGCCGGTTGACAAGAGAGAGCTACTCCTGCTCCTCGAAAAATCGATCATCGTCGAGCGGTACCGGGAGATCATGAAGCTCATCTCGAAGGAGGCCGAGACGCGGATCGAGGCGTACGAGGGGTTGATGGACATCAACCGCAAGAACGTGTTCGAGTCGGAAAAGGAGAAGCAGGCCTTCGAGAAGATCCTGGCCTTCGAGAAAAACCTGATCAAGGAGCAGTCCAACCTGAGCTGCGCGATCAGGGATTTCACCCTGCTCCGCCAGATAGACCTGTTTGACATGCGTGACCGGATCAAGGCCGAGGAGATGCTCGCGGAGCTCAGGCGGAAGGAGCTGATCGACGCCCATGATGTGATCCAGGCCCAGGAATCCGTCATCGACTATTCGGCGAAGGAGCTGAACGACTTCAAGAAAATCATTGATGCAAGGGAGAAGGTGGAGGAGCTTTCCCGCAGCGAGATAATAGAGCTGCACAAGGAGATCGCCCACCAGAAGGACCTCAACAAGAAACTCGCGGGCGATATCGAGCGGCTCATCACTGAGATGAAGAGCGGAAAATAACGACCCTGCCGGCAGCGGCCCGGTCGTGTATGCATGCTATTGACCGGTGAACAAGCCGATACGTTGTGAGAGTGAATAATTTTCCGGGGACACAGAATGCCAATGGAATGGGAAGTGATACTGTCTGACGCGGTGCAGAACGGTAAGATTCGCGAACTGCACCTGAGCAAGATACCGGTGCTGAAGACAACCACGAACTGGAAGAAGGTGGAGCTCCTGGGCTGGGTCGACCACCAGTTGAAATATACTCATTACCGCGGCGCGCTGGTCAAGCTGAACAACAAGCTATTTTTCGTCCGCGAAGCCACCGTCAAGGCCCTCCAGCAATACGTTAACTGGAAAACGAAGAACATGATCCAGGTGGAGAAGGATTAATCCTCTTCCTCGAGCTCGCTGAAAAGCGAGATGACCGCGTCTTTTTTCCTCGCAATCTTGATAATCTCGTCGATGTACTCTTTTTTTATGAGCGCGTGAGTCTGCGAAATCCGCTCGATGATGCCTTCCTTCGCCAGGCCCAGCATCAGTTCGTCGATGAACTCGTGGTGGTTCGAGGTAAGGAGTATGCTCTGCGATATGTTGAGGTTTATCGTCTGGTTGGACCACTCGCGAAGGAGGAAATTAAGGTTCTGCGGCAGCTCGTTCCGCGAGTAGGATGAGAGCGAGTCGAGAAAGCGGTTCAGCGTCATGCCGCGTTTCTGGGCCCGCACGATGGCGGCCTTGCTGATGACGGCGTTTATGATGATGTCGTGCTTCGTGATGTCCGTATGGGTGAGCAGGTGGTAGAGCGTCTCGGACGGGAGCTCCTGCGCCGGTATGACGAGCGTGAAGTCCGGGTTGATGTAAATGTTCTTTTCGGGACCGGCCGCCTCCTCCGCGGGATACGCCTTGAGCATGTTGTTCGCCAGGTCGCGCCCTATATCGGAGAGGGAGAGCCTGCCGTTGTCGATGTCGACGATCCCGGCGATGCAGAGAAAGTTCATCGCCGTCGAGAAGCGCTCGATCTTTTCCTCGAGGTCGATCAGGCTGTCGCCGAAGGACCGCTCGTCCGCTTCGCTCAGCGAGCGGGTGAGCATGGTTATCTGGAGATAGGCGTGGCCGGCCGACTTGAGCTTGTGTAATAACTTGATGATCGATTTGCACAGCTCGTAGGCCGGGGTCTCGAACGGCGGCGTGAAGAAGGGGTCGCAGGGGCCCGGCGCCGCGGACTTCAACAGACGCTTCAACAGCAGCAGCGGCTGTTCGAGTTCGTTCCGAATCCCGAACAGGGAGATGCCAGCGATGTCCTTATTGAGCTTGAGGCACCCGAGCCGGTTCAGGAGAAACATCGACAGCTGCGCCGACTCCTCCAGCGGTATTTCCACGCCCCCCTGGTCTTTAAGGGGAAGCATGACTTCCGATATTCTCCGGATGTCGATTTTTCTGAATTCCTGCTGCTTGGTCAGGAACAGCCCGAAGGTCGAGATGACGTCGAACGTATGCAGCAGGTTATGTATCAGGAAGTAACGGTTGCTGACCCGGACCTTCTTGCGCGAATCGTCTGCCTCGTCCAGCGCCGCAACGGCGGGGCTTATCTTGTCCTGGAGCACCAGGTACGTGTTGAATTCGGGACTGTAGCACTGGTACAGGGTGACCAGGTTCTGCGCGATCATGCCCGCCAGTATCTTTTCCGCCGATTTCTGCGGCAGGCGGTCCCGGACCGCGTCAAGCGTCGACAGGCACCCTGATTCGGCCATGAATTTCAGCACGGCCCGCACCTCGCGGTCCTTCAGCGCCTTGTCTGCCGGCTGGGCCTGCTTCTGGGTTTCAAGGTGCAGGTAGTTCTTGTGGAGCCTGTCCGTGACCGTTTTCGGCTCGACGATGTGCAGTAACCCCGCAAGCTCCGTTATCCCGTACGCCTTGTCCATCTTGCTGTTGAGCATCTGGCGGTTTTTGGTTACATAGAGCAGGAGGCAGCGGCCCAGCGTCTCCGCGGTCTTTTCAATGGCCGGTATCTCGAGCTTCAGCTCTTTCTGGATCTCGACGAAAGAGGCCCCCTCGGTGGCGCCGTACACGACTTTCAGCACGCGGTGGCAATTCGAGTCAAGAGTTTTCAGCAGGGTATGCATCCCCGTGATCGACGTCAGGGCCCCCACGATGTCTTTCTTCGATTTGTTCTTCAGCTGAAGCCTGCCGGCAAGCTCCTTGAAGTCTTCCGGGGTCAGTTTTTTGATTGATTCGCTTATTTCTTTCATATGGAAAATAATTGTAGACACTTATTTAAGCCTATTTTAAATAGTCACTGTTATTTTATCAATACATTTTATTGGCGCCGGTAAAAACCTGTGTTTTTAATTGGTGAGGCGGCTGACCGACTGCCGCCATCCCGGCCACCCGGCAGGGCCCCGATTGCCGCATGCGCGACCCGGTCTTACCTGAGAGCAAGGAGTTTCCCATGATACAATTTTTTCGCTACGACACCTCATCCATTGAGGAATCCCGGTTTACCCTCATTACGGGGAAGGCCCGGAACCTCTTCTTTCTCAAGAGGGCCCTGTACCTGGTGCTGTTCGTGTATTCAACGCTCTTCCTGGCCGTTGCCATCCCCTTTGTCAAGACGCCTTTCATTCCAATATATGTCATCGGCGGGTTCGCCACCATGGTTTTTCTGCTGAGACTCGCCAACCATGTCATCAAGTATGTCAAATACCGGGACGGGGGGCTCGTGCTCTCCAAAGAGGGCATCGAGATCAGGGATGCGAAGGGCGGTGTCAAAGTCCCTGCTTCCGAGATCACCTACCTCGAGCTTAATTTCCTCGGCAACCTGGTCATTCGCCGGAAATACGAATTGACGGCCTTCCCCCTCACGCTCCTCGCGGAGGAGGACCGTGACAGGCTGGTCTCGCTCCTCACGGACATGGCGCCCCGCCGTACGGAGATCTACCGCAAGACGTGGGATTTTGTCGACGCGATAGTGGTGGCCCTGGTGCTCGCGGTCCACATCATCCAGTTTATCGTCCAGGCGTACTACATACCGACCGGCTCCATGGAGGACACGCTGAAAGTGGGTGACCATCTCTTCGTTGAAAAGATCACCTACGGGCCGGTTATTCCCCAGTTGATCGGCATGGACGGGCCGCTGCATATTTCCTGCCTGGGCCTGCGCGAGGTCAGGAGGGGGGACATCGTGATCTTCAAGCCGCCCCACGACCCGGACAAGGACTACATCAAGCGGTGCATCGCGGTCCCGGGCGACAGGTTCGGGATCGAGAACGACAGGGTCTATATCAATGGCAAGCCGATCGACGAGCCCTATACCAGGGGCGTCACAAGGTCATACAATTACGGTCTCACAAAGCAGAACGAGCTGGAGAGCAAGCCGGTCCCCAGGGGCAAGATCATCGTCATGGGGGACAACCGCGAGCATTCCATGGACAGCAGGTATTTCGGATACCTGGATATCGAGCGTATCAAGGGAAAGGCCCTGGTGATCTACTGGAACACCGGACTGGTTTTCAAGGGTGACTTTTCGAGGTTCGGCCTGATACGATGAGTCGGGGCGGAGAAGGCGCCGCTCGTCCCGTCCCCGGTGCCCGTCCGGCAGCCGGCCCGTCCGGCGCGGGCCTATATACAAATACTTTGAGCAGTGTATGAACCAGAAAGTATTTAAGCGGCGCGCATATATCGCAGGCCTTCTTTTCGCGGCGCTGTCGGTCTCGTTCATCATCCGGCTGTTCAACCTTCACTTCTCAGACGATGTCGTCGTTACCCGAAACAGGAAAGCTGAAACGCACCGCGGCTATATCAGGGACCGCAACGGTTACCTGCTTGCCCTTTCGATAGAAAAGAGCTCCCTCTTCGCGAATCCCGAGGAGATCAGAAACCCCGAGGAAACGGCGCAAACCATAGCTACGATCCTGCGCATATCTCCAGACGAGGTGCTGAAAAAGCTGAAAAAAAAGAAGCGGTTCATCTGGATCAGGCGGATGATCGACGACGATGAAGCGGAGCGGATAGGGAAGATAGGCATTCCCGGCCTCTATTTCAAGAAAGAGTACAAGCGCGTGTATCCAGCCGATGGGCTCGCGTCCAACATCGTCGGTTTCGTGGGGATCGACAACAACGGCCTGGGCGGAATCGAGTACGGCTTTGACGACGACCTGATGGGCAGGGCGAAGGGCGACGGCGGGCAGACCGGCGACGTCCGGTTCGGCAGGAACATCACGCTCACCATCGACCGGTATATACAGCACCTGGCGGAGAAGGAGATCGGGAAAGCGCTCGACCAGTACCGCGCCCGGCAGGCGGCGGTCGTTGTCCTGGAGGTGAAGACGGGGAGGGTGCTCGCCTTCGCCAAGTCGCCGGGCTTTGACCCCAACCGATATTCCGAGTACACGACCTTCCCCCTCCGGAATTTTTCCTTCATCGATTCGTTCGAGCCGGGCTCGACCCTGAAGATCATGTCGCTGGCGGCAATGCTCGAACGAAAACCAGCCGTGATCCGCCAGCGGTACACCTGCAACGGCTTCATAGACATCGCGGACGCGCGGATCAGCTGCACCGGCGTCCACGGCACCATCGGCATGGACGACATCATCCGCTATTCATGCAACATGGGCGTCATACAGGCCATGAAGGGAATGAAGAAAAAAGACCTCTACGACACCCTGAAGAAGTTCCGGTTCGGGACTGCCACCGGTGTCGAGCTGCCGGGAGAGACGGCCGGCATATTGCGGGACCCGGAGAAGTGGTCCGGGCTCTCGAAATACTCCATGGCCATCGGGCACGAGATATCCGTGACCTCGATGCAGCTTGCGGCCGCGTTCGCGGCTGTGGCAAACGGCGGCGTGTACGTGGACCCTGCCATCATCGAGTCGATCGAGGAGCGGGACGGCACGACGGTGAAGCGATTCGCGCCGGCCGTCAGGGGGCGCGTGATCCGGAAGGACACAGCGGTGCAGATCCTGGAAATGATGCGCGGCGTTGTGACGGGCGGCACCGGGCAGAGGGCCGCGTCCTCCTACTTCTGCGTGGCCGGGAAGACAGGTACCTCGCAGAAGTTCGTGCAGGCCAAGGGCTACTATTCCGACCGGGTGCTCGCCTCCTTCGTCGGCGTGGCGCCCTGCGAGGACCCGGCGGTCTGCATACTCGTGGTGATCGACGATCCGGCGGACAAGCTCTCCGGCGGGCAGATTGCGACCCCGGTCTTTGCCGCGCTCGTGGACCGCGTGCTCGTCCGCATGGGCGTAGGGGCAAAGCGCGTCAGGGCGCTCCCGCCCCTCCGGTCGGAGCGGATGTCCCCGTTCCTTGGCTCAGCCATGCCCGACTTCAGCGGCAGGAGACTCCCGGATTCCCTGGAGCTGCTCCTGGAGATCGAGAAGGCCCGCGGCGTCACCTACGTGTTTCACGGGACGGGGCGCGTGTACCGGCAGAAGCCGGCGGCGGGCGCGCGCCTCGAGGAAGGCGCCCGGATCGATCTCTACCTTAAAGAATGAGAAGGGGCGATGCCCCGATCGGAACATGCAATGAATGATCTGAACCAAACAATCGTGTATTTCGCCGGTCCGCACTGGTCGCCCGAGGAGGAACGCAGCCTGCTCGGGATGACCGGCGTGATGGAGCGCAATGGATTCGGGTCGTACCTGCCCCACCGCGACGGCATTGAAGACCTGTACTGGCGGCA
>JBGTBN010000133.1:0-18603 GCA_041749375.1 Spirochaetota bacterium
GACCTCGATGGAGACGAAGCCGTCCTCCCCGCCGCTGCCCAGGTACACGGACGGGCCCTCGCGGCCCAGGCTGCTACCGCCGCCGATGCTCAGCACCCCGGCCACGAATTTGACCAGCACCGGCTTGAAGCTCATGTAACCGAGCTCTTTCCAGTACGCGGTCTTGACCTGGGGGATGCCGCTGCCCGCTGCCTCAGGGCTGAACACGTTCAACAGGTAGCCGACCAGGAGGGAGGACACGGTGATAACTATAAAGCTTGCGCCCACAAACAGTGCGGCAGATTGAGTCGCGAAAAAAAGATAGGTTTCCGAAAAAAGCAGGTTGGTCATGAACAGGAACCCGACGGCGGACAGGCCGGCGGCCACGCTGAGAACGCAGGTAACGATTATCGGGCGTAGATTTTCAGGGAATTTCTGTATTAATTGTATACTGATCTTTTTCATGCGCTGTATTTTCACGGGCATGTCGATTTTCCGACGCATGCCGCCCTGGATACGAAATTGCATCAGGATTACAGAATATCCGTGGAGAATCAAGGAAAAAAAACCGGGCCCCTGCCGGCCGCCCATTATCCCGGGGACTGCACCAACTTTGCTTGACATTTCATTCCGGGATAACCATACTGAAAGAAAAAAGGAGGACCACATGCCGGACACGTCACGAGAAGAACGCAGGAAAAAAGTCCTGGAAGCCCTGAACAGGGCGCGCTCCATGGAGCTCCACGCCATTCACCAGTACATGAACCAGCATTATAACCTGGCTGACAGGGACTACGGGGAGCTGGCCGCCAACGTCAAGCTCATTGCCATAGACGAGATGCGGCACGCGGAGATGTTCGCCGAGCGGATCAAGGAGCTGGGCGGCGAGCCCGCGACCGAGATGGCCGACAAGGTCGCCCGCGGGCAGGAAGTCGATGCGATGTTTCCGATGGACGCCGGCCTCGAGGACACGACTATGGACGAGTACAACCGCTTCGCGCGTACATGCCATGACAGCGGCGACAGCGAAACCATGAAGCTGTTCGAGACTATCATCGGCGAGGAGCAGAGCCATTTCAATTATTTTGACAATGTTGGCGAGCACATCAGGAAGCTGGGCGCATCCTACCTGGCGCGGATCGCCGGGACCCCGGCGGACACGGGCCCGCCATCGAAGGGCTTCGTCACCGGCGGCGGGAACGCCTGAGAACGTGGTTTCACCGGCCGCTGCCGCCCGTATCCCCGGGGCCGGCGGCGGCTAGTCCCCCCACCGCCGCGGGTACTGGAACCGGCAGAAGTTAAAGGTCTCCTCCTCGTACTTGATCAGGTCCGCGTTCTCCCCGAAATACCTCTTCCTGGCATCATCGAGTTTCCGCGCGCGCTCGTCGCCCTCGTACCTGCCGACGATGTCATATCGCTCCTGGTTGTATTTGATGCCCCGGGCCCAGAGATCCTCCTGCAGCCGGTCAATCTCTTCCATCTTCTTCACCATGTCATCCGGGAGGCCCATCGTCGTGCGGACGCGCCTCAGGAAGGCGGCCCGCTCACCCGGCTCCATGTTGTTCAGGTCCTCCTGGACCGACTGAAGCTCGAAGAATTTCTTCGTCAGGTCGTAATTCCTGACCGTCACCTCTTCCCCGGTTTTACCGGAGGAGATGTCCGCTTCCCGGGTGTAGAGGCCCTTCGTGAAGTCGTTATAGGCCGCCAGCCTGCCGCCGGGCGTGGCGTCCGGGTCCCGGTCCAGCCGGGTGAGGACCTCGGACAATTTCGCTTCGGATATCTCCGTCTCCCATATCTCGTCGCATTCGTCGCCGAATATCTCGCGCCTCTTTTCCAGCATCCGGGCCCTCTTGTCCTCGAAGCCCATGCTCTGCATCTCGCTCCTGCTGTCAGAAAGGAATTCGTCATACTCCGCGAGCTTCTCGAGCCTGTCCTCCAGCTCTACCGCGTACCCGGGGAACTCCGCCTGCACGATGAGCCGTATCCGCTCCTTCCAGTCATACGGGTTCTTTTTTTTCAGGTAGCGCATCAGGCCGCCGAGGAGCCTGACCTGGACCCGCTTGTTCAAGAGCTTCTTCCCGTACCGCTCCTTCATCAGCCCGATGATCGATTCGATCTCGGGGTCCTCGCCGATGACCTTTTTAAGATCAAGGTCCTCCCTGAAATAGGAGGTGCTCCCGAAAAAATTCCCCCAGATGCTTTCATGGTGGCCGTCAGTTCCCGTCCCTGAAGGCGTGCGGGACGCACCGCTGTCGCGCGTGAGATACACAAGCAGGGCGATGACACCGATAAAAACCGCTGCGGCGGCGATCAAATGGCTCCTTTTCATGATGCTCCGGCTCCTGGAATAATTGAGCAGGCGCGGCCATGCGGCCGCGCCTCCTTCAAGGCCCTTTCGGGGAATGGACGGGGCCGCCGACAACGGCCCCCGGTGATGAATCTGCTACCGGTACGCCCCCACCGCAACCATTTTATTCCAGATTTTCTGTGCGATGACAGCCGCGCCGGGATTGGCGGGATGGATACCGTCAGACTTGATATAGGTCGATTCATGGCCAACGAAATCCGCGCGGGGATCGATGAACCAGCAATTGGCCGGGGAGACGGCGCAGGAAACGGCAAGCTGATCGTCGGCGTAGTTTACCGCCGGGTTCAGCTTCGTTTTTCCATAGAGCAGCGTGGTCAGGGTGCCGGCTTTCAGCCGGTAGTAGCCGAGGTGGAAAATGTTGTCAACGCCGTCGTAGTTCATGTCTTCCCAGAGGACCTCGGCCTTGTCAAGCACGCCGTTTATATAGGTCTTGCACGAGGAGGATAGCGTGGTGGATGTCTGGCATGCCTGGCTCCAGTACAGGTCCATGAGTATGTTGTTGCCGCCGGCATCCATGATGATGGTTTTTATGGACGGCCGCGCCGCAATAGCCTTGTTGTATTGCTTGGTAACGTATTCAACGGTATCGCCGCTCTTTGAATAATCCTTGTATGATTTCCCTGCCAGGGCCTTTAAATTCGTGTGGATGAAGCCGTCCAGGTCATAGATGGAATCCCCCACGATCGAGACATCAAATTCATTAGCCGTTGGATTGGTCATGTCCGCCATACCGCATCCAATAACAATAAAAAATAACGATACTAGTAACCCCGCAAAAATCAGCTTCTTCATGCTATCCTCCTGAGTATTATTAGCTTTTTTTATTTATTCACCACCCATAAAAAAGACGGCTGGACGGTATTTTTAATGTATGAAATACAGTATACAAAGTCTTGACATATTCAATAATTGTTGAAATTGTCCAATTAAATGACATTTTTTTTATTTAAATGGGTTAATCGAAGGTTTTCGAGATAAAAAATATCGGGGTCAGAGCAAAAATATCAGAGGGGGTCTGAACGGATGTTCGAGTATTTGCGGGAGATGACTCTTTTAAACAAGCCCGTTTATCACGCTGACAAGAACAAGCGAAGAAGGATCATTCTTCTAAAAGACACTATCTATGTGTTCGTAGCCTACTGTATAACCCTGGCGGCTTCGTTCGCTGCCCGCCCTATCGGGCTCATGCACATGCAGTACAGTGTCCTGCTCTCCCTGTTATTATGGGCCTGCCTGGTAACCGTGATATTCATGTCGATCATCCTGTCAATTGGAGAAATAAGCCGCCGGTTCGCCGATTCCATCTACACCCTCCAGTTCATCATCTGGCTCATCACGTACGGCGTCTGGATATATCACCTTGAAACGATGCGCTCCTTCGGGCTCCTCTTCGCCCTCATGGCCGTGGTGTTTCTTTTCTCCAAGGCAAGCCTGCTCCAGTCATATCTCCTTGCCGGGGCGATAGCGGGGGTCCAGGCCGGGGTTTCCTTCTATGGAATCACGTTCGAAGGCCAGCCCGGCTCGGTCACCAGGGAGGCCTATTTCGCGATCTGCTTCTTCCCGGTCGCCCTGTTCATCACCTACCTTTCCGGCCACCACACGCGCCAGAACGACAGGAGCAAGCAGGCACGACACCTGGTCATGTCGCGCGAGGCGCTCTGGCGCGGGATGCATAAAACCATCGATACCATTGAAATCACCCGTTTCGGCGCGTCGTATCTCTACGACATGATTTTCGAATTTTGCGGCGCGGAAGAAGGATGCGTGTTCTCCGGCGGGAGCGGCGGCACGGAGCTGCGCGCAATTTTCTCGAAGATGGACCAGGGAGGCGGCATGAGTGAGGCCGTTCGGGCAGCCGCGGAAACGGTCATCGGGTCAGGCCGGTCAGGCATAATCAGGGGCGATGAGATCATCCGGGCCGGCGACGATCCCGCGGCGCCGGGTCCCGTCCTGTTCATTTCATTCAAATCCGCGGACGGCGCGTCCGGCGTCTGCTGCCTGGTACGCCCGCGCCTCATGGACGCCGTGGCGCAGGACGAGATCGACGCGATCCAGGCCATCCTGTCCCGGTCGTTTGCCATACTGGCGCAGCCGTCGGCCGCCGATGTCAGCGCCGCTCCCGATGAAGGAGACAATCCGACGCTGACCCGGGCGTCGCAGGACAAGATACACAGGGCCATCACCTTCATCCGGGACAACTTCAATTCAGAGATTTCCCGCGACGGCCTGGCCTCGCACCTCGACCTGAGCCCCAATTATTTCGGCAAGCTTTTCACGGAGTACACGGGGATGAAGATGAACGATTTCATAACAGACCTCAGGATCGGCGAGGCGACGAGGCTCCTCAGGGACACGGGTGAGCAGATAATCGATATTGCCTTCGCGGTGGGATTCAACAACCTCAGGACGTTCAACCGCGCATTCTTCAAGTGCGTCGGCATGACGCCGCGGGAGTATCGCTCCAGGGGCCCGCAGTAGGTTCCGGGCCCGTCACTTTCCAGTGATCAGGTTGGGGAGCTCGTCCGTGTCCCCCGGCGTGACGGGGAAATGTTCCGTCATGATTTCACCGGCGCGGTCCACTGCCGCGCATATCGCCTCTCCCTGCCTGCCTTTCTTTATCCCTTCGATGATCATGGCGACAATACCGTTCCAGGCCCCCTGCCCGACCTTCTCATGTATCCCGCGGTCGCCGAGCACCCATACCATGTGCTCGAAAATCGACACGTAAATGAGGACGCCGGTTTCCTGTTTCGTCCGGTACAGGCCCTCCCGGTAGAAGCTGGCGATCGCGGCGGTGCGGACCTGCTCCAGCATCTCCCCGTCGGGGATGAACAACCGCTTGAGCCGGTCCACGTTGTTGACCAGCAGGTACGAGAGCATGAAGAGCACGGTCTCCAGGCCCAGGAAGACCCAGATGTCCCGCACAAAATCGGCGACCATCGGCCCGATGAAAAAGTCGCCCAGCAAGGCAAGGGGGACGGAAAGGGCCAGGCCGCCGATGACGCCGGAGAGCGGGTAGCTCCCGCTGGTCGAGACGACCATGGGGACGATCTCGCCTGCCGTGGTTCTTTCCACTTTTTTCACCGACTCTTTAATCTTCGCCCTGTCCGGGTCGGAGAGAAATTTTGTTACCAGGTCTTTCATGTTGTTCCTCGTGTATTCATGAATGCGAGGTTGATCACCCTCGCCCGGATCGCGCGGCTACCATGCGGCCTTCTACCAGCTTCCCGAGGAACCGCCGCCGCCGAAGCTGCCGCCTCCTCCGCTGAAGCCTCCTCCACCGCCGCCGCTACTGCTGCCGAAGCCGCCGCGGGAGCCGCCTCCCCCCATCATGAACAAGGTCATGAGCGTCGGAGCTACCAGGCCCGCGAGAAAGCCGAGGGGTATGAGGGCCAGGAGGAAGAGGTTCATCCCCATGCCCAGCAGCCCCACGATCGGCGCGATAACCGCTCCGGCGACCCCGCCCAGGACCCTTTTTATCTTGCCGATGATGCCGATGAAAAAAAACGCGAACAGGCCCGGCACCGCGAAGCCGGAGAAGTCCCTTGCCTTATTCACATCTCGCGCCGGAGCGTCGACCGCGGAGTACTCGCCCCGCACGGTCTGGATCATGGTATCGACGCCGTCGGTCACCCCCCTGTCGTAATCGCCCGCCTTGAATGCGGGCCGCATGATCTCGTCGGTGATCCTCCCGGCCCGGAGGTCGGTCAGCTTTCCCTCGAGCCCGTACCCGACCTCGATGCGCATCTTCCGGTCGTCCCTGGCGATGAATAGAATCGCGCCGTTATCGAGCTTCTTCTGCCCTATCTTCCACGTCTCCGCGACCTTCATGGAATACTCCTCGAGCACCTCGCCCTCGAGGGACGGGACGGTGAGCACGGCAATCTGCGTGGAATCGCTCGTTTCAAGCTCGGCGAGCCGCGACTCGAGGGTCGCGACCGTGACCGGCTTGAGCATGTTCGCGTAATCGTTGACGCGCCCCTTCAGGGGCGGCACGTCCAGCGCGGCGAGCGGGAGCGCGGCCAGCACCGCGAGGAGCAGGAGACGGGAAACCGTGCGTTTCATGTCGACCCCGCCGTTAATCGAATTTCACTTCCGGCACTTTCCTGGCCGCCTCGTCCGCCTTGAAGTACTCCTTCTTTTCGAGGTGAAGCAGTATCGAGTTCGTGAGGCTGTTCGGGAAGCTCCGGATCGAGAAGTTGAAGATCTTGACCGCCTCGTTATAGCGGGTCCGGGCCACGTTGATCCGGTTCTCCGTGCCCTCGAGCTGGTGCATCAGGTCGCGGAAGTTCTCGTTCGCCTTCAGGTCCGGGTATTTCTCGACCACGACCATGAGCCGTCCCAGTGCGGACGATATCTCGCCCTGCGCCTGCTGGAACTTCTGGAGCGCCTGCGCGCTGTTCAGGTCCTTGGCGTTGATCTGCACGGACGTGGCTTTGGCGCGCGCCTCGATGACCGCGGTGAGCGTCTCTTTCTCATGCTTCGCGTAGCCCTTCACTACCTGCACGAGGTTCGGGATCAGGTCCGCCCTGCGCTGGAGCGCAGACTCGAGGTCGCCCCACGCCTTGAACACTTCCTCTTCCTGACCCTGCATGACGTTATATCCGCAGCCGGTCGCTGTCATGACGACTACCGCGACAATGGATACCATGATTGACATTTTTTTCATAGGTTTATCTCCATAAAACAAAATCTTGCGGCGAGCCATTATCGGCCGCCTCTGCATACAAGAAACAGCACTGATGGATTAATCAATAAAAAAATCTGGTTGGGCATGAAATTTAGCGGCCTACCAAATCCCCGGCAGGAGCCGGTACCTCACCTTTTCAGCGTATTCCGCATAACCTGGAAGCTCGGCCCTGAGCGTCCGGTCCTCGAGCGCCGTGCGCGCGATGAAGAGTGCGACAGCTGCGGCTGAAACCGCGAGACCGTACAGGGAGCCCACTGCCAGGGGCGTCGCAATAAACGTCACGCAGAAGCCGAGGTAGCCCGGATGCCGCACGAAGCGGTAGGGGCCGCCCGTGGCCACGGTATGGCCCCTCTCGGCCTGCAGGCGCACCATGGTTGAGAAGAACCTGTTGTTCACCATTGACCAGGTGAAAAACAGGGAGCCGAGGAAATAGAAGAGCATGGCGGCAAGGTGAATGGAATCGCCATACTGCGGGCTCCAGAAGAACCGGTGATCAAGCCCGCTTACAACATAGATGCCCAGGATCGGGATGATGCTCACGGTGGTCAGCACCCTGTCCCACTTCTTGACATTTTCCTTTTTCCTTCCCCGCTCCTCGATCAGCTCTTTCGGAAGCACGATAAAGTTAATTGCCAGGATGAGGACATTGACCGCCAGCAGTACCCACGCCCACGTCCACCCGAGCGTCCACGCGCACAGGAACAGGATGGCCATCTGTATCGCGAGTGTGAGGATTACCTGCATGATGCGTTTTGCGATGTTCTTGTTCATGGAGCGCCTCCGGATCGAATTCAAAAAAATACTCCCCCCCGGTATGAGGCAGCATCGGTCCCCTCTTTGAATATCCGCTCCCCCCCTGCCCCGCTTGCGGGGAAGGGGGGACAAAGGGGGGATGGGGCGTTACCCCAGTATCTTCCCCTCAAATATAACGATAATCCCCTTTTTCATCAACCGGTCCACGATAGTATAATCCCGTATCGGGTTGCCCAGCAGGTTCACGTATTCCAGCTCCCCGAGCTTCTCCAGCACACTGATGTCCGAGATATTGTTGAAGCTCAGGTCCAGCTCCTTCAGGTGTACCAGGTCCTCCAGCGGGGCGATGCTCTCGATCAGGTTGTTCGAGAGGAACAGGTAAAACAGGTCGACGAGCGGGGCCAGGTGCCCGATCTTCTCGATCCTGTTGTTCGAGAGGTTCAGCTCGTTGATATAGAGGCAGTGCTGCACGCCCTCCAGGTCCCCGATGTCATAGTCGGACAGGTCGAGCGCGCCCTCCAGGTTCACCAGGTCCGACGCGGTTATGATCACCTCCAGGCCGCCGGCGAAGAGGCGGTGCACCGCCTCCATGAAGCCGTGCTCCTCCTCGCCGAAATCGAGGTCCGTTTCCGCCCGCTCCTCCATGTCCGGGACTTCCTCTTCATGGTACGCGAAATCGTCCTCGTCAAACGCGTATTTCTCCTCCACGTCGATGACGAGGTCCGGCACCGCCCTCGCGGCCGTGATGTCAAAGAAGTACCCTTCAAGGAGCTGCGACAGGCCTGCCTCGTCCCCGTCCCGGAACAGCTCTTCCGCCTGCCGGAGGATCAGGGAGTGCCGGTCGGGGTGGAATTTCATGATAAGGGTCGAGAAAAGCTTCGCGTTCTGCACGTCCCCTTCCAGGCCCAGGACCGCGATGTATCTCCTGAGCCGCCTGAAGTCGCGCTTTTTGTACGACTCGATGATGTCGATGCTGATCCTCTTCAGATGATCGAGGGTGAGGTTTTTTTTAATCCTGTTATAAAGGTCTTTTATTGATGTTGCCTTTGGGGTCATAATTCCATATACCTGTTGTTGGGAAGCTCACCGGAATCTCCCCCGGGGGGGCACGAGAGCATTATTTTCTTCTTTTATCTATCAGTTTCCTAAAAAACTCCATCCGTGTAGTTTTTGCCGACTCAGGCAAGATCTTTTTTTATCATTCTTTTTTTCGTGTAACATCTATCTGATGCCGCTGCTAACGGTTGTTTTTTCAATATAAGCTTCACCATGCATTCTCCATGGGAACACTGCATACCGGCATTCCTTCCGGTTCTCATCCCTGCACCTTTTTATACTTCTTCTGGATATCCTTCAGGTAGCCGGTATAATGCTTCGACATGCCCTTGAACTTATTCTCCAGCTCCAGCAGCCTGGCGTACAGCCCGGGGTTATGGTCCTCCAGCCGGTAGTTTTCATCGTCCTTTATTTTTCCGTGCATACCCTCGATGTTCCTGATCACCTGGGGAGTAAACTTGAGCGCCGAATAGGGCGTGACCGTCTGCCTGTACCGGTCCCAATCCTCCCCCCTGTCATTGAACTCCAGGGCGAGCAGATCGGTAATCACCTTGCTCACCAGCCCGATCTTCTGCTCGTAGGTCACCTTCTTTCTTTCAATGCCGCTCAGATAAAACGCGAGCTCCATGTTGTGGCCCAGCATGCCGAAGGAAAAATTGCTCAGGTGGTCCTCCTCGTAACTTTTGGCCAGGAACTGCTCGAACGGGGTCAGGGTATAGCCCCGGGTCGAAAGGTAGGACTTGATGAAATTGGCCTCGATGTTATACGAGTCCAGCTCATACAAATAGTTTTCAAGGTCGCTCTTGTGCATCGCCACGAAGAACTTCGTGTTATCGAAATAGCTCTTCGCGTGCTGCATCTCGTGCACCAGGGCCGAGAGCACGATGGAGGGATGGGTCCCGTACAGCCTGATCATGTACGGGCTGATGAGAATGACCGGAGTTTGCTTCATCGCCGTGTCGCACTGGAACAGCATTCCGTTATAGATGTCCTCCGCCAGATCGGGGTCGATCGTTATCCCCAGCTTCTTTTCCTTGAATTTGGCGAACGCGAGGTTCACGGCTGCCGTCACGTTCGCGTTGCCCTTGATCGTCCGGTCGGTGACCAGGCCGTTCAGGTCTCCGAGTATCGCCTCGCACGCCTGGATATCGCGTTCCTTGTTCTTATCGCTTTCCGGGTAGAGCTGGCTGACCGGAAGGAAAAACAGCGCGAACATGAAAACAATACTACGCTTCGTCATGGTGCCTCCAGTGGCTTCGGTTTTGCAGTGCAGTATACTGATGATATTCCGGAAGCATCTTCACTTTCTCCCGTGCGGGCATGCATACAGGCACATGCCGCAGACGGCGTGCTTCCGGCTCTTCTTCAATCCTTCGAAATACGCCTGGCATTTGAGGAAGTCGAACCGTTCTTCCCGCGACTCGCCCGGCACATAGCTCCTTCCCCTGATCGCTTTCACCGGGCAGACCTTCAGGCATTCTTCGCAGTCATGGCACTGCCCGGCGAGCGGATTGTCGACAGCTTTTAACGGCGCAGCCGTCAGCACGGAGATGAACCTGACACGCGGGCCGTGCTCCCTCGTCACCAGCAGGCAGTTTTTCCCTATCCAGCCGAGGCCCGCTATATGGGCGATCATCTTATGCGACACGGTCGGTATGGCGTTATCATCGTCGGTCCTGTCCGCGACCGCTATCGGGAGGGTCCGGTGCCCCTTCTGATTGAGGAATGACGATACGACCGAGGCGGCCATGTTCAGCCTCTGGTTCAGCACGTCGTAGCCGTGGACCCGGTATTCGCATGATACGTTGGGATCGTCGCGCTGCGGTATATAATCGACAATGGAATCAGGAATCGCCAGTCCGATGCTGATGCCGCTGTCATAGCCCCTGACGATGGGACCGCCGAACACGGCAAGATCATCCTGGTAGGACCGCAAATCAGCGAAGCCGATATGATCGACGTAATGGGGCTTCAGCATTTTTACGATTGCACCGTTAAGGCTCATTCTCCAACCTCGCCGTCATACTCTATTGATAATGGACTGCACGAGCTTCAACGTGTCGAAATACACTTCGTTGCGCGTGATTTTTCCGTTCATCATCTCAACTATATCAAGGCCGTATTCGATCACTTCCCTGTCCCGTACCAGGATAACGGCCTTCCACTTGAGAACAAACCCCTTCTCGGTCGGCACAATCTCCTCGTGCGTCCATTTCCAGCCAGGGTTGTTCTTCAAGAGCTTCTTGAAATAGGGAAGGATCTCGCCATGTCCCGTAAGCCCGTTCTTTACCGTCGGGTCGAGATAGAACGCGTCCGCCGCATAAAATCCGATCAGCGCATCCGGAGCGTTGCCGGTCCACGCGGGGAGCCAGGCATTGCAGAAATTCTCAGCGTCGCGGATGTTCATGGTTGGGCCCCTTGATATATCATTAAAAAATTATAATAAACAATCGCCCTTATCCAAATACTTTTTTCGCCAGTACCGGCAGTTCTTTATGTTTGGATGTGATGAGCGCTTCTTTCTTTTTCCTGCTCCATTTCTGCACTTGTTTCTCCCTTTCAAATGCAGCTTTTATCGAATCGAAATATTCCTGATACACCAGCTCAACCGGCAGACGGCACCTGGTATAATTCGCACCTTCGCCGGCATCATGCTGCTCAATCCTTGGTTCAAGCTTCCATGTACTGCCGGTGTAATATGATCCGTCAGAACATTCAAGAATATACATATAAGGCATTTGAGATATATCCTGTACACTGCTTATAACGCTTGTCGAGTGATCGACGTAGTCGATCGTATCGAGACAAGCGTTATACTTGCTTATTAGCTTTTCATTGTTCGCTCGCTTCAACAGGACCCTGCATCGCTTGTCTCGATACGATTTCGGCTTCGCCGAAATCACTCGACAAGCGAATTAAGCCATTCGCTTGCAGGGCGATGCACGGAGCCTGTCGAAGTATGACCGCCGCAGGCGGTTGTATCGAAGAAAGCGAACAATGCGTGTCGATGCAATGGTTCATGGCACCCTGCCACGCGAACGCCGGATCCGCAATTACTTTTTCCCGACAATACACATATAAAGTGGGATCGCTCCCCCCATGCGATTCATCAGTAGATCCACGGGATTAAAAGCTTTGTCCGGGCCATGTACTCCCGGTACCGCTCCGTAAAATGCCCGAGCAGAACCTTCTCCTCTATGGAGATGCGGTAGAACGCGGCAAGGAAATTGGGCAGGAACAGGAAGAGTATCGAGATCCAGTTCGAGAAGGCGATACCGCAGCCCAGGAATATAAGCGACTGGCCCAGGTACGAGGGATGGCGCACGCGGCTGTATATGCCGGAGGTGATCAGCTCATGGTTGTCGATGATCATCACCGTATAGGTGAACTGCCCGGCAAGGGTCCGCTTCGCGACCAGGCGTATCCCAAGGCCTGCGATGATAATGGCAAAGCCCGTGAGCGAAAGATACGGGAAGAGCGCAGTGATGCGCCCGAAGTCCGTAAACGCTGCCGGGATGGCGACCCCGTACCCGGGCAGGATCATGGCGTACAGGAGGAGCAGGCTCTTTTTGTCCGTATCCGCGGAATGAGGGTGCTTCTTTCCGGTCCGGATGGCCGAGATCCGCTCGTACGCGCCCCAAATCACCAGAAACACTACGGTGACGATCTTGATTGCTAACATCAGGTTGTCGTTCATGATGCTCCATGTGGGCCGCGAAGAAACTCTCGACCTTCTCCATTACTTTTTCTGTAAACTGTTAGCTTGAAAAAGTAACATTATTAAAAATCCTAATATATCCACGAATTGACACGAATGAACTCTAATTACTAGTTCAATTAGTGTTTATTAGTGTTCATTCGTGGTTGTAATCATATAAATAGTGAATCTATTTATCAGGCTAAATGGTTGCCTTTTTCTTTACAATGCAGGCGTACATGTACTCATTTACACGCGCATCTTTCACCGGCATTAAACCCGCTGAGTCGATCAGCAAGCCAAGCGACTGCCGACTGATCCGCTCATGCAGGGGCGGGCCCATGGGAGACTCGACCTTGTCCCATTCAACTATGGTGAGGGCGCCGGAGCTCTTCATCAGGCGGCCCATTTCCAGGAGGTACGCGGTTTGATCGTCCACCTCGTGGAGCACGAAGGCGAGCAGTATCCTGTCCGCGACAGCATCGGGGAGAGGGATGCTCTTCTCATCGCAGAGCACCGCCTCCACTGCTGCGCCCGCTTCCACAGCCCTGCGCGCGAGCTCGTCCAGCATTTCCTGCGAAATGTCGGCTGCGAACACCTTCCCGCCCGCGCCAACCCGGCCGGCAGCCGGAATGGCGAAATACCCGATCCCGGTTCCGACATCGACCAGGGTGACGCCGGGCCGCAGGTCCATCAGGTCCAGCACCGCATCCGGCGGGACCAGCTTCCGCCGCTTGTCGCTGTCGAGCCTGTGCATGTTTTCGGATTTGAATACTTTGTCCATGGGCGGTGACTCTTTTAATTGATTTTACGGGAATTGCCTACTGCACCGTCACCCTGTTTTTTCCCTTGCTTTTCGAGATGTATAACGCCGCATCGGCCTGCTGAATCAGGTCTTTCTTTGTAAGCCCGCTGGCCGGACAATTTGCCAGCCCGATACTGACGGTCAATTTGTAATTCCCGGAAAAATGATCCTCGACACCGGCCCTGATCCGCTCGGCGATTTCCTGCGCCGGGTCAATGCCGGTATGGGGCAGCACGATGATAAATTCCTCGCCCCCGTAGCGCGCGCATATATCCAGGTCACGCAGCGATTGGGTCAGTATGCCGCTTATCTGGATCAGTACCTCGTCACCTGCCTGGTGACCGTGGATGTCATTTATCTGCTTGAAACAGTCAATGTCGATCATCAGGATCGAAAATGTCGCGTCGTACCTGTTGTATCTTTTAAGCTCTTCATCCATGACAACATACAGGTACTGGCGGTTGTAAAGCTTTGTCAGCGAATCTACAGAGGTCATCTCGGCGATTTTTCCTATAAAGGCCTCGCCGATCAATTTAGGATTTTCAATTTCACTCTTGATATTGGTAAGATAATCCAGCGTCGCAACCGTTATCTCGACGTTCCTTTCCAGTACCTTTGTGAGGTGATTTTTATGCTTGATAATTTCGTCCCACAGTACTTTGGCCTGTTTAAGGTCAAATACCTGGTGGGTGATATAGAATAATAATTTTACATATAAATCCCCGCCTGATTCAACCAGGAGCTTTTCGTACAGCTCTCTTTCAACGGGGTCCAGCATCCTGTCCCCGGCAATGCCGGAAATAAATTCGGAGGTGAACGACTCATTATTGAGAATGTCGAACAATTTGTTTTTGTAACTGCCGTTCTTTTTCATGGCTCGAATGGTTCTTGTTTACCGCGGCCGGCATTAATGGTCCAGAGCCTGATTGCCGCTCCTCAGGCCCCATACCCAGGTTGAAATGGATTGCTTCTTATATACTACATGCGCGGAAATCGCTGTCAATATAAATTTGCGGCAGCCCCCGGCCGCATCATGTAGTTATTCCAGGCATCAGCCCCGGTTCTTCTGCATCCGGAATTATCCGCAAAAACGAGACGACGAAGCGGTTTCCAGAGAATATATAATTGACGCCGGGCCAAATTCTAAATATCATTAATATGATGAAAAGACGAATAACAACATGGATCCGCGGATGGTTCAAGTCAGATTATTCCCTTCCGCCCCCGGTTGACGAGATTCTCAAAGGTATCGACTGGGCCGGCAGCATTCCCTTTGTACTCTTCCATCTTCTCTGTTTCGGAATAATCTGGGTCGGGTGGAGCCCGTTCGCGGTCCTGTTCGGCATCGCCTTTTACCTGGTTCGCATGTTCGGCATCACGGCGTTCTATCACCGCTATTTCGCGCATCACTCGTTCGAAGCCAACCGGTTTTTCTCGTTCCTGTTCGCGTTTCTCGGCTGCTCCGCCATGCAGAAGGGCCCGCTCTGGTGGGCCGGCATTCACCGCCATCATCACAGGTACGCCGATACGGAACAGGACATCCATTCGCCCGTCATACAGGGCTTTCTCTGGAGCCATATCGGGTGGATACTGGCAAAGCGCACCAAGCGGATCATGGTGGAATACCTTAAAGACTGGCTGCGCTACCCGGAGCTGATCTATCTGGACAAATATTCCCTGGCCGTGCCGCTGGTCTCCGGCATACTCGTTTTTCTCACCGGCCATCTGCTCTACCGATACGCGCCCGGCCTGGGCACGAACGGCCTTCAGCTCTTCATCTGGGGATTCATCGTATCCACCGTGTTTTGCAGCCACGCGACCTTCTCGATCAATTCCATTGACCACATGTTCGGCTCGCGCAGGTACGACATGACGAATACGAGCCGCAACAACGCGCTCATGGCCCTGCTTACGCTGGGGGAAGGATGGCACAACAATCATCACCATTATCCGGTCACAGCGAAGGCGGGTTTTTACTGGTGGGAGATCGACATCACCTACTACCTGCTCAAAGTACTCTCGTTGTTCCGCATCGTGAAAAACCTGAAGCCGCTTCCGGATGCCGTGCGCGACAGGGACCGGATATCGCGCTCCCGCACCGGGCAGACTGCATGAATCATCGGGGATCAGGATGATACCGGGGAGGGACGGCGCTCCTGCCGTCTCAACAGCCCCCGGACCGCATACCCGAACTCTATCGCCTGGCCGAGCAGGGTGAACACGCACACGCTGAAAAACATCACTGCCGCGCTGCCGTACCCCGGCCAGATAACCTGCAGGTGGAGCGTGTAATTCTCGACCCCGTATCCGAGCCGTTCAAGGATAAAAACGATTCCCATGCCCGCGAACAGCGACGCGAACAGGAGGACGCCCTGCACCACCGCGGTCTGTACCGAGACCCGGGCGGGCGCCAGGACCAGGCGCGCGATCACGGGGGCAAAGTAGAGCGCGAACATGAGTCCCACGCGCAGTCCCATGCCGAGCCAGATCGCCACGAGCATGCCGGCGGGCATGAGCAGCAGGAGCACGGCCAGGCCAATGAGCAACAGTACGGACGCCGGGCCGCTCCGGACCATTTTCCGCGCCTGCGCCGCAAGCAGGGGCAGGCGGTCGCGGCCGCCGACCATGGCCATCATGAACCCGAGCGGGATCGTGGCCAGGCACACGAACATCAGCATGCGCGTGTACCCGGTGTTCGCGCCGGGCCGGAGCATGTGCGCCACGATGGTGACGAGATAGTACCCGCTGATCAGCAGGCCCGTGCCCGCCACTGCCCTGTGCATTCTCAGCGCCCCCGCTTCACCTGCTCCGCCTTCCCGAGCCACTGCTTCGCCTCTTCGTTCCGCCCGAGCGTCTTCATTACAAGCCCGATGCTGTGATAGGGCATGTCGTTGCGCGGGTCAAGCGCGATGCTGGCCTTGTACCGATCCACCGCCTTATCGTATTGTTTCAAATCGAAAAAGATATCACCAAGGGTGTTCTGCGTCTCCGGCCTCCGGGGGTCGAGATCGGCGGCCTTCAGTAAATCGTCACGCGCAGCATCGAGCTTCCCGGTCGCGTAGAGGGCCGTGCCCCGGTTGTGGTACGCGGACGAAAACGCGGGGTAGAGCCGCACCGCCATGTTGAAGCAGGAGGCCGCGTCCGCGAACTTCTTCTGCGTCATCAGGTGCGCGCCGATGTTGTTATATTCCACGCCGACGAATTCCCTGCGGGACAGGCCCTTCAGGTACACGCCCTTCTGCAATGAGCGCTCCGCTATGCCGAGCGTCTTCTTGTAGTAGGAGTCGGGAAGCGACTGCCCCTTGACAGGCTCCCAGTTGACATACGAGCCGTCTTCGAAGTAGAAGCGGACGAAGCTGTGGTTGGGCGCGTACACCGGGATGACCGGCACCTTCACCGTCTCCGCGATCGCGGTGTAGAGCGCGCTGTAGTTGTCGCAGTCGATCTTCCCGGTCCGCAGGCCCGTGCAGAGCAACAGGTTGTCCTTGAACGAGAAGCCCTCTTCCTTCAGCAGGGCGTCGATGCTCTTCAGCACCGTGATGGCCTCTTCCGTGGAATAGCTCTCCTTCGTGGCGATCCCGGCCCGCGCCCGCTCGAGCAGGCGGTTCAGCCTGTCATACGCCACCCGGTCCCCGCAGAAGCGCTGTTCCAGGTCAAGGAACTCGACCGCTATGCTGGGGGGTGCCTCGTTCTTCGCACCGCCCGGGGCCTGCGCAGAAGCGCCGCCGGCGCACGCAGCAGCCATGGCGATAAGAATAGCCAGGGCTATGAGCTTCCAGTATTCCCGTGCTTGAGATCCCATGAGCAACCTCCTGTATAACGAATAATAGACTTGTAGCAAAACTCAATATTCAACGCTATTTTCTCCGTCGTCTTCAACACCCCTTATCCCCCATAGGGGCGCGTGGGACATATCTTCATGTGATTATACATGCTTAATGGTGTATGTTACTGGATTATTGTCCTGGATTTTTTAAGCATTTATACACCAGGATTCATAATGCTTATACATACCGCTCCTTCACTCGTGCCCCCTCCGGGGGACAGGGGGAAGAAGGCTGAATGAGCCTGCCGGTAATTATGGGCAGTTATGAAACAATTCTAATTATTAATTTGAATTGTTCTCTATAATTCCAGCACCTGAAGCGCCGTGTCCACGTTGCCGCCGGGCGCGCTTACCTGGAAGCCCTGCACGTACGGCCGTATCTTTTCCTTTATCTCGAGCGCTATTTCGATTCCCGCCTTCCGGCTGTCTTCACCTGTCGTGCACCTGCTCATGCGGTCGAGAACGGCAGGCGGCACGGACACGCCGGGCACCTCCGTGGCCATGAAGACCGCGTTCCGGTAGCTCGCCAGGGGCCACACCCCGGCCACGACCGGTATGGTGCGGCCCTGCTTCCGCACCGTGTCGAGAAAGCGGACCAGGGCTTCGGGGTCGAACACCGGCTGGGTGATGGCGTATTCCGCGCCCGCGTCAATTTTTTTGTAGAAGCGGTCTATCTCCCGCGCCAGGTCCACGGCGCAGGGATTGGCAGCCACACCGATGACGAGCGCGGCAGGCGCGCCGACCGGGTGGCCCGCAAGGTCGTGGCCCCGGTTCAGGTTCACCGCCATCTGCGCCAGGCCGATCGCGTCCACGTCGAACACGCCGGTCATGTCAGGGTAATCGCCGATCTTTGGCGGGTCCCCGGTCACGAACAGGAAGTTTTTCAGGCCGGAGGCCCACCCTCCCATCAGGTCGCCCTGCAGAGCGAGCAGGTTCCGGTCGCGGCCGCAGAAGTGGGGGATCGCCTCGATCCCGGTCTTCTCCTGTATGCTGACCGCGGCGGTCAGGTTGTTGATGCGCGCGGAGGCGCGCGGGCCGTCCGGTATGTTGATCGCGTCCGCGCCCCTGTCGCGGCACTTCGCCGCCTTAGCGATCATGGCCGAGAGGTCCATGGAACGGGGCGGCACTATCTCCACGGTGGTGACCGGCTCTCCCCCGGCGAGCTTCGCGGCGAAACGCGACTTCTCCGCAAACGGCGTCTCCACCATGTTTTCCGCCGGCGCGGCCACGGTCTTCACCGCGCGATAGGCCTTCACCTCGCCCAGGTTCTTTATCACCCTGACCGCAGCGGCGATATGCCCGGGCGTGGTGCCGCAGCACCCTCCCACGCCGCGCGCGCCCGCCTGTATGAAGCGGCGCGCGTAGGTCGCGAAGTAGTCCGGGCTCGTCAGGTACATGGTGCGGCCCCCCACGTCCTGGGGATAGCCGG
>JBGTBN010000134.1:0-5844 GCA_041749375.1 Spirochaetota bacterium
AAAACCGGACACCGTCGTCCGGGCCCTGCGTGACGAGAAGCCTGCGCCGGCGGCCCCGGTGCCGGACGCACAGATAGAAACGCGGGTCCACAGGGCGCTGGACGAGTTCAGGCATGAGCTGCGTGAAAGCATCAGGACAACGGCCGGGACCGGCGATCCGTCGGACCACATGGCCACGTCAATGGGCTTCACGAAGGGCGATATCCAGGAGTTCCAGCTCGTCGCCAACATGGGCGCGACCAACGCGGCGGAATCCCTCTCGAAAATACTCTCGAAGCGGATCGACCTGTCCATTCCCGAAGTAACCGTCATGCCGATCGAGCAGATACCCAGGCATATCGGGCATATCGACAGCATCTACATGGGCGTCATGATGCCCATGCTCGGTGATGCGCGGGGAACGGTGCTCTTCATCTTCAACGAGAATACCGGGTACGAGGTGATCGATCTCCTGTACGGCACCGATACGAGGATGACGCGTGAGCTCAACGAGGACGGCGAATCGGCCCTCCAGGAGCTGACGAACATCGTGGGCTCTTCCGTCATCAATATCTTCGCAGAAAAGACGGGGCTGGTCATTCGAGCCGGTCTTCCGACGATCGTTCATGACTATCTCCAGTCCGTCATGGATTCGATCCTCGTGCTTCATAACATGCTGAATGACTACGCGATCGTCATGGACACCTCCTTCTATTTCGAGAACGACAAGATCATCGGTAACCTTCTCCTTCTCCCGGAAGCCGAATCGCTGAAAATCATGGTGGAGCGCATGAGGTCTAATGTCGGCTCAAATTAAGGTGCTCGTTGTCGATGATTCGTCGCTGGTAAGAAGAATTATAATCGATATCCTGGAGAGCGATCCCGAGATCAAGGTGATCGGCACCGCGGAGACCGGCGAGGCCGCGGTCACGATGGCGAACAAGCTTGATCCTGACGTCATTACCATGGATATCGAGATGCCGGTCCTGGACGGGCTCACGGCCCTGAAGCGGATAATCGCCACAAATCCCAAGCCCGTCATCATGATGAGCGTGTTCACCCAGCACGGGGCCGAGGAAACGTTCAAGGCGCTCGAGTACGGCGCCGTTGATTTCATTCCCAAGCCATCATCTATGCTGTCACCCTCGGTCAACGAGCTGGGGGAACAGCTTCGAAGCAAGGTCAAATCGGTGTACCGGTCGCGGATCGCTTCCGGCGATGCATCGGCCCGGGAGCAGGCCGGGGGGGGCGCCTCGGCGGCCGGCCGCACGTCTGAAGAAAAAGCGGCAAAGAAATTTGACCGTAAAAGCTTCAGCCCGCGTATCGTGGGGATCGGCACGTCCACCGGGGGACCCGCCGCTCTCATGCAGGTATTTTCAGAACTGCCAGAGAATTTTCCGTCGTCGATACTCGTGGTGCAGCACATGCCGGAAGGTTTTACAAAGGCATTCGCCGAGCGCCTTGACTCGCTGTCCCATCTCAGCGTCAAGGAGGCGGAGGACATGGATCCCGTGATGCCGGGCAGCGCGTTCGTGGCACCGGGCAATTCGCACATAGGCATGGAGGAAAAGAACAACCGGCGCTTTGTCAGGGTGTTCAAGGGTGAAAAAGTCTCCGGCCACCGGCCGTCCATAGACGTGCTGTTCCATTCCCTGGCCGCTACCGCCGGAAAGGACGCGGTCGCGGTGATCATGACCGGAATGGGGCGTGACGGCGCTGAAGGCATCGCGCGGGTAAAGGACCACGGCGGCCGTACGATAGCGCAGGACGAAGCAACGTCGATCGTGTTCGGGATGAACAGGGTTGCGGTCGAAAAGGGAGCCGTTAATGATATAGTCCCTTTATCTGAAATATCAAAAAAAATTGTTGAATATATTTAACATACTACTGTAATATGACCATGATTATTACGGGAGAAGGAGTGTAATAATTTTTTAGTTGATTTTTTGGATGGCGAATTCATTAATCCAAATCAACGACTTTCGCGGATTTTTTATTGAAACGTGGCCGTATCAGGATATAATACATTAACTTTTTGCTGGGATGTGACGAAACAGTAAGTGGAGTAGGTTCATGGCGACCATTTTAATTGTTGATGACGCAAAATTTATGAGAACACTCGTCAAGGATGCCCTGGTACCCGCCGGTCATGAGATCATCGGCGAGGCAGAGAACGGCAACGAGGCGATTGAGCTATATAGAAGACTGAAACCCGCCCTGGTGACAATGGATATTACCATGCGGGAAAAAGACGGGATCGAGGCGGCAGAGGAAATTCTGCGGAACGACCCGAACGCGCGCATTATCATGGTGACGGCCCTGGGACAGGAAAACCTGCTCACGAGGGCGATCAAGCTGGGGGTGCGGGACTTCGTCGTCAAACCGTTCCCGCCCGAGCGTCTCCAGAAGGCTGCCGAAAAAGCCCTGGCGTAAAATCTGATTGACATATTTTGCACCCGCTATATAAAAAAGGCCCCTCGATAAAGAGGGGCTTTTTGCGCCGTACTACCCCGGCGGTCCCCGGGGCGGACGGGCGCACCCTTGCATACTACCAGGTGGTTGAAACGAGCCCATATGAGCGACACTGAAGAAAGAATCGAGCAGACCGAAGGCGAGACCGCAGAAAATTCGCCCATTCTGCATATAGACAACTTTGACGGGCCCCTCGACCTGCTCTGGGAGCTGATCAAGAAGGCAAAGATCGACATTACCGAGATAACCATCTCGACCATCACCGAGCAGTACCTGGGTTACCTGAAGCTGATGGAGAAACTGAATGTCCGCGTTGCCACGGATTTTATCCGCATGGCGTCCGAGCTACTTTTCTACAAGAGCTGCGCCCTGCTGCCGGCGGCCCAGATAGAGGACGAGTATTTCGTGCCTCCGCTTCCGCCCGAGCTGGTGCAGAAGCTCCTCGAGTTCAAGAAGTTCCAGACCGCGTCGCGGCGCCTTCTCGAAGAGTTCGAGGCCCACGCCAACAGGTACGCGAGGGAAAACATCTATGAAGATATCATCGAGATAGACGACTTCGGCGAGGTCTCCCTCTTCGATCTCCTGAAGGCCTTCGCGGACGTGATGGAGTCGCGGAAGGACATCGAGGAAAAGGAAATTGTATTTGACGAGATACTGGTCAGCGACAGGATTGAGCACGTCAGGCGCATGTTGGAGGAGCGGGACGTGCTGCATTTCCCGGAGATTTTCAGCGCAAAGCCTTCGCGCATGGAGATCGTGGTGACGTTCATGGCCATCCTCGAGCTGGCGAAGACCAGGGTGGTCAAGCTGCTGCAGCACAAGATATTCGGGACTATCCGGATCATGAAGTATGTGCATGTCCAGTAGCCGCTCCCGAGCGGAAGCGGCGTGCGAGTGAATTACCAGGCCTCCGGTGGACGTCCGGAGGTTTCCCATTGACGGCGGATTAATATGGCAACGATACAGGATGATGTCGAAGAGATGAACGATCCGGAATCCGGGCAGGATGACGGACAGCGGGACGATGTTTCGATATCGGGACTTCTCGAGGCGGTGCTCTTCCTGAGCAACGAGCCGGTGCCGCTGGCCTTTTTCGTCAACAGCTTCTCGATCGATCCGACCCAGGCCAAGATCCTCCTGGACTCGCTGATCGACGAGTACGAGGACAGGGACGGCGGGATCAAGCTGCAGGAGATAGCCAAGGGGTACCAGTTTGTCACCAGTCCCCGGCATGCCGACCAGCTGCGCCGGGTGATCGGCGTGAAGAAGCGCGAGGGCATGTCGAAGAACATGATGGAGACGCTGGCCATCATCGCGTACAAGCAGCCCATCGTCATGGCGGAGATCGAGGAGCTCCGCGGCGTCGCCTGCCGTACGATGGTGGTGAAGCTGATGGAGCGGAGCCTTGTAAAGCCGGTCGGTCGCAAGGAGCTGCCGGGCCGCCCGCTGGCGTACGGCACCACGAATGAATTTTTGCGTTACTTCGGGCTGAACAAGCTGTCCGACCTCCCGAAGCTTTCGGAGATAAAGGAATTTTCACTGGACTGGGAAGGGTGACATGGGCGCATCGGGCGACATCGTGCGCATCGAGAAGGAGATCATCGAGCGCATTTCCCGGCTTGCCGGGCTGTACGCCGCGGATATCAGCGCCGGGAGCGGCGCGGATATGTTCGCAAGCGGCGAGCTGGCGCGGGTAGAACACCGTGTCGGGCAAAACAACCCGGGACCGCTGACGGGCGGGACGCTGCAGCGCGTGTTTCGCGAAATTATCGCCGGGGCCCACGCCGCCGTCGCGCCCCTGACCGTCGCCTTCCTGGGGCCCGAGGGCACCTTTACGAACATCGCGGTGAAGGAGCTGTTCGGGGAATCGATCGTGCCGCTCCCCCAGCGCACGATCCAGGACGTGTTCCGCCAGGTGGAGGCGGGTGCCGCCCGCTACGGCGTAGTGCCGATCGAGAACAGCACCGAAGGCTCGGTCACCTACACCCTGGACGAGCTGATGGAGACGAGCCTCAGCATCATAGCCGAGAAATACGTACGGATAACGTACAGTCTTCTCTCGCGCGAGCGGGATGCCGCCTCCATCCGGAAGATCTACAGCCATCCACAGACGCTGGGCCAGTGCAAGGGATGGATCAGGGCGAACCTTCCTGAGGCGGAGACGATAAGCGTCGATTCGACGTCGCGGGCCGCGGAGATGGCAGCGGGCGAGGCGGGGTCAGCAGCGATCTCGTCCGAGATCGCCGGCGAGATTTACGGCCTGAACACGCTCGCCACCAGGATCGAGGATTCGCGCCAGAACTACACCCGCTTCTTCATGATGGGAGAAAGGGCCGGGAAGGCGACCGGCAACGACAAGACCTCGATCGTCTGCGCCGTCAGGGACAGGCCGGGGGCCCTCCTCACGATGCTGAAGCCGTTCAGCGACGCGGGGATCAACATGACAAAGATAGAATCGCGCCCCGACAAGAAGAAGATGTGGGCGTATAATTTTTTCATTGATTTTCTCGGCCACATGGATGACGGGATCGTGCGCGAGACCCTGGACGGGATCAAGGACGGGACCATTTTCCTTAAAATTCTCGGTTCCTACCCGGCGGGAAGCTGATCCCGCCGCGTGGGTACACTATATCCGGCCGGCGCCGAGCCGGCCCGCCGTCAGTAACGACACCGGTGAGCCATGTTCAATAACATCGCAGTATTCGGCCTGGGCCTGCTCGGCGGGTCCGTGTGCAAATGCCTGAAGCGCCTGGACCCCGGCTTGCGTATCGCCGCGTACGGGAGGGATCCCCGCAGGCTTGAAGGGGCCCTGGCTGACGGATTGGTGGACGCCGCGGGCGGCTTCGGGGACGCCGCGCTGGCCGGGGTCGACCTGGCCGTCGTGTCCACGCCTGTCGACTCCTCGATCGAGATCATCGGGAAGCTCCTGGCGAGTCCGGAGCTCGGCCCGTCGGCCCTCGTCATCGACGTGGGCAGCGTCAAGGAGGCGATTATCCGGTCCGTCGAGCCGTGCGACAGGGCGGACCGCTTCGTCGGGTGCCATCCCATGGCCGGATCCGAAAAGATGGGGTACGAGAACAGCCGGGCCGACCTCTTCGAAGGGGCCTCGGTCATCATCACCCCGCACACGCGCAACAACCAGGCCGACGTGCATGCAATTGCCGGGTTCTGGGAGCGGATGGGGGCCGTCACCACGGTCGTCTCCCCGGCCGAGCACGACATTATCGCCGCCTATACCAGCCACCTGCCGCACCTGGCCGCCAGCGCGCTGGTCCGGGTGTTCGAGGAGTTCCGCAGCGGCCGCGCCGGAGATGTCGCGCCTTTCGTCGGCCGGGGCTTCAGGGACATGACGCGGCTTTCGTCCGGCTCGCCTGACTTGCCGGAAACGAAGTC
>JBGTBN010000135.1:0-10009 GCA_041749375.1 Spirochaetota bacterium
TCGCGCGGGCGGCCGCGGCGAAACTCACGGTCACGGAGCTGGCCGCCCGGGCCGTGACCGACTCGCTGCAGGTCTTCGGCGGGTACGGGTATATGGAGGACTTCGGCATGGAGAAGCGGCTCCGCGACGTCGCGGTGCTCAGGAGCGCGTGTGGGCCGCCCACGTATCTCAGGCAGATGCTCTTCGATCTCACCGGGGAGGAGGCGCTATGAAACCGTCATTGCAGGAACGCATGGAACAGCTGAATATGAAAAACGCGGCGGGCAGGATGAACCTGATAGGACGGCTCCTGGTCGATAACCGCGACATGAGCCTGTGGGAGCACGATACCCTGACCCTGCCGCGCGCAGCGCGCCGCTGGCGGAGGAAGGCGCGTCGGTTTGCCCGTGAGCAGATACGCCCGCTCGCGCCCGGGGCGGACCTCCATCCGCATGATTACGACCCTAAGCCGCTGCTTGCGGCCGCGGCGCGGAAGGGCTTCCAGACCCTGCTCTTTCCCCGGCCGTTCGGAAGCGCCGGCATCCCCGCGTACCTGGGAGGCGCCGCGCTCCAGATAGCTGTCGTGGGCGAGGAGTTCGCGACAGAATGCGGGGGCCTGGCGCTTCTCCTGCTTGCGCACAACCTGGGAATCGCTCCCCTGCTCCTGTCCGGGAGCCTGCGCGTCATAATACGGCACTTCATCCCCTTTTACCTGCGGTCCCATGTCCTGGGCAGGCCCGGGTGCATGGCCTTTGCCATCACGGAGCCGGACGCGGGATCGGACGTGGAGGAGACCGAGGGCGGCGCAACGGCGCGCCTGGTCACGACCGCGAAGCAGATGCCAGGCATGGGCGGGTACGTACTCAACGGGCAGAAATGCTTTATCTCGGACGGGGCCATCGCGGACAAGGTCACGGTGTACGCGAAGATCGAGGGCGAGGGGATCGAGTCGTGGACCTGCTTCCTGGTCGAGAAGGGGATGAAAGGCTTCTCCGTGGGCAGGAGCGAGCGCAAGATGGGACAGCGCGCGTCCGACGCCTCGGAGCTCATATTCGACAACGTGTTCGTGCCGAATAAGAACGTGGTGGGGAAGGTGCGGGCGGGATGGCCCAACAACCGCAACGTGCTGAACTACTCGCGGCCCGTGGTCGGGGCCATGGCCCTGGGGCACGGCCGCGGCGCGTTCGAGCGGTGCCTGGAGTTCTGCCGGCGCACGAACCTGGGCCCGAAGAAGCTCATCGGGTACCAGGACGTGCGGATGGAGCTCGCGGACATGGCGATAAGCCTCTGGGCCGCGCGCTCCATGATCTGGCAGAGCTGCCGGCAGTTCCGGTGCTACCAGTCCGCGTCCGCGGCCGCAAAGGTGTTCGCTTCGGACACCGCGTTCAGGGTGTGCAGCCAGGCCATGGAGCTCATGGGCGACGCGGGCTGCCTGCACGCGCACGGCGTGGAGCGCGCCTGGCGCGACTCGAGGCTCACGCAGATCTACGAGGGGACCAACCAGGTCAACCGGCTGGCCCTGTTCGAGCACCAGCAGGGGAGGGAGTTTAAGGTGTAGGTCCGCAGATGTGCTTTGGCTGGATGGAATGAACGCCGTTAGTGGATATAAAAGGAGCAAAATTTACATCATGAGAAAGATACTGCTTGCTATGGCGATTGTTATGCTTGTCTCACCAGCTTTTACGGAACCTGTATTGCAACAGGATATTGACAGAATAATCTACAAAAAGTTATCATTCCGTGGCTGGGGAGTCGCATCGGATATTATTCTCGCGAAGAACAACCGATACAAACTGATGATCTACTGTCTGGGGTATGGCCCGAGTGTACACAGCGAAGGGCAATATGAGCTGAACGGCGGAAAGGTGATCCTGCATCAGGAATCATGCAAGGATGAAGATACAGGCATGGCACTGAATCATGCTGAAAACTATGATTTGCTTATACTCACCATAGAAAAATCAGACGCAGACCTCTACTATTCGCAATACTTGGTGCTTGAATTGACGGTAATGAAAGCAGACGTATGCAACCTGCCCCGGTTGCAATTCGGAATTCCAGATACTAAAGTGCCGGTCGGATCCTTGCGTTCGTTCGATGGCATAGAGGTGGCCACCATGGACATGCAGAAAGGAGTGACCATCGTCAACGCGAAGATCAGGCTGAAACCGTCGATTAAGTCAAAGTCGGTGCAGTACATGGAAACGCCGTACGGGCCCGGTTTACCGAAGGAATCGGTTCCGGCAGGAACGACACTCGTGATCAAGGCGCGTACCCTGGAAAAGGAGCAGGTTAATCAGTGGAACAATTACTGGTACCTGGTGGATGTGGGTGTGCATGAAAATGTCTGGATCTTCGGTGAACTTATAAGGCCGGGCAAATAGCGTCAGCAGAGAGACTGCTGCCTCGATAGGCCGCAAGTACTTGCGGGGCAGGGGGCTTTAAAATTTTAATAATTAAAATAATAAAAGTAATGTAAATAATATGGAAAAAACACCAACGAGAATTATGGGGGTAAGAATAATCCAAAAAATAACAGTAGAATATTTATTTTCCTTCCCTCTTGATTGAACTTTATAATTGAATGTATAAAAAATTATTAACGCAAAATATAGAAATAATGCTAAATGCCACCATTTTATTTTTGAATAAAACTTATATATTTTAGTCGTAAATCTTTCTTGAATAGTAATTTTACTTAATTCTTTAATTGGCCTGTTTGGAAAATCATGATAATCAAAGATATATAACCCATCCCTCGCTATCAAAAAAAGATAAGGATTATTCAAAATTAAATCATAAGAATTTATTCCCCGAATATGTGACAATTCCTTTATAAATTTTGGATCCTTAGTGTTGTAAATTGATAAACCATATTCACCTTCCGCTATGAATAACAAATCATTGTCAATGCCCAAGCCATGCGGATGATCCATCTCATATTTTTTTATTAATACTGGATTAAATATATTTTTGATATTTAAAATATGCAATTCGTTTTTTCCCAGCCGGCATCTGCTGTCATTCCTCAATGTAACATACGCATAATTATTTTGGGAAACTACGGGATCACATGCGGTAAAATGGCTGTATCTACTGATAAACGTAGGATTGCCCGGTTTCTTCAAATCATAAATAAACATTCCATTGCTCGATCCGATCAATAGTTTATCAGATAATGTAAATAATGTTTCTATTGAATTATCGATCTCAAAATTATTTATTTTCTTAGGGTTATATGGGTTAGTAATATTGTGAATTAATAACTTTGACTTTGAAATTGTGTATAAATAATTACCGACAATGTTCATTCGTGCAAAGGAACCGCTTTTCCCAACTTGGGCGGATTCCTTTTTACATCCAAAAGGCAACACCAACATTATAATTATTAAAATTATTTTCCGATCCATTTAATGATCACACCTTTTGATCCGCTGTCATCTATGTCGTATATTTCTGCATCTTGTGGTGCCGATTGCAGGGGGTCATACTCAAATTGGTCATTTATTCTTTTTATAAATATAGGATTTACCGGATCAGTAATATTAAATATCAGTAGATCAGTGTAACTATCCGCATATAAGGTGTTCGTTTTTACTGCTATATCGACGTTTCCATATATTTTAATGAATTTGACGGCTATGGGTTTTTCTTTTTTGGAAACATTGAAAATATGAATTCCTTTATTCGGTTCATTTATAAACAGGTAATTATCTTTCAAATATATTTTACCTTGAGATTCGATTTGTTGAGGGGCTGTTATTTTTACTGAATTACGAAAATCTTGCCATTTAATGTAAACTGGTTCATGGGAGTTTTGACGGCGAGGCGATGTATTCACACAGGTTATTATTGCGAAAACAATCAGTATATAACCAAAAATTCTTTGAATATGATAATTATTAAATTTTGACAGATTTATTTTGAAAGTTCTAATATTATGATATTCAAAGAGGTAAAGATATGTCACCGGCAAAACTGTTAATGCCATCAGATCAGTCGGGTCAGGCCATAATACTATACTTAAATGCATAAATTGAAATACTTGTTCGACTAAACCTGAGAAACCTGGCGAAAGATCGATCGCTGCTAAAAAAAAACCGGGGAAAAAATAGCAAATTAGTAATCCTCTTCTCGTGGAAATTCGAAAAAGAAATGCTAGAACTATGGGGGTGAAAATCAGAAAGGCGAAATCACTTATTTTTCCTGTTACACATTGTGGAAGGATTTTTGCAAATTTTAAATAATGATCATTGATAATCATTATGATTATCGAAAATATAATAAATGGCGAATATAAAGCTGCATTTATTTCATTTTTCATTATATTGTATTCATTACCTTCGCATTGGGTTAGGATATGCTTGTCACACTTAACAATATACCATCTGGTACGAGATGGTATAATCTAATGTGAGAAATCACCAATTGCTTTCTTGTAGTACATTAAAACAGTTGTTATAATAATTTTCAAGAAAAAAATTCGACCAGCAATAATTGAGACATTATTAGCAATCTCCGAGTGTGCATGAAGCCCGGGAAATCAATAAGTACCTAATAGCTATGGCAAGGAAATCTGGTAAAGATTTCCGCAGCCCACCGGTAGATGCTACTTCTAAAGTTATTGAGCGGCTTCCTGATACTATTGAATTCCTTCCGCTGAATATTCCCTGATACAGGGAGCCATTAAATCGTCCGCCCGATGGGCGGACAAACATTATAAGGGCGATGAGCAAATTCCGGCGCAGCCGGATTGGCGAATTCGCCCGTGGGGTCCAGGGGCGCAGCCCCTGGCGCGGGGGTTGGGAGTATGAGGGAAGGGGCAGCCGCGCTGCTGCCCCTTCCCTCATAACATTCCCCGACCCGTATCCGGGTCGCCACCCTGCGCCGGGCGGCGCACTGACGTTGAATCTCTTGCATGTAGATACTATTGATGACCAATGGATCCCCGCTTTCGCGGGGATGACAGTGACATGGATCCCCGGTTTCCCGGGGCTTTCTTTGCCATTAATTCATCTTCATTCCCGCGGCCACACCTTCTTGAACGCCGTGTTCGGGAAGAAACAGAAGGGGCATTCCTCCGGCGGCTCGTCCCCGTAGTGGATGTGCCCGCACATCCTGCAGCGCCACGCCGTTTTCCCCTCCATCTCGCCGTAGAAGTCGCTGCCGCCGGTCTCGCTCCTGAGCATCGGGAGGTCTTCCAGCGGGGGCATCACCGGCTTGTAGGAACCCAGCGCGTACCCGGACACGATGATGCGCTGGACCTCGCTGGTCCCCTCGTATATCATAAGGAGCCGTATGTCGCGCAGGATCTTCTCGAAGGGGTAGAGTTTCGTGAACCCGTAGCCCCCGGCGATCTGGAGCGCGTCGTTCGCCACCTGCACAGCGGCCTCGCTGGCATAGAACTTGGAGATGGACGCGTCGAGCGTGGGGTCCTGCCCGTTGTCGGTCTCCCACGCGGATTTGAGCACCAGGAGGCGCGAAGTCTCGATCTTCTGGTACATCTCGGCGATTTTGAACTGGATCGCCTCGAAGTTCGAGAGCTTTGTGCCGAAGGCGCGCCGCTTCTTCGCGTAATCCAGGGCGAATTCCATGGCGGAGCGGGCCGCGCCCACGGCGAACGCGCCGATAATGGGCCTGGTGCGGGAAAAGGTCTTCATCGCAATGACGAACCCCTCGCCGGGCGCCGCGATCACGTTCTCCTTCGGGACGCGCACGTTTTTAAGGTTGATCGCCGCGGTGTTGGACGCGCGCTGGCCGAGCTTGGGGATGTGCCGCCCGACGGTCACGCCCTCCCAGCCGCGCTCCACGAGGAACGCGCAGATGCCCTGGTGCTGCGATTTCGGGTCCACCGTGGCGAAGATGCTCATGTAGTCCGCTGCGCCGGCGTCGGTGATCCAGTACTTGGTCCCGTTCAGGACGTAGTGGTCGCCTTTGTCCTCGGCCATGCAACGCAGGCCGGCCACGTCGGAACCCATCGTGGGTTCGGATGTGGCAAACGATATTTTCTTGAATTCAGAAAGAATCTTCGGCAGGTATTTCTCCTTGAGCGCCTCGTTGCCGCAGAGGATCAGCGGCTCCATGCCGAGTGAATTGACGAATATCGAGGTGGCGAGACCGGAGCACGCCGCCGATATCTCCTCCGTGGCTATGGCGGCTTCCACGAGGCCCATCCCGCGGCCGCCGTACTTTTTCGGGATGTCCCCGTTCATGAGCCCCAGGTCGAAGGCTTTTTTCAGCAGGGGGAGGGGAAGGTCGTTCGCCTCGTCGTAGTACCAGGCAAGGGGAAGCACTTCCTTGAGCGCGAACTCGCGGGACAGTCTCTGTATCTCAAGCTGTTCGGGTGAAAAGCTGAAGTCTAGCATGCGGACCTCCTGTTTGTCATCGGTATCGGATCTGCCAACAACCGTAATACGGGCCTGGTAGCGCAAAGAGAAACATCTTGTCATGATACGGGGAGATAAATCAAGAAAAATATCTGTCCCGGTGACCCAGCGGGGGGGGGGGTGAATGGCATGGTGCTTAATGTTCAGGGATGCTAATAAGACTCTCGCGGAGGCGCAGAGACGCAGAGGGCTGAAGAAATGGTTAAATGTGCAGGTGCCTGATATCGACTGCTGGCGCACCGACCTCAACCCTCACCTTCGTCATCCTCAACAAGAAGTGCGAGATACTCGCCGTAATGCCGCAGGTAGAAGGCAACGGCGCCAGCCGTGGAAAAGAACACGAAGACATGGAAGAGTATCGACTGCGCGAGGGAGACGGTCATTCCCATGGCGGCGCGGTACGACGCGGCGGCAAGCGCGAGCAGGGGCGCCGCGAGCAGGAGCACGGCAATGGCCGGAAGGAGGGCGCCGGAAATATCTTTTGTGGAGCAGTGGACCCCCTCCTGTTTCTCTCCGGCGCGGCCGCCGGCCATGAGCAGGTCCTGTGCGGATCGAATGACGGCAACGAGAGAGATCGCACCATACTGGCTGACAACCGTTATGATCATGCCGCCGATGAGACCCGCCATTGTTTCCCGAGGGTCATTGATGAAGGAGACCGCGTAATAGAGGGCCGGGCCGGCCATCATCAGGATGTAGGGGATGGAGCGGATCAAGTTTCCATACAGCAGCGCGGCCAGGTGGGCGATGTTCCACTTGATGATCCCGATCGGTATTCTGAAGGCGAACGCGCCGATGACGATAGCGTAAGCGATGCATGCCAGGACAACAACGACGGCCAGCATCATGCCCGGGCCGGTGATTTCGCGCGGAAACAGCATGCGGAAAAATGAGAGAACATGCTCCCGCAGAACGGGGTCGGCCTCGAGTGAGAGCCGGGCGCATATGACCGGCGCGGCCAGCATGAAGGCGGCGTGATACACGCTGAAAAACAGGATGACGAGCGGTTTGAGAACCGCGCGCGAGAGAAACGAAAGGATTTTTTTAATTGCGTCGTTCATCAAAGTTGCCGGGCCTGAATACCAGGCCACATTATGCGCGCGGTATCAAGAAAAAAATTGCCGCGCATGGAAGCGCGGTGACGCGAGAGCATACATGGATTTATGTCTTGAATAAACAAGAAAGCCCCGTCTCCGGGGCTTTCTCTGCGTGTTTTAAACCACACTCTAATACGCGACTTTCCTTCCGCCCTTCTTGATCTTACTGCGGTCGAGCGGGATGCCTTCGTACGCGTGCTCCAGCACCATGAGCGAATCGTACTCGAGTATCTCCTCCGGGTTGTACAACCGGGCCCCGTCCATCATCGTTGCCCTGGCTATCGTGGGAAGGATCGATTGAGGAACGGCCTGGGAGCCGTCGCGGTTGATAATCTCTTTCAGGCACCGGGAGTGCTTGCCGCCGGTGGCATCGTACAGGTCCTGGTTCATTGTGCGGATCAGCTCGATGACCTTTTCCGCCCGGTCCTTCTTCCGCGTGGCTGCGTACACCTCGGGGCCTGCCAGCGGGAAGAGTATCTCGCCGATGATGTCGGCGCAGCGGTGCAGGTTGTATTCCAGCCCGTAGGGGAGGAAGATGCTCATGCACACGCCGTGCGGCACGTGGCACACCGCACCCGTGGAGTGGCCCATGTTGTGGACCAGGCCGACCATCGAGTTGGAGAACGCGATGCCCGCCATGGCCGAGGCGTTGGCCAGCGCCAGGCGCCCTTTAAGGTCGCCCGGGTTCTTGACGACGTTCAATAAATTGTCGCTGATCATCTTTATGGCGTAGAGCGCGTGCGAGTCGCTCACCGGGTTTTTCTCCTTGCAGAAATAGGCTTCGACCGCGTGGGTCATGGCGTCCATGGCGGTAGAGGTCGTGAGCGTGGGCGGGAGCGTTTTGGTCATGCGCGGGTCCAGGAGCGCTATGTCCGGGAGCACGAAGTAGGAGACGAAGGTCATCTTGACCCTGCGCTCGGGGTCCGCGATAACGGCCACGAGCGTCATCTCCGATCCGGTGCCCGAGGTGGTGGGGATCGCGATAAGCGGGTTCAGCTTTTTCTTGACCGCGCCCGCGCCCTCGTAGTCCAGCAGGTTGTCCCCGCCCAGGGACACGAGGATGTTTATGCCTTTGGCCGTGTCCATCGCGGACCCTCCGCCGATGGCGATGATCGAGTCGCACCCCTTCTGCCGGTATATCTTCGCGGCCGCGTTGACGACCTTGTAATCCGAATCGATCGGCACGCCGTCAAAAATGGCCCCGATCTTGAGCTTGTTTCCGACCGCCTTCTTGACCACGTCGATGAGACCGACGGCGACAACGCCCTTGTCCGTGACGATCATGGGTTTTTTGGCATTCATGCCGGCAAGAAGGTCAGGGATCATCTCCAGGGCCTTGTTCCCGGAAATGGTTTTAACCCGGCAGCAGAAATCGTAGAAGCTTGGCAGTAACATGGCAATTCCCCTTTATAGTTAGAATATGTTCGTTATGAGGTCTTTGACAAGCCCGTAACCCAGGGCGCGTCCGTAGATGATGAACCGGCCGGTCCACTTGCGGAAGGGAGACATCTCCGACCACTTGGGATAACGTTGTACGGCCAGCTTGGTTATTATCTTCGGGAGCAGGTAGACCTCCACGATGTCCAGTATCCGCACGACCGCGGTCGCGGTGGGAAGGTCACCCTCCACGACGAAGCGGTCATGGGCGAATGCCGTGGCCGTGGATTCCTGGAACGTGAAGACCTGGATCGCGGCCTCGATGTTCCGGATGTTCATCCTGAGGTTGATCTTCTTCCCGACAAGTTTCCATCCCAGGTACTTCATTCCCCCTTCTTTCGTCTTGCCGACCACCATGTAGGGGCCGGAGGGCATCACGCCCAGGTAAAAGCAGAGGTCATTCGGCAGCGCCTCGACCTCCTTCTTCACCACCCTGTCGGTCTTTGACGCTGCCTCGATGGCCCGTCCGACGATCAGCAGCATGATGAAGCAGTAGACTTTTTTTATAAACTTTGTACCCGGCTTGATCTCGGGATATTTGTTCGTGTTCATGTTGCGCTCCTTTCAGTGTGTAATGGACTAATACGCTTTGCCTTCCCAGGCATGCTCCAGCAGGGAGAGGCAGTCTGCCGCGCTGAAGAACTTTTCGCTTGCCGCCGAAGCGGCTTCCGCTGCGTTTTTCAGCTGGTGCCGCGGTACGTTCAGCTCCATCATGGTCTGCGGCAGGGCCTTTTTCGTTGTATTGAGCAGCTCGAGCACAGTCTCAATCCCCTTCCGTGTCCGCTCGCCTTCCGGTGTTGACGAGTAGGCGTCGAAGCCGGCGACGGCCAGGTAGAGCTCGTCCCGTATCTTCAATTTTTTGCTGAGCATGTAGGCCATCCTGTAAGGGAGTAGGACCCGCATGAACTTTCCCGCTGACGTGCCGGTCAGCTTCGCCAGCTCGACGGCCAGCAGGTGCACCATACCGGGCTTCGAGTTGTAGAAGGCGATGGCCGCCATTGCCGAAGCGTTGGCCAGCGCCATGCTCGCGTCCCTGTCCCCGGGCTTTTTCATGCCCTTTTTCATGTTCTCGGCCAGGAACCTGAGCGCCGCGTGGATGTAGGCGTCGAG
>JBGTBN010000136.1:0-38745 GCA_041749375.1 Spirochaetota bacterium
AGCGGTCATCCAGACGCCGCACCGTCCCTTGTATTCCTGGATGTTCAGGTTATCAACGGAGACAGAATCATCCGCAAGGGCTATAGCTGTATAATTTATAAATAAAAACAGGGTTAATACGATTATCCTTCTCATTCCCACATCCACTCCTAGAAGATCTTTGTATATATACAGGTTATTTATGTAAACTGCAGGCAGTTTCGAAAAAGTTTTTAATATTTATCAACAGTAGTATAATTTGTCAATAAAAAAATTAATGATGATTCTTGTATAAAATTCATTATTCCTGATATCCGACATATTATCGCATGTCTCATGAACACGATTCAAAAAATGTATAATTATCAGCATTAATTCTTCAAACATCTACAGCCATCGAGGCGGGAGCACCGGTGTACACGGGAGATTGACAGGAACTATCTGATTAAACTGTCTATATAATTCAGTGAATACGAGCTTTTTATATGCTGTCTTCTGAGGCAATAGTTGTCCCTTGTAATAACGTTCGAGCCATAATCAGTTGAGTAAACCCTTCGGTACCCGGAACTAGCCGCCAGGTCAATGATATTGAGGTCATATCTCCCGAAAGGAAACGCGTAGTAATCGATATTTTTATCAAGATATAACTCAAGTATTCTCTTCGAGAGATAGAGCTCTTCGTACAGGCTCTTCCGGTCAGCAGGGTCTTTTGATTTTGACAAAACCGCAAGGTCCTTGTGACTCATGGAGTGTGCCTGGATATCGATGCCCTGACGGTCCATCTCCCTGAGTTTTCTCCAGGTAAGGTTTTTCGATGATCTGATTGAAATCATGTCAACATACACGAACAGGGTCACCGGATAACCGAATTCCTTCGCAAGGGGGAGCAGCTTGGTGCTCATCGACCCATATCCGTCATCGAAGGTGATGACGATCACCCTGTCGCGATATGGTACCGGGTTCTCAAGACGCTGGATCAGCTCCCGCAGCGGTATGACCCGTATGCCGCGGTCCCGTATGAGCTGGAAATGCTCGCGCAGGGTGACGGCATCGATGGAAAAGGGACCCTTCCCGTCTATATTGTGGTACAGGAGGACCGGGATCGCCAGAAGCCTGGTGACGGTCTCCCTGTTTTTATAGACCCAGGACATCCGGCCCATGGCGGTCATGTCAGAACTGTCACTGAACAGGATTACCGCGATCAGGAGAGACACCAGCAGCGAGCCGATCAGGATATGGATACTTTTCATAATATTATCACATGCGCTATCATACAGTTTTCTTATCGTATTCCCTGAAACAGGAAATCAGTAAAAAAGTCAGCATACTAATCACCGCCCCGGTTTTAACACATTTTTATTTCATCGCCCCACCTCCCCCTGGAGGATGCCCGGACTTTCAACTTTTCTCAATATTTATTCTTTACATTTTAACCCGGTATGCTATACCATCTAACCACGATCTAAAAAAGGATGTCCGCCATGATCAAATTCACCAAGATGCAGGGAACAGGGAACGACTACCTCCTCATCGACTCGAGGAATCGACCCATCGCAAATTTAAAGAAGCTCGCAGTCAGCATATGCGACCGGCATTACGGCGTCGGATCGGACGGCATACTGATCCTGCTCAATTCAAAAACGGCCGATTACCGGATGCGGATATTCAATCCCGACGGAAGCGAAGCCGAAATGTGCGGTAACGGCATACGCAGTTTTGCAAAATACCTCTATGACAACAGGCTCATCAATAAAAAACAAGTCGATATAGAAACCTCTGCCGGGATCAAGAGGCTTGTCCTGAACGTCACCGGCAAAAAGGTCCGGAGCGTGGTCGTGAACATGGGGGCCCCCATTCTCCAGAGGGAGAGGATCCCCATGATAGGAAAACCGGGCATGGTCATCAACGAGGCGCTCCGCCTGGACGACGGCACCACCTTTGATATAACCTCCCTGTCCATGGGGAATCCCCACCTGGTAGTCTTCGTCGAGGATATAGACAGATTCCCGGTGGACAAATACGGCCCGCTGCTGGAGAACCACCCGCTTTTTCCGAACCGGACAAACGTTGAATTCGTAAAGGTCATCAGCCGGAAAGAGGTCGCGCAGAGGACATGGGAGCGCGGGACAGGTGAGACACTCTCCTGCGGTACCGGGGCTTCCGCGGTAACGGCCGCCTGCATGCTGAACAAGATGACCGACCGGAAGATCCTCATCCACCTCAGGGGCGGTGACCTCAAAATCGAGTGGCGGGAAGATGACAATAACATCTACCTGACTGGACCGACAGTCGAGGTGTTCCGCGGGGAATGGCCGGAATAAGGGGCCGTGCAGCCGGGTCGATGGCCCGTCAGAGCTCCCAGAGCGTCGCGCCGGGAACGCCTTTTTCCAGGACCATGACGGTTTTTACAGATGGGATGTTTTCCTTGATGGTTTTCTCGAGGGCACTTTTAAACAGGCGCTCTGAATTTTTAATCGGCCCGACGTCCGGCCTGAGCTCGGCTGGCTCAACATCGAATACACAGACCTTCCCGGCGTCCCCGCCTTTCCCGTAAATCCACACTTTCCTCACAAACAGTTCAACCGGCACCGCGAGTGAGGTATTATCGTACCGTGAGCCCTGCGCCACCATGTCGAAAAGTATCCGTGCGGTCTTCTCGTCGTTGTCATACACGGGGATGAAGCGGGGCTCATGGGTGATGGTTGCGCCGTCAAGGCCCGGGATATATATCGACACCTGCTTCTCATTGTCAAGGGATGGGATTTCAGGGAAGATGCCCGCAACATTCTTATCGGTGTGCAGGCAGAACATCAGGTAATCCAGGATGAAAAGAGAGGCAAACAACAGGATCAGACGCCTGGTCCGCTCCTTCCCGTTCGGGTACTCGACGAGCTCGGTCCTGACCATGCCCGCGAGGCGGATGACCCGGGCCTTCACCTGAGCATTAAACAGGGAAACGGCCTTGTGTTTCAGGGCTGCGGCCTTCTCCTTGATGTCAGCGCTTGAAAATTTCATGTGTATGGTGTATTCCGTTAGAATAGTGGTACAATAGGAAAAGGGGGCGGCAGAATCAAGGATTTTTTTTATTGCAGATGCAAATGCAGAGCCTCGGGCCCGCCAGGATCCGCGCGTCACTGCAGTTGGATCAGGCTGTTATACCGGTTGATAAAAAGCATTATACCGCCGGTTATACCCTCTGCAATGGCCTCCTGGTGGCCCTCTTTCTGCAGATATCGGGCCTCCTTCGCATGTGATATATACCCGATCTCCACCAGGGCCGCCGGCATCAGCGCCCCCCGAAGCACGAAGAAGTCCGCCTTCTTGACGCCGCGAGACCCGAACTGCGTGTTGTGTTTCGCCAGTCCGTCCTGGATCGCGCCGGCAAGTGCAGCACTCTCCTTCTGTATCTGCGTCGTTATCATCATGGCCTCGATATAATCGACGTCATCGAATTTTTTTTCCTGCCTGGTTTTCTCCTCGAGGACGATGACGTTGTTTTCCAGGGCGGCAGTATTGCGAGCGTCCTCGTTTGTCGGGTTCTGCGAAAGAAAGAAGGTCTCGGTTCCGGATATTTTTCCCGAGAGCGATGAATTCACGTGTATGCTCAGGAAAATGCCATTCTGATTTTTAATGAGCTGGCGGTTGGCTATGGCGGTCCTCCTGGAGAGCTCAACGAACCGGTCGTCGCTCCTGGTGACGACTATCCTGAGCGACGGGAAGCGGATCCGGATCTTTTTCTCGACGAGCTTCGCCACCTTGAGAGTAATGTTTTTTTCCCTCACCCCGCCCTTTCCCACCGCACCGGGGTCCCTGCCGCCATGACCGGCATCGATCACGATGAAGCTTATCCGGTCCTTGGCAACCACACGATCCGGGGCCTTCTTTTTCTCGGGGACCGTGCCTCCCGAATCCCGCCGGACGATGAGCCTGCCCCGGTCCCGCTCGAGAGCGATGCCCGGGTTGAATGCGTGCGCTATGAATCGTGCGGCATCAAGCGGGATGAGCACTCTCCCTGTCCTCCGCCGCACCGACAGGTCGGACTTATAGAGAGCACCGTCCACCAGCAACACCGACAGACCGACGCCGTAGACCGCCTGGTGGCTTTTCAGGTACAGCCTTCCCTTCTGGGAAACCATATCGAACGAATGGTCCAGCCCGAGCCGGGCCTCCATCTCATCGAGGTAAACGTACTCCCCGTTTTCAGCCGCAACGACGGCAATGCTTTCAGGTGACGGTGCTGCCGGTAACGCAAGGAGAAGCAGGAGCGCCGCGACTGGCCCGGGTCTACGCCTTTTTGTCAAAGTAATGCCTTGCGTATGTATCCAGTATCACCGGTCTGGTATTCTTTATACATGAAATACCCGGGAAAGGGGGCAGCGACTATTCTCATAACCGTCAAAAGATTGGAGACAGTAATTATTTTATCCTGAAAAATTTCCCGTACCTTCATGACCCCACCGATTACTGGCCAGATTGGTGTATTCAGTACGCCGGCATTAACGCAATCTCATCCATGCGACCGCTCTGCATTATATATATCTGCACGACCGGCACCAATCGTCAAGATAATTTCAGAATACACCTCCAAATATACCCTTATAACCGGAATGACATGGGAATACCCGTGTACCCGCCCGGAAAAAAAAACCTACCGGGAAGAAAAGACTTGAAAATTACGGTGGAATTAATCTCATGATCAACGATCAACATACTTCGGCAGAATAATCGATATGAAAGTCGTAAACATACTTGCCGTATTGGTAGCAGCAGCTATTTTGCTCACCGGAGCAGGCTGCTCCGACAACAATGAGGCAATCACTACGGATACCTACGGAATAATCCTGAAAGGTTATTCTGCCATGCGTATTGACCCGATGATATTCGCCGGTATCGTCTCAGAGCTCAGCAAGGGAACCACGGTCCGCGTCATGGAGAGGTCGAGCGAGAAGACCTGGGTTGGCAAGACCCATGACTACTGGTATAAAATACGCACGAAGGATGGGATTACCGGCTGGATCTTCGGCCAGAACATTTCCCTTCATTCGAAGAACGATGAATCGATTGATTCGGTCGTTTCCGATTTTATGAAGATTGAAAACGCGCGGGTGAAACAATACCTGATGGGCAAATGGTGGAGCACGAATGAATTCGGAGACTTCACGGACCACTGTATCGAGCTGTATGAAAGCGGCACGTACAAATCGTACCCCAAGGGGAATGAAAACAAACCCATCATCGGCACCTACAAGCTTGATTTTAATAAAAATGAGGTTATCTTCTCGCGGGGGACCTCGTTTAAAAGCAATCTCGACCTGGCGCGCCGGGGCAACGATTACATGCTAAAAAAGGACCGGAAAGATTTCCAGCTGCATTTCACCAAGATATCCATCGAAACCAGCCCCGAACCCGAAGTGAAGGACACCGAACCACGGAAGCCCGGCGCCGCCGATGGGAACAAGGCTCAATAAATACCTGGCATTGTGCGGGCTCGGCTCCCGCCGGAAGGTCGAAGAATTCATCGCCGCGGGACGTATAACCGTTAACGGCAGTGTGACCGCACGCCTGGGAACCGTCATCGAGCCCGGGGACCGCGTAGCATTCGACGGGAAACCTCTGGGTCTGCTGGAAGAGCGCATCTATCTCATGCTGAACAAGCCGCGCGGATACATCACCACCCTGAGCGACGAGAAGGACCGTCCGACCGTAATGAACATGGTGCCGGAAAAATACAAGCGCGCGGGCGTCTACCCGGTCGGCAGGCTTGACCGGGAAACGGAGGGTCTCCTCCTGCTGACCAACGACGGTGACCTTGCCTACCGCCTGACAAAACCGAACTTCCATGTACCCAAGGAATACCGCGTCGAGATCGACCGGCCGCTCGCGCCCGAAGACAGAGAGAAAATTTCGCGCGGCCTTTATATTCACCAGCTAGAACTGAAGACGCGGCCGTGCATGGTCGAATTCATCAATGAATCAGGGCGGCATGTAAGGATGGTTATCGAGGAAGGAAAGAACAGGCAGATCCGCTATTCATTCATGAACTGCGGGTATACCGTGAAAAAGCTGGAGCGTGTCGCATATGGGAATCTCTCTTTGAAGCGGTTGAGAAGGGGGATCATCCGGGCGTTAACGTCATCAGAGGTCCGGGAATTGAAAAAGCTGGCCGGCCTGAAGGCCTGAACCGGGTCAACTGACAGCCGGTGCCTTCCGTGTTCTCAGGTAGGTTTCAGCCGTCTCCATGGTCTCGAAAATCTTGAAAAAATTGCCCATCTTCGCTATGTCAAAAAGCTGCAGTATCTTCGTGCTGCTGCAGACGACGACCATTTCGTTGTTCTTGTCCTTGATTCTCCTGCTGATGTTGATCAACGAGCTCATGCCCGTAGAATCAATATAATCGAGATTATTGATATCCAGGATTATATTACCGTATCCGATCTCCTCGAGCTTCTCTTTTATAACGGCGGAAACCCTCGGTGTCTTGATAAAATCCAGCTCCTCAAACCGCATTGAGAGGACCGAATACCTGTCATATTTGACGCTTTCTATCATGTCCGGAAGCACGACCCTTCAGATTTTGAATTGCCGGCACACGCCCGGAACGGCCCGTTTGTCTGGCGTACGCCATGGGTAGAATCTTTCCATTCTGTACTGTATATCGTCACATTTATCCGACAATCATCACCATATGAGACATAAAATTGTTTTATTATAATGAGTATGCCCTGCTAAAATCAAGGAAAAAAACAGGTCCGTGGTTTTTTCTGCGTGCCGGTTTGGTTCCATCCAGGGCAAGCCGGTTTTATCAGTTCCATGCTGGCGGACAGGAGGATTTATTTCTTATGCATTTACCTCTCAATGTCGAATTCTTATAAGGAAACGGCATGCCTGAGAGCCCCTTGAACCGGGTATAGTCATGACCGGGCCTTAACAAGATCTGAATACCGGGGACCACGTTATGCAAAATATTGACTTCTACGAAAGAAAAAATATACGGATCATGCCGCCGCAATTCACCGATACCTATGATCCCGAATACCTCCCCCGGGTCGCCCAGCATACACCCAGGGAAATGGAGAGGGTCAGGAAAAAGGCAAGCAGGGCATTTTTCCTGGTCACGTCCCTCTGCATCGTCTGCTTCACGGCGGGGATCGTAATAGGTATCAAATTTTCCGGCGGCACCCAGAGGGAGATTGTGGACAAAAAGACATTCAATGCCGTAGCCAGCATTGGAAAGAACCTCCCCTTCCTGGGCGATGAAAAACAGGCCTCCTCTGAAACGCAGGCGAATATGTTTCCTAAAGCCTCCTATCCCTACGTGATAAAGATGACGCGTGACTTCGAGTACGCGGAGTCCCAGAAAATCGCCTCCTACCTGAGCCAGCGGGGACACACCGTCATTCTTGCAAAGAACGACGGTAAAATCCGTATTTTCATCGGCCCGTATCAATCGTCAGACGCGGCCCGCGATGCATTGCAAAAAATTTCCACCTACGAAAAATATTCGCTTGCAGAAAACACCCGGATTATAAAAAGGTAGCATCACTGCAAGGGACCCTCAAATTTTCATTTTTTTTACGTGCCCGCAATGACCGTCCCCCGAGCGGGACCGGCGGGCATCCGGCGTCACCATGATGTATCGTCACGGGCGCGCACGGGAAGAATAAGCACCGTCGCTTGCGGAAATCCTGCTTGGCATGAAGGAAACAATAATTGAAAGCCGCCGTCGTCAGAACTGCAACAGATGATGATATCGAATCCATTCATGAAATCATAAACACGTACGCGGGGGATGGTACGCTCCTTTCACGGAGCCAGGAGGATATCGCCTCAAGCATAGGGAACTTCTACGTGGCGGACGTCAATGGCGACATCGCGGGGGTCATCACGTTCCATGATTACGGGGACCACCTCAAAGAGGTCCGATCTCTCGCCGTGAAAAAAAGCTTTCTCAGGAGGGGAATTGGATCCATGCTGCTGAGGAAGCTCGTCGACGACCTCACGTCAGCCAACAGTCCCACGCTGTTCGTCCTCACGTACGCACCGAAATTTTTCATGAAAAACGGATTCGTGGAAATCAACATGGACACGCTCCCGGAGAAAATCTGGAAGGACTGCATGTACTGCAAGAACTACGCAACCTGCAGCGAAATAGCCCTGCTCTATGACGGGAGCAGGCCTGCTCAATCCTGATCGGACACGATCCGGAAGCTCGCCATGACCGCTTCCATCTTCGCACCGTACTCCCGATAACCGGCTTCGGACGATATCAGCCGCGCGCAGTGCGTGAATTTCCCGTTCACGAACACGGCCTCCAGCCCGGCATATCGCGGCTCACTCCGGCTTGTGAAGGAATATACGATCCGGTCGTCACGCTTTTCCAGCACGCGCCGCTCGAGCCCGCCATACCCGACCGTTCCCTGCCAGTATTTGATGGCCTGGTCGAGGTCCCTGAAGCGGACCGCGAACAACTCGCTGTCAACCGCGATCAGGTAATCATACGCATTCGACTCCCCGGACGCCGTCGGCCTATTGCGCACGCCGAACAGCAGGCCCTCGTACCGGTATTCAAGCCGCGCACGGTTACTCTTCCTGATCAGCGAGAGTCCGGCCGGACCATGGAACGAATAATACATACGGTCATTAATGGCACGGACACCGCCTTCCGACTCGATGAACATGAGAGAAGCCGCATCGTTCTGTTCGACAAACCGGGGGCCGTTGCGCCTCTTGAGTTTATTGATGACCTCGGTTGCCTTCACCTGTGCCTGGACGATCCTGCCGTTGTCCGCTGGCAGCGAACGGATCGATTTGAGCACGGTAAGGCCCTCATGCACGCGGTGTTCGTCTATGAGTGTGATCCCGTAATTGAGATAGTAGTCTATGCCGCGGGGCGAGACGGCGCGGTAGGGGAGTTTCGTCGTATCGGTTATGCGGATCTTCCCGCCCTGGTCAATGAAATAGGTGTTTCCCTCGCGATCGCTGAAGAACTTCCAGTCCGGCATCTGGGCGATGAGCGCAAGGGTCGAAAACAACAGCAGGACGGGAATGAGCCGTCTCCCCTGGCCCCGCATGGCTACAGCAGCTGAAAGAGAATTATTCCGCACAGGATTATCAGCCCTACCACAATTGCCATGATGTATATGATCTTGTTCTCGAAGCCCGAAGGCTCGCTCTGCACATCCTCGATGGACTGGTCGAGGAGTATCTTGACGTTTTCTTCTTCGAATATTTTCGCCAGTACGCCCTTGGCCACCACCGCGTAGAGCATGGTGCCGCCTTTTTCGAGGGGAATTTTCGCCTTCAGCCTGCCAGGGACCGGGAGACGCCCCCCCTCCTGGTCAAAGGCATTCAGCATCTTCAGAATCTTTTCCGAGACCAGATCGCTGCCGCTGAGAAGAACCTTGATCTTATCGCCGGCTATCAGATCTGACACGTTCTTTCCCCTCACCGGTGCGACTATCCCCCTGCCCTCGATAACGTATTTTGCCTCGCTTTCCACTTTAACGATGCGGTCGTCCTCCTGGACGATCTCGGCGATTTCCTTCGGTGCGCTTCCCGGCATGTCTATCTTTAAACCGGCCAGGTCCATTGCAAGTGAGCTTGTCGATTCGAGCTCGATCTGGCATTTCACCGATTCGACGTTGAAAGACTTGGCGATGATCTCCGTTATGGTTTTGGTCAGATCAGCGAGATTCTTCTCCTGGACGTCCGGGAACACGTCATAACCGACGAAGGAGTCTGTCAGGTAATAGGTGAAATTCTGCGAATCGATTACATCGGTGCCCTGGCGGAACGCCATCAGGTCCTTGTTCAAGGACGTCCAGCCGTCGAATACCCGCATCTTTTCAAACGGGGCCGTCTTCGAGAAAATTATGGACGCGCTGTGCGCGATGTATTCATGGATATAGTTGAAGTAGGCCATGAACATGCCCGACAGGCCCTTTTTTTCAACCAGGAATTTTCCCTTTACAACGATGACATCCAGGTATTGCCCGCCTGACATCTCCTTGGCCTTGACGATGTCGCCCCTGGTGTACTTCATGGCGATATCGACCATCCTGGTTTTTTCGTTCAATGAATCATATTGTTCCATGGCAGTGTCATTCCTGATAACCGGTTAGATATTTTTCAAGCAGCTCGTATCTCTTCTGCGGGCTCATCCCGAGCAGTTTCTTGACGCCCTGCAGTATCTTTGTTTTATACTTCAGCGAGGTCTCAATAGTGTAAACCCCATCCTTGTGCAGGCCGTCAACTACAACGGCTTTTTCATAGGGTATGTTTATCTCGACCATGGGGCCGAGCTCGGAGACAATGCACGTCGGCGTAAGATATTTCAGGGACATTTTCGGGATACCGATCTCCAGGCGACGCAGGATACGGTAGGCCTTGAACTTTTCTTGCTGCGCCCGGTTGAAATTCCCCGGATTATCGGTAAGTTGTAAAATAATTGAATCGTCCGTTACCGACTCGAGAATGCGCACATAGGTATGGCTGGACTTATAGGATGACAGGAGCCCGAAGAGGGTGTCATCTTTTACGCGGGCGATATGTTTCGATGCATGTTTCATGGCGAGGCTCATCCGCACGTTCGTTTATCCCAGGATCCGTCATGCATTTCCGGCAGACTGTTAGAGCGCAAAATAAACCCCATTGTTCTCCTTCTTAATGACTCTCAGCGAGTCAAGGCCTTCCAGTATACCGGCCACCTCGCCGGGAGGGCTGCCGGTGAATTTGACGATATCTTCCTGAATCAGGGATTTATTGATCCTCAGAAATTCAACGATATCTTTCTCGCGGTCCGACAGGGGCCCGATAAAGAATGCATTATTCTGGCAGATATTTTCAGTAATGACAACAATTTTTTTATTTTTATAGTTTGAATACGACCTGAAAACCATGTCTATGTTGATCTCGGCGATCTCGGATATGTTCTTCAACTTGACGTAAAACGGCATGTCCCCGTTCCGCGAATCAATCACAATGCGGACGATCATCTCGTCAATGAACGATGAATCAATGACCTTGATGTTCTGGAAATCAAGAACCAGGGTTTCTCCCGCCCTGATATGCTCGAGCATGGCACGAATCGACTGGTACATCAGGCGCCCCACCGGCCTGGTGAGGAGATCAAGCCCTTTTTGCTTCAGCTCGTCGGCCTTTTTCCGTATGTTTATTACCATGCAGCGCTCCGTTCATCCGGCCAGCGATATCAATATCTGCGTGCCGTCAAAATTGCTCAGATCATTTTTCAGGAAGAGGAACGAAGACCCGGGCGTCCTCCGCTGATACATCGTCGAAACAGACGCGTTTCCTGATCGCAGGTAGATCGTCCCCTTCAGCTTCTCCACGATCGCCTTCACCTGGCAGAGGCCGTAGCCAAATTCTCTCTTGCTCGAGATCGGCGTCGTTATAGCCAGCTCTATCAACTGCGCTGGTGAATCATACGGGACACTGTTGTTCCCGAAACTTTTCAGGATGCCGATCCCCGAGTCTCCGATCGCCAATCGGACAAAGTTCTCCTTCCCGACAGAATAGGTCTGCATCGCGAGGTACCCGGAATCGAGGCTATGCTCATAAATATTCTGGCATATCTCCGATATCACTGTAACGTAATAATCGACGACCCTGTCAGAGAGCCAGTATTTCAGTATATGTCCGGCCCGCTTCCTGAATACACCGATGATCTTCCCTATCACGCGAACGCTCTCACGCTCCTTGTTCGGGATCTCGGTGATCTCCAGCACCCGGTTACTGAAGGAGCTTCGTTTCAACAACATCTTCTCGTCCAGCCGGTCCGACATGTCAAAGACCCCGGTCTTGAAAAAATCCATCCGATGGAGGTACTGGTGAATATTCATAGGAATACCGGTCAATTTCAGCTTCGTCCCCTTCTTCCTCAAATAGGTTCTCCCGATAAGCAGGAGGGAGAGCATCGAATAGGGCTCGATGAAGGTGATCCTGGAAAGGTCAAGCTGATCCGCTCCGCTGAGGATCTGCTCCTGCAGGTCGATAACGTACTCGAAGTCATAGGGCTCCTTGAAACGGTTTGGAACTGTCAATATTCTGCTGTCCGTCATACTGTCACTGTGTGAACGCATCACCGGCAGCTATCAGGCGGCCTCCCTGACGGGGATGCGATTTCTCCTCTTTGATTGTACCGGGAAATGCCGTTCCTTGAACCAACAGCGCAACTGCAGCCGGTCAGGGGACATAATGACATGTCCCGCGGCCCGTACCGGGCTGCAGTTTCCCTTATCTATCATCGGAATATAATGCATGCACCTGAATTATTTCTTTTCAGTGGAACCGCTGGAACGCACCACCCCGCTGCCTCGACTTCAATATAGTGCCGGCACGAGTCCTGTTCCATATTTCTTTTTCTCTGGCGTGATAACCGAAGCCGTAATACGATGAATGATTTCACCGGTCTGCGATGAACTGCAGCCGGGCAGCATGCATCTGCGCCGGGGTCTGCGCAGACGTAAAACGGCCGGGGGCGCATGCCCCCGGCCGTGTGGATGTTTACTGTTTTTCCGGTTGGAACGCTTAGTACATTCCGCCCATTCCGCCCATTCCGCCTCCCGGAGGCATCATCGGCGCTTTTTCTTCCTGTTTCTCGGTGATAAGAACCTCGGTGGTGCAGAGCATACCGGCAACCGAGGCAGCATTTTGCAGAGCTGAGCGTACGACCTTCGCCGGGTCAATGATGCCACCCTTTATCATGTCGACCCACTCGAGCTTGGCTGCGTCGAAGCCGATGTTGTCCTTTTCGGTCTTCGCCTTCTCAACGATGACCGACCCTTCCAGGCCGGCGTTGAAGGCGATCATTCTCATCGGATCCTCGATGGCCTTCACGATTATCCGTGCGCCGATCTGCTCGTCGCCGGTAAGCTTTTCGGCAATCGCCGTCACGGCCTTCTGTGCGTTGATGAGCGTCTTCCCGCCGCCGGACACGATCCCTTCCTCGACCGCAGCGCGGGTCGCCGATAGGGCGTCTTCGACACGGTGCTTCTTCTCTTTCAGCTCAATCTCGGTTGCGGCGCCCACGTTGATGACGGCTACGCCGCCGGCCAGCTTGGCCTTCCGCTCCTGGAGCTTCTCGATATCGTAATCGGATGTGGAATCTTCTATCTGTTTCTGGATCTGTGCAATCCGGCCTTTCACGTCTTTCTGGGACCCTCCGCCTTCGATGACCGTCGTGTTTTCCTTGTCGACGATAACCTTCTTCGCGCGGCCCAGCATTTCAATGGTCGTGTTCTCGAGTTTCATCCCGAGATCCTCGGAGATCACCTGCCCGCCGGTCAGAACCGCTATGTCCTCCAGCATGGCCTTGCGGCGATCGCCGAAACCGGGCGCCTTGACGGCGACGCAGGATATGGTCTTGCGGAGCGTGTTGACGACGATGGTCGCCAGCGCTTCGCCCTCGACCTCTTCCGCGATGATCAGGAGCGGTTTCCCGGACTGGGCCACCTTCTCAAGCACGGGAAGGAGGTCCTTCATGGTGGAGATTTTCTTGTCATGGATGAGTATGAAGGCGTTCTCTATCGTCGCATCCATCGTTTCCGGGTCGGTCGCCATGTAAGGCGAGAGGTACCCGCGGTCGAACTGCATCCCCTCGACCACTTCCAGGTGCGTTTCAATCGATTTCGCTTCCTCAACAGTGATGACACCGTCGCGGCCGACCTTGTCCATGGCGTCGGCGATGAGGTTGCCGATCGCTTCATCGTTGTTGGCCGATATGGAGGCCACCTGTGCGATTTCCTTCTTGTCCACGATCTCACGCGCTACAGAGGCTATATAGCCTACCGCCGCTTCGACGGCCTTGTCGATGCCGCGCTTCAGGCTCATTGGGTTCGCGCCGGCGGTCACGTTCTTCAGGCTCTCCTTGTAAATCGCAGCTGCGAGAATGGTCGCCGTGGTCGTTCCGTCGCCGGCAACATCATTCGTCTTGGTGGCCACTTCTTTAACCATCTGGGCGCCCATGTTCTCAAACGGGTCCTCGAGCTCGATCTCTTTGGCAACGGTCACGCCGTCTTTAGTGACGGTCGGCGCGCCAAATTTCTTATCGATAACGACGTTTCTTCCTCTCGGCCCGAGTGTTACCTGGACTGCGTCTGCGAGCTTCTTGACGCCTTCGAGCACGGACCGTCTTGCTTCCTCGCTATACTGTAATATCTTAGCCATTGTGTATTCCTCTCTTTAAATTTATTAACTTTTATCGTTTGTCAGGTTATTTTTCAACGACCGCAAGGATGTCGCTTTCCGATATGATGAGGAATTCTTTTCCATCCTGCTTTACTTCCATGCCACCGTATTTGCTGAAGAGAACCACGTCTCCCGCCTTGACCGTCATGGGAATAATGTCTTTCCCGTCGCGCCGGCCCGGGCCGACTGCGATAACTTTCCCCTGCTGGGGCTTTTCTTTTGCAGTATCCGGAACGAAAATGGATCCCACTTTTTCCACTTCCTGATCCAGCAATTCAATGACGACACGATCGCCTATAGGTTTTAATGCCATTTAAGTCCTCCTTATAATAGATGAGTAATATTTTTCCTCTTACAACCAGAAGAAAATTCAGCTTTTTGTAGATAAGGAACCTCCCGGTAATACGCACAAAAGGTTCATCCGGGGCACTTCATGGTAAAATTAGAATTTATTACTCTGCATGTTGTTAAACTCTAAATTTTGCTGGCACCCATTAAATAGTATTAACTGTTAAAAAATGTTAGCACTCATTTAAATGAGTGCTAACAAGTAATTAATATAAAGATATCCACAAATAATCAAATTCAATTAACGGCGATTTTTGTCAATTATTAAAAAATATTTTAAATTAAAATGAAAAATCGATGTTTTTCAGCATAATATAAAAAATTAAAAAATACGTTATTGAAGGCCATCAGGCTGGGCAGTTAAAAAATCAGATTTCCCTCCTTTCTTCTCTATAAGTTTTATGTCACTTATCACCATTTCCTTATCCACGGCCTTACACATATCGTAGACCGTCAGGGCTGCCACGGAAACCGCTGTCAATGCTTCCATTTCCGCGCCGGTTTTTCCCTCCAGCCGGATTTCCGAATGTATCCTGACGCCGCCGGCATTGTGATCAAGCTCGATAATGACATCGACAAAAGAAAGTGCGAGAGGATGGCACATGGGGATCAGCTCGGCATTTCTCTTCGCAGCCATGATTCCCGCTATCTTGGCAATCTGGAAGAGGTCGCCCTTCGGCAGCAATCTCTTTTCTATCAGCTCAAGGGTGGATCTGTTCATCCGGACGAAACCTGCCGCTTTCGCGGTCCTGGCAGTGACTTTCTTGCCCGATATGTCAACCATAACCGGCGTCCCGTCTTTCGAATAGTGGGAAAAATCAGCCATCATGCCCTCGCTCGTTATTTTACGATATCGCCGAAGACGGAGCCGTTCTTGACCGCCATGGCGAGCTTCTGTGCTTCCGAGATGTCGCCGATCAGTATAAAACCGGCAAGCCTGTCATTGAGGAAGAAAAGCTTTTTATAATTATTTTTCGCGGCATCGCCAGCAGCGTGGACCCTGTACTCGCCATCCTTCCTGTCCTGGCAGATATCGCCCGCGGAATAGATCCTCGTGCCGAACGAGTTGAGGACCACGGGATACATTTCGTCCAGGAACTGCGCCGGCTTTCCCGCCGCGTTCGATCCGGCCACTTTTCCCTGCTTGAGCGCCGGCATCCAGAGTGAAATGCACTTGCCGTTAAACTCGGCAACGTCGCCGCAGGCGTATATGCCGGGTATTAACGTTTCCATCCGGTCGTTCACGACCACTGCGCGGTTCACCGCTATGCCGCAGCTTTTGGCGATCTCAACATTTGGCCTGACCCCGATCGAGATTATGACCATGTCGGCAGGTACCACCTCGCCGTCGGCAAGTCGCACGCCGGTGGCACTTCCCTCGCCCTGTATCGATTCTATGGACCTGCCCAGCAGTATGGATACGTTCGCGCCGGTCACTATGTTCTGCACAATCAGCGAGCTATCCGGATCAAGATGGCGGGGTAGGATACGGTCGCTCCCTTCGATAACGGTCACTCGCACGCCCTTGCCGGACAGGGAATGGGCGGCTTCAAGCCCCAGCAGACCGCCGCCGATCACGACAGCCGTCTTAACTGTACCGGAAAGTTCGTTGGCGGCCCTGGCATCATCAAGCGTGCGTATTGAAAAAACATTCTTCTTCCCGGCCGCATCCCTGAAGGGAACAAACGGTGTACTTCCATTGGCAAGGATGAGCTTCTCATAGGAATACCGCTCGCCCGATATGGTCTGAACAACCCTGGCCGGGGGATCGATCCGGATCACCTTCATGCCGAGTATGAGCTCGAGGTTCTTGTCCCGGTACCAGGCTTCAGGGTTAAGAAAAAAATTCGAGCGACCCTCGACCTTGCTGTCGCCGATATACTCGGTCAGGGACGGGCGGTAATACGGCAGGTACCTCTCCTCTGTGAGCATTCGTACCGCGATGCCCGGGTCGATCGCACGTATCTCCCGCGCCGCAGACACGCCCGCGGCAGAGGCACCGATTATGAGAATCCCGTCTTGTCCCATTGCTCGCTCCTCCGGGAAGATCAGCTCGCGGCCGGACTTTTCTTTCTTTTGATCAGTTTTACGACATACAGGAGGAGCCCGATTATTATATACGCTGATATCAAAGCGAATATAAACCACATGCTGAAAATACTTATAAGCAGTATTATGGCAATTACGGCAAGTACAAGGAAAAACCGTCTTTTTTTGGCAAATATGGCGGCCGGTTTAATGTATTCGACATGGGTCACCATCAGCAACCCGGCCAGGATGTATATGGGAACGAAGACCTTGAGCGGAAACGTAACAGTGAAATTCATGAGCAACATGAAGTCCAGCGTTTCCAGGGCCGGGATTGTCGCGATCAGTATACCGGCCGCAGGCGAAGGCAGGCCCGAGAAACCCTTGTGATCGTCTTCCGCCGCGCCGATGTTGAAGCGCGCGAGCCGGTATATCGCACATATCGGATACACCAGCGCGATCAACATGCCGGCGTCTATGTACATGCTGCTCTTGGGCAGCTGCGAGAGATAGCCCTGGTAGGCGATGACCGCCGGCGCTATCCCGTACGCGATACCGTCGGCAAGGGAATCAAGCTGGACCCCCACCGGGCTCTCCACGTGCATGGCGCGCGCCACCGCCCCGTCGATAGCGTCGAACAGCGTGCCAACGCACACCAGTATGCCTGCCAGAGCCAGCGAGTTCTTGTCTCCCCTGCTGGCGAGGATGATGGCAAAAAAGCCCATCGTCATGTTCGACATGGTGATCATGTTCGGAACTATGGACCTCTTCTGGACGATAAATTCGCCGATGGCGCGGCGGGTTTTCGACGTCCGTTGCGCCCTGCCCGCTTTTTTTGCGCTCCGGGCCATTTTACGCTCCGCGCGCTTGACCATACGCTTTTCAGAACCTTTTGTCGCCATAGTTACACCTGAATATAATGATGATGAGGGACACGATCCGGGACTAACTTCACGCACTGTCCGCATCGCTGCCTACCTCAATACACGATACCGAACGGGCACTGTCAAGAATAAAACGGCAGAAGGACGTCGACTGCCCTCACGCCATTCCTGATTGCAAGCAACCAAACAGTGCGGCATGGTCCCTGAAAATCCTGTCAGCCCCGGTGAGGAACCTTGCCGGAAGCGTCGTTTCCAGGGCGAAGCATACGACGCCGGCGCTCTTTGCAGATCGAATACCCATCGGCGCGTTCTCCACTGCCAGGGCCCCAACTGCGCTGACACCAAGCGCACGCATGCCCTTCAAGTACGGCTCCGGGTCCGGCTTCCCGCGCGTTACGTCCCCGGCGGTAATGACAGCGTCAAAAAGAGATAGGACTCCTGCCGGCACAACGTGCTCGACAGAACGCCGCGGCGAACCGGTCACCAGCGCGGTCAGGATTCGCTCGTCCCTGGCCCAGGCGATCATGTCCGTAACCAGGGGATACAGGCTGACATGATTTCTCTCGAACAGTGTGTGCTTTTTTTCCTCGAGCAGGTTATACGCAGTATCACCGGGAAACGGCACGCCGTGCTCGATGAAGATATCCTCGACCGACTGCCTGCCGGACATTCCCTCGCGACGAAAAATATCGATATCGTCCAGGACAAGGCCGTGTTCGCCGAGGACCTGCTTCCAGGCCGCAGCGTGAAGAGCCATTGAATCGACGACAACCCCGTCCATGTCCAGGAGTAGTGCGCTCGGCCTCATCGGTCGGTCCGGATCGACATCCGGGAACGGTGCCGCTCCATGGCAAGCTCGATCAGAGCATCGATAAGCGCGCTGTAGGAAACGCCGGAGCATTCCCAGAGCTTGGGGTACATGCTGATGCTGGTAAAGCCGGGTAGCGTGTTGATCTCGTTCAGGTAGTGTTTTCCGCCGGTCTTATCAAGAAAGAAATCGACACGGGCCATCCCGGTACAGCAGAGTGCCTTGTACCCTCGCACCGCGTCGCGGCGTATCGATTCCACGACCGATTTCTCGACGCTCGCCGGCATTGAAAGCTCTGCTCCGTCTGGGTCAATATACTTGGATTCGTAGGAATAGAATTCATGGCGTGGGGTCACCTCGCCCAGCACCGAGGCCCGCGGATCGCCGTTACCCAGGACGGCGCATTCGATCTCCCTCGCCTCGATCCCTTTCTCGATCAATATCTTGTCGTCATACCGGAACGCGAAGTCTGCGGCGTCCGCGAGCCCGGCGAAGGCCTTGACCTTTTTCACGCCGACCGATGACCCGGTCCGGGCCGGCTTGATGAAGAGCGGAAGGCCGAGTGCTTCCGCCTCGCGCATGATGCGATCCCGCTCACGGTCCCATTCCGCACGCAGTACCGTCAGCCACGGGACAACCGGGATACCGGCGTCCCTCAGCAGGCGCTTGGCCACGTCCTTGTCCATCCCGACGGCCGAGCCGAGGGTGTCCGCGCCGACGAACGGTACCATGGCAAGCTCGAGCAGTCCCTGGAGGGTCCCGTCTTCGCAGTAGGTCCCGTGTACGACGGGAAACACGATATCGACCGGGACGCTGGTGCGGTCATCCGTATTGTAGAGAACCAGGCGGTTGCCGTCCTCGTAGTGGTTGACGCGCCACGAGCCCTTCTTCTCGAGCCGGAGCACGCGTCCGAAGTCCCTGTCATCGACGATGACCGGCCGGTCCTGGACGTACCACCGCCCGTCCCGGTCAATCCCTATAGCGACGACTTTGTAACGGGCCGGGTCCAGAGCAGAGACGACTGATGCCGCCGAACAGAGGGAGACGTCATGCTCTCCCGACCTTCCGCCGAAGAGCACACCGACAGTCAGCATTACTTACCTTCCGCCTCGATGAAGATCTTGTGTATCACCTTCTGCGCAAGCTCGGCATACATGTCATCGATGACGCAGGAGATGCCGATCTCGGACGTCGATATCATTTCGATGTTTATGTTCTGATCGGACAGTACCTGGAAGATACGCCCCGCGACCCCGTAGGAGGAGAGCATCCCAACGCCGACTGCCGATACGATGGCGATGTCCTGTTTCGACTCGACGGCCGTGGCGCCCAGATCTTTCTTCAGGCCCTCGCATATTTTAAGCGCCCTGTCCATGTCACTTTTCAGAACCGTAAAGGATATTGACGCCTTGTTGTCCTTGCCCGTGGACTGGACGATCATGTTGACATATATCTTGTTTTCACCCAGCGGTCCGAACACCTTGGACGCGATGCCGGGACGGTCCGGAATGTCCCGTATTGTTATCTTGGCCTCGTCACGCTTGGCGGTGACCCCGCTGATTACGAATTTCTCCATCATCTCCTCCTTGGGCATCACGATCGTGCCCTCATCATAATTGAAGCTGGACCTGACATGCAGACGCACGTTGTATTTCTTGGCGAACTCAACCGACCGTGAGTGAAGCACCGCCGCTCCCAGCCGTGCCAGCTCGAGCATTTCGTCGTAGCTGATCTCCTTCAGCTTGACCGTCTTCGCGATGATGCGGGGATCGGCGGTGTAGACGCCGTTCACGTCAGTGTAGATCTCGCAGTCCCGCGTGCCCAGGACAGCGGCCAGCGCCACGGCCGATGTATCCGACCCGCCCCTGCCGAGCGTGGTAATATTCTCGTCCGCGTCGATGCCCTGGAAACCCGCAACGATCACGACCTTGTTGTCCCGCAGGGACTTTTCGATCCGATCGGTAGATATGCTCTCGATCTTTGCCTTCGAGAAGTTGCCGTCGGTCATCATTTTTATCTGCGAGCCGGTGTATGATACGGCATCGATCCCTATCTCGTGCAACGCCATGGCCAGGAGCGAAATCGAAACCTGTTCGCCGGTTGACAGGAGCATGTCCATCTCCCTGCCGCTCGGTTTTTTGGTCAGCTGGGATGCCAGGGATATCAGCTCATCCGTGGTCTTGCCCATGGCTGATACAACGACGACGACGGAATAACCCTTCTTGACATAATTCCTGATCCGTTCGGCGACCGCTTTTATCCGCTCGGGGGTTCCGACACTGGTCCCGCCATACTTTTGAACCATTATTTTCAGATCTGACATAGAGGGTCCCTCAAACTTTAATTAACCGGACGACTGCAAACAGGCTGCCGCCTTACCCGAAATGGTTAATCTTAAATAAGGAGAGGCTTTGGCGGGGTCAATAACAATAATGGATGGATAAACGAATTTTTTGGAATTGCCCGCAGTTGATCTACAGACCCGTGTTACCGCCGGCTGAAACAGACACATTTGACCATTGCGGTACGGCCCCGAACTGGCCATCATAATAAAGATACCCGTATCTCGGCTCGACGTTGGCGACATAGATATCATAATTACCGGGAGGAACGTTTTCAAAGGAAAATGCGGTACCGGCCGCAGCCCAGACTGCCAGCTGGGGCAGGCGGAAGTTGCCTACATCCCGCTTGAAGGTGTCCCAGCCATCCTTGTAATCATCAAAACTTCCGCATGATGAAGGGACCCGTTCGTTCCAGTTATAATTATATTGCTCGGTCTTCAGGTAATAATCAAGCGCCTGGTTGATGTTCGATCCAAGGTAAGCTGACGGCTTCTTGGAGAGATCGCAGTCATTATAAAACCGTGGGCTTTTCGGTGGCGTGATAGTTATCGTTCCCGGTTTGTACGCATCAGTCAGAAGTGTTCCAGGCGGGTTAATTGCATCCCGCTCTCCCGGTATGGTATAATCGTTTATATCCGCGCCCGCCGGTATCGCTATTATGTGCGCGCCAGTTCCGTAAGGATTGATTCCCGATATTTTCCCGGTCAGACCGGGAATGTAAGAGCGGGCAACCATGAGCAGGTTACCGCCAATATCGATCTCGTCCTTCTTGACATCCTGGAGCCAGTCGGACATGGCGAAATAATGGATTGTTGTAAAGACGTCATTGATATATGACTGGTACTCATATTTTTTCACGAAGTTTTTAATGACAAAACGTATTTCCAGGACAGTAACCGGGAATGCGTCGTTGTATATCATCCCCAGCGCGGCATCCTGTATCGGAACAACGACGGGAAACACGCGGTTGAAGTAACTGCTTTCGTACCGGAGGGTGTCGTAAAATGAATGAACCTGCATCTTGTTAAAATTCAGGCAGGGATACTGCTTCTCCGCGAACACGTCCCACATGGGCGAAGCGGACCACCCTTCACTCTGGGGCACGTATTTCTGCGCCCCATCCATGAGCATTTTCCTCATGTAGATCATGACCGCGGGATACAATTTGGACGGTACATCATCGTTATCCATAATATAACCGGTGCCGTTGAAGAATGGATTAGCATCGTCCATGGTGAATGAAAAATTTTGCCGGAAATTCGAGAATTTATGCAACTTCCCCTGGGAATCAGCAAGTCTCACTTCGGCTATGTCCATCAGGAAAACCGATGGATTATCATCGTTTATCGCGTCGCACTTGTTGACCGAGTCGTCCTGTACCAGGGCGCGGTGCCCAACAGTATAAACCAGCTTTGATATATCATCCGGGTCCGGCACCCTTTCGGTCGGTATCGACCAGGGCGCAGGGCTGTTCGACTCGTAGGTCCCCTTCATGATCACGATGAGCTTGTGGGTCGTCATCTCGGTGAGAAGCGGCTTGTTTCCACAGCCGGGCAACACTGCCGCGGTAGAGATGACGATGATCGCGATTGCCTGTTTCAGCGCCTTCATAACATTCCTGTACGCATCATATATTGAAATACAGCTGAATACCGGTATTGAGAATATGACCCCCATGCCTGGAGCCCTTCATATACCCTTCATAAATGTAAATGTAATCTATACGCAATCCGATGTTTACGATCCTTCCCGCGGGAAAGGAGACCTCAAACCCGGCCATGAATATCGGGTCCCACTGCGTGAGCCTGTCCGGTTTGAGGTTGAGATATCCGGCGCCGGCGCCGCCCTTGAACTGGAACCGCACGGGAAAATCGACCGGGATCTGGAAGAGCAGGTTCCCGTAGACGGGTATAAACTGCAATTCATTCACACACTTGGATTTAAACTGCTGATATGAAGAATCAACCCCTATCTTGAGAAACCGATATGGCAAGGTGAACCTGACGAAAAGCCCGCCTCCCAGGTTTGTTTCGACCCGTTTTGCGACTTCTGCGAAAGGAGTCACGGGACCGAACCATCCCCCGATCTGGGGTTTGGAAAAATAGTCCTTCCTTTCTTTATAGGCATGCGCATCGGTACGGCACATCACCAGGATGATGCCTGCAACGGCGCAAAGCAGTATCGTTTTTTTCATAATAAAATACAAATACTCTGGAATCTTTAATCGATAAAAGTTACAGGAGCTTCCCGGTAATAATTATTGATCCCCTATATATGTCAATTAAATAAATGATGCCGCATGGTATTTAGAAGGCCGATCCCATCGATGAAAGCGGAGGATTGTACGTTACTTTAACGAGATACAGGCCATAGGGAGGCGCGGTGGCACCGCTCGAATCCCTGTCGAGCGCGGCCAGGATGTCGCCCACTGATTCCGGGTCCCTGGAGTTTCTATGCATTTCCAGCATGGTCCCGACGAGTATCCGCACCATGTTATGGAGAAATGCGTTCCCGGCGATCTCTATCCGTATCAGGTCGTCCTGCTTCTCGATGGTAATGCGATCGATTCGGCGGACCGTATTCCTGTCCTTCGCCTCCCGTTTTTTACAAAACGAGGAAAAGTCCATTTCACCGATGCAGCGCGCCGCCACGGCCCGAAGATATCCAAGGTCAATTTTTTCATGCACCCACATCGCACGGTACAACATGAAGGGTGTCCTGAGCGGATGGTTGTGGATGAGATACCGGTACTCGCGGCCCGCCGCGCCGAAGCGCGCGTGGAAATCTCGCGGCACATCATATCCATTGATGACCGCCACATCGCGCGGTAGTATTCCGTTCATGCCGATGCAGAGGCGCTGGAGCGGAAGGTCACGGTCAGTATCGAAATGGACCACCTGGCCGAGAGCGTGAACGCCGGAATCGGTCCTGCCCGCAGCGACGACCCTGGTATCTTCTTTCAGAAGAATGCGTATCGCGTTTTCAATTTCTTCCTGTACCGTCCTGCCGCCCAGTTGCGCCTGCCACCCATTAAACGCCGTACCGTCGTACTGGACAGTTATGGCTATTCTTCTACATCGGGCTGCCGGGCTTCCTGGTTCCATTCATCCAACATCGCGTTGATTTTTTCGTACAGATCCTTGGTCTTGTCGAGGAGTTCGCTCGGTTTCGATTTGGACGTTTTCCCTGAACCGAAGAGTCGACTCAGGTAGCGCTTGCATTTTTCAAAATGCTCAATCCTTTTTTTGGGGTCCGGTTCCTTGGAACCGATCTTCACGGTCAGCACGGCCGTAAGGTAAAGGACCCCCTCGTAACCCCAGTTCTTATCAATATCGGGACCCAGATTCCCCGCTGCTTCAACCGGCTCAGCGCCAGTCTGCATGATATCAATGAGCTTGACATATGATTGAAAGGCTTTCTTGTAAAAAAATGCCGCGATCTTATCATAGGAGGAATCCGGTTTATCTTTTGCAAGATCGCTGAACAGCCATGCCGCGCGGATCGACGAAAGCGCTATCTTGAATGTGGGTGCAACCTTCTTATTACGGTAGCTGTAGCAATCGACGGCAAGTAAAAACGATGCCGCGCCCGACCTCAACTCTCGTTCGGCGTTAAAATCCATTCCGTTAAAAAATTTATTGATGGCATTCTTCCGGGCCGCCGTCAACTCACGAATTTTATCTACCTCACTTACTTCAATCGTCTCAAAATCTTTCGGGTAAGCGGAATAATAACAGCTGGGACATACGGTCAGCAAATACGCCAGGGGATATACCTTCCCGTATTTCTTGCTCACTTCAAAGTTTCTTCTAAGCTCATCTGTCAGCTTCCCGGCTATCAGCCGGCCGCCGCCGGAGAACAGTTCCTCCCGGTGAAATTCAAATGAGCATATCGGGCAGACAGAAGTGTTTTTCTGCCGATATGAAAGCTTCAGCTCTTTATCCATACATTTCTCCGATGCTCAAGCACGACCGTATTGACAACACGTTATAAATCAATAATAAAAAAATCAATAACCTTTTTTTATTTTTAGCCCGCACCGCTTTCAACATTTATCAGGTTATCACCCGGACCAGTTAATTATTACAGCGAAGCCCGCCCCTTCAGATTATTGTCCGGGAGAACCCGGAAAAAAGGCACTCGGTTTATAATTTTTTGGTTCACATGACTGCTGGCATGGTGTATATTATCTTAAAGATATGGACTTCGCATGACGAAAATAATAGGGGTATACCGTCCTGCATCCGGCACGCTATACCCACATGGAATGCAGCACCCATACCGGTTCTTCATTCCAGCCATACCAACACCGGAAGGGAATCATTATGAAAATGAAACAGTTCGTTACCGCTGCGGCGTTCCTCCTGATATTGACAGCGAGTGACGTATTCCCGATATCATCGGCCGTTAAATCAACCCAGGATTACGCCTTCACTCTGGATACGATACGTCAGATGAGGATCATGGTTGAAAACTTCGGCGATGACCAGAATAAATTGACAGAAAAATTCAATTCCATCAGGTCACAATTCCGGATTGCCGGTGAAAACTATTACGGGCAGGACTTTCAAGCATCAACGCTCAAGTTTGCGCAGGTCAAGATGGAACTCATATCTATCCTTGAAATGATCGATACTCTCTACCTTGCGCGGACCAAAAAAATCCTCGATTCGACCGCGGAGCAATCCTTTGATATACTCATTGAATATACAAGGCAGAGCGGACTTGCCCAGTACTTCTCCAGACCGTACGATCCAATGCGCGACGTTAAACCCTACAAACCAGAAGACTATCACCTGTACCATGACCGTCAGAAAATTGAAAACTACCTCCGTCAGGGGTATAAAAAGTACCACAGGGCAAAAAACATATTCGAAGATCCCGACATTGCTATGTTGAGAAAGCGCGACAACCTTACCATTAAAAATATCAACCACATCATCCAGAGCTTCACCGATGTCGTTATCCTCTGCAGGGAAGCCAAACAGAACGGCATCGAGATCCATAAAGTGCTGAAAACCCACGAGCTCGGGAAAAGCCTTTTGAAGTATAACACATCCCACGGCACCATCGTCCCAATATTCGACGATCGGATCCCCGATGAATACAAGGTCGACGCCAATGACAACATAAAGCTGATCCACAGCAAGGAGCTGCAGAAGCTAAAAAAATATACCGGCGGCGGAAAGTAAAGGAATCAATTCAATCCTCATATAATTAAAAAAGCCGGGCACAAGCCCGGCTTTTTTAATTATATGTAATTAGAAATTATTTTGTATCTTTCTTCTTCGCCTTGGGTTCTTTTTTTTCTTTTTCTTTCTTCGGCTCTTTCTTCGGCTCTTTTTGTGCCTTTTCCTTTTTCTCTTTTTTCGCTTCTTTCATTTCCTTGTCGGCGGACTTTTTCTCTACGATTTTTTTATCGACAAGCTCAACGATCGACATCTCCGCGGCGTCGCCGGGCCTTTTTCCCAGGAGATAAATTCTCGTATATCCGCCCTTCCGGTCCTTAAAACGAGGGGCAATGTCCTCAAAGAGTTTTTTGAGAACATCCCTGTCCCTGACCACCTTCATGGCCTCGCGTTTATTGTGAAGCTTCTTGTTCTCTTCCGCTTCCGACAGGTCGATATTTTTCTTCGCTCGCGTGATAAGACGCTCGGAGATCCTTTTGAGCTCCTTACCTTTTACTTTCGTCGTCACGATCCGCTCATGCTTGAAGAGGGACGTAACCATATTGCTGAACATCGCCTTGCGATGCGCATGCGTTCTCCCTAATTGTTTTACGCTGTTCCTATGCCTCATTGTGCGACCTCATTAATCCTTAAGTCCCAAGCTCAAATGCAATGACTCGAGTTTTGATTTTATTTCGTGCAGCACTAAATCGCTGAAATGCTTCGATTTCTTTAATTCGTCTTCGGTCTTCTTGACAAGCTGTTCGAGCGTCGAAACGTCCTGGCTCTTCAGCGTGTTGTATGACCGGACGGAAAGCTCTATCTCGTCAATCGACTTGGCGAGAAGCGTCTTCATCTTCTCTATGTTCTCATCGATCTCTTCGATCTCTTCCTCGACTTCTTCCTCGAAATTGATGAAGATGGTCATGTGGTCCTTGATGATTTTCGCCGCATGTGCCAGAGCATCATCGGGGGATATCGATCCATCGGTCCATATTTCAAGTATCAGCTTGTCAAAGTCTGTCCTCTGGCCGACCCGGGTGTCTTCAACCTTAACGTTGACTTTCTTTATCGGCGAGAAAATCGAATCTATGGGGATAACTCCCACCGTCTCGGTGTTCGACTTATTCACCTCTGCAGGTACATAACCCCTTCCGCGCTCGATCTGAACTTCCATGTCTATAGCGGCGGCTTCATTGAGCGTCGCAATTATCTGGTCCTGGTTCATGACCTCTATCTCGGGATCAACATTGAAATCCGAGCCCCGCAATTCACCGGGCCCGTTCTTCTTGATATGCAGGACCTTCTGCATCTCCCCGGCATATTTAAGCCTGAGCTTCTTCAAGTTCAGGATTATCCGGGTTACATCTTCGTAAACGCCGGTGATCGTGAAAAATTCATGGGGCACCCCTTCGACCTTGATGGCAGTTATCGCCACACCCTCGATCGACGAAAGAAGTACACGACGGAGTGAATTCCCGATCGTTAATCCATAACCCTTCTCGAAGGGTTCAGCTATAAAGCGGCCGTAATTTGGCTGTAGTTCATCGTGTTCAAATGTAATCTTACTCGGTCTCTTAAAGCCCTTAAGCAGGTTTCGTGGGGCCATTTCCACCTCCATTAACAGTGCAAGACAGTTGAGGGAGCTTCACGGCACCCCACACGGTCTGATCAGACCACGCGGGAGGCCTTCCCCTGAGGCACAATATCTCATCACATCGGATTATTAGCCAGCTATCTTTAATAATCCGTGCGTTCAGCGTGCCTGTATCAAATAATCATTTCTATTTCGAATACAACTCAACAACCAGCTGGTCATTGAAGGCTGACGTCAGATCGCTCCGTATGGGCAGCCTGATAATCTTTCCGTTCCTTTTCTCAAAATCAACCTCGATCCAGGCGGGTATTGAATCGACCGCCTTCGCGAGCTTGATCGAGTCCTCGAGCATGGCGTTCTCTACATAGTTGGTCCTCATGGCAACGTTTGTTCCTTCGTCAACCCGGTACGACGGGATATCCACGACCCGGCCATCAACCATGATGTGCTTGTGTTTGACCAGCTGCCTCGCCTGCGTTCTAGATGAAGCGAAGCCCATTCTGAACACGACATTATCAAGGCGGCGTTCGAGCAGGGACATCATGTTATCACCGGTAACGCCTTTCATCCTCAATGCGTCCTGGAACAGGAGCTTGAACTGCTTTTCGAGGAGGCCGTAGCTCCTCCTGATTTTCTGCTTTTCCCGAAGCTGCACGGCATAGTCGGACATTTTCGCACGCCGCTTCCGTGGCGGTCCCGGAGGATATTTCTTTTTGCCCTTGAGGGGGCATTTATCGGTCATGCATCTCTGACCTTTCAGCATAAGGGGTGTCATTTCCCTTCTGCATAATTTACAACGCGGTCCCGTATATCGTGCCATACTCTATAACTCCATTATACTCTTCTTCTCTTTTTAGGCCTGCACCCGTTATGGGGTACCGGCGTAACGTCTTTGATCTTCGTTATGTTCAACCCGGACTGGAACAGCGAGCGGACAGCGGCTTCCCTTCCGATACCGGGGCCTTTAACAAAAACTTCGATGGTCTGCAGACCGGCATTATCGATGGCGTTCTGGGCGGCCGTCTTGGCGGCCGTCTGCGCGGCGAACGGTGTGGACTTCCTGGAACCCTTGAATCCCGCTCCGCCCGATGAAGCCCATGAAATCACGTTTCCCTGCATGTCGGTCAGTGTAATTATGGTATTATTATATGTCGCCTGGATAAAGGCCTTACCCACCGGAACGACCTTTTTTTCCTTTTTACGCGTTTTGGTTTTCTTACCTTTCACGTTCTACTCCTTATTTCGCAGTTGGTTTCTTCTTGCCGCCGACGGGCACTCCGCGTTTGCCCTTTCTCGTCCGCGCGTTATTCTTCGTGTTCTGACCACGCACCGGCAGGCCCCGCCGGTGCCGTACGCCCCGGTAGCACCCGATATCCATCAGGCGTTTTATATTCATGGCGACTTCGGTCCTCAAGTCGCCCTCTACTTTTGTCATTTTCTCAATTATCTTCCGAATATCGTTGATCTCTTCGTCAGCAAGGTCCTTTACGCGCTTGTCAGGATCAACCTTCGACTCCGTGAGGATCTTTTTGGATGTTGAGGGGCCGATTCCGTATATATACGTTAATCCCACCTCAATCCTTTTATTATTCGGCAAATCGACGCCAGCTATACGTGCCATACGCTCCTCTTGGTATTAATACATTAATGTTTTTTAACGGTTCTAACTTTCTGGCGCTGTTTGTGCCGGGGATTCGAGCATATAACCCGGACAACGCCATGTCGTTTTATGACCTTGCATTCGTTGCATATTTTTCTTACGGAAACTCTTACTTTCATATCGCACCTCGTATTCCAGATCGCCTACCCGATGATCTTACCTTCAATCAGTTTTTTGACCGGTAAATTATCCTGCCCCGGCCCAGGTCATAGGGTGAGAGCTCAACGGTTACCCTGTCGCCCGCCAGGATCCTGATGTAGTGCATCCTCATTTTACCGGAAATATGTGCCAGCACAACATGGCCATTATCCAGTTTAACCCTGAACATAGCGTTGGGCAACGGCTCAACTACTACACCTTCGACTTCAATTGGTTCTTCTTTTGCCATATACTCACATTTTTATTGTTCGCAAAGCCATCCGTATAATCGAATTAATAACGCCCCTTCATCCTCGCTCCCTTCAGGAAGCCGTCATAATGCCGCATAAGCAGCTGAGACTCGATCTGCTGCAGCGTGTCAAGCGCAACGCCCACGATGATCAGGAGCGATGTGCCGCCGAAGAGGTGGGCCATTTCCGCCGAAACCTGCTCCGGCCATATTCTTAAAATCAAGTCAGGTATTATGGCGATCAGCGCAAGAAAAATAGCACCCGACAGGTTTATCTTGTTAAGTATACTCATTATATAATCTGCGGTGTTCTGGCCCGGCCGGATGCCAGGAATGAATCCGCCATACTTCTTGAGATTGTCGGCTATCTCGGTCGGATTGAACCTGATTGCCGTGTAAAAAAAACAGAAAAATATTATTAAACCGCTGTATAATACCATGTAGGGCAGTTGTCCCGGCGAAAGCCAGAACTGCATCTTGTTTAAAACAGGAGAATTGCTTCCACCTGCGAATTGCATTATCTGAGCCGGGAACGTAATGATCGCCGCGGCAAAAATGATCGGGATAACACCCGCAGCATTGACCCGGAGCGGTATGTACTGGGCACTCCTTTGTACTGCGGCGCCGCCAGTCTGTTTCTTGCCATACTGGACCGGAATACGCCGCTGTCCCAGTGTCAGAAGAATCGACGCGGCGACGACCACGAAGAACAGGCCTACCAGTATGACACCTACGATCGGTTCACCCGAATCGGTTACTTTCTTCATCGTCGCGGCGAAAGCCTGCGGCGCACGGACCACAATGCCCGCCATGATAATGAGCGATATTCCGTTGCCGATTCCGCGCTCCGTTATAATATCACCGAGCCAGACAAGAACCATCGTCCCGGTTGTAATTGCCACCACGCTGATAATTACGAAACCGATGCCGGCATCCTCCGGCACGACCGAACCACCGCCGGCGGTCTGCATCGACCTCATCCAAAACGTCAATCCGAATGATTGAGCCGCGCAGAGAGCCACAGTCCCGTACCTCGTGTACTGGGTGATCTTCTTCTGGCCTTCATGCCCTTCCTTTGCGAGACGCTCGAGGGCGGGGAAAACCACTTTCAGGAGGTCGATAATAATCGACGACGAAATATAGGGCATTATGCCCAGCGCGAATATGGTGAACCGCTTGAATGCCCCGCCTGAAAACAGGTCGAAGAAATCAAGAAGCCCCGAGCTCTGCGCCTGGGTAAAATATTTCGACAGCGCATCCACGTCGATCCCCGGTATCGGAATATGCGCCCCGATCCGGTAGACAATCAGGATAATGAGCGTGAATATAATCCGCTTTCTTAGATCGGGGACCTTGAATATGTTAACAACGACGCTGGACATTAATTACCCTGGGCCTGGATTATTTCTCTACTGCTTTTTTCTGCGGCTGGACGCGAATGATCGCCTCCCCGCCTGCCTTCTTAATTTTCTCGGTCGCAGTTGCTGAAAACGCATCAGCAGTAATTTTGACCGCTCTGGATATTTCTCCTTTTCCAAGGATCTTCACCGGGTAGGAAGCGCGGACAATAGCACCTTCCTTCTTCAGTAATTCGGGATTGACCTCGGCTACACCGAGCTTGTCAAGCTGGGACAGATTGATGACCTGGAAGACCTTTTTCGTATAATTGTTGAACCCGCGCTTCGGCACGCGCCTCTGCAGCGGCATCTGTCCGCCCTCAAACCATGCATAGTGCTTTTTTCCCGCCCGGGAAAGCTGACCATCATGCCCCTTACAGCACTGGCTGCCGTGCCCGCTGCTGTTGCCGCGGCCGACCCTTTTCCGGGATTTGATATGATCGGGTTTCTTCAGTGTATAGGTTCCTTCCATAGCCGTATCTCTCTATTTCTCGATTTCTTTCACAGCAACCAGATGGGCTACCTTGTCAATCATGCCCCGAATGACCGGCGTATCGTCATGGATACGCTCGGCAGACATCTTGCGCAGCCCCAGGGCCCGTAGTGTCGCACGCTGTTTCGGCAGTGTACCGATACTGCTTCTCACCTGCTTAATTTGAAGCTTCTTTGCCATATTAGTACCCAATTATTCCCATAACTTGCTTAGAGGAACTTCCCGCATCTTCGCGACTTCCTCGAAACTTCTCAACTGGAGCAACCCATCGAGGGTCGCCTTTACAAGATTGACGGGGTTTCGTGATCCCTGCGCCTTGGAAAGAATATCGCTGATTCCGGCCCTTTCAAGGACTGCTCGGACAGAAGCGCCTGCGATAATCCCGGTACCGGGCGCAGCAGGCTTCAGCAGCACCTTTGCCGACTTGAATTTGCCAATGACCGTATGGGGTATCGTGTGCTTATGAACATTCACCCTGAACATGTTCTTCTTGGCGTCTTCCTTGCTTTTATCAATGGCATCCGGGACCTCGTTGGCCTTGCCGAAACCGATCCCGACATGCCCCTTGCCGTCCCCGAGGACCGCGAGAGCATTGAAGGAAAACCTGCGGCCGCCCTTGACGACCTTGGCGACACGGTTAATCGTCACGATCTTTTCACTGAGATCCAGATCCCCGATACCGACTTTTTTTCTTTTCATCTTCATTGGCGCAACTCCTAAAACTCTAAACCGCTTTCGCGGGCTGCATCGGCGAAGGCCTTGACCCTGCCGTGGTATTTGTAACCGTTCCGGTCAAATACGACTTTCTTGATTCCTACATTGACTGCCTTTTCGGCAAACAGTTTACCCAGGGCCTTTGCCCCTTCAATATTCGCCCTGTTTTTTTTGGCCGGAAACTCCTTGGACAGCGTCGACATGGCCACCAGGGTTTGCTGCTTCTGGTCGTCAATTATCTGGACATACAGGTTCCGGCTCCCCTTGCTTATGCAGAGGCGCAGGACGTCTTTATTCATGCGGATCTTTTTCTTGATTATGAAACGCCTTCTGGTAATCCGCTTCTTTTTTAACGCTATCTTATCCATTACTATTTACCTGTCTTACCCGCTTTTTTCCGTACTTGCTCGTCTTTATAACGAATGCCCTTGCCCTTGTATGGCTCGGGGGGGCGGAGTTTTCTGATATTAGCTGCAACCTGACCGACCTGCTGCTTGTTGTAGCCTTTCACCTTGAACTTGGTCGGCTCGAGCACTTCTATTGTTATGCCAGCCGGCGCCGTGAACACGATCGGGTGGGAATAACCGAGCTGGAACTGCACATCGTTCTTCTGCTGTGTTACCCTGTATCCCACACCAACGATCTCGAGGTTTTTTTCAAAGCCCTTCGAAACGCCTTCAACCATGTTACAGACGAGGGACCGGATGAGCCCGGACGCCGCGGCTATCTTTTTATCTTCCTTCATTTTTTCCGCTATAATGGTAATGACATTATCCTTCACTTCCAGATCAATGCCTTCAACCATGGGCAATGCTTCCTCGCCCAGAGGGCCCTTGACCGTGAGGGTCCTGCCCTTATAATCTACCGTAACTCCGCTCGGTATCAGAACCGGTTTTTTCCCTACTCGTGACATTGCCGATACTATCCTGTTATGAAATTTCGCACAAGACTTCGCCGCCCACGTTCAGCTTGCGGGCGGTCTTGTTGGTAACGATACCCTTCGACGTCGATAATATCCATATCCCGATATTATTGTAAACCGGGGTCAATTGCTCCGCCTTGATGTACACCCTCCGGCCGGGTTTGCTGATCCGGGTCATGTTCAATATGGCTGGCTGGCTCGCCTCGGTATATTTTAAATATATCCGGAGAATTTTCTGCCGGTTATCGTCGTTCAATTTGAAATTCTTAATAAAACCCTCATCCTTTAAAATCTTCGCTATAGAAATCTTCAATTTTGAAGACGGTACATCGACGATCAAATGCCCGGCCTTGACGGCATTTCGTATTCTCGTCAGCATATCTGCAATGGGATCTGTAATAGCACTCATGTGGTCTACCCTGAAATTAATTTTTTACCATGATGACTTAACAACGCCTGGAAGCTTCCCTTCGCTCGCCAGTTTCCTGAAGCAAATCCTGCACATTTCAAATCTTCTCAGGTACCCCCGTGACCTGCCGCAGATTTTGCATCTATTGTGCGCGCGCACTTTGTATTTGGGACCGCGCTCTTGTTTTGCCCATAAGCTTGTTCGTGCCACAGCTATCTCTCCTATGATCTGAAAGGCATTCTGAATTCATCCAACAGCGCTTTTGCCAGGTCCTTCTTTTTCGCCGTTGTCACGATGGTAATGTTGATGCCGTGTATTTTCTCAACCTTGTCGAAATCAATCTCCGGGAAAATGATCTGTTCCATGACCGAGAAGTTATAATTGCCGAAATTATCAAACGACTTGGGAGAAAGACCCTTGAAGTCACGCACCCGCGGCAGCGCCACGTTGATCAGGCGGTCGAGAAATTCGTACATCCGGTCTCCGCGGAGGGTCACACGGCAACCGACATCCATGTTGTCCCTGATCTTGAAATTAGCTATCGATTTTTTCGACAGCGTTTTGATCGCGCGCTGACCGGTTATGGCGGTCAACTCATCGACGACCGCCTTCAGGCCGTTCGGATTCGCATGGGCATCGCCCATCCCGACGTTGAGAACTATTTTCTCGAGCATCGGAACCTGCATGATGGAACTAAACTTAAACTGATCCATCAGCTTCTTTTTTATGTTCTTCTGATATTCTTCTCTTAATCTCGCAGCCATCGCCAGTGCCTTTTCAATCCTGTATTATGACTAATCTAAATTCTTCCCGCATTTCTTGCAGACACGGGCCTTGGTCTTATCCTTGTACTGGATTCCGATACGAACGCCCTTCTTGCATTTATCGCAGAAAATCATCACGTTCGAGATGTCTATCGGAAACTCGACATTGACCTTTCCGCCTTTCGGCTGTTCCGGGCCGGGCTTGAGAAACTTGTTTCTCTTGTTAATGCCCTCAACCACGACCCTGGTGTTTTTCACGCCGACTTGCAACACCTTGCCCCGTCTGCCCCGGTCTGCCCCGGAGACCACCACTACAGTATCGTTCTTCCGTATCCTGGATACGCTCTTTTCCTGCTTCATACCGCCCACCCTTTATAGTACTTCAGGCGCCAGCGAGACGATCTTGAGGAAATTCCTGTCCCTCAACTCCCGCGCCACCGGTCCGAATATACGCGAGCCGCGCGGCTCGTTCTTATTATCAATTATCGCCACGGCGTTGTCGTCAAATCGTATATACGAGCCATCCTTGCGACGGACGGGGCTGGTTGTCCGGACGACAACTGCCCGCAACACAGATTTACCGTGAACCTTCTTTCCCATCGAATCCTTCAACCCGTACGAGGGCTGCGAATCCTTCACGGCAACGACTATGATATCGCCTACAGTCGCATACCGCCGGCGAGTTCCGCCCAGGACCTTGATGCACTGGACTCGCTTTACGCCGCTGTTGTCCGCCACATCCAGCATTGTTTGAACTTGGATCATCGCTCTTCCTCTATTTCGCTTTTTCTACAATTTCAATTAAACGGTATCTCTTTTCCTTTGATAACGGCCTGGTTTCTTCAACTTTGACGATATCGCCGATGGTGCATTCGTTTTTCGCGTCATGACCCTTGATCTTTTTGGTCTTGCGTACCGACTTCTTGTACAGAGAATGCATGACCAGGTCCTCGATCTCGATAACGATGGTCTTGTCCATTTTATTGCTAACTACTTTCCCGATAATTTGCTTTCTATTATTTTCCATTGTACGATCGGCTCTCCCGTAAGTTTATCGCGTTGACTTTTTTGCCCTGATGCCGAGAGCATATTCCCGCTTCAGAGTCAATATCCTGGCAATGTGCTTCTTCAGCTCTTTGATCTTCTTCGGATTGTCAACCTTGCTGGTCACCGCCTTAAAGCGCTGCTTGCGAAGCTCCTCTTTTGATTCATTGAGGCTCCGCTCCAGTTCCTCAAGTGTTAATTCCTCTATTTTCCCTTTCATGGGTCCGTTCCTCGTTTCGCCTAGTCATTAATTGTCACAATTTTCGTTTTCAGCGGAAGCTTGAACGCCGCGTTCAACAACGCTTCCTTTGCCAGCGCCTCGTCAATTCCGGCGATCTCGAACAGGATCTTGCCCGGCTTTACCCGGCAGACGAAACCTTCAGGGTTGCCCTTTCCTTTCCCCATCCTCGTTTCAGCCGGCTTCTTGGTGAACGGCCTGTCCGGAAATATCCGTATCCAGAGCTTTCCGCCCCGCTTGACCCTCCTGGTAATGGAGACCCGGGCAGCCTCTATCTGGCGCGCAGTAATCTCTCCCGGCTCCAGGACCTTGAGCCCGATCTCGCCGAAGGCGATCGTTGACCCGCGCTGGGCCTTGCCACGCATATTCCCGCGCTGTACCTTCCTGAATCTCTGACGTTTCGGCATTAACATGGCGGCTATCCTCTGCTCACTTCGTTTTCCGTTTTACGGTGTATTTATCTTCTTCGTCTTCCAGGGCTTTTGACAGGACATCGCCATTATATATCCAGACCTTGACGCCGATCAGCCCGAACGTTGTGAGCGCTTCGGCAAACCCGTAATCAATCTCCGCCCTCAGGGTGTGCAGCGGAATCCGCCCCTCCTTGTACGATTCACAACGGGCCATTTCCGCGTTGTTGAGCCGTCCTGAGCACATCACCTTGATCCCCATGGCGCCGGTGCGCATGGCATTCGTTATAGCCTGCTTGACTGCCCGTCTGTATGGGAAGCGGCCTTCAACCTGCTGAGCAATGAGCTGTGCGATCAGGGCTGCGTTTTTCTCCGGCTTCTTAACCTCAATTATATTGATATACACGTTCTTGGACGCTATCTTCTGCAATTTTTCCTTCAGGGCTTCGATATCGGAGCCCTTCTTGCCAATCAGGACGCCCGGCCGCGACGCATGGATGTTGACGTTCACCCGGTCTGGGAACCGGTCTATGGCAACCCGCGAGATGCCGGCAGACTTTTTTTCCTTAATCACAAAGTCCTTGATGGCCAGGTCTTCGTGAAGATACTTCGCGTAATTCTTCTTGTCCTCGTACCAAATGGAGTCCCACGTCCTGGTGACGCCGAGCCGGAGACCTACTGGATTAACCTTATGACCCATACCTGGATTCCCTTAATAATTAATTTTCATCCGATAATATAATCGTGATACTGCTTGTTCTCTTTTTTATTCGATTTGCCCGGCCACGCGCCCGCGGCCGGAACCGCTTCATTGTCGGCCCGACGTCGACTACGATCTTCTTGATATACAGGTCCTTGTCCATGATATCGGGCTTCTTGTATTTCGCGTTCGCGCCCGCCGAATAAAGCGCCTTGAGGATGAGGCGGGCTGATTTCTGAGGCATCGCTTTTAATATCTCGATAGCATAGGGAAGCTCTTCTCCCCGGACCTCATTGGCCACGAGCCGTGCCTTGGAGGCGGACACCCTGTTGTTTTTCGAAAAAGCAGTCGCTTCCATCACTTCTTCCTCTTGGCAATTTTATCGTCTTTCGTTCTGTGGCCCCTGTAGGTCCGCGTGGGCGAAAACTCTCCCAGTTTGTGGCCTATCATGTTCTCCGTGACATACACCGGGATGAAATTCTTCCCGTTGTGGACCATCAGCGTGTGACCGATCATTTCCGGAAAAATCGTCGACCGCCGCGACCACGTTTTGATGGCCTTTTTCGAGCTCGAAGAGTTCATCTCCTCGATCTTCTTGAACAACTTGATGTCAACGTACGGACCTTTTTTAACTGACCGAGCCATTACTTCTTCCTTCGATTAACAATATATTTGTCGCTTATCTTGTGCTTCTTTCTCGTCTTGTAACCCTTCGAGGGCATACCGGTGGGAGAGCAGGGGTGCCTGCCGCCCGATGATTTGCCCTCACCGCCACCGAGCGGATGGTCGACCGGGTTCATCGCAACGCCCCTCACCTTGGGCCTCTTGTTGAGCCATCGGGACCTGCCGGCCTTCCCGATCGTTACCAGTCCATGGTCCTTGTTGCCGACCTCGCCGATCGTCTCCGAGCACTCCTGGTGGATTTTCCGGATCTCGCCCGAAGGGAGCTTGATCAGGCAGTAGGTGCCTTCCTTGGCTGTTATAACCGCGGAAGCGCCGGCCGAGCGAACGAGCTGGCCTCCCTTTCCCCGGCTCATCTCAATATTGTAGATGCTGGTGCCCAGGGGTATATTTTTCAGGGGAAGCGCGTTCCCCGCCTTTATCTCGGCATTTTCAGCCGCAATAACCGAGTCGCCCACCTTGAGGTTCTCGGGTGCGATGATGTATCTCTTCTCGCCATCAGCATAAAAAATGAGAGCGATGTTGGACGAACGATTGGGATCGTACTCGATTGACGCGACGCGGCCGACGATTCCCTGCTTGTCGCGCTTGAAATCGATGACACGGTACCGGCGCTTGTGTCCGCCGCCGCGGCGGCGCACTGAGATATGGCCGTTGTGGCCGCGTCCGGAATACTCCGTCCGTCCCTTCGTCAGCGGCTTGTGCGGCTCGTCTGTCGTGATTTCTGAAAAATCAAGTACTGTCTTATATCGTGTTGTTGACGTTATCGGTCTGAATTTTTTAAGTCCCATGTCAATCACCCTTACCCTGTAACTCCGCCCCTGTCCGCTTACTGCGCTTCAAAGAGCTCGATTTTCTGACCCGGCTTCAGCGTTATAACAGCCTTCTTCCAGGCGCTCCGCTTGCCGATCCTGTACCGGAGACGGCGGTTCTTGCCGCGCACTGTCATGACGTTTACCTTCTCGGGATCAACGCCGAAGAGTTCCTTTACGGCGTGTGCAACCATGAGCTTGTTTGCTTTCATGGAAACCCGGAAGACATACTTGTTTATTCCCATCAACTCGGTCGTCTTCTCTGAAATTACCGGTTTTAATATGATATCGTTGGCATTCATTTCGTACCGCCCTCTGCGTATCGTTCATTCAGCAGCTTGACCGCGCTTTCGGTTATGATAAGGCTCTTTGAATGAAAGATGTCCTTGCTGGAAATCCTGTTCACGCTGTTGTATGTGAGCCAGGGGATGTTCTTGATCGACCGCCTCATCAGCGAATCATCGCCGGCGGCTATGATCACGCCCTTGGCTACTGCCAGGGCCTTCCCGATGCCGGCCATCTCCTTGGTCTTTCCGGCGACCTTGAAGTCCTCGACCACCTTTATGCTCCCCTGCTTCGCCTTGAGGGAGAAAAGTGCGCGATACGCGGACCGCTTGATGCTGCGGGGAAGATCGATCCGATAGCTACGCGGCCTGGGACCGAAAATGGTGCCGCCGCCGCGCCAGATAGGCGACCGGCTCGAGCCGGCCCGGGCGCGTCCCGTTCCCTTCTGCTTCCACGGCTTCGCGCCGCC
>JBGTBN010000137.1:0-11621 GCA_041749375.1 Spirochaetota bacterium
AGCACCTTTTTTGATAATATCATGTAACAACACCGATTTCGGCGCCATCTGCAGGGCCGCCATGATGTGGAGGAGCGTCTGGCCCCGTTCGTCACGTTTTTTCACGGAGGCGCCGGCATTGAGGAGGAGCTTCACCATGTCCAGAGAGCGCTTTTCCGCCGCGATCATGATGAGGCTGCGGCCTTTCGCATCTGCCGTGTCCGGGTCTGATCCCTTTTGAAGAAGGAGTTTTGCATTCGCAATTATGTTCGCCTCGACAGCATACGACAGCGGGGTCAGTCCGGAGGCGTCCGCGGCATCAACGGCCGCTCCCCTGTCCAGGACCCTGCCAGGAAGATCGCCGGAATACTGCCCAGCCAGGTGGTGAAGCAGGGTCCGCCTTTTTCGGTCCTTCGGGGTTACGGCCGCGCCTTTTTCTAGAAGCGGCCGCACCAGGTAGAGCCGCCGCAGCTCAGCAGCCAGAACAAGAGGCGTCCTGCCGTCACGGTCCTGCTCGTTCTTCTTCGGGTCCAGCAATAGAATATACATGAGAATTTTCAGGTCGCCGGAGCGGACGGCGCCGTGCAGCGCCGTCTCACCCCTGTTGTTGGCCAGGTTGATTTTGGCCCCTTTCTGCTCCAGGAACCGGGCCATGGCAAGGTTCCGCCGCTCTACGGCGAGCATAAAAAGGGTGTTCCCATCCCCGTCGACCGTATCAACAGGAACGCCGCCGTTGATGAGCTGTTTGACTTTCGCCAGGTTGCCCCACTTAACGGCCATGACCGTATCATCGGCGGCGTGGAGCGGAAACGCGACTGCGCACAGAATCAATAGTATTAAGACTTTTTGCATGGTCTCTCCCGAAAGGTGATACAGAACCCGATCATACCGCAATGCCTGGATATTCATCTTCTCTCAGGGCGAAAGCCAGGTAGTGTTCAATCAAAGACGGTATGCCGATTACAGCATGCAGGTACAGCACCGGATTTACGTACTGGCCGTTTATTATTATCTCAAAATGGAGATGCGGTCCGGTGGACCTGCCGGTGGAGCCGACCAGTCCTATCACCTCGCCGGATTTCACCTTGAGGCCCACGGTAGCCAATATCTTGCTCATGTGACCGTAGAGGCTCCGTGTGCCGTCTTTGTGCTCGAGCATCACATAAAGACCGTATCCTCCGATGATTTCCTGGGCCAGGATGACGAAACCGTCGGCTGTCGCCAGAATCGGCGTGCCCGTTGGTGCGGGAATATCGATGCCTCTGTGGAATTCCTGGCGGCCCCGCTTCCCGCCGATGATGTTGTCCTCGTAACCGAAGGGTCTGGAGACTTGCCGATATCCGTCGATGGGGAAGATGAACTGCTTTTCAATCTCATCATCCTCGATGAAAGCGTCCCTGTTCGTGCTCAGGAACCCACCGAATACCCACCCGTTGAACTCGTCGAACTCTATCCGCACCCACCGTGACTGCACTTTCCCGACTGACTGCAGCTCATCCATGACCTCCAGTATCCTCACCCGCTTCTGGTGGGGGATGCTGGTTATTACCGTCCCTTCGTCGCCCGGCTCGTCGCGGACCCGCAAAATGGCTGATTTCACATACAGGGACAGTCCCGGCTTCAGGTCGTCCGGGTTGTCGACGATATCCAAAACACGCTTCTTTAAAAAAGCGGAAAAGACCCACCCTTCATTACCCTGGCTCCGGACAAAGGCCCATCGGGCCGTTTTGCCGTAGATGGTTTCGGACTTGTCACCGTAGCGAAGGACCTCAACGATATCCCCTTTTGACAGCTCGCTCAGTATCGTAGAACCCTGGTTCGGCTCTGACCTGAGGTAAAGCCTGGTGCCGACATCGACGGTAAATTTATTGTCGCCCGAGACCGGCAACGAGTTATCGTCACCAGCGATTAAAAGGGCAGGCATGATGTCCGTTTCATGGAACACCGCTTCGACATACGCGCCGGGATATGCCGGTGTCCTTGATATCCCCCTCCGGAAAAGGAGGTTCAGCGGGATATATCCATCCGCCTCAGAGCGGGTGCGGACCAGGCACCAGTCGCGGGTCAGGTTTTTTTTCGTCCGATTCACCTGCTCGGCAAGGATTACGTACAGGCTTTCCCCCCGGTACACCTTCCCCGTATAGCGGCGTTCATCGTCGCTCGGCCGGGAACGGAGATTGTAGGACTCGCCGGCGCTGGCGGTATAGAGCTTTTCCTTTCTCCTGACCGACACTGAATTCATATCGATGACATCACCGGCCCTGTCAGGGCTGATTGGCATTTTTATATCCAGGCCCGGTGCGTGCTTGCGCAGCCGGTCGCGGAATTCATAAAACTTATTGAGGATCCTGGCGCGGCGCTCCTGGTCCCGCGTGAGGATTCCGGCACTCTTCCGCTTGGAGCGGTTCCCGAAGTCATCCACGGTGTTCTGTGACGCCAGGCGGGTATCGGCCGCCCCTAGCAGGGCGGCGCAGCAGAGTGCGGTAAAAAAAAATTTCCTCATGGAGCTGGCTCCTTAAAATTATCAAGGCGGTCATCAGCCGGATCACCACCATCGGCCTATCAGCGTCGCAATTCATCTCCGGTCAAAGACCAGGACTGTTCTGGTTTAAAAAGATTTTGGACACCTCGCAACGTTGATTAAGCTATGCTTCAATATATACTATACTGGCGAAAATGGGCCATGGCAAGAAGAAAAGTAGAGACTGTTTGAATTAAAAATTGTGATAAAGAAAGTAAACTACTCCCCGGGGAAATCGGTTCAGGAAAAACATTCAATAAAAATAGAATTGACATGGTAAGAAAAATACTAGAGACCATATAAGACCATGCCTCCATGGTTAACAGACAACAGGAAAATTTAATGAAATCGTCTTATTCTTTAATCAAACTTGCTCAGAAGGCTCTTGCGGAATCGATTGATTTCAAATCCATGATACAACTCGCCAGGGAGGTTATCCCCAATTATGATATAAATATACAGAGCGGACTTCCGGAAAATCTTTCAGCTGGATCCCGCATAGAAGCGGCCAGGCAGATAATTGAGGACATGGATGAACATAATTTTCTTATACAGTTCATAAACAGTCTGCTTGGAACCCAGTTCCAGGGATACAATGGGAAAGTATATAAGATATCCGGGCTCAATGAACTTTTAAAGGAGCTTTATTTTATCGGATTTATATATGATGAAGAAACAAATACACTCCTGGAAAACCGCAACATCAGAAAAAGCAGGAACTGGGGGGTTCTGATGGATGGACGACAATATTCATTCAGCTTCCTCTGGATAGATATCGCGGGGTATTCAAAACTGGTTAAACGCTTTCCAATCGATATACTTCAAAGCACACATGAAGATTATATATCTATTGTTAGTTCTATTATTGAAAAAAGAAATGGAAGGATATGGAGTGTTGATGGAGATGGTCTCCTGTGCGCATACCATTTCTCCAATAAAACTCTCTCGTGCGTACTTTCAGCAATCGAGATTGTTCATGAACTGTTCGCCTATAACAGGTTATATAACAGGCTTGGAGAACCGATCAATGTGAGGCTGGCGGTTCACAATGATATGTGCGAATATTACAATGATGACAGGATCAAGAGGGGCGGTTTTATTGAAAACCTGAAGGATCTGGGGCAAAAATCAACAAGAATGAATTCTTTAATAATAACCGGCAATGTGAAATCAATGCTTGAACCAGTACTGTCGGATCTTTTTATACCTTTATCAAACGACAATATATCTGATTGCTATTATTATGAATTGAAATGGGGAAAGTAGATGGATATATACATATTCAGCAATGATGAAAAGATACAAAAATATTTTTTGTCCGATTCATTTACAATTATAACAATCCCCCTGGAGGAAGTGAAAAAAACAATAAAGAAACAACCCGCAGTAGAAATGGTCTATATAGATATTTCATCCCTTGACGACGATGAAATTGATAAATTGGTGAAATATTTTACGAAGCTGGATCGATTGAATTTTGGCATTATAGATCCGAAGAATATGATTACGAACGTGGCGGCCCTGTTCCATAACGGTATTTCTGATTATATTGGTCCCATGGAGCTTGAAAAGGGTATCGATAAAAAGAGAATCAAATCAGCGGTTAAATTCAAGGGGCATGATCATAATCCGGGGTCTTTTAACACAATAAAACCCGATAATCTTATTACGGTTAAAGGCGGATGGGACGATATAAAAATAAATAACGAATATACATTCTGCATTATGTATATAGTCCTGGATCAATCCAACAGTTCCGTAAAGAAGACGGTTAATGGTTCTCATAATAACCTGGAAGACAGGTTTAAGGTTTTTTTAGAGAATGAATTAAAGAAAATAAACGGTAAAATATGGCGTTGGGATGATAACCAGGGATTGATCCTTTTCCCTTACGACGGAGAAAGGTGCGATGCCGTTCTTGCGTGCTTCAAATTAATGCGCGATAGGATCTTTGTATCTGTTGAGCAGTGTAATTCCTCCATCCTTTTATCATATACCATTATATTACATCTTGGCAATCTGAAATATCAGCAGCGAGGAAAAACAGGGACCACAATATCTGAATCTATTAACTTTATTTATCATGCCTCCGAGACATTTACAAAAAACGGAATTTTTTACATCACCGATTCCCTGTATGACAAAATACCGGCGGGATACAGAGATCTTTTTATTCCGGCCGGCATCTTTGAAGGAATAGAAATGAAGCGTATGAAGCGCGTACTGTATAACAATTAAAAACAGTTTCGAAGCCCAGGAAGCGGTAGTCACGTTTCATTTCATCGGGAGAACGTATGGCAGTATACCGAAAAAATGAAGGATGCTTCCGCCCAGGAATAATATGTGCCAAATGAAATGGCCATACGGAAGTTATTTCCACGCGTAAAACAGGATCCCCGCCGTAAAGCAGACCCCGCAGGGTCCAAGCTGGATGAATCCAGTGACCCTCTGCTTTTATGTGCAGAAGGTGCTAGTTATATTCAGTGTGAAAGATCACTTGTTATTTTGGTAGCAGGTGCTCATGAATGACAGATGTGAATCGCGGTCATTTACCTGGCATGTTAATAAAAAATATACATTGTTAGGTAATTTAAATTGACGCTCGTTACCTAACAATGTATATTTAATCCATAAATGTTAGGTAAGAAACCATGAGCATAATAAAAGGCGTCCTTGAAGAAGAATATAATCGTCTGCTGCAGTTGCGTGACCGATATGCGCGTGAAGCGGCCAAATTGCCCAAAGGATCTCTTTCAGTAAAAGAAATATCAGGTCAGCAATATGCCTATGTGGCCAGCAGGAAAGGGAAAAAGGTCGTGTTCGACTATGTGGGCAAGGCTTCATCTGATGAAGTAAAAAGCCTGAGTGAGGGATTTAAAAAAAGAAAAGATCTCGAGGCGAAATTAAAAGCGATGAAAAGTGATCTTAAAGAGCTGGAGCGTGCACTCGGTGGAAGAAAGATATAAATTATTAATGAGCTGAACAAGTCCCCTCTCCTGAAGGCATTTACCAGGGACCTACAATAAATTAAAAACCGTAGACATTCATCTTGACAATATCTACTGTTATATATAATCTGTAGACATTTGATGGGGGGATAGCTACAGGTCATGATAGGTAAAAATGTACGGCAATCCGGTGGGTTCAACGCTTTTATACCGGGGCCTTTCCCGGATAAAGGACTTTTCAAGCATGCTCCCGGTATCGTAAAAAAAGACGCGTTGGCGTCCCGGCTCCTGGGAAAGCTCGACGGCATAACCCAGTTACTACCGGATGTCGATTTTTTCATTTACATGTATGTGCGCAAGGATGCAGCTGCGTCGAGCCAGATCGAGGGCACGAAAGCAACGATGATCGATGCCATTGAGGCGGAAGTAAAGATCGACAGAGGCATGCCGCCTGATGTGGACGATATTCTACATTATATCCGGGCCCTTGATTATGGCATGAAAAGGCTGAGGGAATTTCCTCTTTCCCTGCGCTTTATCCGTGAAATACATGCGGAGCTCATGGAAGGAGCGCGGGCAACGCATTTTTCCGATCCCGGTTCGTTCCGGAAAAGCCAGAATTGGATAAGCGGGAAAGGACCGGCGGACGCAGAATTTGTTCCTCCTCCCGTTGACGTGATGAACCGGGCGCTTTCGGACCTTGAAAAGTTCCTTCATGCAAACGACGCTATGCCTCCGCTCGTCAAGGCCGCTCTTATCCATGCGCAGTTCGAGACCATTCACCCGTTCCTCGATGGTAATGGCAGGACGGGGCGCATGCTGGTGACCTTTTACCTGTGCAAGGAAGGGCTCCTGGAGAAGCCAGTCCTCTACCTATCGTCCTTTTTTAAAAAGCACCGGAAGGTCTATTACCAGCGGCTGGCTGATTACCGCGAAGAGGGCGTCGAAAAATGGATTCAGTTCTTCCTTGATGGTATCATCGAAACGGCCGATTCGGCGATTGAAACAGTGCGGGATATAACCCGCCTCCGTGAGCGTGACATGATGAAGATCAGCATGATGAATAAAACATCGGCAGAAAGCGCCATGAAAATATTGCCCCGGTTGTTTGCCCAACCTATCGTGACCGTAAGCTCTATGCAGGAATGGACTGGTTTCAGTACGCGCACGGGTGCACAGAAGCTCATCGATCGTTTAATCGAGGCGGACATCCTTGAAGTCAAGGACGAGTCGAAAAAATATGGCCGGTCCTATGTATACAGAACATATCTTGATATTTTTGAGAAAGGCTAGATTTGAACGAAGGCTAACCCCGGGCAGGATGGCTATATTATAAAAAAAAGATTATTTCTTTGGGCGCTACTGGACTTGAACCAGTGACCCTCTGCTTGTAAGGCAGATGCTCTTCCAGCTGAGCTAAGCGCCCTTTTCTGCTGCTACTTCTTTCTCTGTAATTTTGCTCGCGCGAAACGCGATGGCCGTCTTGGCCGGGACGTCGATGTCCTTGCCGATAATGGGGGAAAAGACTTTTCTCGCTTTTCTCTCGGCCTTGTAAAAGGTGCCAAAGCCCCTGATCTCCACCCGGTCGCCCTTCAGGGCGCTCTCTTTCACCTTTTCGATGAAATTGTCGACGATGTAGAGGACCTCTTTCTTCTTCAATCCGCTCTGCCGGGTGATACGGTCCACGATATCGGACTTGGTCATCGCCGGGCCCCTACGACTGGCTTTTCTGGAGCGCGTTGATCCGTTTCGCCAATCTTGATTTTTTCCTGGAAGCGGTCTTCTTGTGCACAACTCCCGATCCGGCCGCCTTGTCGACAGTCTTCTGGAGGTTGACGTACAGGGCCTTCAGCGCCTCGGCGCTCTCTTTGCCCTCGACAGCGGTGATGAGCTTTTTAGAAGCGGTGCGGATGGAGGACTTGACCTTCACGTTCCGCTCCCTTTTTTTTTCGTTCTGCTTGTTCCGTTTGATTTGCGATTTAATGTTTGCCACGGTTGTTCCCTTGTTATAAAGATAAAATCGTGCAGATGCAGGATTTTGGATGGCAAATATGCGGTTCATCCTGCAAACTGTCAAGAATATTTACAAAAAATTAATAATTGTTAGTTAATGCAGGGCAGGGGGGGCCGAGAAGGCCGTCCCGGTCGCCGTCATTCCATGATGAGGACCCGGAACAGCTTCTTCGTATAGTAGTATACCGTGCACTTTGACCTGGTGTCGGAAACCTTCATCAGGTAATAGAGCACCTTGGTTGTGTCGTTGTTATAAGAATATATTGAGAGGTTCTTGTCCTGCTGCACCAGGGGCGTGCCGTACCTGCCCGTGAGCGCGGTCTCGATCTCTTTTCCCTTGCGCGCCTCGACCTCGCCCCAGCTTTCCATGATGGTGTAGAGCCTGTCGCCCACGAACAGGTAGTCCGTCACCGGCTGGCTCTTGACGCGGATAATCGTGATCTTCCTGACCAGCTCCGCGTCAATGGCCGCGATGTAGCTCATGATCTTGTTCTCGTACTCCGGGTCCCCCGCCGGGGTGAACCGGACCGTGGCCGGGCCGGAGGGTATTCCCTTGCTGACCGTGGCCATGGACGAGCCCCATTCAAAATCCGCGCCCGGTAACCCGGCCGGCAGGGCGAAGGTAATGGCCAGGGCCGTAACAATGACCAGGCACACAGTGTATGCGTTTTTTTTGATTGCCGTGAAAAATCTCATGATCTGCCTATTATACTCAGGGGGCGGAAATTTGTCAATAAACATTGGCCCGGGGGTCTCTCTCGATGGGCTCGTACAATATTAAAAAAGAGAACATGCATGGCGCCTTACCCGATCAATTCAAAAAGATCCGATCGGGCGGCATTCCTGTCAAAGGTGATGGTCGAATCACACCCCGTATCCCTTCCTATAAGCCCGATCAGCAGGTCGTCAAGACCGGTATTCGAGATTAATCCCGCGTGTATAAATGAATGTATTGTATCGATTTTCTCAAATTCGATTATGGACATCGAGGCCAGTGATTCTATCGCGTGCACTATTTCTTCCCGGGAGCATTCATATACGGATTTGAGCACCCACAGCGTTTCGAGGAGGACGGCAATTGAGATAAAAAAGGTATCGCCGGCGGTAACCGCCTGTTCAAACAGGGTGCGAACCGCCCTGGCCTGCTTCTTGTCGTCATTGACCAGGAATCTGATTATCACGTTCGTATCAAGGGCTTTCACGAATTACTGTTCCTGACATGTTGTTTTAAACGTCTGTTCATCTCTTCGACCGTAACCGGTTTACGCGATTTTCCCGAAAGCATGCCGAAGACTTCGGGTATAGTTTTGACCAGGGGAACCATTTTTACTTCGCCGTTTTCCATCCTGAAATCTATCACATCACCGGTTTTCAGGTTCAACCTGTCCCGAACCTTCTTCGGGATCGTTATCTGGCCTTTACTGGTCAGTGTCGAATGGGCCATGCTGGCGCTCCTTCGTCTGTATATTTTCCTTAACAAAGGTAAGGAAAATATACAGTGCCGTCAATGTTTTTTTCTTCGATAATGGATATTTACGTTAATGGATTATTGATATCGGCAATCCCCCTCCCCGATAGGTCCGCAAGCGTGATAGGGCCGCAAACGTGATAGGGCCGCAAACGTTTGCGGCCCTATCACAGAAGGCCTACCGGGATTGATGAATGCCCCCATTAATAAAACACCATTTATTTTCTCCCAGATTATGCCTTATCCATTGTTTCTCAATGTATTCCAATTGATTCATAAAATCAATATCATCGGTTATCCTGTGAATATAATAAGAGTGCTGCCATTTGAATTTCGGAATGTTGTGGTTTAAGCCCTTTTCTTGAACAACAATATCGCGGAGCAATGCAACGATCAGGTGATGGTTGTACATAGATAAATCATGTGTTTTCAGCCACTTTGAATTATATCCAAGAATCCTGTTCGCATTTTGGGATGAATTTTTTTTAATGAGAACATGAATTGTGTATAATTTGATTCACCATGTGTCTCAATAATCATATGTATATGATCCGGGTTAATTTTAAGACCATGAATCAAGACATTATGCTTTATCGCACAAGCATGGAGTTCGTGAAGAAACAAATGGCATATCAATGGTTCGTTAAAATAGGGATAGCGATTAAACGTGTTTGTCGTAATGGCGAATTCTGCCCCTGGCACGTATATACGTTTCGGCATGTTTTTATGGAGATTCATGCTGTTATATACGAATGGGTGCCTGTTGGAATGAAAAATTTTTTCCAAATGATAGGTCCGCAAGCGCTTGCGGACCTATCATTTGGGTTGGGTAGATATATTTATTAATTATTTGAAATAATTATGGCCTTATGTTACCTTTGGGTATAAACAGGTCAAATCCTGTGCAGGGGGTGCATCCATGAAAAAAGCGATATGCGTATCTATTCTGCTGGTCCTCGTCGCGACCGTTGCCGGTTTTTCGTCGGATTCGGGCAGGATCAAGGGGACGATCATCAATGTCAGCGGTTCCTCCATAGAGATCAAAAAGGGGCGGGCCGAGTTTGAGCTCTTCTGGGCCGACGACTCGAAGGTGTCCCTGCTGGGTGAGGCCGCGGACCGGGGAGCTGCCGCGATCTGCCAGAAGGTCGAGGCCGTGTACGCAAAAAAGGATGGCAAAAGCGTGATCGTTTCACTCGCTATTCTTAAAGAGAGCTATTGCACCAAATAGATGGATCAGAAAAAAATTTACATGATAGGGATCTGCGGGGTGGCCATGGGCACCCTCGCGTCCATGCTCCACGAGAAGGGGCATGTCGTGTCCGGCTCGGACCGGAACATCTACCCGCCCATGAGCGACATGTTGCGCGCGAGCGGGATGAAGCTGCATGACGGCTTCAACGCGGGCCAGGTCGGCAGCCCGGACCTCGTGATCGTGGGCAACGTGATCAGCAGGGGCAACCCTGAGGTGGAGCATGTCATGAACCGGCGCATCCCCTACATGTCCATGGCGCAGGCGCTGCGCGATTTTTTCCTCGCAGGGAAGGAGGTCGTCGCAGTTGCGGGCACGCACGGCAAGAGCACCACGACCGCGCTCCTGGCCCACCTGTTGGAAAGCGCAGGGCTGTCGCCCTCGTTTTTCGTGGGCGGCGTGTCCCGGAACTACAACTCCAACTTCAGGCTCGGCAGCGGCAAACATTTCATCATCGAGGGGGACGAGTACGATTCCGCCTTCTTCGAGAAGGTGCCCAAGTTCATCTTCTACCGGCCCTCGCACCTGGTCCTCACCTCGCTCGAGTTCGACCACGCGGACATCTACCGCGACCTGGCGGAGATCGAGCTCTGGTTCCGGAGGCTCGTGAACATCGTGCCCTCGGAGGGCGGCATCGTCTACTCCGCCGACTACCCGAACCTTGCAGAGATCGTTGCGAAGTCTCATTCGCGGACCTTTTCGTACGGCGGGAAGGGCGCGGACTTTGCCTGTTCGTTCAGGGGATATTCCGGCCGCTTCTCCGACCTCCGCATCAAGCGCCCGGACGGGGTCCTGGACCTTAGGTCCGGGCAGTTCGGGAACTTCAACTACGCAAACATCACCGCCGCGGTCGCCATGGCCGGGATCCTGGGCGCGGACGACGCCGGCATCCGCAGGGGCGTGGAATCGTTCCTCGGCGTGAAGCGGCGCCAGGAGCTGGTCTTTCGTAATAACGGCACCATCGTGTACGACGACTTCGCACACCATCCGACCGCGATCTCCTCCGTGCTCACCACCATGCGGGAGCGCTATCCGGACGCGCGGATATGGGCCGTGTACGAGCCGCGCTCGGCCACGTCGCGGCGTAACGTGTTCCAGAGCATACTCCCCGCCGCCTTTACGGCTGCGGACGTCATTTTAATAAAGACGCCGTTCGAGGGCTCGGCCGTGCGTGAGGGCGAACAGCTGGACCCGGACCGGCTCCTTCGCGACATCAGGGCCTTTAACGGCAGCTCGCACCTCTTTCCTGAAACAGAGGGTATTCTCGACCACATTGAAAAGAACCTCTCGCCCGGCGACGAGAACGTTATCGTGATCATGTCCAACGGCGGGTTTGACGGCATATACGAAAAGCTGCGGGTTATGCTGGACGGCCCCCTCCGGCCTGCGGCCACCTCCCCCGCGTGCGGGGGAGGCCGGGAGGGGGCGGGTTCACACCCTGCC
>JBGTBN010000138.1:0-68793 GCA_041749375.1 Spirochaetota bacterium
TGATCCAGTTCCGTACCGTCGCCGGTGAAACCGCGAGGATCGAGGCCGTCTCCTCGATCGTGACATACTGCCGCTCCGTTATCATCCGCCCGTCTCTCCGCGTATACGCCCGATGAAGTAATGCTGCAGACGCGGAGCTGCATTGCCGCTCCGCGCCCATGCTTACTTCATCGACCTGCGGGACGAGACTGCATTAATACTTTTGCGAGCGTTATGTCACGTGTTTTGCGACGTTATGTCCCCACGTGGGGAATCAGCCCCTGAAAAGCTGGACAAGCGGAATCTCAATGATACGGACCGACCGTTCGCCGAGGTTTTTATGCATAATGAGGAAGCTCTGACGCGCGTCCGACTTCAGTACGCTGAGACCCTGGCTGTAGCCGGTCTGGAATATCTCTATGGAAAGGTTAAAGAGGCTCAGCGCCTCGAGTATAGTAAGCACGTTCAACTGAGCGGTGCTTTTCGCCAGGCTGTTCTCCCGGTACCCGGCGCCGAACAGGCCCAGGCAGCAGATCCGCTTCACGTCCTGATCTTCCATGCTGTTGTACAGGGCGGCAACCTGCTCGAGCGCTATGTCGCTGTTCGCGATCCGCGACTTGAACAGGTGATTCACGCCGAACCAGGCCCTGCCCGCCCCGTCAAGGCCGCAGAGTACGACCGATGCACAGGAGCCGAGGTCTATATGGATCATGTGGCTTTCGTCCTTTACCACGGCCTGGTTTATGTGGACGTAGCAGACCTTTTTGCCGCGGCTCTCCCGGTAGAAGTCGTCCTCGTCCTTTTTTATGGATGCGGCTGACTGCATGACCGGGTCACACGAACACGGCCTTTATGTCGACTTCAGGCGGGACAAACATGGCGCCGGTCGCGGGATCGACCAGCACGTCCATCTCAACATGCATGGGAAAGTCGGCGTGTAACGACGAACTCTCCGACCGGATCTTCTTTTCCAGCAGCTTCCCCTCTTCCGTCCGCACCTGGACGATGAGGGTGTAGAAGCGGCTGCTTTTCCAAATCACGAAAGTGCCTCCATGGCTGACAATCTCGCCCTTCTGCAGAATGCCGGAAGTAAACGCCTGTACCCTGTCGCGGCGGCCTTTCACCGCCTTGAGTATCAGCCGCGCGCCCATGTAGCATAGCACGAGGGAAGCGGTTATCTTAAACGCGATCAGGCCGGCTTCGTAAGGCCCTATAAACACCGCGGCCAGGGACATCAGGCCGAGACCGCCGAATACCCCGGCGGAAAAGAAATAGCCCTTCAGATTATGCCACATGTCAATGTCCCCATACTGCGCCGGGTCCCTCGGCTGGTTCTTCGAAATTGATACAGTGTTCATGCATCCCCCCTGTATAAACGTTGAATAGTATCAGCGCACGTTTGTACGCTGTGCGCCATGCATCAGCTCGATCACGTCAAGCTCGATCACGTCAATAAGGTCGCATACTAGCACGGAGTATATGACCTGTCAAGATTTGAAACAACAGGCCGGCCATTTTTTTGCATCCCGCACGGTGAAATCGTAAATTTTTATCCCCTCCCCGATAGGCCGCCTCGTAAAGCTTTTTTCCGGAATAAAACCATAAAATGATTGATGATTATGAAAAGCTCTGAGAGACTACCATCTTAGTGATTTTCCGGAGCTGAAAAACAGATCATCCGCATGCAACAAACAGGGCCTGAACGTATATAAAAACATGAATGACGATAATTTTATCAAGCTCATATCGATCGCCCCAACCGATAACGGGAAAAAGATCGCGTACGCATATTATCTTCGCCAGGGTTTCGTCGCCAAGTCCATGGTCATCTACCTGGACGTCGCGGGGATCATCGAAAAGATATTCTTTTCATCCGACGACTACGGCACCGTCGAATGGAGGAACGGCTCAGGCCTCGCCGATTGCCACAGGTGGGAAAGCGAGGACCAGGCCAAATCACCGTCCTACCTGACCCGGCGCTACACGACGATCCTCTCGAACGGTGTCGCCGACATGGATTACGCGCGCAACGTCATCATCCCCGACATACTGGACAACCTGAGTGACGGAGACGTCGCGGAATGGATCAGCGACATCGTGCAGACCCGTGAATACCTGGTCCCCGTGGGCGAATCCAGGTTTCGTTCGTCAGGATTGTAGCCGCCCGTCAGGCCCCGCCGCAGTGGGCCGGATCATCAGGACGCCCCATCATCCGTTTTTTTCCTTCGCTCAAGCCAGTCCTTCACCGCCGGGCCTGTTCCCAGCGGCCAGGGCCGGAGTTTCTCCGGGCTCACATGCTTTATCTCCGCGAGCTCTTCGTTCATCGTGACGGTTCCTTCAGCGGCTACATGATACACCAGCAGGAGCTGGTTCGCCTGAAAAAACGGGTATATCCCCACGAACCCCTTCAACGTAGCGGCCAGGCCCAACTCCTCGCGCACCTCGCGGAGGACCGCGTCTTCCGGCGACTCGCCCCGCTCGAGGAAGCCGGTGATGATTCCGAACATATTCGCCGGCCACCCCCTGCCGCGCGCGATTATTACCGCGCCGTCATGCTCGACGATCGCGGCAACAACCGGCAGTGGATTGTCCCACCATACGAATCCGCACGGTCCGGTTACGCAGGCACGGTAGCTCTTCCCCTCCAGCATCCTTGTCCCGAGACGGTTCCCGCACCAGGGACAGAAGGTCATTTCAGGCATACATCGCTCCGGCAATTGGATTGGCGCTGCATTAATACCCTGCTTCGAAAAGACCGTCGTGTCAACATTAATTATCGCCCCCCGCGCTGCAGGGCATGATCCCGGGACATTTTTTTATTGCGCCGCACGGCCGCGGTATGGCACAGTGCATCGAGGAGAGCCATGAGCCTGACGAAATTAAAACAGGAGATCCGGAAACACGCCGACCCGGTGCAGGCTAAAAACCTGATGAGATTTTTCAAGACCGGCCCGGGCGAGTACGGAGAGGGGGACCGGTTCCTCGGCCTCACCGTGCCGGTACAGCGCGGGATCGCGCGGCGCCACCGGGACCTGTCTGCTGATGACGCGGCAAAGCTCATGGTGTCAAAAATCCACGAGGAGCGGCTCATCGCGCTCATGCTGCTCCTCGAGCGCTACCGGCGGGGTGATGACGCGGAGCGGGAGAAGGTCATACGGATATACCTTGCTAACACCGCTCATGTCAACAACTGGGACCTGGTCGACCTGTCGGCCCCCGGCCTGCTGGGCGCGCACCTGGCGGAACGGGACCGCGCGCCCCTCTACCGACTTGCCCGCTCGGGGAGCCTGTGGGAGCGGCGCATCGCAATCATTTCGACCCTGACCTTCATCAGAAACGGCGACCTCGCAACAACGTTCGACATCGCCGGCATGCTCCTGGCCGACAGCCATGACCTGATACACAAGGCCGCGGGGTGGATGCTGCGGGAAGCGGGAAAGCGCGACAGAAGCGCGGAGATTCGCTTCCTGGACCTGCACGCGGCCGCGATGCCGCGGACCATGCTGCGCTATGCCATAGAGAAGTTCCCGGAAAAACTGCGGCGCGCGTATCTCGCCGCCGGCCGTGTTTCACCGCGGGCCGGCGCTCAGCCGGCTCCACGGGCCAGGAAAAAATCACGGTAACTCATGTCTCTCCCGGATGTTGCAGCTGCCCCGTCGCGCTCCTCATTTCACGGAAAACGTGATTATCATGCGGGTGCCCGACAAGCGATCGAGAACGATCGTTCCCCCGAGCTGCCGGACCAGCATCGGCACCAGCGAAAGACCCAGCGTCTCCGGCGTGTTGAGGTTGACCGATTCCGGCAGGCCGATGCCGTTATCGCTTATGATCATCTCGACCGTGCCGCCGCTTACGCGGATGGAAACCAGCACTTCCGGGTCGCCCTTCCACCCCGCCGGAAACGCATGCTTGAAAGAATTCATCAGCAGCTCGTTGATGATCAGGCCGCAGGGAATGGCCTGGTCGACGGTCAGGCGGATGTCGGCAATGTCCACGCGGGGCACGATCTTCCTGTTGCCGTCCGCGAAACTGCTGTACAACTCGTAGACGATCGTATTGACGTATGACGAGATGTCGAGGTGCGACAGATCGTCTGACTGGTAGAGTTTTTCGTGAATCAGCGACATCGACCTTATCCGGTTCTGCGCATCGATGAAACCCTTGCGCAGATCGGGATTGTTAATCCTGGCGGACTGGAGCGACATCAGGCTCGTGATCACCTGGAAATTGTTTTTCACCCGGTGGTGCACCTCACGGAGGAGCGTTTCCTTTTCCGCGAGGGAGGCCCGTATCCGCTCCTCGCTCTCCCGGAGGGCTTCCTCTGCCTTCTTGCGATCGGATATGTCCACCACCACGCCGATGCCGGCAGTTACGGCGCCGTCCGGTCCCCGCAGGGGGCTTACGCTGAACCGCACCCACCGGAATGCGTTGCTGGTAGTGGCATGGTACGGCCCTTCGTAATACGACACCCCTCCCCGGATGGCCTCCTCAAGTACGGGAATAACCGCCTTTTCCTTGAGCTGTGTCAGGTCCAGGCCGATCAGCTTTTCAATTGTTGTTTCCAGGATAGTCGCGAACCGGGCATTCGAATTGGTCAGCACCATGTCATGGCTATAGGTGAATATTCCGACCGGAGACTGGTCGAATACAGCACGAAATCGCTCCTCCCGCTCCCTTACCGCCTCCTGTGCAGTTATCATATCCGTTATATCGACGACAATACCGAGCCCGCCCACGATCTCACCCTTCGCGTCGCACAGGGGACTGACCGAGGAGGAGATCCAGGGTACCGCGCCGGTGGTCGTGGCCCGGTAGGGCCCCTTGTAAACTGAAAGCTTCCCCTCGAGGGCCTCAACAAGGCTTCTGGCGATATGGGTTTCCCTGAGGAGATTGAGATTGAGCCCCAGGAGGTTCTCCCGCTTTGTCTTTAAAATATCCGCAAACTGCTGGTTGCAGTCGGTAACGGTCATGTCCCGGTCGTATATGAAAATCCCCGCGGAGGACCGCTCGAACAGTGCGCGGAACTGCTCCTTGCTTTTCAATAGCTCGTCCTCGGCCGCACGGCGACGGGATATGTCCCTGCACAGGGTGTGGATACGACTGTCGGGGCCGGAACCCGCTACGGTCGCATTGACTTCTATCGGTGTGATCTTCCCACTGCCATCGACATAGTCTATCTCCAGGCTCCTGATGAATCCCTGCTCGAAACAACGCCTGACCGCTTCCTCGTTTTTCACACGGTGATGAACAGCGGTCCACTCCAACACGCTCCGCCCCCGTATATCGGCGATATTCGCGTGCCCTGTCAGACGCACGTATTCAGAATTGGCATCTAAAACGCACCCGGCTGGATCAACAATTACATAGCCGGTGTCAGTCGATTCGACAAGAGCCCGGTACTTTTCTTCACTGACGACAAGGGCCTCTTCAGCTTGTCTCCGCTTGCTTATATCGCGTGAAACCCCGTGAAGACCGATGATGCCCCCGTTGCTGTCGCGGATCGCCCTGACCACGCTTTCCAGCCAGACCTGCCGGCCGTCTTTGTGGATCGCCATATGTTCAAGCATAATATGGCGGTCCGGGTCGGCTCTCCCTGCCGCTTCAAGCCTCATCTCTTCTTCGAAAAGCTTCAAGAGCCGGGAAAATTCTTCCGGGCCCCGTATCTCCGCCGCGTTCCTGCCGGTTATTTCCTCCGACATATAGCCGAAAACCTTCTCGCACGAAGGGCTCATGTACGTGTAACGAAACTCCATGTTTACCGTCCACACCACGTCGCTCATCATGTTAGCGATGAGCCGGTATTTCGCCTCGCTATCGCGCAGGGCCTGCTCGGTCTGCCTCCGCTCGGTGATGTCGCGACCGATGCCGAGGATGGCGTCAGGCCTGCCGTCCCGGTAGAGAAGCATTCCCAGAACCTCGATATTCCTGATCTCGTTCTTCTTCGTCCTGATCCGGAATTCCCTTTTTTCCTTCTGGAAGCCGACGGAAAAAATCTCCTTCATGGCCTCCATGGCGGCAGGAAGCTGGTCCTCCGACAGGATCGACTGAAAATCAATTTGTTTCACTTCATCTTTCGAGTAGCCGAACAACTTCAGCGCGGCTTCATTGGCGTCGATAAATTTCCCGGTGAAATCGTGCACGTACACGCAGTCGTGAGATCGGCTGAAGAGGGCATTGTACCGTTCCTCGCTCTCACGGTGAAGCGCCTCGACCTTTTTGCGCTCGGTTATATCGCGCGACGAAAATACGGCGCCGTCGAATTCGCCCTCCGGGGTATAGATGTACGAATGGACGGTCTCAAGCCAGAGATAATGCCCGTCCTTGTGCCGTCCGCGGTACTCGGTCCGTATGTCAACGTGGTCCGATACCCCGCTGCAAAACGCCTTCCAGAGCGCATCCCTGTCATCGGGGTGCACAAGGTCCATGGGCGACGTTCCCATCAGTTCTTCGGGATCGTATCCCGCTATCTTCCTGTGCGAGGGGCTCGCGTAGATGATCCTGCTGTCGCGGTCCATCTGGCCGACCATGTCCCTCATGTTGTCGGTTAGCTTGCGGAGCATTTCCTCGCTATCCCGGAGCTTTTTTTCCAGCTCGTGGCGGTGCAGGGCGGTATCAATGGTTGAAAACAGGTCCTGGGGATTGACGGGCTTCAGCACGTAGCCGTACGGGTTCGTCTCGCGCGCGCGGGCAACCGTCGAGATGTCCGCGTTCCCGGTCAGGTACACGATCGGCAGATCAAGCGTGCCCCTGATTGCCGCCGCCGCTTCTATGCCGTCCATGCTTCCCGGCATAACGATGTCCATGAGCAGGAGGTCCGGCTCAAGCTCCCGTGCCATTGTTATGGCTTCCTTCGCGGACGCCGCCACGCCCAGCACCTCATACCCGAACCGGCCAAGGGTCGACTTGATGTGCATGCCGATGATTGCCTCATCCTCGACCACGAGGATACGATGCTTCCGCATACTGCCTCTGGGCGGGACGGCGGCCGGGCCGTCGCCGCTATTTCAATATTTTCCTCAGCGCCGCCGCGAGGTCCGCCATCTGGTAGGGCTTCTGGATGAAGCCGGCGATCCCCTTCCCGGCGAACCGCTGGGTTATCTCCTGCTCGTTATATCCGCTGGACATGATGACGGTCACGTCCTTCCGCACGCGGCGAAGCTCGCGGTAGGTCTCCTCGCCGTCCATGCGCGGCATGGTCAGGTCGAGTATGACGAACGCGATCTCGTCGGCGTGCTTACTGAAAATCTCCAGGGCCTGGATCCCGTTCTCCGCGGTTATGACCGAGAAGCCCAGGCGCGTAAGCATGCTGCCGCCGAGCGTCCGGATCGTCTCCTCATCGTCAGCGAGAAGGACCGTGCCGCTTCCCCGCCACTCGTTTCCGGGTTCCGACGCCCCGTCCGGCCGTTCGGCGGGTTTTTCCAGTGTGGGGAAGAGCACCTTGAACGTCGTTCCCCTCCCCGTTTCGCTGTATACCTTGATGGCTCCCCTGTGGCTCCGGACGATGCCGAGAACCGCCGCAAGCCCGAGACCGCGCCCGGTAAATTTCGTGGTGAAAAACGGGTCAAAGATCCTCGGGAGCGTTTCCCTGTCCATGCCGCATCCAGTGTCCGCAACCTCGACATAGGCATAGAGGCCGGCCGGCAGCTGCTCGTTCAGCCATGTTTCGGAAAGGAACTCGCGGTCGCAATAGATCGCGCCCGTGGAAATCGAGATAATACCGCTCCGCTCCCCGATGGCGTCGGAAGCGTTGATGACGAGGTTCATGATGATCTGGCGTATCTGGGTCGCGTCCGCATCTATCGCGGGAAGCCCGCCGGCGAAATTATAGCGCAGCAGCGCCTTCTTGGAGATCGATACCTCGAGCATGTGACCCATCTCCTCTACGGCTTCGTTCAGGTCGATCGCCTCGCTGGAGAATCGCCCGCGCCCCGAATAGGCGAGCATCTGGCGGCAGAGATCGGCGGCGCGCTGGGACGCCTTCGCGGCCTCCAGGAGGTTGCTGCGCACTGGCGATGACGGCGTCATGTCCATGAGCGCGAGATCAATATTGCCCAGGATCGCCATCAGTAAATTATTGAAATCATGGGCTATACCGCCGGCAAGGACGCCCAGGCTCTCCAGCTTCTGGGTCACCTGGATCTGCGCCTCGATCTTGCGCCGCTCCTCTTCCGCCGTCTTGCGCTCCGTGATGTCCCTGATGAATATAAGCACCGCGTCCCCGTCCTGCCAGCGGAAAAGCACGGAATTGAGCTCGGTCCACCTGACATCGCCGGCGCTGGTCAGGAAACGCACCTCGTATATGAAGGCCGAGGTATCGCCGGCAAGCCGCTTCCGGTAGCGTCCCGAAATCATCTCGCGGTCATCCGGATGAATGAACTCGGTGAAGGTGCGCGATTCCATCTCCTCCATCGCATAACCGGTCAGCTTCAGCAACTGGGGGTTAACGAACACGAACCGCCAGTCCCGGATCACGGCTATGCCCTCGCTCGCGTTCTCCACCAGCAGGCGGTTCCTTTCCTCGGACAACCGCAGGCCCTCCTCGGCCCTGTAGCGGTCTGTGATATCCTCCAGCACGGCCATTCCGCCGATGACCTTTCCCGTCTCGTCGCGCAGGGGGCTTGCCGACACGGCAATCCACAACCTGACACTGCTCAGCGTGGAGTCATACTCCCCTTCATAGTGATTCACGTTTCCTTTCAGTGTGTCTTCGAGCTGCGGCACCACCAGGGAGTGTTTCAGCTTTCGAAGGTTCAGGCCTACCAGCTTATCCCGCGGTGCGCGCATTATCTCACCGAGCCGCTCATTGCAATCGGTCAACTTCAGGTCGGTATCGAACTTGAACACGCCGACCGGCGACTGGTTGAACAGGGCGCGGTACCGCTCCTCGCTCTCCCCGAGCGCCTTCTGCACCTGTACGCGCTGGTCAATGTCCCGCAGCACGACCAGGATGCCGCGTATGATCGAATTATCGGTCATGTTCGTTGCGAGCGCGTCGACATAGATCCAGGACCCGTCGTTGTGCAGTATGCGGAACTCGGTCGGTATGCCCGGGTTCGTTCTGGACACCACTTCGCCGAAGTCCTTGATCACGACCTGTATGTCGTCAGGATGCACAATATCAAACGCACTTTTGTCGATCATCGAATAGCCGAGGCGTGTGGCCACGGCCGGGTTCTCGAAGTTCACGACCCCGCCGGAATCCATGACAACGATTAGATCCTGCAGGTTGTTCACCACGGCACGAAAGCGCTCCTCGCTCTCCTTCAGTGCCCGTTCCGCTTCTTTCTGGCCGGTGATGTCCCGCGCGACACCCACGTACCGGGACGGAATGCCCCGGTCGTCCTGCAGTATGCTCGCGGACATCCATGTCAGGAAGACGGAACCGTCTCTGCGAACATGCCCCACTTCGCCCTCGTGTGATCCATGGAGCCTGACTTTCTCGAGGAACGGCAGCACGCCGTTCCCGTACTGTTCTTCAGTATGGAAAAGCGCCATTTTGCTCCCCGGGATGTCCGCCTTCGTGAGGCCGTGCATCGTTACCCAGGCTCGGTTCGCATACAGGATGTTACCGTCCTGGTCGGACACGGCAATACCGTCAACCACCTGCTCCACGGCCGTCCCGAGCATCCTCAGCGTCTCTTCTGTTTTCTTGCGTTCGCTGATGTTTGATATGACGCCCCGCACGCCCCTGAACACGCCGTCGCGGACGAGGGGCATGCTTGACGTCTGCACCCATATAGGCTCGCCGCCCTTCGAATTTACCCGAAATTCGTACGAACCAGCAAAACCCTCAAGGCGCTTCTGGAAAATGCTCATGACCTTTTGACGGTCTTCCGGATAAACAAGTTCAACGAACGACTGCCCGATCACATCATTGTACGAATAACCGGTTTCATTTTTGATCCTGGGAGAAATAAAAGTAATCATTCCGTTTTCATCAAGGGAGTATATGACATCGTTGATCTCTTCCACGAGGTTGCGATATTTCTCCTCGCTCTCCGTGAGCCGGAGCTCGAGGTCGCGGCGGTGTATGACCGCGTCAATGGTCGAGAACAGGTGCAGCAAATCGATGGGCTTCAGGACATAGCCGTAGGGCGCCGAATCGCGGGCGCGGGTGACAGTGGACATGTCGGCGTTGCCGGTCATGTAGATGACGGGAATCCCGAGCCTGTCCCTGATGAGCTTCGCGGCTTCAATCCCGTCCATCGCGCCCTGGAGCACGATGTCCATGAGTATGATATCGGGTGAAAGCTCCCGGGCCATCCGTACCGCTTCCTCGCCGGATATGGCGTGTCCGCATATTTCAAAACCGAGGTTAACGAGGCTGTTCTGTATATAGAGACTGATAACCGCCTCGTCCTCAACGATGAGTATTTTCTTTTTTTGCATTATCTCGTTCCGGTTCATGCCGGGATCCGGCACCTGTGTTGCCCACTCGCAAGTTATGATTGTAACAACAGGTTAAAATATCAGTCAAATCATTTTCCACACGCTCCGGCTTGATCGTAATTTTTAGGCCGGGTCACGCGACCGCGAGGGAAAGCAAAATAAACATTGAACACGGATCAATGATAACAAGCCAAGCTGGAAATCCTGAACCGGTAATCAGACGTTATGGCGCGGTCTGTCCATATTTACTAGTGGTTCGATACCCGCACAATTTCCGGGCCGCCCGACTGTCGCATTATGCCGCATGAGGCCCCACGATCTGAAAAAGGGGTTGATTGATACGCCTCGGTGGGGGTATGATAGCCGAAACAGGCATATCCATGTATGACGCAATCCTGGCAAACCTCAATAACAAGGCAGAGGAATTCGGCGCGATAGAGCGCCAGGTGAACGAGTCGTCGCGTCTCAGGAAGATCCACTCGGAAGAAGCCATCGCGCTGATCCGTCAGTCGATGGAGGTCGGAGACATCCTGGGCCATGAGTTCGAAATAATATCCCGCGCCAACAGGACGATGCGGGACCAGGACTCCATGATCCTGAATTACTGCCTGGGGCTTGAAAACAATATCAGGCGCCAGAAGGAGCTGCTGGACGATTTGACGCCCGGGTCCCTCGCCGATCCATCGGCGCTCTCCCGCCTCGGCGAGATGATCGACGCGCTCGCCGATTCGCTCCGAAAGGCAATCGTGATACTCCATATCATCATGCAGAACGATACCGATATCGTGTTGATGGACGGGCTCATCATAAACAGGAGGAAATACCAGCGGGAATCGATTGAACGGCTCAAGAAACTCGCCTTCCGCACCATCGAGGACGCGGACGCGGCTATCCGGGGCTCATCCTCCAACATGAAGCGGGGCCTTCAGATAGTCGGGCGGCTGAAAGAGGTGCGGCGGCTCATAGAAGAGCGCCGCATGGACGACCTGTCCGGGCTTATCGAGGAGGCGAACGCGGAATGGAACACCGCCGCCGCCGTAAACCGCAGCTCGATAACGCAGCTGGTATTCGCCGACGAGGTCAACCGCCTCACCGAAAACCTGCATGCCGACTCGAACGCGATACAGGAGCTGGTGCTCTCCAGGCACCGGCTCTTCATCCATAACCGGGAGCTGATGAGCGAGCTCACCGTGCTCCTGTCGCTCGAGATTAAGGAGTTCCTCCCTGCCCGCGACCTCGCGGAGGAGATCAATCCCGGGCCCGGCGTCACCGGCGGCGTCCGCAACATGACCGGCAACCTGGTCTCCTACATACGCATCGCCTGTCGCGACATCGAGATTGTATCAGGGATGAACTTCGACATAACGGGGGCGATTGCTCTCAATTCAGACATGGAGAAGAAAGCGATCGAGCTGACAAGGATGAAGATCGGCTATTTCGACCGGATCAGGGAGGAAGTGAAGAGCATGACCGGGGCGACGAGCTACCCGATCGAGGGGTCCGGCCGGAACATAGAGAACGGAAAGATTCTGGAGATGTACCTCAGGCAGATCCTCGGCCGGATTTCCGCAGGGGACGACCCCGCACGCGCGACCTAGGCACCGGCGGCGGTGCGGACTACGCTGTCCTCCGCTGATGACCCTTCGCCCAGGATGACCTCGACGTTGTCCTTGATACCCGTCTCGACTTTAAAGCCGCAGTAATCCGGCTGTATCGGGAGCTCACGGTTCCCGCGGTCCACCAGGACAAACAGGCGTATCGCCTTCGGCCTGCCGAAGGAGGTGAGCGTCTCCAGCGCCGCCTTGGTGGTGCGTCCGGTGAAAATAACGTCGTCCACGAGAAGGACGGTCATCGTGGATATGTCGAAGGAGATTGACGTCTCCTTGATCGAGGGCAGCACGCCGCGGGTGGCGAGATCATCGCGGTAGAAGGTGATGTCGAGGGTGCCGCTCTGGATCTTATTACCCGAGAGGGCCTCGATCCTCTCGCGTATGCGGCGCGCGAGCTCTACACCGCCGGTCTGCAGACCGACAACGGCCAGTTTGTCGACGCTCACGGCATCAGCAAGGATCCGGGCGGAGAGCCGGTCGATGATTTCGGCTATATCCTTGCTCCTGAGCAGAATTTCCTTCCCCATTCCTAGATAACCTCTTTGTGATATTCCTGGATCGGCCGTATCAGGATGCCCCCCGTGCGCTTAATCTCAAGCAGGCCGGAAATGGCGGCCCGCGCCGCCTGCACCGTCGTCATGTATGGAACGTGATACCGCACCGCCGCCTGGCGGATGAGGTATGAGTCATCCTTCGATACCTTACCTGAGGGCGTATTGATGATCATGTCAACTTCATTATTTTTTATCAGGTCGATAATGTTGGGCCGGCCTTCGCTGACCTTGTGCACCTGTCCGCAGGGAATGCCATGCTCGATATAGTGCTGCGCGGTGCCCTCGGTCGCCATGAGGCGGAACCCGGCCTCGTGCAGGCTGCGCACCCCGGCCAGGATCTCCTCCCGGGCGCGGCTGTTTACCGAAATGAGCACGGTCCCCGTCATCGGCAGGGAATCGCCGGCGGCGAGTGTCGCCTTGTAGTAGGACTCACCAAAGGTGGACGAGATCCCCATTACCTCGCCGGTCGATTTCATCTCGGGCGAGAGGAGCGTGTCCACGCCGGGGAACTTATTGAAAGGCAGGACCGCCTCCTTAACGCTGACGAAAGGAATCTTCTTCATCTCGGTCAGGCCAAAATCCGCGAGCCGGCCGCCCAGCATGACCCTTACCGCCACCTTTGCCAGGGGCACGCCGGTGGTCTTGGACACGAAGGGCACGGTGCGGGAGGCCCGCGGGTTAACCTCGATCACGTGGAGCCTGCCGTCCTTGATCGCGTACTGGATATTCAGCAGGCCGCGGACTTCCAGCTCCGTTGCCAGGGCCCGGGTGGTTTCCATGATGGTCTGCCGCATTTCGTCGGAGACCGACAGGGGCGGGATGATGCAGGCGGAGTCGCCCGAGTGTATGCCGGCCTCCTCCACGTGCTCCATGATTGCCCCGATATAGACGTCCGTGCCGTCAGCGATCGCGTCGACGTCGATCTCGAGTGCGTCTTCCAGGAAATCGTCCACCAGTATCGGGTGCTCGGGCGAGAGCTCCACCGCGGTGGCGATATAGTTCCTTAAACTGTCCTCGTCGTAGATAATGGCCATGGCGCGGCCGCCCAGCACGTAGCTCGGGCGCACGAGCACCGGGTAGCCGATCCTCCCGGCTATCTGTATGGCCTCCTCCTCTGCGAAGGCGATGCCGTTCTCCGGCTGGAGCAGGCCGAGCTTGCGCACCACCTCGGCGAAGCGCTCGCGGTCCTCCGCCCGGTCAATCGAGTCGGGCGAGGTGCCCAGGATCTTCACACCGTTTTCCTCCAGGGCGCGCGCGAGCCGCAGGGGCGTCTGGCCGCCGAACTGCACGATGACCCCTTCCGGCTTCTCCCGGTCATTGATATGGAGCACGTCTTCCAGGGTAAGCGGCTCGAAGTAGAGACGGTCGGAGGTATCGTAATCGGTCGAGACCGTCTCCGGGTTGGAGTTCACCATGATCGAATCGATCCCCGCCTCGCGCAGGGCGAAGGAGGCGTGGCAGCAGCAGTAATCGAACTCGATCCCCTGGCCGATCCGGTTGGGGCCGCCGCCCAGGATCATGATCTTCCGCGCGTCAGAGGACGCCGTCTCGTCGGCGTCGTCGTACGATGAATAATAGTATGGCGTATACGCCGCAAACTCGCCGCCGCAGGTATCGACGAGCCTGAAGCCGGGTACGATGCCGGCCCCGTACCGCAGACGGCGCACCTCGTCCTCGTGTACCTTGAGCGATTTCGCGTATTCCTTCTGCGCGCCGGGACCGCGCTCGTACAGGCGCACCAGGTCATCGCGGTGCGACAGGTAGCCGAGCTGGCGGTCCGAGAAGCCGAGTCGCTTCATCCTCCGCACGTCTTCGGCGGTATAAGCCCGCGACCTGCACTCCTCGGCAAAGTCCTGCGCTGCGTCCACGATCTCCTTGAGTTGGCCCAGGAACCACCGGTCGATGCCGGTGAGATGCGCCACCCGGTCCACCGACCAGCCCATCTTGAAGGCGACGTTCAGGAAGAACATCCGGTCCTCGCGGGTGTTGGCGAGCTCCTTCTCGATGATGTCGCGCCTGTGCCGGTCGGGGAGCCGCCGGAGCATCTCGACGATCTTGAGTACGCCGTCGGAGCCGAAGCCGAAACGGTTTATCTCCAGGGAACGGAGCGCCTTCTGGAAGGCCTCCTTGAAGGTCCGGCCGATCGCCATGGCCTCTCCCACCGATTTCATCTGCGTGCCCAGCCGCGAGTCGGCGCCCTCGAACTTCTCGAAGGCCCAGCGCGGCGCCTTGACCACGACGTAATCGATGGTCGGCTCGAATGACGCGGGCGTCTCCCGGGTGATGTCGTTGGGAATCTCGTCGAGGGTGAGGCCGATGGCGAGCTTCGCCGCGATCTTCGCGATGGGGAACCCGGTCGCCTTGGAGGCCAGCGCGGAACTCCGGCTCACGCGCGGGTTCATCTCGATGATCGTTACCCGGCCGTCGAGCGGATTCACGGCAAACTGTATGTTGGAGCCGCCGGTATCGACGCCGATTTCGCGGATGATTTTGATCGCCATGTTCCGGAGGTCCTGGTACTCGCGGTCAGTCAGGGTCTGCTGGGGCGCCACGGTAATCGAGTCGCCGGTGTGTATCCCCATGGGGTCGATGTTCTCGATCGAGCAGATGATGACCACGTTGTCCTTCCGGTCCCGCATCACCTCCAGCTCGAACTCCTTCCACCCGATCACCGACTCCTCGAGCAGCACCTGGCTTATGGGCGACTCATCGAGCCCCCGGGTCACCAGGTCGAGGAAGTCCTCGCGGTTGTACACGATGTTCCCGCCCGTGCCGCCCAGGGTAAAAGCGGGCCGGATGATGACTGGCAGGCTGATCCGCTCCATCACTGCCAGCGCTTCGTCGAGAGAGGAGGCCAGGCCGGACTTCGGCACCAAGAGGCCGAGAGAGAGCATCGCCTGTTTGAAGAGCTCGCGGTCCTCGGCCTTTTTGATGGAGTCGATGTTCGCGCCTATGAGCTCCACGCTGTATCGCTCCAGCACGCCCCGCTCAGCCAGGGCCATGGCCACGTTCAGGGCGGTCTGACCGCCGACTGTCGGGAGCAGGGCGTCCGGCCGCTCGCGCTCGATGATCTTCTCGACCACGTCCGGGGTTATCGGCTCAATGTAGGTGCTGTCCGCCAGATCAGGATCGGTCATGATGGTGGCCGGGTTGGAGTTAATGAGTACCACATGGTACCCCTCCTCCTTCAGGGCCTTGCAGGCCTGTGAACCGGAATAATCAAACTCGCAGGCCTGACCGATAACTATCGGTCCCGAGCCTATGATGAGTATTTTTTTGATATCAGTGCGTTTGGGCATATAGTTCAGGAATCAGTATTATTGAATTTTGCACTCTAACAAACAACGAATTACAGTTTTTGTTCAGATTATTTGTCAATACAAATAGTACAAAAGAAGTTAAAATTAACATATTTGACAAATAATTAAAATATTTATTTACAAAATTATAATATTATTATTAAACTTCATCCGGTCGGGCTATTTCGCATCCAACCTGGCAGGTCCCTTAAAAAATGAAGAAAGAACTGAAGATCATAAAGAAGAAAAAGCATATCATCGAAGCGCTGAAACGGTGCCTCGAACGGGACGTATATTCACAGGTTTCCCTCGAAAGCGTGGCCAAGGAGGCCGGTTTCTCAAAGGGCGGACTGCGGCATTACTTCCCCACCCGCGAAGAGCTGTACGTGGCCCTGATAGAGAGCTTTTTCAACCAGATCCAGCGCGACCAGATCGGCGTTGTGCAGGGCATGGACCTCGACACCAACGACAGGGCGTTGATCACGACCCTCTTCGGCATAGAGAAGTTCCTTCTCGACAAGAAGAACATGCGCATCCTGATAAACATAATCCTATATGGCTTCGAGGACGATAAAATCAGAGAGATTACCAGGAAATTCATCCGCAACCATCTCAATATCTATGCCGGAACGATCAAGGACCTGAAAGGAACTGCGGGCGAGCATGACGCAGAGGACCGCTTCATCGGCAGGATAACCCAGATCATCCTTCTCTTCGCCGGGATACTCGAGTATATCGATCCCATCAACGTCGACACCCCCAAGCTGATCGAGTTCATACTCAAGATGTACAAAACCGACTAGCGCGGGACGGCGCCGCACGGCGCCGGGAGAACCGACCGGAGCACCCTTCATGTCACACGGCGCGAATTCGCTGAAATCAATCATATATGCACTGGGTGCGAACTTTACCATCGCCGTGGCCAAAATGACGGCCGCGCTTTACACCGGATCGGGGGCCATGCTCGCGGAAGCGGTCCACTCCCTGGCAGACACCGGCAACCAGGTGCTCCTGCTCATAGGGCTCCGTCGCTCCAAGCTCCCGCCCTCCGCCGAATACCCGCTGGGGCACGGCCGGGCCGTCTACTTCTGGTCCTTCATCGTGGCCCTGCTCCTCTTCAGCATGGGCGGTCTCTTCTCTATCTACGAGGGGATACACAAGCTCTCCGTGCACGAGGGGCTGCAGGCGCCCTGGCTTGCCGTGGCCATACTGGCCTTCAGCATCGTCATGGAGTCGGTATCGCTCCGGGGATGCCTGCGCGAGGTCAACAAGGTGCGCGGCGGGCTGTCTCTCTGGCGCTGGTTCAGGGACTCGCGGCAGAGCGAGCTCATCGTGGTGCTGGGCGAGGACCTGGCCGCCCTCGTCGGCCTGAGCTTCGCCCTCGCAGCGGTCCTCCTCACCGTCGCGACCGGAGACCCGGTCTATGACGCATCGGGAAGCATCATGATCGGCGTACTGCTGGTCGTCGTTGCAGTGGGCGTGGGTAACGAGATCAAGGGGCTCCTGATCGGCCAGAGCGTTGACGACGCGACGAGACAGGCTATTTCCGATTACATCTGCTCCGTGCCCGATGTGATCGCCCTCCTCAACCTGATCACCCTGCAGCAGGGGAACGACGTAATGCTCGCGGTCAAGGCGCGGATGCGGCCTTCCTGCTCCGACATCGAGCTCATGGACTGCATTAACCGGGTGGAGCGCTCCATCAAGGAGCGGTTCCCCCAGGTCAAATGGATTTTTTTCGAGCCGGATTACACCGATGGCGAAGGGGGCTGACACCGGCCCGCGCGCAAACCGGGGCGTAAAAACCGCGGCTGTCAAAACTTTTTACCAATGCGCAGGAGAATGTATTGACACCCCCCGCGTCCCGTAGTACTATATCACTATCATTGCAGCATACCGTTCAACGGCAATTATATCTGGAGGATCAGCGTATGAACAAGAGAACCATGATCGTGATACTCGCGGCCGTATTCATGTCCGCAACCCTCTACTCACAGGAGAAAAAATCAGAATCCAAGGACGGCGCAGCGGCCGATACCAAGCAGAAGATGACCGTGTACCAGGAAATCTTTCTGGAAGATTTCGAGACCACGCCCTACACAGATAAAAATATTTCATTCAACGTTACCTCCGACCAGGAAGCCAAGCTGGCAATCCGGACCGACCTCCCCGCGTATGAAAAGTCAAAAAAATACCTGGGTATTAAAATGAAGTCCCGGGGCGGCGACATTTTCATCATCAAACCGGCAAAAGAGATAATCATCGACAAGTACTGCAAGTCCATCTCATTCTGGGTATACGGCAAGAAGACGATGGGCGAGCTTTCCTTCATGCTCCAGGACACAAAGCAGGTCAACCACAAACTCGTCATCCTCCCATCGATCGACTTTCTGGGGTGGAAGCAGGTCACCGTCCTCCTGAGCAAACGAATTGCCCAGGAGGAAGACTTCCTGAGTCAGAAAAAAATAATGAAGCTTATCAACATCCAGTACCGGATCCCGGGCGGCAAGGAACGGCCTTCCGAATGGCAGTACCTGTACCTGGATGACATCATCGCTGTCGTGCGCGACCGGTACACCGACAAGCAGAGCGACGAGTGGTAGAAACCGGGTTTTAAGAGCGGATACAAAAAGCGACGGCAGGGACCGTCGCTTTTTTATTTGATGTACCCCGGGACCGGGTATACGAAGGGCCTGCCCGTGGTCGGGTTCTCCAGCACTATACAGGGCGTGCCGAAGAGCGCTTCGACCAGGTCGAACCTGAGCACCTCCGCAGGCACTCCGCTGAAAAAAAACCCTCCCTCCTTCAGCCCGACGATACGCGTAGAATAATCCGAAGCGATATTGATGTCATGAAGCACGGTTACCACCGTGGTCCCCTCCCGGTTCAGCTTCCAGAGGATGTCCATGATCATGACGGCGTGCTGTATGTCAAGGTGCGAGACGGGCTCGTCAAGGAGGATGACGCGGCTGTTCTGGGCCAGGGCATGCGCTATCCGCGCGAGCTGGAGCTCTCCGCCCGAAAGCTCGGTAAGCGGCCGCGCAAGCAGGCCGGCAACGCCCGTGGTATCCGCGACGCGCGCGATAATCTCCCGGTCCCGGTCCGACTCGAGCACGAAGGCATCCTGGTGCGGGAACCTCCCCAGCCTGATGAACTCGTGGACCGTGAAGGGAGCGATGGCCTCCGCGGCCTGGTGGACCACGGAAAGCTCGCGGGCCAGCGCCCGGGCGCGGTATTCCCGGAGGCGACGCCCCTTGAACAGGAGCGATCCCGACGACGGCGTCACGTCGCCAGCGAGCATCTTTACCAGCGTACTCTTGCCAGCTCCGTTGGGGCCGATGACCGATACGAACTCCCCGTCACCGACCGACAGGCTCAGGTCACGGAGCACGGGGGTCTCCCGGTATCCGGCGTTGACGTGGTGAAGCTCAAAGATGTTCATGCGGCCCCCCTGCGCCTGAACATGTACACGAGGAAAAAGGCACCTCCCAGGAAGCCGGTAATGACGCCGACCGGTATCTCGAAGGGAGGCACGAGGGAGCGGCCGATTGTATCGGAAACAAGCAGAAACAGGCCGCCGCACACGGCCGAGGCCGGCACAAGTCGCAGGTGACCGGGCCCGAAAACCGAGCGCATCATGTGTGGAACGATAAGACCGACGAAGCCGATCACGCCGGCCAGGGAAACCGAAAGCGCCGCGAGCAAGGACGCAATCCAGAACAGGACCCGCACGTCCCGGTCGGTGACGCCCAGCCCCCGCGAAAACCGGTCACCCATGGATATCACGTCGAGGTGCTTCCAGTATGCCAGGACCGCCAGCACGAGCGCGAGCGAAACACAGCCCAGGAGGTTGAGCATGTCGTACCGCGCGCCGGAGAGGTCGCCCATGAGCCAGAGCATGGCGCGGTGTATCTGGTCGGAGCGCGAGAGCGCGTAGATGAGCAGCACCGCTGCCGAGAGAATGAACCCGAGCGCGATTCCGGAAAGAATGAGCGCGGACGAGCCCACGCGCATTTTCTTCGAAAAAAGGTACACGATCGTTATGACGGCCATGGAGCCGGCAAAGGCGGCCGCCGCGACAACACCGGGATTCGCGTTCAGCACGATGGCGGCAGTGGCGCCCAGCGCAGCGCCGCCTGACACACCTATGATGTATGGGTCAGCGAGCGGATTCTTCAATACGGCCTGGAACACCGTGCCGCTCACGGCCAGTGCTCCGCCGATAACTATCGAGAGCAGAACGCGGGGGAGCCGCAGCTTCACCAGAATCGTGTAATCCACCGAGCTTGATTTGCCCGCAATAATGCCGGCCATGTCCCACGGCGGGATGAACCGCGTACCGAGGGAGAGGGAGGCCACGACCAGGATAAGGCCTATTGCCAGGAGCAGGAGGATTTTTTGCCAGGTTCTCATTACATGTATTTCCATGCCGGTTAGCACCGCATCTCTATGGCGCACTTTCCCGCATGTTTGTCAATCCTTAATAGGATGCCGCCGCGACACGCCCATGCCACGCAACATGCGGGCTACCGTCTCCACCGACTTCACGTAATCCGCAGGCGTATAGTAGGGAATGGAATCAGCCGATACCGGGTACATCCGCCCCTCGGCCACTGCCTTCAGGTCGCGGAAGCCTTCGATAAGCTCGCGGAAAAACGGCTGCAGATCCTCGCCTGCCATGACGATGATAACGTCCGGGTCAGCGTCCGCCAGGGACTCGATGGACACCATGGAATAGGGCCTGGCTGATTCACCGTACGCGCACACACCGCCGGCATCCGCGATGATGCCGCCGATGAACGAGCCTGTCGAAGCAGCGATGAGGGGATGACCGGACAGAAAAAAAGCTACACGCGGCCGCAGCCCGGTCCCGGAGAATGCAGCACGCCGCAGGGCACGGCTGTACTCCGCGGTTTTTTGCCGTGCGAGATCGCTCTTCCCGAGAAGCTCACCGAGCGCCATATAGTTTTTACAAATATCGGTGAAATCCCTGTTGCGATCGAATCTTCGGAAAGGAATACCCGCCTCACGCAGGCGCACGATGTTCTGGACCGGTCCGTCCTCCGAAGAGCAGAGCACGAGATCAGGGCGAATCGCGACTATTATTTCCAGGCTGGGCTGTACCAGCGTGCCCACAATCGCGACTCCATCGGCCCGGTAGTCATCATACGACGTGACTCCCGCCAGGAGCGACCCGGAGCCCAGGTCCACGATCTGCCTCGTCAGGGAGGGCGAAAGCGAGACGATCCGACGGGCTGACTCAACGCGCGCGGGATCCCCCCGCTCAGAAGAGCAGACAATTGAAAGGAAAACAAGGGGCAGCAATGCCGCCCCGGCACGAGACACTATGGTCATAAAGGGTTTCTTTAAATGAAGACTGACGTATTACCACGTCATGCAAACAGGCGGGCGTGTCAAGAAATATCCTGGTCGGCACGGGCCGAGATACAGACCAGTTGCCGCTATATCAGGGTCACGATATGCTCCGCCCGGGCACAGGCGATGCAATAGCGTAGCCCCTCGCTCCTGTTTTTCTGGGGAACATAGTAATGGTTGAGGCTGTTAACCTCTTTGCCGCACCGCGAACATTTCAGCATATATCCCTCTCTATCGGTTCAATAAGGTTTCCGGCGCAACTGACGGCCATATGCTGCAGTGGCACCGATCCCATTATATATTCGGTATTTTTTCAATATACATTAATAGTTTACGGAAAACTCCGCTCATTTGATTGCCGGTAAGCACGGACGTATAATATATTCATTATAAGTATTCATATAATCAAAATTGTTAACAGGACAGGCGGAACATCGCTATTTTTTTCAAAATTTGTGTTTACAGTAGATTATCATATTCTAACATCGGCGATAATTCATTCAGTTGATTGGGGGACTTTATGCCATCGAAGCCTAAAAGCGCGACAGCCCGGAAAAAGCCGGCCCGGATAAAAAATGATGTCCGCAAGAATGATACCAAGAACGTGAAAGTCAAAACAAAGAAAATAAACCTTCTGAAGCTATATTCAGAGATGAACAAGCTGTCCCATGATGCAGTCGACAAGGAAGTCATCAAGCGCTTCAAGGTCATTATCGATACAAGCGAAGAGGATATTACCAAGAAAAATCTGGGGGTCATTCTTAAAGACCCGAAAAGTGTTACAATCGCCGACTTCAGCGACGGACTCCAGCCATATATAAAGCACTATCTGTTTCTGGTCAAAAGAAACAAGAGGATCAAGAAGGTATAGCGTCGTCACCGGGGAAACCGCGACCCTGGAGAACAGCGGCGATACGGGGCTCCTCCGGCACAATACCCTTCACCAGGAAAAAAATGAAAATCAAGATCAAAGCCTTCGCGTCAGTCCGGGAAGCCTTCGGGTTCGACGAAAAAGAGCTCACCGTATCTGAAGGGATCGCAGTGAAAGACATTGTCCGCCAGATAACTAAAAGCTATCAGCCTGCGCGCGACAGGGAGATGACTCTCCTTTACTCGATAAACGAGGAATACTGCCAGGATGATGCGCTCCTGTCAGAAGGCGACCGGCTGGCCATATTCCCGCCCGTCAGCGGCGGATAAGAGAAATTCCATGATATCGATAGTTCTCCAGCAAGAAGCAATAGATACATCCTGCATTATAGGGGAAACCGGCACCGACGCAGACGGAGCAGTGGTGAGTTTTATCGGCCGCGTAAGGAGCTCATCCCGCGGCAAAACGGTTCTCACCATGGAATACGAAACCTACGGCGAAATGGCCCGGAAACAGCTGCAGAAAATCGTTGAAGAAGCAACCGCCCGATGGTCACTAACCGACTGCACGGTGGTGCACCGCTACGGCAGTGTCGCTATCGGCGAGGCGAGCATCGTTATTGCAGCTGCCTCTCCGCACCGGGATGAGGCTTTCCAGGCCGTTCGCTTTATCATTGACACGGTTAAGGATAAGGTCCCGATATGGAAAAAGGAATTCTATTCTGACGGGTCCAGCTGGATAAATGGTAAAGAATAAAGACGCAAAATACGTGATCCTCCTGGGCGACGGCATGGCCGATCTGCCCATTCCAGAGCTCGGGGGAAAAACACCGCTGGAATACGCGCATACCCCATCCCTGGATAGCCTCGCCGTGGATGGCATTCTCGGCCTTGCCCGCACGGTGCCCGAGGGCATGCAGCCGGGCAGCGACATAGCAAACCTGTCTATACTCGGATACGATCCGCGCAATGCCTTTTCCGGACGCGCACCGCTCGAGGCCATCAACATGGGGATCGAGATGGGGCCGCGCGACCTGGCGGTACGATGCAACATGGTTGAGATTCGTGACGGAATCATGCATGACTTCAGCGCAGGCCATATCGAATCGGCATTTTCCGCCGTTATCATGAAACAACTCGAGCAGGAGATAACAATACCCGGTCTGGAATATCACCCAGGCGTGTCCTATCGGAATATAGTGATATGGCGAGACTACCCGCACGAGGACCTGCCCGATACCACACCGCCTCACGACATACAGGGACAGGCCTTCGCGCCGCACCTTCCGCGCGGCAAGGGCGCAGAGCTCCTGAACCGGATCATGGCGGAATCATCGGGCATACTATCTTCATCGACCGCCGTACGTGAGGCCGCCTCGAGATACAAGGGCTCTCCCACGTCCGTATGGCTCTGGGGCTGCGGCAGGCGCCCTTCCATGGAACCGTTTGAAAAAAGGTTCGGTCTCAGGGGCCATACCATCTCGGCGGTGGACTTGATCCACGGCCTGGGAAGGGCAGCGGGCCTTACACCGCTTCCGGTGGATGGGACAACCGGGTATCTGGACACTAATTATGAAGGCAAGGCAAGCGCCCTGCTCGAGGCGCTCAAGCAGGCCAGCTTCGTCTTTCTGCATGTAGAATCGCCGGATGAATCGGGCCATGAAGGCAACCTCGAACACAAGCTCCGGGCGATCGAGGACTTCGACCGGAAGATCGTGGGTCCGGTGATGGACGGCATAACCAGGTTCCGGGACTATACCGTGCTGGCGCTCCCGGACCACGCGACACCGATCAGTATGCGGACCCATACGGGCGAACCGGTACCTTTCTGCATCGCAACATCAGGCGGATGGGATGGCACGCAATACAAACAGATGCACGGTACATCGTTCAGCGAAAAAAGCGCCGCTGCAACGGGCCTCTTTATTGAAGAGGGACACCGTCTTATCGAGCTCATGCTCAATAAAAAACTGTAGCTGACAGCCAGCGGGGCAGTTTCACACCCGGATGGAGGAAAAATGAAAAAAGGCGCAATAATTGGAATAGTTATCGCCGTGCTGGCAGTGGCGATAACTATCTCGGGATACTTCATATTTTCGAAGGATGACCTGGAATCTGCTATCATCGAGTTCGAAGACGGTGACTTCCAGGAAGCCATCATCAGGCTCAATCGCCTGGCCAGAACCGCCGACTATGAAACCGGTGAAAAGATATATTACTACCGCTGCAAGGCGATCAACGGACTCGCTACCAGGCTCGAGGATAAATATGCTGATGAGCTTACTGAAATTGCCCGTGAAAGTAAAAATACCGAAGATTTCCGCGAAACGAAAAAAGACATTGAAGAGCGTCTGGCCGGCATTAACAAGAAGATAGAAGGCGACCTTACGCTTGTGCCTGCCATGAAAAAAAGCCGAATCGTACCCCGCGGCAGTTTCTATGACGAATTTGCTGCCCGCTACCGGGGAAGCAGCCTGATAGAAGATCTGCAGTTTGAGGGCATTCAAAATATGGGTAAAACAGACCCGGAGAAGCTCGTGCCCGCCATGATCAATTTTTACACCAAGTACCCAAATACGGACTACCTTTCGAGCATGGTTCGGATCCTCTTCGACGGACTGCAAAACGGTTCACTAACTGCCACCGGGAACGAGGAGATACTCTGGGAGATGATATGCGCTTACGTTAAGCGATATCCAACAAGCCCAGAAACCGGCAAGTTGCACACCTGCGTTGGTGAGAACGTGAATATGAGAAACTCACCCGGTGTGGACGGCAAACTGGTCGGGAAAATTACCAAGGATGAGATCCTTCTCCAGCTGGAGAAGTCGATGGACACCTCCCAGGTTGGGGACGTGCGAGATTACTGGTACCGCGTTGCAAGCCTCAAGGGCCCCCGGGGATGGATCTTCGGCAAGTTCCTCAAGCCGGTCGATCTCTCGCTGATCAAGGAGAGCACGCCCGAGGAAGAAAAGTGGACAATGGACGAACAATTCGCCGAATGGGGAGACTCTCATACACCTGTCAACTGGATCCATGTGCCGGGAAGCAACAAAGAGGGGATTAATTTTTCAATGAAGGGCAGTAAAAAAATTGCCGAAATTAATTCCACCAGGGGCTCAGCAACCGGGCTGTTCAGCAGATACAATGCGACGAGGGCCTTTTCCATCATGGCACGAGCGCGCTTCACCGGCGGAGAGGCTGTTACCATATTTGCATTTGTGCCCGGGAGCGAGGCATTCTACGTACGGCTTACACCAAACCATGTTGAAGTATCGGGAAGGACAATCCCCTTCGCGACGACTGATTGGCACGATTACACGTTAACAAGCGAAGACGGGCGTTATGCCAGGCTCATTATCGACGGCGAGAACGTCTCCAGCAGGATCGAGCCGGTAAAAAGCACGGACTTCATCACGCACGGAGTCTACTGCCTCTACTCCTCGAAAGATGAAAATTCAAAAAGCGAGATGGAATTCATCAAAGCGCGGTGAATCACATGCCGATATCTTTAAAGGTTCCCATTTCATTTACAATTTTCAGGGCTGCCTCAATTATATGGAAGGCAAGCGCCGACCCGGTACCCTCTCCCAGTCGCATATCCAGTGCAAGCATCGGCTCGAGACCAAGGGCAACGCTGATCGCGGCCGTGCCGGGTTCGGCACTGGCATGTGAGGTAAACATGAAGTCACACACGCCCGGATGCATCCTTTTTGCGGCCACCGCAGCAGCGCCGGCAATGAACCCGTCGATAACAATCGGCACCCGGCGTGCTGCAGCGGCAAGGTAGCATCCTGCCAGACCAGCAATATCCAGCCCCCCGACTTTCGAGAGCACATCCAGTGCATCACCTGCAACAGGCCGGTTTAGCTCGATCGCCCTTCGGACCACATCCTTCTTTCGAAGCAATCCCTGGTCAGTTAGTCCGGCGCCGCGGCCAACGACCTCCTCAAGATGAGTCCCGGTTAATACGTGGACAACCGCGCTGGCAGTTGTGGTGTTGCCGATTCCAATCTCCCCTGTCCCCAGAATCCCGGCGCCCTCAACTATCGCGTGATTTGCCGTCTCAATTCCCGTCTCTACAGCGCGAATGGCCTCTTCTCGGCTCATGGCTGGCCCCTTCGTTATATTGGCTGTACCGCGCCGGATCTTTCTCGCAACGATGCGGTGGTCCGCAATTTCTCCATCCAGACCAAGATCAACGACGACCAGGTCCGCGCCTGCGTGTTTTGCCAGAACTGACACGCCTGACAAGCCCTTTAACATCGTTTCAGCTACCAGGGTGCTTATGCTCCGCGGAAAAGAGCTTACCTCCTCATCGGTTACACCGTTATCACTGCACATAACAATAATTATTTTTTTCCCGATAGTACCGCCCACCCTCCCGGTAATTCCTGCAAGTTTTTCGGCAATACTTTCAAGCCGCCCCAGACTACCCGGCGGCTTGAGCAGACTATCAAGCGTGGTCCTTGCGTTTTGCATAGCCTCAGCGTTTAAAGGCTGAATAGCGCTTAAAGTCGATTCGAGCATTTGCATTTCCATCTCCTGCTGGTTTGGCAAAATACATCCAGCATTGTTTTCTCTGTCAACTGATAAGTAAATTTATAATAATTTTTCAATATTAGATGGATAGCCCCATACAAGCTTCCAACAAATCGAATTTTCAATTATCTCTTTGATAATAACATAATTCATAAATTGATTGTTATAGTTAATAGGTCCTTTATTAATAGTCTGCAAATAACGCTTGGCGGCAGTCGCAAGAATTCGAGAAACAGACATCTTAAGCAATTTCCTTAAATCCAGAAAGTATTCATAATCGTCAATTCGCAATTTTATGTGAAACGCATGCCAATCTTCCGGATTACTTCGCTTTTGATAGCGTACCAAACAGCCAAAATTGCATGGGCCGGAAATGTCTTTCATTACTGATTTTAACAAATAAATGATCAAATCTGTCCTGGAAACACCTTGTTTCAAGGCAGCAAGTGTGATCATTCTTAAAATGACCTTATGAATATTCAGGGTCGTTTTCATATATCAACCATCCTTTAATGTATAGGGTTAAACAGTTATACGAATGGGATGATCAGTTAATAAAAAAAATTATAAAAATATTTCAAAAAATCAAGGTCAATTATTACTTCTAACAATTATTTGATTATGTTTAAAAATGTTTGATTAAAGCGAGAAATCTACAGTGGCACAACTTGATGCAGTGAATAGATTTTATCAAATATCAGAACCGATACAAGAAATAGTAGCTCCGATAACTCGATAACGGCCCCAATAATGTCACCTGTTATACCGCCTATCCGGTGTTTCATGTACATATTCACTAGAAGGGTAAAGGCGATAACTATCAGCGTCAGTGGAATCGCTGCCAATCGAATAAAAATGCTGCTGACAAGCGCCGCCAGCAATGAAGCAATAACAGCCTCCATGAGACCGGAGTATTCCACAAGACCCGCTGCGACACTCTTCTCACCCTTACGGGCATAGGGAGAAAGCCCGGCACTCCAGGTAATCGTCATTCTCGAGAGGATTGGCATAACTATAAAGCATGCAACTATCAGTCTATCGGGCAGAGAATACAAAAGCAGATATTTCATCATAAGAACAATGAAAAGACCTATGGCGCCGCTGGTTCCAAGCCTCGAATCCTTCATGATGGCAAGGGAGCGTTCACGGTCCCGATAGCTGAATAATGCATCAAGGGTGTCCGCAAGGCCGTCCAGGTGAAGTCCGCCGGAGATAACTATTCCGGCAACCATTCCCATGAAAATCGAAAGGGGCTTGTTCTCCAGGAGTCCAAACAGGAGGAACATCGCCACGCCAGTCAAACCGACAAGCAGCCCTATAATGGGTGCAAATACAGCTCCGGCAGCAAAAGCACGGTCATCCCAATTAATCCTCACCGGCACCGGGATGCGCGTAAGAAACTGGATGTTCAACACAATACCCTTGAGACAGTCTTTAATGCTCATATTGATCCAGCCTGTTTTAAAAGCTTGAAGCCAGAAAGCGTATTATTTAATTTTCACAGGAAGTCCTGAAACCATGAGATATGCCTCGTCCGCTTGAGATGCAAGCAACTGGTTCACCTTGCCGGCTATATCCCGGTAATGCCGCCCGAGCGGCGCGGGAGGCACAAGGCCGAGGCCGATCTCGTTCGAAACAATCAGCGTTTCCCCGGGAATAGTTCGCGCAACTGCAATAAAGCCTGAGACCTCATCGACAATCTCCTTCTCCATCCTGTCGGCTATATCAGTGCCGGCGCGGTCCCAATCCACCCCGGAATCAACTATCATGATATTATTGATCATCAAGGTTATACAGTCGAGGATCATATTCCTCCGGCCTGCCAGTCTGCCGCGTAATTCATCTGCGAAGCTGCGATAACACTCGACGGTATCCCATGACGGATTGCGCTGAGACCGGTGGCGTTTAATCCGATCCCGCATCTCATCGTCAAACCCTATCGCGGTAGCCACATACAATACATCATCCTTCCCCGCGAAAAGGGATTCAGCGAAGCGGCTTTTCCCGCTCCGGGCGCCACCGGTAATGAAAACAATCTTTCCCATTACCACTCGTGAGACAACATCTGCATCCATTTGACAAGAAAAAAATAGAGCTACGGCCAATCCCTCGCCATATTTTGAAGTAAACGCGTTTTTTATCATTGACATGGCCTGCATCGCATAGTAAATGGCATCATTGTTCTTTAGCATAACTGGAGGAAGTCGGGTGCAAATCCCGCGCTGTCCCGCAACTGTAATTCCGCCACGGCGGATAAGCCAGAACTTCCATAACTGAGATGTCCTCGAGGAACGGGAACCGGTTAGCCAGATTTACAAGAGAAAAAATCTGGCAGATCAAAGCATACCCGTGGGTATGCTTTTTTTGTTCACTACTTTTCCGGAAATACCCATGAAATCGAACATCCAGAATCAAAGAAATGCATAAAATTTAATTTTATGCGTGAGAGGCATGTCATGCTTAAACGTCTATTGTGCGGGTTGTGTTTATTCATTATATCATTTTCTATTCATACGCAATCGTATGGCCAAAGCCAGAAGGATTCTACCGGGGTCATTCAAGACAGCCGATCAGAGAAACCGGTTGAAACGGAAAGGGAGATTACCCAGGGCACGAATGGGCAGAAAAAGAAGTACGAAATCCTGATTACCGCAACAAAAACAGGAATCAACAAGAAGGAAACCGGGGCATCCATAACGATAATAACGGCCGAGGAAATCGAGCAAAGTAAAAAATCTAAAGTGGTGGATTTGCTAAAAAGCTCTCCCGGCATATCGGTTTCTCAAAGCTCACCGCTGGGCGGCCTCGCCGATATCTACCTGCGCGGCACCGCATCAAACCACGTTGCGGTACTTATCGACGGCGTCAAGGTCAATGATCCATCTTCGGCAGGCCGCGGCTTTGATTTCGGCCATCTCACCACGGACAATATCGAACAAGTTGAAATTGTCAGGGGGTCCCAGAGCGTGCTGTACGGCTCGGATGCCATCGGAGGCGTCATCAATATCATAACCAAAAAAGGCGAAGGCAGGCCCAGAGTCACCGTGCAGGTCGAGGGCGGCTCGTTTTACACCTTCAAGGAATCAGCGGGGGTAAGCGGCAGCGAGGACTGGGCCTATTATTCATTCAACATTTCCCGCACCGATTCCAGGGGCTTCACCCGGACATCCAGCTGGAGAGGCGTGCGGAAGTCCTTTTTACAAAACCATCAGGATCCCTACGACAATACGGCAGTATCAACCCAGATGGGAGTCAAGACATTCCACGACAGCTGGCTATCACTGGCCCTGCGGTTTACGGACAGCACCATGAACATCAGCAACGGCGCTTACGAGGAGGACCGAAATCATACGTTCGAAAACCAGAATCTGGCCTTTAACGTAAAGTACGCTATCCCGATATTCAAATGGTGGGAATCCACCGTGATCTTCTCCTTTATGAACCAATACATGCGAGACAAGAACCTTCCCGATCTGTATGAATACGCTAAATCAAGATTCCAATCAGGTGACTATGCTTCCATCGGATACACCAATATGACGTTTAAAGGCAGGGTGATGTCGGGCGAATTTAAAAATAAATTCCGGATCAAGGACATTGATGAAATCATATGCGGCGTTTCATACGAAAAAGAATATGGGATAACGAACCCCTACTACTTCGGCTGGATGCCCGCTCAACCCATGGCACCCCTTCCATTTTCCAATCCCTGGTATATGCAGCCAACGGAACCGATCGATGAAAGTCAGGGGGCCCTGGCCGCTTATCTTCAGAATCATCTCAAGCTCTTCAAGCGGATATACATCATAACCGGAATTCGGTATACCCGGCCCGATCAATTCCGGCATAGCTTTGATTACGGCGTTTCAGGGTCATTCATCATTCCCATTACCGAAACCCGAATCAAGTCAAGTATCGGTACCGGCTATAAAACGCCCTCTCTGTACCAGTTGTACAACGTTTTTGAGCGCTATAATAGAATCACCTTTACCTACCTGAAGCCGGAACAAACCCTGAGTTATGACGCCGGGATTGAACAGCCGTTCTGGAAAAACAGGATCGTTCTTGAACTCAATTACTTCAGCATTGATTATAAGAACCTGATTACATACGACACAAATCTTGATACCTGGGGCAGGTACTGGAACAGCAATGCCCTTGCACGCGGCGTGGAATGCATTGCCACGTTTAAGCCGGTTGAAGACCTGAAAATCAGCTGGTATTACACGTTCACGCGCGCCCACGATAAGACCTTCCACACAGGCGACATGATCCGCCGCCCCCGGCACCAGACAGGGGTCACGGTTAACTACAGCTTCCTCGACAAGGGTAATATCAATGTGGATTTCAGATATGTCGGGAAACGCAGAGATTTCTGGAGATACCCATACACAAGCTTGATGAATCCATATTACCGGCTTGATTGCGCCGCGTCATGGTGGATCATCGAGCAGATCCAGGCCTTTTTCCGTGTCGAGAATATATTAAACAAGAAGTACGAGGAGATCCGGGGATACCGGATGCCGGGAGTCTCATTTTATGGAGGATTCAAAGCGGTCTTATAATTCGATTGGAGCGGAGGAACAAATCTTGACAAATTTCCCCGCTCCGGCACAGTGATAAATATGAATATTTTCAGAAAAAAAACAAGCGAAGACAAGGAAATCGCAGCGGTTATCAAGGAATTCAGGAAAACTGCCGTCGGCAGTCCGCTGCCACGGGACGGGGCCGGCGCCTTTTTTTATAACGCCTTCACCTATGCGGGCGAAACCATCCCCCTCAAGAGCGGCAAGGAATACGCTTTTTTTCACATCGAGCATGACGACATTTTGCAGGAGATACTTGATGGAACGCCTACCGTCGGGATTGAAGCGGGTAGTGAGCGCGTGTTCCTGTCCATCATTTTCAAGACAGGGAATGCGCTCAATCGCATTTATCTCACCTTCGACCTGTCTCGCGGGGACAGCCTCCGGATACTCAGGAGCATCCTCGACCGTAAAAGCATCGAAATCAATCTGCTGAACATGGTCTACGGAGGAATTGTAAAGGAAAAGACACGGGTCATCAGTATCCCGGATACCCTGCTGGCTGAAATAAAAAAGGCCGCCGGCTGAGCCGGCGGCCTTTCCATATCATCTGTTCCATTACTACTGCTCGGGCGCACCGGAGAAAATGGCCGATGTAGCCTTCACGACCGCTCCTTCGCCGGCAAGAATGTAGTCGCACTTGCCGAAAAACTTCATGAATTCTGCGCCAACATAGAACTGTGCCGAAAGGAGCCGTCCAACGTAGTACGCCGCCTCGATGTTGTCTGTCAGGAGCTTCTCGAGGTCTGCGCCCTTCTTGTCTCCCGACAGTTCCTTGGCTTTCGGCGCCACCAGCGTCATTGCCCAGAGCTGTATAAAAGCGTAGGAGAGCATCGCGAAGCATTGCTGGAGAGGCGTTGCATTGGCGAAGATCTGGAGATACTTGCCGCCCTCCAGGAGCTTCTTCATGTATGCAACGACCTCATCGATCTTTGCAAGGCCCTTCTCGACGACAGCTACATACTTATCATCCACAACGCCCTTCGCGTTCTTGATTGTGTTTTCAATCTTCTTTTTAAAAGCCTTATAATTAATGAAATCCTTGTCCATGAGGAGCTTCCGCATCGTCAGGTCCATGGACTGGATGCCGTTCGTCCCCTCGTACAGGGTCAGGATTTTGGCATCACGCGCATATTGCTCGACCGGGTAGTCCGAGCAGAAGCCGTATCCGCCGTAGCACTGGATCGCGTCCGCGGTCACTTCCCATGCCAGATCGGTGTTGCCGGCCTTGTTGATCGGGATCAGGAAGTCGAGCAGCGCCTGTGCATCTTTCTTCGCCTCGTCCTTCTCCACGTGGGCGAGGTCCGTCAGGTAGCCGCAAAATAGGGTAAGGGTCCTCATTGCCTCTACCCGCGCTTTCATGGAGAGGAGCATCCGCTTTACGTCCGGATGGTTCAAGATGGATGTGCTCTTGGCATCGGGCTTCATCATGTCCTCGACCCGCTTGCCCTGGACCCTGTTGCGCGCATAGGTGACGGCGTGCAGGTAGGCCGCGCTGGATACGGACGCGCCCTGGCCGCCCACATAAAGGCGCGCCTCGTTCATCATCTGGAACATGATTTTCATGCCCTGGCGCTCCTGTCCCATCAGGAATCCCTGGCACTTGCCCTCGTCACCGAATACCATGGTGCAGGTCGGGTTCCCGTGGATGCCCATCTTGTGCTCAATGCCGGCGCAGGTGACATCGTTGAACTCGCCCATGGAGCCGTCGTCTTTAATGCGGTATTTGGGGACCAGAAAAATGGATATGCCCTTCGTGCCTTCCGGATCTCCCTCGATACGGGCCAGCACCGGGTGCACGTTGTTCTTGTAGAAGTTGTTGTCACCGGAAGAGATGAAGATTTTCTGCCCCTTGATCGAATAGGAACCGTCGGCGTTCTTGGTCGCCTTGGTTTTAAGCGCGCCCACGTCCGAGCCGGCATCCGGCTCGGTGAGGCACATGGAGCCGCCCCAAACACCGGTGAGGATATTTTCTATCATGATCTGCTTCCAGGGAAGGTCCGGGAGGAAATTCATGTACATGTTGCAGGCGCCGATTGCCAGCATCGGGAACATGGTGAAGGCGCAGCTTGCTGCGGTAAAATAATCGACCACGGTATAGTAAATCGATTCCGGCATTCCCATGCCGCCCCACTTGGGATCGGTCCCGACGCTCAGGAAACCGGCGTCGTAGTAGGCCCTGAGGCCGGTAAAATACTCCTCCGGTATTATGACCTGCTTCGTATCGGCTATATACTGTGCTCCCTTTTTATCAGCAGGCGCGTTGACCGGGTATACCTGCTCAACTGCTATTTTTTCCGCCAGGTTTACCACTTCATCAAGGGTATCGCGGTCAAAATCTGCGAACTTTTCGTATTTATTCAATTTATCAACTTCAAAAAGCTCGAATAAAATAAACTTGGTATCTCGTGAATCAATGATGGAATTGATAGCCATAACGCCGTCCTCCTGTTAAATTATATTCCCTTTTTGTATATTTTTTACTGCGAATAACGAGCAATTGCGATTCTCCAACCGCAACTTAATCTCTGTCCAAGGATTACAAATGCCCGGTTTTTGTCAAATATTATTGAGGCGATCAAGATAACCGGATTTGGTGATTTTATACACAATGTCAGTTTTGCATGAAATTCAGCAGATGGTTCGGAACGTAGTTTTCGGCTTACCTGAATAAGATGGCCTGCCGTTCTTATACCGGCAGGCCATGATTGATAATCACTGTGGGTTTTATACAGGAGGCCTGTTAATAGCCCCTCTTCTTCAGATCGCCGGCCATGGTAACAAAAAAATCTGGAGCGCTGAAACCGGGGGTAACGCCCAGCAGGTGACCTATCATGTTCATGTGGGATACCCCCCCGCACCATAACGCACCGGAAATAACGCCGCGAAAATTTCCCCATTTCTGGGATTCGACGGTTACCAGTCCGTCATTATCGCCCTTAGCCTGTTTTATAATAAGCCAGGGTATCTGCAGGATAAGATTCGGATCCTGCCATTTAATTTTATTGGCCCAGCTCTGGTAATAGACTCCCGTGGCATTGGGGGTATTCGGGTTGAAAACATTGATCACATAGTTCGAGCTTACCTGGTACGCATTGGTTATCGTATCCGGGTTCTTGTCTCCAAGAATGAGAGCATAGACCCAGTTAATTGCACTGCCTATTAATTGTTCGGCAACCCCGGTCGGCCCGCCGGGGACCAGGTCGAGAATCAAATCTGCCAGGTAACTCCCCTTGTGTGCGCCGCTCAGGCTGGTATAGGAGGCCACCCTGGGGGAAAGACCCAGGTTTGCTATCGCATACCGCGTGTACAGGGTCCCGTGCGAATGCCCTACAACATTACCCTTTGAAGCCCCGGTCACCGCCAGGATCTGGAGGAACTGTTTTTTAAACTCAGCCGCCTTGTTCTCCGTGCTATCCAGGCAATTTACTTTCGTAGTATAAACGACGCCGCCCTCATCCTTGATAGCTTCCTCAATTTCCCACCAATAGTCGATACTACCGAGCATGTCATCGGTCGCGAGCATGCCGTGGGCAAGGACAAGCGGATACTTTGTCGCACACGCGCCGGAATCTCCGCCCGCATAAAGAGAAGAAGTAACGGACACGAAAACAACAAGAGCCGGAATTAAAAATTTCACCTTCATACTCCCCCCTGTGTATTATCCGGCTCTTGGATCGTTGTCCAATGTTTTGACTGACCGTCCAGCCGGTTTATATATACTTACATGACAGCAGTCCCATTGTCAATAACTATATGAAAAATAATCGTTGTTCATGCACTTAAAAGCAACCAGGGTTGGACGTTGTTCAATCGGAAATATCCTGATAGGTGGAGAACAATCACCCGGCAGCTTGACAGGAAACAGCGGAAACGATATTATCAGGTGAAGGACAAAGAGAAGCCGGGGCAGTGCCCGGCACATGCGGGAGCATTATGCCCTGTTCATACCGGCGGCAATATCCATGCCCTTCTGGATTGCCCGGAGGTTATCAGGGATCGAGTCCTTGAGGCGGGGCGGTATTACATCGGCGATGACGGCCTCGAGGTCTTTAAAGCCCAGGAACGAAAGCCGCTGCGCAAGGCACCCCAGCGTTATCATGTTGGCCATCTTGGGATTGCCGAGGGCGATGGCTTCCTCGTTGAAACGCACCTTTATCACCTCTACGCCGTCTTTCGTCTTGATCGCATCATCGGGGATCAGGCTTGTATTGGCTATGAGAAGGCCTCCCTTCTCGAGCATGCCCTGGTGGAATTCCAGCCCGATCACGTCCAGGGCCAGGAGGGAGCGCGGCTGGTTGGTGATCGGGGAACCGATCTCCTCGTCCGAGATGATTACATATACATTGGTCCTTCCACCGCGCTTTTCCACGCCGTATGAGGGCAGGTAGGTGACTTGCAGCTCCTTTTTCATTGCCGCAAGGGCCATTATCAGGCTGATCGTCTGAATACCCTGTCCCCCGAAACCGGTCATGATAACGTCGTAGTACATAGAATCAATCCTCATGTAATACCCACCGCCCGCGCCCCCTCCGGGGGCCGGGTGGGCCTATAAGAAGTCCTTCCCCGTGCGTTCCTTGAAAACACCGAGCGGAAAATAGGGGATCATCTCGTTTTCGATTACGTCCAGCGCCTCGATGGGTGATACCCGCCAGTTCGTATTGCAGGTCGAGAGGATCTCGACCATTGAGAATCCCATCTGGTTGATCTGCATCTCGAAGGCCTTGACGATGGCCTTTTTCGCCTGTATGACATTTTTCGGCTTATGGAGCGACACCCGGGTCGAATAGGCGACGCCCTCGAGCGTCGCGAGCAGCTCGGCCATTTTAATGGGATATCCCTCGGTCTGAAAATTTCTTCCGTAGGGAGAGGTCGTCGTCTGCTGCCCGAGGAGGGTCGTCGGCGCCATCTGGCCGCCGGTCATGCCGTACACCGAGTTGTTGATGAATATGACGGTGATATTCTCTCCCCTGTTGGCGGCATGAATGATCTCGGAGGTGCCAATGGCAGCCATATCGCCATCGCCCTGGTAATTGAATATGATCTTGTCCGGCTGGGCACGCTTCATGCCCGTAGCGCATGCAGGCGCCCTGCCGTGCGGGGCCTCCAGCACGTCGATGGGCAGGTAGGTGTACATGAACACGCAGCAACCCACTCCCGGTATGCCGATAGTCCGGTCCCTGATGCCCAGCTCCTCGATCGCCTCGGCGACCAGCCGGTGGGCTATGCCGTGGGTGCACCCGGGGCAGAAGTGTGTCGGGGCATCGGTAAGGCACTCGGACCTGGCGAACGTCTTGTTCATGTCACTTCTCCAACGCCTTCTGTATCTCGTTCAGCACTTCATTCGGGAACGGGATGCCCCCTCCCGGTCTTCCGTAAAATGATATCTTCGCGTCTTTGTGGGAGTTGATCTTGACGTCAGTCAGCATCTGTCCTGCATTCATCTCCACCACCAGCACGTTCTTTACCCGCTCCGAATGGCGCAGCATCTGCTTCTCCGGGAACGGATAGAGTGTGATCGGCCGCAGTAAACCGACTTTTATTCCCTGCTCGCGCGCCATGCTGATGGCCGTCTTCGCGATACGCGAGGGTGTGCCGAACGCAACGATCATGATCTCCGCATCATCGAGGAGCTTCTCCTCGCACATCACCTCGTTCTTCCTCAGTTCTTCATACTTGCGCTGGAGGTCCAGGTTGTGCGCCTCCTGCTCCCCGGGACCCAGGTAAAGCGATTTGAGAAGCTGCTGTTTCCTTCCGGCACGGCCGGTCAGCGCCCAGGGCTTGTCGGGGATAACGATCGGATTCTCGGGAGTGAGCCGGCAGGGCTCCTGGAACTGCCCCACCATCGCGTCGGCCAGGATGACCGAGAGCATCCGATACTTGTCAGCCAGCTCGAAGCCCTTTATGGTGAGATCGAACATCTCCTGCACGGACGCGGGCGCCAGCACGATATTGCGGTAATCGCCGTGACCGCCGCCGTGCACCGCCTGGGTGTAGTCCCCCTGCGTTGGCGAGATGCCGCCGAGCCCCGGCCCGCACCTCATGATGTTGACCACGAGCCCCGGCACCTCTGAGCCGGCTATGTACGAAAAGCCTTCCTGCATGAGCGATATCCCGGGCCCGGAGGACGATGTCATCGCGCGCTGGCCCGATGCGCCGGCGCCCAGCACCATGTTGATAGAAGCGATCTCGCTCTCGGCCGGGATGAAGGTCCCTCCCACCCTGGGGAGGTTCTTTGCAAGGTATTCGGGAATGTCATTTTGAGGTGTTATCGGATAGCCGAAATAGTAGCGGCACCCGGCCTGTATGGCGCCCTCTGCAAGCGCGATGTTGCCCTTGGTCAGCTTTTTCTCGGTCATTTGAACACCTCAATGGCGGTGTCGGGACACATGAGCGCACAGGTCTTGCACCCGGTGCACTGGTCCTCACGCTCCATGGAAAACTTCGCCGGGAAATAGCCGACCTTGTTGTGATTGTCCGAGACGGCTATCAATTGTTTTGGGCAGAACTTGATGCAAAAATAACATCCTTTGCAACGGTCTGAATCTATCTGGATATAAGCCATGGCGGCTGTCAGGTTCCCTCTTTAATTTTTTAGATTATAGTAAAAAAACTTATAGTAATTCGAATATATACTCATTACAAAAATTAGTCAAGTAAAACTTTTACATCTTCCTATACAATGTACATACGATACGGTTTTCACGTCAAGAAAAAGAGCCCCGGGGCCATGAAAATAATGGGGCGATCAGGTAGAGGCGATAACTATCGCCTGCAATTTGCTCTGACCCCAAAGGAGGCTCTGACCCCGTCCATGTTGCTCTGGCTCCGGGAATCAGGTTTGACGATAACTATCGTCCCAGGCTGAGACATGGATGTCGAAGTCCCGATTGCGACAGGAGGTCGAAACCAGGCTTGGAGATGCCGCGATAGTCGGGGAAAAATCTGTTTGACAGAATGCCCCTTTCATTTCTTGCTAATAACGAGTTGATGAAACAGGGAGGCACTATGGCCAGCACCGATGTGAAGGTCGGAGAAAAGATCAAAACGTTCCGGGAATCCATGGGCCTGTCGCTGGGCGACATGGCTGAAAAGACGGGCTTTTCCACCGCCTTCCTGTCTCAACTCGAGAACCACCTTATCTCGCCCCCGCTGGGCGCGATCATGAAAATCGCGCGATGCCTCGGCATCGAGACTGGCAGGCTCTTCGACCAGAAAGGGAAAGCGCCCTTTACCATTGTCCGCAAGGAAGAGCGCGTTTCAACATCGCGCGTGGCGTCAAAGGAAGGCGTACGGTACGGGTATTCCTACGAATCGCTCGCCCCGGACAAGATCAACCGCAAGATGGAGCCGTTCCTGGTCACTCTTGAGCCCGTTGCCAAAAAAGGGGTGCCCTATAACCACGACGGAGAGGAGTTTCTCTTCGTGCTTGAGGGACGGGTGGAGATCCAGCTCGGCGAGCACACTGACATTCTCGAGCCGGGCGACAGCATCTACTACGACTCAAACCTGAACCACCGCGTCGCCTGCGCGGACGGGAAACCGGCGAAGATCATAGCCGTTATATACGCGTGACCGGGGACGAGTTACCCGGCAAGCAGACGCTCGACGACAAAATAGAACCAGGCCGCGCTGCCCAGGTAGAGTAGCATTACCAGGAAAGCGGCCGGCACCTTCGCGACATGCCCCCTCCCCCGCACCAGCTCATACGCGCACACGCATGACATGCCGAGAATGATTTCTGGGACAATGATGTAGACGGCTATGTGGCCGATCATGTGCACGTTTTGCGCATACCATGAGGGCAGCATCCAGACTGTCTGCTCGGACAAACCGAAAATGACCAGGGACAACAGCGCCGCTGCCGCATACCCGGCGGCAGGCGTATACCGCGCCCGGATCCGCGAGGCGGTATACAAAATTATAAATATCGGGATGGCCCAGAGCCCGGCCATGTAGCCTGACACCGTGCCTATTTTGGGAAACCCGTCCTCCGGGAAGACCAGGACCCCGAGCTGGGCCGACAGGAACCAGTCGGGAAAGACCTGGAAGAAGCTCAGGATCAGGGCGAACAGCCAGATACCGGCCCATTCCGCGTGGCCGCGGAGCTTTGCCGTGACCGGAAGCGCGATGTTGTAGACAAGGACCAGGATACAAAGCCTCACCCCTACCCCGGGTCCGGGGACCAGCAGGACCGGCACGCACAGCACGGAGAAGACAAGATGGAACCAGAGGGCTTCGCGCTCTTCACGTGTCATTTCGATATCCCCGGTATGTCGGCCGCTTCCCTTATACGCTGTTCCAGCTGCTCGAGAAGCTGTTCCTCATTGTCCAGCATCACCGTAATGGCCCCGGCCGGGCAGATCTCGGAGCAGCGGCCGCAGCCCTTGCAGTCCGGACCGATCACGGCCTTACCGTCCCGCATGGCGATCGCCGCTACGAAGCATGCGTCGACGCACAACCCGCAGCCGTCGCATTTCTTCGCGTCAACGGTGACCGAGATGCCGGGCAGCCGCTTGTAGGCGCCGTCCAGGTTCGGGCCGCGATGCTTCATATGGGTCCTGTAGAGGCAATTCGTGTCATCGCAGAAACAGATGAACATGAGGTCTTTGAAGCTGAGCCAGAATGCCACGGGATCGATCCAGACATGGGCCACGTTGCCGATGAGCCCCCTGCTACCGGCCCGGCGGATATGTGCTATCGCTTCCTCCGTGGTCACCCTGCGGCCGTGCGATGGGTGTATCCGCCTGATGGCCGGCCCCAGGGCCATGCAGCCGATCGCGCGCTCCTCGCCGGCGATCCTGTTGTGGTTCCGGCATATGCACTCATCGAGCACGAACTTCTCCTCGATCCTGGAGACAAGCTTTTCCAGCACGCCGCGGGGCAGCGGCACCGATTCCGGGAAGGGAATGGCTGCGCTGATCGGCACGGAGGTTACCTCGTTAAAGGGACGCATGAAAAACGGGTTGATAATCCGTTTCAGGACCGGCAGCGCGCTCCATTTTTTTCCGGCGATAATAATCGGCCAGCTGAGCCGAACCATGAAACGCACCATTCGTTTACCGGGACCGTATGTGAACATGATCGCACCGACCTATGACTGAATTATTCCTTTTTTCAGAGGAAGCCACCAGGTGAAGCCGAAAAGTATGGTTTTTGCGATTATGACCGGCACTGGAATGCTTTTCTCCTTCCCGATCTTGAGGCTCGACATGGGTATCTCGGCGACATGCAGCGCAAGAAGCCCCAGGAAAAAAACCCACGACAGCAGGCAATTATCCGGGAACAGGTAGTATCCCAGACATATGGAAAAAGCGAAAAGACAGATGGACCCGAACATCAGAAAATACCAGAAGCCCTTGTTATTCATGTCACCCTCCGAAAACGGCGGTTGAGCCGCCGCTTGATGCAATTGTTTTACACGATTTCCGGATATGATACTCCGGCATGATCGCGCGCTGTCAATCATTAACTTATTGGGCAGCAGATTAATTCCTGTCCAGTCATATAACAACGGCCCCCGTAACCGGGGGCCGCCCTATCGTTCCCGGCGCCGAAGCGCCCGATACCGCCGCCTGATCCTACGGGGTCTTCTGCAGCACCTTCTTCACGGCCGTGTTGTCGCTCCACCGGCCCATGTCAAAGGAGACCCGCGTCTCGTCATTAAGCGCGGCGTCCAGCGCAGTCCAGTAGAAGCGGTAGTCCGTGGCGTCAACCTCACCATCCCCGCCGAACATCCCCATGATGAAATCGGGCATCCAGCCGTCATCGCTGATCGGGGCCATGTGGTCCGCCCTGAGGTCCGGGTTCCCGTAGGTGTCGGTCTGGAGCTCGTACACCACCTTCGATGATGCGCTGGTCAGGTACTGGTATATCGACATTGCCTGCGATGTGGGCGCCAGCGTGTCGTCGTTCCCGGTTAAAACGATTACCGGGCACACGGTCGACCTGATTTTAGTCTTCCAGTCAATCTCGACGATAGTGACGAGACCCTGCACAAAAGAGGGTATACCCGCTTTCGCGTCAACACAGGCGTCGGCGAGCACGATGTTTTTCGGCGACCACGCCGCATTGGACCAGGAAACAGCGAGGAGCCCGCCCACGGAATGTCCATAGAGCGTAACATTGTTCCTGTCCGCGATAGAGCCGATCCTCGAAAATGCGCTGTTGACCCCGGCCACCGCTCGGGCCAGGTACTTGTTCTGGTCCGCGTCCGTCATCAGGTCGGAGACAAGGCCCATCAGCCCGCCCTTGTTGAACTGAGGATAGATGACGATATACCCCTGTTTGGCCAGGTGCTCGATGTGCGGCATGTAGATGTCAGGGGCGATGCAGAGCTGACCGTGAAGAAACACGACAACCGGCGCAGTGGCCCCATTTTTCAGCTGGTCCGGAATATAGTACCAGACCCGTGAACCGTCGCTGCCGCTTCCGAAGACGATTTCAGTAAACCCGTTGCAGATGTAGTCCTCACCTGACCCGTACCCGTACGTCGCTTTACCGGGAGGGGCCGGCTCGCTTTTACCCATTGCGAAAGCGTTTACGCAGGAGATGATAATTGCCAGCATGAACAATGTCGCCAGAAATCTCGTTTTCATCATAAACCTCCACCTGGAATGTTTGATCAGCTTATCATGCATAAAATAAAATGAAAGATAACGCTGTAAATCTGTCCGTCCTTACCCCGCCAATCGCTTACCGGCCGGACGGTTTCCATAACTAAGCACAATAATGCATCCAGGTGCAACGCAAAATCACAGATTCTGTATAATTGACGATTTTGGACAGGAATTAATTCACTTTTTGCGGTATTCGGTCGGTGTCTTGCCGGTAATGTGCCTGAAGGCCCTGTTAAAGGTAGAGAGACTATCAAAACCGGTAGCCAGGGCCACATCTATTATCTTGATCTCCGGGTCCTTGAGGCGCTCGATTGCATCGTTCACGCGCAGCTCGTTGATGAAATCATTGATCTTCTTCCCGGTATACTCCCTGAATTGCCCGCTGAAGTAATTGGGATTCATACCCACGGCCGCAGCGAGCCCTTCCCGGGATATGTCCGAGGTATAATTGTCGCCGATAAACGTTATGATACTCTTCAGCTTTTCCTCGGTGGTAACGGTGATAACTTTCTTCCGGATCGTGTCGATCTTTTTCTCGCCGACATGAATTCGGTTATAGAGCGTCTTGAGCGTAAACATTCTCTTCTGGTATTCCCTGGACCCCAGTACGGCGAAGCCCAGGATCGCGAAGGGTGAAAAATAGGTCACGATGAGGAGCGAATACCTGCTGCCGGTCATGTAAAAAATGATCTCGAGCAGTCCTCCTGCGCTCAGCAGGAAAACCAGCACCAGGATTGTGATGAATTTAAACCGGTCCGGCCTCATGGCGTTGGTGCGCCAGGCCAGGTAGGCCGAGTACGGCATGAACAGGAATACCAAAAGCATGCTGTATACCGGGTTGATATAAAAATTCATTATAAAACGGTTCGCTATGAGCACCATCCCGGAAACGACAACAACAACAAGAAACGCTATCCAGTTGTACTCGTGAAGTTTGATCCGGTAAAGCGACTCGATGATAAGGATGAACAGGATGCCGAAAAGCGGGATTGCGATTATCAGCATCGACGAGATCATATCGCGCCCGACCAGCTTGTAGGGCGCGAAAATCGTTATGATATACAGCGCGTTGAGGAGCTGCACCAGTATCTCGTACATAAAGAGACGATCGGTCCCGTAAAAGATAGAGACCGCGATCATCAGCAATATGCTCCCTATAAGGAGCAGCAGAATACCGATGGGCAGCTGGTTGAACATCAGGTCGAGAAAATTTTTGAGCCTGCGGTACTCGATCTTGGGCTGGATATACACCCCGTCCGGGAGTCCCCCATACTCCATGCCGTATATGCCAAGGTAAATATAAATATTATTCCTGCCCTTCTGTAATATACCCCGCGGGATGTTAAAGCCCTCGGGATACTGCATGTTGCCAATTTCCTCGGGCGTTTTGACGTCTATGAGATAATCATTGATGAATATCTTGTAGGTGTACTGGATCCTCCCGATGGTTATGCCGTAGTACTTTCGTGGATCGTCACGTATGACAAAGGAGCCCCTGAGCCATGCATACTGGAAGTCCCTCTTCGGAGGATAGGGATACCTGAACTTCGAGGGAATCTCCAGCCGTTTCCACCCGGACCGGTACCGTGCAGCGGCCAGGGAATCCTTCTGCATGTACAGGACCTTCCACTCCGTCACGCGGATCGATTTCGGGATGGACGGAAAAGCGGATGATCCGGCGGGCACCAGCAGAAAAAACAAGCAGGCGATGTACAACCATGTTTTCATAACAAGTTCATGGTCCCATGGTTGGTGAATTTGACAAGCATAAAATGATACTATCCACAGCGATCATGGTGCCCCGAGCAGCAGAAGCGGCACATTCTTCATATCACTTCTCCGCGTCGATGAAGCGCAACACCAGCTCGTACACGCCCTCCTCCAGCCTCTTCTCCAGGTTCGGAAACAGCTTCTCGAACACGTGGAGCATCGGCCTGTTCTCCGCCAGGACCTCTGCCGTGAAGCCAAGCAGGCCCTCGCGCTTGCCCAGGAGTATCAGGTACGACAGCAGCTCGCTCCCGATACCCCTGTTATGCATGTCGTCACGCACCGCGAAAGCCACCTCCGCGACGTGGGTTTTCTCTTCCTTGATCATCTGACCCATGCCGGCGAGCACCTCCCTTCCATCGGGTTCCATGATGAACGCCAGGAGCACCAGCTCCTTCGTGTAGTCAATCACCACGAAGTCCTGCCGCCGCTCGTGGGGCATGTCAAGACGCGTCGACATGAAACGGCGCTGAAAGCTCTGGTCCGAGAGGGCGTAGAAGAGGTCCTTTATCAGGGTCTCGTCGTTGATGTTCACCGGTCGTATCTTCAACGTGGAGCCCTGACGGGTTGTCCGTATTGTCTCCACGTGCGCAGGATACTCGCCCCGTTTCCCGGGGATGAAGGCCTGGTCCTTGTAGATCAGCTTGAGCCGCTTCGCCTCTTCGATGAGCCACGGCCTGAACTTCGGGTGCGCTATAGCGATGAGGTCCATGGCGCGCTCCCGTATGTTCTTGCCGTGGATATAGGCAATACCGTACTCGGTGACGACGTAGTTGATGTCGCCCCGGTTGAGTGTCACGCCGGTGCCCGGGTCGAGGAACGGCATGATCCTGGAAACCTCTCCATTACGCGCCGTTGACTGGAGCACCAGGATGGTCTTGCCGCCCGGGGACAGCATGGCCCCGCGCATGAAGTCAGCGCTCCCGCCTATGCCGCTGAAGAACTGGTTCCCGATCGACTCGGCCGTGGCCTGGCCGGTAAGGTCTATCTGGAGAGCCGCGTTGATCGCCCTCATGCTGTTGTTCTGCGCGATGACGAGCGGGTTGTTGGTGTAGCTGATGCGCTTGAACTCGATAAACGGATTGTCATCGATATATTCGTACGTATCTTTCACGCCCATGCAGAAAGCGGCCACGGTCTTGCCCCGGTCGAGAGACTTTCTCGAATTGTCCACGACCCCCTTCTTGATAAGCTCGGCCATGGATTGGGTGAGGAGCTCCGTGTGAATGCCAAGATTGTTTTTATCGCCCATGCTGCTGACAATCGCGTTCGGCATGCTCCCGTACCCCACCTGGATGGTGTCGCCGTCATTGACGATACTGGCGACATGCCGGCCGATCTGGCGGGCGATCTCGTCCGGAACGGCGGGGTCGTATTCCAGAAGCTCTTCATCGTGGAGAATGACGTAATGTATTTTTTCCAGGCTGAGAAAGGTGTCGCCGTGCACGCGGGGCATGCGGGGGTTCATCTGGGCGATGATCATGGACGCGTTCTCGATCGCGTCCATGCATATGTCCACACTGATGCCCAGGCTTACGTATCCATTCTGGTCAGGAAGTGACGTCTGGATGAGCGCCACGTCGATCGGGATCATCTTGCTCCTGAACAGCTGCGGTATACGCGACAGGAATATGGGCGTATAATCCGCCATGCCCTCGTTCACAGAGCCCCGGGTGTTGTCGCCCACGAAGAACGAGTTGTGCCTGAAGTTGGATCCGAACTTCTGCTCCGCATAGGGCGCGACGCCCAGCGTCCAGACCTGCATCAGCTCCGCATCCACGATCGACTTGGGATGGGATTCGGCGTACTGCACCATTGAATTCACCAGGTACTGCGGCTCGCCGCAGGCGGTGCTGATGAATATCCGGTCCCCACGGTGGATATTGGAAAATATCTTGTCCTCGGTAATAAATTTCTCTGGAAATCGCTCCTTGCATTTTGTAAAAAAATCGCCCCTTCGCCTGTCCATACTGCGGTCCTCCGGATGAGTATGCACCATATTACATGTGCATAATGGCGTTTATCAGTCCCTCTATATATACTATAAAAAACAACAGATTATTTCAAGGATAAAATTCAAGGCATCGCAGCCGTTTGAGGGGTGACCGAAGGCGACCTGCTGTTGTAGACTCAATTATTCATCTGCTGCGGTCAATTTTATATTGACGATGACCGCCCGATCTGGTCACATTCCTCCATGTTTTCGCTGGACATGATACAAACCCTCGCGTTTGCCGGCCTCGTGGTGTTCGCCGGCTATGGGCTCCGCAGGCTCATACCGCCGCTTGCGCGTTACAACCTGCCTGCCCCGGTCATAGGCGGGCTCGTGATAGCGCTCGTCCACCTTGCCGCGCGGAGCCTCGGTTCCGAGCCCTTTGCCTTTGACACGACGCTGCAAACACCCCTGATGACCGCTTTTTTCACCAGTATCGGCCTCGGAAGCAGCCTCTCGCTCTTCAAGAGCGGCGGCCCCAGGATACTGACCTTTTTCATCATTGCCACGATATTTACCGTCCTCCAGAACCTCGTCGGCATTGCCGTGGCCATACCGCTCGGACAGCATCCCCTCTTCGGTGTGTTCAACTCCTCCGCTACGCTTGTCGGCGGACCGGCCACGGGGCTTGCTTTCGCGCCGCTTTTCGAACAGGCCGGGGTCCACGGCGCCGCGTCACTGGCGGTCGCATCATCGATGACCGGGATAATAAGCGGCGGTCTTATCGCAGCTCCCATCGGCACATGGCTCATCAAGCACTACCGGCTGAAAGCGGCCGTCGGAGAGCATCACGCCACCGGGCTTCCGGCCGCGGCGTCTGTCGAAGACGCCTTGTCGGAGCTGGAAGCGGCCGCCCCCGCGGGCGAGGACCGCGAGTCGTACGTCCTCCTGAAAAACCTTGTCGTCATACTTGCCGCAATGTGGATCGGGTCCTGGGTCAGCCGGGGCTTCACCGCAGCGGGAATCACCCTGCCGGCCTATATCGGCGCGATGCTCGTCGGCGCCCTTATCCGAAACATCGCTGACGCCACGGGCATTATCTCGTTATCGCAGCGATCGATAGACGATATCGGCACCGTGGCGCTCTCGCTGTTTATCGCGATGGCCATGATGACGCTCAAGCTGTGGGAGCTGGCAGGCGTGGCCCTGCCCATGCTGGCAGTGGTCGTGGCGCAGGTTTTGGTGGTCGGGGCCGCCTGTATCTGGCCGCTGTTCCATCTCTTCGGCAGGGATTACGACGGGGCCATGACGAGCGTCGGATTCTGCGGGTTCATGCTCGGTACAATGGCCAATGCCATGGCCTGCATGGAATCGCTCGCAGAACGGTTCGGCCCGGCACCGCGCGCATTCCTGGTCGTACCGATCGTGGGGGCCTTTTTCATCGACCTGACCAACGCGATTATCATCACGGCGTTTATTAATTTTTTTAAATAAACATATTCGAAAGGTCTGCAAGCGCGATAGCCCCGCAAACGTTTGCGGGGCTATCGCGAGATTTCCCATCACACATATTGTATCAGCTGTATGATCACGCCGTCAGGGTCCCGGATGAACGCGATCTTCCGATCGGACCTGAACTGGGAGGGCGGCAGCATGAACTCAACTCCCTTATTTTTGAGATCGTCGGCAGTGGCAGACAGGTCATCCACCGTAAAACAGAGGTGATACAGTCCCGAGTGATCGCGCATGTCCGCCTGTGTATCCTCCGGCTTGCACGGCTCGATCTCGATGTTGACCGTGTCATTTCCGACGAAATGAAAGAGCTTTCCCAGGACCTCCACCTCTTCCAGCTTCCGGAAGCCGAGAATGTCACAGTAAAAATGGAGCGACCGGTCGAGGTCGGCGGTCTTGATTCCCGTATGGTTCCAGCGCATCTCAACCTCCGAATTTCACCTTTGTCAGCTTGAAGCACTCGGCCGCAACGTCGAACGTTTTCCCCAGATCGTCGTCCGTCATCGCTGCGCACACGAACCAGTTGTGGTGCGGGTGGAAGAATATCCCCCGCCGCGCGGCCTCGCCGCAGAAGTAGCGGTTCTTTTCATGCGGCACGTCGTTGTCGAAATTCATGTAGGGCATGGCGGGCGGACCGGTGAGCCTCACGGCCATGCCTGCCGCGGACGCCGCGTCGCCAAGGCCCTTCATGAGCTTCGTGCCTATGGCGGCTATTTTCTCGATGGCGCTGCTCGCCCTGTTCTCCTCGATTGCGGCGATGGCCGCGGCGAAGGGTACGCCGGAAAAGAAGTGCGTACCCGTGAAGTATACCTTTGTCGCCGCCTCCATGAGCTCTTTTTTCCCCATGCCGACCGCAATCGGGTAGCCGTTGGCCATGGCCTTGCCGAAGCACTGGAGGTCCGCGTCGTACCCGTACCACTTCGCGCTGCCGGACAGGTTCAGCCTGAAGCCGCAGCGCACGTCATCGATGATGACTTTGAAGCCCTCGCTTTTCGCGAGCGCGTTCACCGCGCCCACGAACTCTTTTGTCGGGAGCTCCTGGTCGATGAACGCGTCATGCCGGTGCGGCGTCAGCATGATCGCCGCGATCTTACCCTTGTTCGCCTCGACCACGCTCTTCAGGGACGCGGGGTCATTGTAGTCGATGTAATGAACGTGCGCCTTCCACTCTTCAGGTATGCCCGCCCCGTGGGGCTGGCACCATGCATGGGACCCGTGATAGGAGCCCTTCGCCAGTATGATGCCCCACTTCCCGGTCGCCACCCGCGCGACGGCAATGCTGTAGGAAGTGACATCGGAGCCGTTCTTCCCGAACACGCACCAGTCTCCGTCGTGTATCGTGGAGGTCATCTTTTTCGCAAGCGGGAGCCACAGGTCGCTCGGGAGGGTGAAGCAGTCGGCGTTCTTCATCTGCTCGGCGGCTGCGGCCTCGACCTTGGGATTTTTCAGGCCGAGAAGGTTCGTTCCGAACGAGCACATGTAGTCGATATACTCGTTTCCGTCCACGTCCCACACGCGGCAGCCCTCGCCCCTCTTGATAAAAGCGGGGTAGGAGCCGAAGGTAAGGAACCGCGGGGTCCGCGGCCCGTAAATGCCGCCCGGGACATACTTCTGCGCCTCGTCGAACAGTTCATAGGATTTCGTGAATTCGTACAGCTTCATGATATATACCTCCCGGTACTATTCCAGTTTAAAACGGCAGATTATGGAGAATATAAGCGATCCCGATGCCGAGATACGTGCCTTCGACCCATCCGATTATGCCGACCACGACCCCGGTAATGACAACCTCCCTGTTCTTCAGAGCGGCTGCAACCATCGGCACCAGCGGCGGTGAGCAGATCCCGGCGACCGACGTTACGATCACGGTGTCCGCGTCGATTTTGAAGATGCGCGACAGCGCGACGTGGAGCAGGAGACAGGTTACTATGGTAAACGTCACGTAGACGAGCATCACCGGCGCCGTGGAGAGCAGCTTTTGGACGTTAGCCATGGAGCTCACCACCAAGCTGAAGATCAGGATGAAATAGTTCCCCAGCTGGTAGGTCATTTTGATACTTCTGATTTTAGGAATGAACGAGGCGGCTATCCCGAGAGAGGCGATGACCAGGATTGAAATGACGAAAGCCGTGTCCTCGTTAAAAACGAGGAAGGCAAGCGCGCCAATGACGAAGATGAGGAGCGCGAGCCCGAATGCTCCGGCGAGGGGGATGACTGTTTCCTTTTTAAATATCCCGGTGTAGGAATTAAAATCAAAGTCCTCTGTTATAACGCCACTATCCGCCGGCTTGAAGGGCGGAAGCACCTTTAAAAAGATCTTCTGCCCTATCGTCATGAGGAAGAGCAGGTAAACGGAAGATACGACAACATCGGAGGTATGCGCTGCAAGATAGAGGGTCCTGTCCGTCTGGAGCGCCGTTGCGATGGCCCCCAGGTTTATCGTGCCCCCGGTGTATACGCCGATGAACATGCCGGCGATCTTCCATGACTCTACACCCACGTAGCTCCTGAAAATATAAAACCCGGCGGTCGCGATGACCACTATCGCGAATGTCTGGAGCATGAAGGAAAGTATTGATTTGCCCGCAAGCCTTGTCCACCGCCTGATATCGAGCGAAAAGAACATGAGTGGGAGCGCAAGGCAGATCATGACCAGCATCATCGGATTCTGAACGCCCGAAAACCCTTCGGGGAGTATACCGATATTGCCGATCAAACCGCCGGCGACATAGCAGATGACGACCGCACCGATTTTATCGAGGAAGGGGAACCGTTGGCACAGGTAGAGAACGAGAGCTGGAAATAAAATTAAAAACAATACGAGAACTATGGTTATCATGCATGTCCTCCCGGTTCAGCGATTATTGGATTAATTTATGAAATGTATTCATCCACTGAACATAATTCATTATTTTATGCCGGTTGTCAAATATTTTATTGGTATTTATGAAAATTGGAAAGCGGGAGAGGGCTCAGAATCCCGGGCCCTCAAGCGCCATGAGGATCTCCTCCCGCACTGGACCCTCGCCGGACGGCAGAAATCCCTCCAGGGCTTTCCTCGCCTCCGCTCCCCCGATCCGCCCGAGCGCCCAGGCAATCATCCCCCTCACCCGCGCGTCTTCATTCTCATGATAGGCACAGACCAGGTCAGGGACATAGCCGTCGTCGAGGGTGTTGCCCATGACGCGCGCGACGTTCATCTTCCATTTCCAGATATCGTCCGGTGACATGTAGAACATGTGGGGCCATACCTTTGCCGTGAAGTATTCCCTATCCATGTGAAGAAGGGCCCGCAGGTCGAAGTTTTTCTCCCTCTCCGCCACGCGGGTGTTCACCGGCAGGGACTGCGAAAGCCAGGGACGGTTCCGTGGACATACGTCCTGGCACCGGTCGCACCCGTACACGTACAGGCCCATCGGCTCGCGCAGGTCACGCGGTGTAATCTCCTTTCCGAAATAGGTGAGGTAGGAGATGCAGCGGCGCGGTTCAATGGCCCCGTTCCCCTTGAGCGCCCTTGTGGGACATGCCGCGACGCAGGCGTTACGGCACCATTCGGGACACCCCATTTTCACCGTGGGCTCGTCCGGCGCAAATTCCCGGTCGAGTACGATGGTCAGAGGAATGACCCACGAGCTCCGCCGCACCGCCCTGCCGGCATAGAGGAGGCAATTTTTACCGAACGTGCCCAGGCCCGCACGGGCCGCTGCAACGCGGTGCGGTAGATTGAAGGGCACCTTCGAGTCGATACCATTGTCGCGGAGCAGCGACCGGAGCGTTTTTATGCGGACAGACAGCCCGTCTTTGGTGATGCGATCATCATCGAGATACACGCGGCCGAAGTTCCCCTCGAGCGTCCGGGGAAAGGACTCGCGGAAATAGCCGTCCAGCAGGACAAGTATCGATTTCGCCGACGGGAGCGAGGTACGGGGATCGACTCCCGCCATGAGTGCGAGTCCCACCGATTCCGCCCATCCGTAATCGTCCTGGCGGCCGCAGAGGCATTCGCGGTGCGACTCGAACGGCGACGCGTCCGTGAAACCCGCGTCAACGAATCCCAGTCTCAATGCCTCATTGATGATACTGTCCCGTGTGATCATGTTCGTGCTCCGTTTTGATATAACCGGCTTACCTGTAATAATCATGCATGACCGGGTATACCTCGTCTCCGCGCCGCTCTATCTCTGAACTGATCCCGGAGTTCCGCCTGGTCCTTCCGGCCCAGTACTTGAAGATCGGTCCGGACCGGTCCTCGTCGCACTGCAGGCAGCGGTTCAGGCTCCCGTCCGGCCTGTTCAGCGGCTCGCGCTTCAGCCATGAACCGAGGCATACGCCGAGGCACTGCCTCCCCGTATTCCGGATATTGTAATACCACGTAAAGGCGCACTGCGGCGAAAAGCCGATCCTTTCAAGGCACGAGAGGATCGGGCCGCGCGTTATTTTCAAGGAGCAGGATCGAACCGCGTAGGTCAGGTCCCGGCGCTGCAGGTACACGGCGAGATCCTGAAGGGTCGAGCAGGTGCCGCAATATCCGCCATGAGTGACCGTGTATCCCGAGCGCACGGCCTCGTCCGCATCACGCATCGTATTGATCTCATAGCGTTCCCGTCCATCGTCCAGGAACCGCACCGCGCAGACCGCTCCCGTCAGGGTATGGTCGCCGGGCGGTTCGATCACCCTTTTTTTCCCGGCCCGGTATGGATCGCCGGACAGAATGACCGGGTTTGTTATCCGCTTGTTCTTTAACTCCATTATGAAGTCATCATTCACCGGCGGATACCCGGCGCCGGCTCCCGGGACGCCGCCGGCGAAAAGGGGGGTCATGCCGGGCGGAACCGCATGGTCCCCGGCCCCGGGCGACACCCCGGGCGCCGAAAACATTACCAGCCACATTGCCGCACACATGAGTATCATCCCAGCCAGTACCGGTTTCATATCAATTCCTCATCACTTGTTACGTTTACTATCCCAGAGCCTGTGAACATCTTCATAGCACATAATTGCCGGTCAATGCAAATTTTTTCACTGTTCGCAGGCAATGCAGTGCAAGCGCTCAGTTCAAGATGAAAAAATTGTTTACAGAAAAAATAGAACGATTATGCATTAGCCGGGGGGAAAATATAATGGAATTCAAAGCATCGAAGAACCTGCCTGAACAGATCGCCATGTACCTTGGCGACAGGATAATGAGATTCAACCTGAAACCGGGCCAACGCCTCGTTGAAGAAGAACTATCCCGCGAGCTAGGCGTCAGCCGCAGCCCCCTGCGGGAGGCGCTTCGCATCCTGGAAAAAAAATGGCTCGTCGACCTGATCCCCCGCCGCGAGGCCCGTGTAACCGTACTCAACGAGAACCTTATTTCATGCAGCGGCGACATCCTCAAGGAGGTCTACGGGCTGGTGGCCCGCAAGGCGGCGGAGCTCGGCACGGAGGAGGACCGCGCCATCATAACCGAGAAGCTCGCGCTCCTCGAGGAGCAGGCGGCAAAAAACAATCCTGTCGGATACTACGATGCGATCATGGTGTACGAGGGAGAGTGCCTCAGGGCCGCTCGCAACCCGGTGCTCAACCTCCTCCTGAAAGACCTATGGCCGTCAAGCCGCCGCGTCCAGTACGCGACCCTCCACCTCAGGACAGAGGGCCTCATGGAGCCGGTCAGCCTCTTCAAGCAGGCGCACCGGAACCTGATGGAAGGCAACGGGGACAGGGCTGCCGCCATCATTCGCGACCTGATCCAGCAGGAGACCCTGTACGCCATCAAGTACCTGCCAAAGTTCGACACGCTCTGACCGGGGCTAACGGACGGTCCCGCTTTACGGGGACAACAAAAAGCCGCTGCAGCGCAGCGGCTTTTTGCATGTATTGCTGTTTGCCGGGATCAGCAGACTTTGAACGTGCCGATTTCCCTGTCGCCCTCAACCACGTGCACCGCGCAGGCGATACAGGGGTCGAACGAACGGACCACGCGGGCCGCTTCGATCGGGTTGTTGACGTCCGCGATCGGGGTATTGAGGAGGGCCTCCTCGACCGGCCCCCTCTTCCCGTCGTCTCCCCGGGGTCCGCAGAACCAGGTGGTGGGGACAACGCACTGGTAGTTGGCGATCTTCTTGTCCTTGACCCGGATCCAGTGGCCGAGCGCCCCGCGGGACGCCTCGACCAGGCCCATCCCTTCGCCGCTATCGGGTATCTCGAAGGTGCTCCTCGGCTTGCCGTTCACCTCAAGCTGATCGATCCAGTTATACAGCTCGGCCGCAATCAGCTTGGTCTCGATTGCGCGGGCGGCGTGCCGTCCGAGTGTCGAGAACACGGCCGGCAGATCCTGCTTTACTTCGGCAAGCAGAGCATCAACCTGGCTCTTGACCGCCTTGTTACCGGAAAGGTAGCTGATGACCACGCGGGCCAGCGGGCCGACTTCCATGGCTTTCCCGTCATACCGCGGCGCCTTGAGCCAGGTATACGCCCCGTTTTTTTGCGGGTTCGGAACGGTCTGGCCGTCGTACGGATGCAGGTTTGAACCGGAGCTGTAACGCGCGTACTGTACCTGCTCCCTGATCCTGTTGGGGTCGAACACGTCGAGCTTGGTTCCGTACGCGATGCCCCTCTGCAGAAAGAACTTCTTGTCATCATTATCGAGATCGAACAGGCCGTAAGACATGAAATTGGCAAACGTGCCGATCTTGAAGTAGTCCTTGAACTCGCCGGCGACCGCCTTTACATGCGCAAGGTATTCATCATCGATAAAATTCTGGATCTCTTTTATATGTTTTTTGTACTCGCGTATCATCGCGCGGGTCGGGACCTGGGTCACTCCGCCCGGAACGAGGCCAATCGCGTGCGGCGCCCGGCCGCCAATGGCCGCGACCATCTTGTGCGCTTTCATCCGCATCTCGAGGGCCTTCACATACCCGTTGATGGCGGATATATTCGTATCCACGTCCTTGATGTAGAAGTTGCCTTCATACCGGGGCAGGAAGGGGGCGCCCGCGGTAATCGCGTCGGCCCGGCCCTTCTTCACCTTCAATTCATTCTCGACCCATCCTTTCAGGTTGTTGATCTTCGAGTCGCCGCCGGTGTATTTCAGGAGGGCGGTGATGTCGACATAGTCAAGCGCGGCAAGATGATAGAAATGAATCAGGTGCGAATGCAGGTAGTTGGCGCCCAGCATCAGGTTTCTGAGTATACGGCCGTTGTCGTTCGGTTTGATGCCGAACGCTCCCTCGAGGCATTTGCTGGACGCGATGCCGTGGGAAATGGGGCACACGCCGCAGATCCGTTGCGAGAGCTGGTTAGCGTCGAGCGGGTTCCGGCCGGCGAATATTCTCTCGTAGCCCCTGAACATATCTCCGATGCTCTTGGCGTCGACGACCTTGCCGTTCTGTACGTCTATTTCTATTGAAAGATGGCCTTCAATCCTTGTTATGGGATCTATCAATATCTTAGCCATTGATCACACCTCCGTTCCTGAGATTAAAAGCCGCAACCCGGTGCTCCAGCTTTATGAGATTTTCATTTCGCGCGTTCAGGTGTTTGAAAACGCCGCGCCTGCCGAAATCCGGGAACACGTCTTCGGTGCACCCGATGCATCCGGCGCCGCACTGCGTGCATGAGTTGACGCCGCCGAGCCATTTCCGGACCGGGATGTCGCAGCAGGAATCCATGCCGAGGCAGCCGACCTGGTACAGGCAACCTTCGTCGCCCCAGTATTTCGCGAACGTGCCCGCCTTGTAATCGCTCAGGCGCTCGCACTGCTCGTGCACCGTCTTGCCGTAATACATTTTCGGCCTGCCGTATTCATCGAGCTCCGGCATGCCCTTGAGCAACACATGCAGGAGGGTCCCCACCATCCAGTTGGGATGGGGCGGGCAGCCCGGTATATTCAGCACCGTCTTGCCTTTCATCAGCCGGGAGAGGCTGATTGCCCCTGTGGGGTTCCCGCTGCCGTCGCGCGGCTCAGCCGCCGGTATGCCGCCGTAGGCAGCGCAGGTGCCGATCGAAACGAGGTGCGTCGCGTTGGCTCCGAGCTTCTCGATCCATTCGCGCGCGCTGATCAGCCTGCCGTCCACCTCTCCGATGGTGCAGTACTTGTCGTCTTTCATGGGAATAGAGCCTTCAACGATGAGGACGAAATCTTTCCGGTTTTTCTTGACAGCTTCTTCCAGGACCCTGGTTGCCGCGTGTCCGGTACCGGCCATGAGTGTCTGGTGATAATTCAGGCTGATGTACTCCGTTATGACCGACACGATGCTCGGGTCAACCTGGTTCAGCAGGGAAACAGAACAACCGGAGCAGGACTGTGCCTGTATCCAGATCACATTGGTACGCTCCGACGCTTTTTCCAGCGCTCTCTTGCACCCCTGGATCATCACCGAGGGGAAGGTAATCGCGGCAGCGGTGCCGCCCATGATTTTCAAGAAGTCCCTTCTGTTCAAAGACATACATGTCCTCCTCTGTTTAGTGCGTGGCGGCTTCCAGAATCACTTCCACGGCCCACGGTACTTACTCCTTCGCCGCCGTGCCGATATTTGTTTCTTTCATAATATATGTTGGCCGGGACGATCCCGATTTCCCAATAACCGGGACGTCATCGGTCAGATGCTCACGCCGAATCATCTCCGATAATCAATGACATTCAAAGCAGCGCTGCGGCCCCTCCTGCTTCTCGATATGACAGTCCACGCACAGGCCATGCATGGTATCATAGCCGTTATCGCCGGTATGGCATGCTGCGCACTGTTTTATCCTGTCGGGGTTTGCAGTTTTATGATGGCATGTAACGCATGCCAGGCCCATGTCCTCGTGTGTCTTGTGCGAAAAAATGACTGCGCCCAGCCGGCTTCTCATTGGAGAAGACCCATCGGCTGATTTTCCGAACCTGGTTATTTTCGTAATGGTTACAATGTCAGGATATTCTTTCCCCGTAGTCCATGGGTCAAGACTGCAGGCCGTGGCAATGGTTGCAGCAATAAGAGCACATGCAGCAGGAAAAAAAACATTACACCGCACAATTATCCTCCAAGCCTTTTTTAATGTCGTTAATTTAACGAGAAAATGATTGGTATAACGTACCATTATTTTCTCAAGCATAAACATCTAAATTAACGCCAGCTTATGTGTCAATAATAATGTTATTTTATGTTGTTTTTTGTTATTTTTTTCAAAAACCAAAAAATGTATAAACTGTTCGCCAACCAGCCGGAATAATGTTCAGTCCATCTCCGGCAGATTACTGAATATTCCAGCTTCAAATCCTTTGAAGATGTTCTCCTTATTAGTTAGAAGCGGCGTCCAGGATCACTTCCACGGCCCGTGGTATTGACTCCTTTACCGCAGTGCTGATATTTGTATCGATATCATCTATGTTGGCCGGGACGATCCCGACGAACTCAATTTCAGGATTATGCTCCATGATCCGGAGCGTCTTGATAACCTCCATGATCCCGACTTCGTGAAGCGAGAACTGCGCCCGCCGGTCCACGGCGTGTTCAGGCGTAAAACGGTATATGCTCCCGGGCCTGTCATCAACCTTGAGTGCATCGACGATAACTATCTTGTCGTAACCGTCAATCAACCCGAGAAGGTCGAACCCGGCCGTCCCCCCGTCAAGGACTTCCACCCCTTCGGGCAGGGCAATCCCCGACTCCTCAATATGCCTGACAATGTAAACCCCAAGGCCGTCATCGCTCCTCAGGGTATTGCCGATACCAAGAATCAGGACTTTACGCACCGCGACCCGCCGTCTCATCGGAAAAAGTCCCGCCGTTATTTCGTCATGTGACACTTGACGCACGTGTCTTTCGTGATTTGCACCGAATCATTCGTATGGCAGTTCGAGCAATTCCTGATCCTGTCCGGATTTTCCCACTTGTGATGGCACTTGTAGCAGTCTATTCCGGCATTCTCGTGCATCTTGTGCACTATATCCATGTTGTCCTTTCCGCTCTTGGACTCAACGATTGGAACAAGGACCGAAACGTCGACAGGGCCCTTCCTGGAGCAGGCAGAAACCGATACAATTGTCAAAAGACAGGTCATACAGCAGATCGCGGTTTTTATACATTTCATATTGGTTCCCGGTTAATAATTTTTTATTTTAAGCTAAATTGTCCGGCAGCCTTTCCGAACCGTGATCTTGTGGAACGGATACAGGGCGCTCATCAGGCGCGTTAACTATGATAAAAAAGTACTCTTTAACACCGAATAGTAATGGATAATAATTAATAATTACAAAAACTTCCCATCTTCGCTTGAAAAATAACGTTGAGCCATACCATGTCAACCGATTTTTTCATATAACACAAAAATACAAATTCCCCGCGGAAAAGCAAATTTATTATCGGCCGATCAATCTCCGAAAGACGGGGGGTCGGAGGGATATGGCAGCCTCGGGGCACACTTCCTGGCAGCAATAGCACCGTATGCAGGTTTTGTAATTGTGCACCGGGGGCCCCGTCCTCTCCTCCCCCGGCCAGTCGACCGACTTCGGCACGGTCGGGCACATGTTCACGCACACGCCACAGGCGGTGCAGGCTTCCGGGTTGATGACGGGACGGGGTACGAGACGGTTGTTTATGAACCGCATAATCCCCTTTGTCCTGTAAACCGCCAGCGGGGCACGGTTGATGTCGAAATCGTGCGCCCCGAACTGCGCCGGATCGTCCCCCAGTAGTTCGATGCCGGACGCCGCGTGGGTGCCGTACCCGGCCGCTGCGCCCGCGGTGATCGTGGGAACATACTCCGGATCCAGGCCGAGGAGCCTGCATACGGTCGCGTCAAGCGCGATGGGATCGGAGGAAAAAAGGAGGAGGTTCATCCGCCGCGGGTTCCCGCCCCGGGGGCCGTTCCCTTCCATGGCCATGATGCCGTCCATGATATAGAGGGCCGGTCCCACCAGCCCGTTCAGGTCCACGAGCATTCGGGCGAACTGCTCCGCGTCCGGGAGCTTGATATGGTATTCGCCCTTGCGCACGCCGGGGACGCACCCGAACTGGTTCTTTACCGCGCCGGTGAACTTTTCGAAGGCATGGGTCTTGAGCTTGGGAAGGCTGATGATCACGTCGTTGTCCGTTACGGCCCTGGCGACCGTGAACTTCTTGTTCTGCACGCCCTTTTCGTAGAACAGGTCCACCCCGGTCCTAAAATCCGCCTCCGGGATGTTCAGGTCATGCGCCACCTCCTGGATGCCGCAGCGCTTCGCCGCGAACGAGGTGCTGCCGAAGGCCGGAGAATCGCCATAGCTGAGTATCGCGCCGGTCTCGAGAAAAAGCCCGGCAACGGCGCGGAACACCTCGTGATGGGTGTTGACACACTTCTCCGGCGCCTCCCCGACCAGCAGGTTCGGTTTGAGGAGCACCTTCTGCCCCTTTTTCGCGAACCGGCCTGCCCCTCCCAGAAGATCAAGCCCCTTCCGGACCGCGGTCCGCACCTCTCCCGGATCGTAACTGTTACAGCGAATTAATGCTACCTGCGACACGGGCGCCTCCCTGCTCGTTATAGCGGATGTCTGTAATTTCCATTTTATACCAGGTGAAATCCCCTTCCTTCAAACGCCACGTTACCGAGAAACGCGAGGGGATCCGCACGCCCTCGAACTCGCGCAGGCTATCCGGTTCGATACGGATGACCCACTCCTCCAGCGTGGCCCCGCCCTTTCGGTCATAGTAGCGGCGCGCGCGGAACCCGGACATGCCGCCGCCTGCGTCGAAGGTAAACACGCCCGACGCGGTGATGCCGCCCCACGTCATGGTGGCCTTCGCCTCGTTCGGGCCCGCCTCTTCCCAGCGGATATAGCCATTCACCGCTGCGGACGGGGCCCAGGCGATTTCCGCGAGGTAGCGCACCATGGCCCCCTGGTCAATCTCCTTCCCCCGGGCATCCGCGACCGGAAACAGCGAGAGCGCCCGGATGTACATCCGCCCGATTCCCTCCCGGTACGTGTCCCGTGCGGAAAGGAATATCCCCGGCGCTGCGCGTACCTCTGCCACCCAGATGAAGGCGGGACTGCCGGTCAGTATCCGCTGGTCCGCGGTCACGGGCATCCACTTCCCATCCGGCGCGGTGCGCATCATTCCCTTCTGCCTCAGGCTGACGGATCCGGCGACATCTCTGCCGACGGCCCCCGAGCGTTCCAGCCATCTCCGCACCACGGGCGGCAAACCGGTTACGGCCTCCCGCGCCAGGACCTTCCGCTCTGCGGAAGCTGGCACGGCAAAGCGGGCCAGCTCGGTGCGCGACCCGGCATTGAAGCTCCACATGCCGAAACCGATCACCGCGCCGCAGAGTACCGCGGTGTTTGCAATTGTCCCGAATTTCGCGTCATGCCAATAGAGCACAACCAGGGCCTGCGAGAGAACCACAGCGACGGCGGCCGTCATCCACCATGCGTCATGCTTCAGCACAACCTGGGCCGCGGTCGCGAGGAAGAGCAGCGACACCGCGAGCCAGAGCGCCCCCGCAGGACGCGATATGTCCATGGCAAGCTCTTTGATCCCTGCAAGCCGGAAGGCTTTTACGAATCCCATGAGATGAACCAGGCCATGAATCATGACAGCTATCGCGAAGATAATTCTGATCACCGGCATCACCTCTTCATGATCACTATTTGTGTTGTTGACACCAGAACACCCGCCAGGAGCGGGTGTTCTGCAGGATGTTCAGTGTAACAAAGATCTCAGTACTTGATGTTCATCTCCGTAATCTCTTTGTTCACGAAATACTGCACCGGAGAGACACCGTAAATCTTTTCGAAATCACCCTTATACGGGCACACGTTGCAGCCGACCTTCTCCATGACATTGGTCAGCTTTAAAAATTGTTTTGCCGTATCTTTATCGATAGCGGTTTTTCCGCCGCCCTGCATGCTGGTTTCAAGATAATTTCTCATTTTCTGCAACACGCACGTCTTGCATTTTTCGGCATGTTCCCTGACATTTTTAGTAATTAAAGCCATTCTAGCCTCCTCCCCTGGACATTAATAATTCACTCACTGTTATGATTAAAAAATAATCAATTTGATACATAATACCAATTATGTAAAAAAATTTCCAGTAAAAAATTTTAAAAATATACAGAAACGCACAATGCTACCGGGCATCAACATGCAATTTTTTTGCAACCTGTGATTTTTTTCATTAACTTGTGGACCGATATTTGAGGCACAAACGTGGTTGTTTTTTACCGGTTTTTTTCATCACCTGCAGGAAAAAACCGTCACTCGCTGCCACCGGCCGCTTTAATCAGTCCGACGGCTTCGTCATGGCCGTACTGCATGGCCTTGGTCAGGGCGGATTGGCCAAGCCGGTCCCGCGCGTTTACATCGGCGCCGTGCCGGAGCAGGAGCTTCACGATCCCGGCGTGGCCGTTGAGGGCGGCAAGCATAAGGGCCGTTGAGCCGGATACGTCCGCCTGCGTTATCCGTGCGGTGACCTTCGCCCCGGCAGCCAGGAGCAGAAGGGCTATCTCCTCATGGCCGGCATACGAGGCGATGCAGAGGGCGGTCCAGCCATCTTTATCCGAGACGTTGATCCCGGCTCCTTTCTTCAATAAAATCGTCACCGCACCGGTTCGGCCCAGCGAGGCCGCGTACATGAGCGCAGTCCTTCCCGCACTGTCCCGCGCGTTAACCTGCGCCCCGATCCGGATTAGCAGGTCCGTTAAATCATCGAATCCGCCTTCGACCGCCAGCATCAGGGCGGTCACCCCTTCTCTGTCACCGGCGTTGACGAACGCGCCGGCGGCAGACAGTATTGTAACGGCGCCCGGGTGCCCGCCATCGGCCGCGCGCAGGAGGGCTGTACTGCCGTTGTTGTCCCTGAGGTTCACCGCTGCCCGGGAGGCGAGAAGCGTTTTTAAAACTGCTTCATTCCCCATGTACGCCGCATGCATCAGCGCGGTTACGCCCTCGTCGTCCCGGGCATTCACATCGGCCCCTGCGGCCAGGGCCTGGCGCACGCCCTGCTCCGAGCCTTCCCGCGCGGCCGCCAGGAGATCGGGACCGGTATTGGAGAACGCTGCCGGCATCACGCATGGGATTGCCAGCAATAATGACAGGATGGCCGGATACTTCATCGATATGTACTCCCTTTCACGTATCATCGCCCGGGAAGAGAATGATTACAATTATACTATTTCGCCGTTATAATTAATCAATACATTTTTATTGAAATGACCTTTGAAATTTGCCGCGGATTTCTCAAACATGCCCGGCAATCGCTCCCTGTATAAAAATTGATTGCCATTTCGCCTGCGCCACTGCCACCTGTTTTTATTGCAGGAGTAGCGATATGATCAAGAAACTGTCGTCTGCCATTCGGGATCTCACCAGGAACTCGGCCATATCATTCGTTGTGCTTTTCGGTTTTGTAAGCCTTTTCGCCGACATGACCTACGAGGGTGCCCGGAGCATCATGGGGCCGTACCTCAAGCTCCTGGGCGGCAGCGCGGCCGCAGTCGGTTTCGTCGCCGGGTTCGGTGAGCTGGTGGGATACGCCTTCCGGATCGTGACCGGGTACCTGGCTGACCGCACGAAGCGGTACTGGCTCCTCACCTTCCTGGGATATGCGATTAACCTCCTGGCCGTGCCGTTCCTGGCCCTTACCGGCAACTGGATCGCGGCATCGGTCCTCCTTGTCGTAGAGCGCTTCGGCAAATCGATCAGGACGCCGGCCCGGGACGCCATGCTCTCCTATGCCCGCACCACAGTGGGAAGCGGCTGGACCTTCGGCCTGCACGAGGCCATGGACCAGGTCGGCGCGGTGCTGGGGCCGGTCATCGTGGCGGGGGTCCTCTTCTTTAAAAACGGCGATTACCGGTTTGCGTTCGCCGTACTTCTCATTCCTGCGGTGGTATCCCTGACACTCGTGCTGGCGGGCCGCCTCCTCTACCCGAAGCCGGGCGACCTCGAGGTAAACAGGCTCGAGGTCCACGCGAAGGGCCTGGGACGGAACTATTGGCTGTACCTGGTCGGGGTGGGCCTCATCGCGGCCGGGTTCGCCGATTTTCCGCTGATCGCCTACCACTTCCAGGCGAAGGGGTTCTTTTCTGAATCGACGATCCCGCTGCTCTACGCGGCTGCCATGGCGGTGGACGCGCTCTCGGCCCTCTTCTTCGGATGGCTGTACGACCGTATCGGCGTGAAGAGCCTGATTCCGGCGGCGATAATCTCGTCCTGCTTCGCTCCACTCGTGTTCATGGGCGGAACCGCGGCGGCATGGGCGGGGGTCATCGTCTGGGGCATCGGCATGGGATGGCAGGAATCAATCATGCGCTCGGTTATCTCCGACATGGCGCCTCACGGCAGGCGCGCGTCAGCCTTCGGTGTGTTCAACGCGGGATACGGCATCATGTGGTTCGCCGGGTCCTGGGCCCTGGGCTCCCTGTATGACCTCACGGTCACGCGGGGCTTGTCACTGGCGGTCCCGGCGTTCCTTTCAGTAGCGGTCCAGCTTGCGGCAGTGCCGGTATATATCTATATCTCTAAAAGCGGCCGGCGGTAGCAACCGTCCGCAGCATACCCGGAAGGAGAACAGCGCCATGGATCAGAAACAGGTAAACCGTCTTATCCTCTCGATCTTCGTCGTGCCTGTCATGCTCATAGTCCTGTATATAGTCCTCAGCCGTCTGGTCGGATTCGCGTTCATACTGTTCTATGAACACATAACGCCGGTCCGGAACTTTCATCTCGTCTTCTACCTGAGGTACGCGATTATTGCGGGTGCCGCTCTCTGGATGGTATTGTACGCGTACGCATTCGTGCGGTACGGGGAATTCAAGATCGGACTGTTGAAAATCGGGAAAAAATAATAACGCGGGCAGGGACATGTCCCGCCTGTGCGCCTGATCAATAATTCATCGGCGTGACGTACGAGGGCGACTTCTGGGTGAAGCTCTCCACCATTTCGAACAGCACCAGGTCGGGCCTCTCGATGTCTACGATCGAAAAATCGACGCGGTTATAGCTCTGGAAGCAGACCAGGCGGCTGAAGTGCTCGGCCATGAACTGCTTGTCGAAATTGAAAAAAGAATCATGGAATACGATGGCCCGCGGCAGCGAGCGGTCTGCCGCCTCGTAAGCGTCGCTGAACCGGCTGACTTTCGCCTGGTACGGCACCGGAATCCGTTTCACCCTGCTCCCCGATTTCAGCGTAAAAATGAAGTATTCCTCTTTGAAGCGGTCCTTCAGGCCGAGCATACCGGCGAGATCGCCGCCCGGCAAGACATGGGGCTCTACCGCATACGCATCCATAGCAAGCGGCTTCAGCCCGGGCATGGAGCGGCCAAGCTTCTCCATTATGGCCTGGTACCCGTAAAAGGCGCCATAGGTGTTCCAGTGGACATCATGCTTGAAATAGACCCGGTGGCTCTTCTTCCCTTCCAGCACCGCCGGGCCCAGGTCGATAAAATCGACATCCGAGCTTTTCTCAAGATACGCCTTCACCTGGTCGAGGCGGGTCACGTTCCTCAGCGGCGAGTAGTTCTCCGGCATGTATTCGGGATAGACCCTCGTTTTCATGGGCGCGAACACGACCAGCAGCCGTATCCCCCTCCGGTCGCACTGCTTTTTCATCGCGAGCAGCGGCCGGGCCCACGCCGCCACTTCCCGCTCGTTCGCAAACGGCCTGGTCACGCGGTAATAATCGAGGACATTGTTGCCGTCATCGTCCTTGATGAGATACAACCAGTCGTCCTTCCCGACCAGCACCTTGGGGAAGCGCTCCACGCGGAGAAGCTCGAGCCTGAGAAGGCTGTTCCAGCGGATGAGCACGCTCCTGAAGCCGAAATCATTTATGAAGAATTTTACATATTTCTTGTGGAACTCTGCGATGTATTTCAGGCCGGGTTTGAGCTCGGGCAGCTTCGATAGCTGGCTGCTCTCGTTCCCGGTAAGCCGGGGGGCTATGTTGAACAGGTTGTCGACCGCCGGTATCCAGAGGCTCGCCACCAGTACCGCCGCGACCGCCATTCCTGTTATGTATGATGCTTTTCCGCCCGCCATACTATCCACCCGCTCCTAAAACTGCCCGTACACGAACGGGGTAAAGCTCTCGCTGGCGACCGCCATGTACGAGAGGAGGAGGATGCCGGCCGCGATCGCGACCAGGGCCGCGCCGTGCGCGACACGGAGGACCGCACCTGGCCAGCCCTCCCTGCTCCCGACGAAAGCGGCGATCCGGTCCCTGACCGCCGGTATGACGGGTGCGTAGCCGATGAGACCGAGGGCTATCGCCAGGCCGAGCTCCAGCGTCATGACGGTCGGCATCGTCGTCGTAATGGCCCCGGAGTCGTTCAGGCCGAACATGGCGGCAAAGAGCTTCATCGCATAATCGATCGACGGCGACCGGAAAAAGACGGCCTGCAGCATGAATGCGAGGTTAACATACGCGATCCCGACCGGCTTCCAGAGGCGTTCGAAGAAATTTTTCGGGAGCAGCTGCTCGACAACCAGGAGAATGCCGTTCATCAGGCCCCAGAGGATGAAACCCCAGCTTGATCCGTGCCAGAGCCCGGTCAGTACAAATACGAAAATCAGGTTGAAATAATGTCGGCCGCGGTCGACCCGGCTCCCGCCGATAGGGAAATAGACGTAATCGCGAAACCACGACATCAGGGTGATATGCCACCGCTGCCAGAACACCCGCATCGAGGTGGCCACGAAGGGATACCGGAAGTTCTCGGGCAGTTTGAAGCCGAGCATTCTCCCCAGGCCGATGGCCATGTCGGTATAGCCGGAAAAATCATAGTAGAGGTTCATCAGGTACGTGAAGACCGCGAGCCAGGCGATCGCGGCGGAGAGCTCGTTGGCCGGAGTATCGAACAGGCGGTCCACCGTCCCTGCGATGGCGTTGGAGATGATCATCTTTTTCCCCAGGCCGATGACGAAGCGGCGTGCGCCCTCGATGAAATCCTCCGATGTTACATGACGCTCATACATGTCCTTCGCCATGTTGGAATAACGCGTGATGGGACCCTGAAGCATCTTTGGGAAGAATGAGAAGAAAATGCCCAGCGATACCGGGTTCTTCTCAACGGTGTTTTTGTCCCGGTACACGTCCATGACGTACGAGATCATGGCAAAGGTGTAGAACGAGATGCCGATGGGGAGGTGCATCTGCGGGACGCCGAACGGGGCGCTGCCGAAGAGCTCGATGACCGTGTTAACGTTATCAATGATAAACGACGAGTATTTAAAAAATACCAGGGGAAGCATGTTGAGGACGACCGAGATTGCCAGGACCGTCTTCCGGCTCCCGTCCGCGCGGGCGAGCCAGAGGCCGAAGCCGTAGTTCATCGCCATGACCCCGAGCAGCAGCAGGGTATAGGCCTTCTCGCCCCAGAAGTAGAACACGAGGCTCGCCAGGAGAAGCAGCGCGTTTCTCCCGACCGGCCTGTTTCTTAACAAGAACAGCAGGAGCAGGGCAATGGGAAAAAAGAAAAACAGGAATGTGACCGAGCTGAATAACATATACCGTTTATGAATTGAAAGGTGCGGTCACGCGGCCGCGCTTTCTTACAGGCCCCTTTTCAAATTTAAGCAATAGACGATTTGACGAATGATTAGTCAAGAGAAAATTTTTACACGGGCTCCGCAGGGCTAAAAATCGTACACCAGCTTCATGAGAAGCCCGGGGTTGTTCCCGATGAATCTCTTCATGTCCTCGGCCTTGATCCCGAAGAGGGAGACCGTGTCCCAGTGCACGAAGGTGTACATCTCCGGCTTGTTCATCTGGAGAAGCTGGACGGAGCCAACCAGGTCGCCCCGCTTTAAAAGCGCAGCCCGGGCGCCGCCCCGCGTAACCTCCACCTCGCCGCTCCTGAGGATGTAGACGTATTCGGCCATTCCGCCCTCGCGTATGATATTGCCCTTCCCCTGCAGGTCCATCGGAACGAACATCGACTCGAGCCAGGTCTTCTGCGAGGAGGTGCAGTGGCGGAAGAACGCGCTGGTCGAGAGCAGGTTCCAGGTTTCGCTGTTGCGGATCCGCGCGAGTCGCGTCAGGGTCTTCTCGAACTCGGTGCCGACGATGAAGTTGAGGAACCGGTCCCTGGATATGGTGTACACAACCAGGTCGGTTTCCGCGATTACGTCCGCGGCGCGTGTCTGTTCCGTGACCAGGGCCACCTCGCCGAAATAGTCGAACGCGCCGTAGATCTTCTTCTCCTCCAGGCCCCCGCTGTCAACGGAGACGTTTCCGGAATAGATTATGTAGAACTTGTCGCCATGGGTCCCCTTCGAGATGATCTTTTCGCCCTTGCGGTAATGCTCCTCCTCGACAATGTCGAGGAACTCCTGCGCCTTGGACAGCGGCAGGGCCTCGAAGAAGTCCAGGTTCTTAAGCACGCCCATGATCTGGTAGGCCGTCTCGAACCTCGGGTGGGAGGTCTTGAAATAGAGCGTGTTCTCCATGCCGAACTTCGCCAGGGTGAGCGCCGTCTTTGCCGGGAAGTCCTTCTTCGCGATATGGTACACCACGATGCGCTTTCTCGTCTTTTTCGGGAGCGCGTTCAGTATGGCGATGGGCGTGTGGAGCGGGGCTATGCCCGACTCATGGTAGATGACCTTCGAGTCCCAGGGAAAATTGCGGAGCTCGTCGTACCGCCGCCGGGTTATGTGGCCGCCGTTCAACAGCTCCTCGTGGACCTTCGGGTCGTTGTTATGGTCCGAGGAATAGACGAACGTCTGGTCCTGGAAGTTCATCTTGAAGCCGATCGTGGGGATCGAGTGGAGCGTGTAGAACATGTCGAACCGACCGCCATGAATGAAGGTCGGCTTCCCGATCTTCACGGGGTGGAAGTTAAATAGCCGCATCAGGTACGAGATGGGCATATTGCTCAGCCCCGAATATTTTCTTAAAAAACTCATCATGACCGTCTCGGTCGTGTACACGGTGACCTTCTGCTCTTCCAGAATCTTCTGGAAGGTGCCGGCGTCATGGTCGGCGTGGCAGTGCGTCAGGATGATGCTGTCGGTCAGCTTGGGATTGACATTGGAGGAGACCAGCCATTCGGTGGAGTTGACCGGCGGGTCCACCATGATACCGCTGTGGTTCAGCCAGACGATGAAGCCGGAGGTGTTCTCCTCCGGGTCAAAGCCGTGGCTCGGGCCCAGGCAGGTAACGCCGAAGAGCGGCGGCTTGTACGGCTCCGGGAGCCGTTTACCGATAAGGTACTTCGGCTTGTACTCGACCCTGGACGGGACCATCGCGATCACCCCGTCGGTACCGCTCACGCGGAAGCTGCCGCTCTCCGTGATCTCGATGGTGATGCCCTGGTAGGTAAACTTCCCGTTCTTGAAAAAGCCGAAGGAGAGGAGGTCCGAGAATTTCAGGTTCCTCCGGAAGAAGTCCATCTCCCGACTTATCTCGGGCACGCCGTCCCCGACAATGGCCGGGTCGTAGTCGCCGGTAATGTCGAACTCCTTCGGACCAAAGAGGGCCTCCTGTAAAACTTTCTTCATCTGCTCGAACTGGTCCTCGCGACAGATGATGGTGGTCCGACGTTTCTTCAGGAAGAAATTATAGTAAATAGGAAATTCTATCTCCGCGATGCTGATGCCCTTCATCCAGTTGAACAACTCGTCGGTGAGGACGAAGATCTGCGGGACGCCCCCCTGCATGCGCATGGTGTCCTTGATGGTCTCCGGCGGGGAGCCAAACTGGATATAACCGATAGGGGTGTCGACGAGGAAGCCGCCCCGTGGCAGAATCGTCACGTTTTCGTTTTTCTGATCTATCATGAGCTGATTGAACCTTCCCTTCTCATACGTCCGGTGCGGCTACTGCGCGCCCCGGCAACCGGCATTAATGAAGGTCTCCCCCCGGTTCAGGCGGGTGGAAACGACTCGATTATTTATCTAAAAAAGCAGAAACGAAGCATTCCCGGCAAAATCTCATGTATTGTTGATAATGAACGAAATAAATCAAGTACTTTTTGGGGACAGGAGACGTCCCAGCTCTCCGGCGGTTTGGACGGGCTGTTTGCAGGAGCCCCCGGCGCATACGTATGCGGCCGCGCCTTCTTCCGGGGACTTCATGGCCCCGGTAAAAGGCGCGGCTACAGACAGCGCCTGCCCGGCGATCCCGGGCCGCTTCACTACAATAGCACAGTCCGGCATGTAGATTCTGCGGACAAGGTCAAGCATCTCCACCATCACGGGGCCGGCCGGATCTCCGGCAAGAACCACCTCGCGGGAACCGGATGGGGCGGCGTGAATGCCTGCGAGAAGCATGCCGTACCCGGTGGGATTTCTCCGCACGCCGGCCGCCGCGCCCCTCAGGATGGCCCGCGCCGCGCTCTCCCACGCGGGATCACCGGTCAGTCGGGCAAGCCGAACGAGGGCGCAGTACGCGATCGAGTTGCCGGAGGGATACGCGCCGTCATGGTACTCGACGCTTCGCGCTATCAGCTCCTCCCCGTCGGAGGGCGTGCAGTAAAGGCCGCCGGGACCGGAAAAAAACTCCAGCATGATCGCGGCGAGCCGGAGGGCCTGCCCCAGGCGTCCTTCTTCAAAGCCGGCGGCGTACAGCTCGAGGAGCCCCCATGTGAAAAAGGCGTAATCGTCAAGGTTCCCGGCGATCGACGCGTCCCCCTCCCGGAACCGGTGGAGCAGGCGGCCGTCCGCGCCGGTCATCTTCTCCAGTATGAAGTCCGCGGCCCGGTCGGCCGCCGCGCGGTAGAGGCCCTCTCCCGTGATCCGTGCCCCTGCCGCCAGCGCCGCGATCATCAGCCCGTTCCAGTCGGCCAGGACCTTGTCGTCGCGGAAGGGCCG
>JBGTBN010000139.1:0-14152 GCA_041749375.1 Spirochaetota bacterium
CGCCGCGGACCTGCCGGCCCCGGCCTATGCCCTGGCGGACGAGGCCGCGGTGATGGAAAAGCGGTGGGACGTCAAGGCCGCGCGGGAGAAGGTGGCGCAGGCGAAGGCGGGCCTCATGTCCGCGTACGGCGGTCACCTTCCGTCCGCTTATATCGAGGGAGAGTACCGGCTTTACCAGGAAAAGCCGAAAAGCTCGCTCCTCGACAGGACGATGGAAGCCTCCCGTCTGACCACTCCTTCGGGCGTGCTCTCGAGCTATTACTCGAAAACGAAATATCGCGATTACTTCATCTCGTTCGGGGTCGAGCTCCCGATACTGGGAAGCGACATCACCTTCGCAAAGGTGCGGGAAGCGCACTCGGTAAAGCGCCAGGCCGACCTGGGCCTCTCGAAGACGGAGCGGCTGGCGCGGCAGGACTTCGTGGACTCGTACCGGACGTGGGAAAGCTCCGTGGGCGAGCTCGAGGCGTACAAACAGGCGCTCGCGTCTGCGGAGGAGAACTACCGCCTGGTCGCGGCGGAGTACCGGATGAACCAGGTGACGATCCTCGACGTGCTCACCTCGCTCACCTCGCTCCAGGGCGCGCGGGACGATTACGAGCGCGCCCTGCTGCAGAGCAGGCTCGACCGCGTGCGTCTGGGCATAGCGGCGGGAGAGTTTTACGGCGACAGCATAAAGGCGCTGAAAAAGTAGCGCCGGGTATATTAAACTTGCTGTCATTCCCGCGAAAGCGGGAATCCATGCGAAAAAAATGGATTCCGGCTCTTCGCTGCGCTTCGGCCGGAATGACAGTTGAATTTTGCAACAAGTTCTATTTACTGAAAAAGGTGCCGATCATGGAAATCAACAAATTAAGCGACATCGCCGCCGGCGTGCCGGTAACGCCCGGGCTCAAGATCGGCCTCCGGGAGGTGTTCCGCAACGGCACCATGAGCTTCAACGTCGGCGTGGTGCCGGAGGCGGTGCCGGACCACTACCACGTCATTAGCGACGAGATCTACTGCATCGAGACGGGCACGGGCCGCATGAGGCTCGGCGGCGAATACCGTGACGTGGGACCGGGCGACATCGTCACCATCCCGCGCGGCACGGCGCACGGGCTCGTGAACACGGGCGGTGGAGACATGATCATTTTGATTATCACTTCGCCGCCGTTCGACCCGGAGCATGACCGGTTCACGGTGTAGGGATGAAAAAATGGCCCGGGGAGAAGTCCCGGGCCATTGTGTTGCTCCTCTCTTCTGGTCAGACAGTCCTTACGGCGTAGGATCTGCCGGATTCAGGGTGATGCTGAAGCCGTCCAGCTGTGCTCTTGTTACATCAAGGTCGTTATCGGTGCTGTTGTCGAATTCGATGCCGTCGACATCCGTGCGGTCCGGGTGGGTGCCGTCGTCGGTGGATACTCCGTCTCTCTGAAATCCGGATGACGAAAAATAACCGTAGTTGAGAGGATTATCTATCACACAGAGCCAGAATGAGTTTGCGTCCGTGCCTGCAGCTGTCGCATGGTTGCCGAATTTCGCTGTGCTGTAATACGGGCTGTTTTTATACGCCAGGAAGGCGAGCGTGTAGTAGGAGGCCCCCCCCTGGTCGAACGTCAGGCAGTCGCATTCGCGCTTCGCCACCCCTGCAAACTCATACCAGTTGCTTGCGGCCACGTCTGTGAAGCGCACGATGCCCCTGGTAAGGCAGCCGTCGTCAAATCCTGCCCGGGTAATGGCCTGATCGTTGTACCAGAACCCGTCGGGACTTCCGGTGTCGCCTATAAATGACAGGAGCATCGCCTTGTTGCCGGAAGGATCAAGCTTGTACCGTACCTGGTACAGCTCGTTCGCGTAAAAATTGAGCTGGTTATAACCGTACGGCCTGATGATGAAGAGCACCCCGTCGCCCGCACTGGGGTCGGCCAGGTCGTCCCAGTAAAATTCAAGGATCTTGGTGTAGGTCGGGCCAGCGGTTACCTTCCAGCCTTCAAGGCTTCCGGTGTAGACGCCCCCGGGGCCGTATGCGCCATTTCGATTTAATTCATAATGGTATTCGCCCACCTGGCCGTTGAATATCGGATCACCCAGAATAATCGGAAGCGAATCCAGGAATTTAAGCACTGAGCCTAAATTTGAAATAATGCCGTTGACCGTAAGATTGGCCGCGCGCGCGAGAGAGGCCGCGCCCCTGACCCCGCCCCATGCGTTTTCCGCTGCATGGGCCTTGTTCAGTTTCGGGCTCCCTGTTTTATTGCCGGGGCCTATATGGCCCAGCCCTAACGCCAGTACGAAACAGATCGGTATAATCATTAAGTTTGATTTTTTCATTGCAGTCCTCCCTATTCCGCCACACCCTTGGGTATCTCCGGGAAGAAATCGTTTCCTCCGAGAAACGGAAGCAGCTTTACGGCATCGTTTCCGGAATCCTTATTGCATCCAAGAACCATGGCGCTCAGGGCCATTAGAAACGTTATGAATAGTATGATCAGCCTGTTTTTCATGTGCAATCCTCCTGGAGAGAAATAAATCCTGATACGGAAGCCATCTGCCGTATGGGGGGTATTAATGATACTCCTACTATGTTAATTAAATGAAATGATAAAGTCAAAAAAAATAAAAAAATTCCCTCGCTCATCTGACAGGATGACAAAGTTTTTATATATTCTTGTATTTTCCTCTTGCAATTTTTGCCCTCGACTGTATTATGTCACATAAGGGATATGCTCGACGGCAACTCACACAAGATATTCGTTCTCGACACCAACGTCGTCCTCTATGATTACCGTTGCATCTACTCCTTTGAAGAGCACAATGTCGTCATCCCCATAACCCTCCTCGAAGAGATAGACAAGTTCAAGCGCGGCAACGAGATCATCAATTACAACGCGCGCGAGTTTTCGCGCGAGCTCGACTCCCTCATCGGCAACGAGACGATGGGCGAAGGCGTGCCCCTGGGCGACGGCGGGTTCCTGGCCGTGGACACCAACGTGAAGATGGACAAGTATTTGAGAGACGTCTTCTGGGAGGACAGCTCGGACCACCGGATCCTGGCCCTGGCCTACAACCTGGCCGGCCAGCACGGGAAGGACCGCGTCATCCTGGTGTCCAAGGACATCAACCTCCGGATGAAGGCCAAGAGCATCGGCGTGCGCGCCGAGGACTACGAGACCGGCAAGGTCAAGGACATCAGTGAGCTCTATACCGGGAAGAACATCCTCGAGAACGTGGCGTCCGACATCGTGGACCGGATCTACCGCGAAGGGTCCGTGCAGGCCAGCGAACTGAACGGCGGCGATCTCGCGCCCCGGCCGAACGAGTACTTCATCGTGCGGAACGGGACCAAGAGCGCGCTCACCACGTTCCAGAAAGATCATGCCAGCCTCCGCCTGGTGGAGAAGAAGCGCGCCTACGGCATCCAGCCGCGGAACGCGGAGCAGACCTTCTCGCTGGACGCGCTCATGAACAACGACATCAAGCTCGTGACCCTTTCCGGCAAGGCCGGCACCGGCAAGACGCTCATGGCCCTGGCCGCGGCGCTGGAGCGGCGGAACAACTACAAGCAGATCCTGCTCGCGCGGCCGGTCATCCCGCTCTCGAACCGGGACATCGGGTACCTGCCCGGCGACATCAAGAGCAAACTCGATCCCTACATGCAGCCGCTGTTCGACAATCTCTCCGTGATCAAGAACCAGTTCGATGAGGACTCGCAGGACTACCGGCGCATATCGGACATGGTCATCCATGAGAAGCTGCTGATCATGGCGCTCGCCTACATCCGGGGCCGGAGCCTCTCGAAGGTCTACTTCATCGTGGACGAGGCGCAGAACCTGACCCCGCACGAGGTCAAGACCATCATCACGCGCGCGGGCGAGGGTACCAAGATCGTGTTCACGGGCGATCCCTACCAGATAGACACGCCATACCTGGACTCGCGCTCCAACGGCCTCACGTATTTAATCGATAAGATGAAGGGGCAGGATATTTACGCGCACATCACCCTGGAAAAGGGGGAGCGCTCGCACCTCGCGGAGATAGCCTCGGACCTGCTGTAATGGCTGCCGGTTACTTTTTCTTCCACCGCTCGGTATTGTACATCATCTTGATCTGGAGCAGGACGTGCTCGATGTTCTGCGAGGTCAGGGGGGGCGAGAGCATCAGCCTGATGAACGGGTCGTAGGTCTTCACCTGGATGAGGGCTTCCTTCTGCGCGGCGGTGAGGTTCTCGTCGATGACGATAAGCCGGGCGTTCGTGTTAATGTACTCCTCGTGGAGCTGGCCGGGAATGGCGACGATGCGCAGGTCCTTGTTGGGGATGAAGTCGGGAGCGATCTCGAATTTCTTGTCGGACCGGTGCGCCAGCATCGATCCCATCAGGTCGATCTTCTTGCGGAAGCCGTCGGCCTCGTCCGCGTATTCTTTGGCCCGCAGCGCGCCGAACTGGATGATGCCGATCTCGGAAGTCCGCAGAAAGAACTTCTGGCTGGTATCGACATACATCTTGTTTACCCGCCATTTTGCGTAGTCGAGCCGGTCGCCGTGCCTGAGCACGGTCATGCTCTGGCCTGACTTGACGTCGCCCCGGTACACGTCACCGACCACGATCAGGAAGCGCTTCCGCTTCGTCTGGGCGTTGGCCGCCTCGAGCTCCTCGAGGTACCGGTCCAGCTCGCCGAAATCGAGCCACATCGCCGGCCGGCGGTATTCCACGGGATACTCCCTGTTCAGGTACTCGTACAGGGTTATGTTGAAGACCACGTCGATCTCGAACACGCGGGCCTTTTTCAGCTGGAGGATGTCGTAGAGGAGGAGCTCGGAACCGGCCTTCAGTTTCTTCCCGCCCGCGACAATGTCCGAGTACAGGTTGCAGGTGAACTCGTCATGGTACGTGTCATAGAGCTTGTGAAGTTTATAAATATCAATTTTCATGGGAAATCGGCTGTCGTATACCCGCGGAGGGGTACGTTGAATATTAGATGACAATAGCGGTTAATTGATGAAAAAAATCAAACTATTTTTAAACCAGAAAAAATCATTGACAGGTAATGCAAGTAATGAATATAGTTCACATATTGAATAATATTCAATAATTCCTGCCTGGAGTAACCGCCATGACAAAAATGACACCCTCTGAAGCCTTTGTTGAGACCCTGGTTGCCGAAGGGATCCGCGATATCTTCGGGATCGTCGGCAGCGCCTACATGGACGCCCTCGATCTTTTCCCGACCGCCGGAATACGCTTCATCTCGGTCGCGCACGAGCAGGCGGCCGCCCACGCAGCGGACGGGTATGCCCGCGTCTCGGGCCGTCCCCAATGCTGTATCGGTCAGAACGGGCCGGGCGCGGCCAACTTCATCTCCGCGGTGACCGCCGCCTTCTGGGCGCACTCTCCCGTGATCGCCATCACTCCCGAGACCGGCAGCATGGGCATCGGCACCGGCGGGTTCCAGGAGCTGGACCAGATGCCCTGGTTCGAGAAGTGCACCAAGTACCAGGTGCGGGTAAACCGCCCCGAGCGGATGGCGGAGCTGACCCGGCGCTGCTTCTACATGGCCAAGTTCCTGTGCGGGCCGGCACAGCTCAACATACCGCGCGACTTCTTTTACGGCGACATCGACTGCGAGATTTACCCGACCGCGATCGTCAATTACGGCGGCGGAACGATCGAGCAGGTGAGGAAGGCGGCCGAGCTGCTGGCCCGCGCGAAGTACCCGGTGATCCTGGCCGGGGGCGGCGTCTCCATGGCTGACGGCCACGCAGAGGTGAAAGCCCTGGCCGAGTATTTGACCGCGCCGGTGGTGAACACCTATCTCCACAACGATACCTTCCCCGCCGGCCACGAGCTGGCAGTCGGCCCGATCGGCTACTGCGGGTCCAAGGCCGCCATGCGCTCCATCGCGAAGGCGGACGTGGTCCTGGCGCTCGGCACGCGGCTCGGGCCCTTCGGCACGCTGCCGCAGTACGACATCGACTACTGGCCGAATAAGGCGAAGCTCATACAGGTGGACATCGACGGCTCGCAGCTCGGCATATCCAAGAAGATAGACCTGGGCGTGCTGGCTGACGCACGGGAGTTCGCGAAGGAGCTCCTCGCCGCACTGCTCGCCGCGGACAAGAACCGCGCAAGGGACGCCGCGCGCCTCGCGGACATCGCGAAGGAAAAAGCGATGTGGAAGGAGGAGCTCGACGGCTGGTCATCATCAACGAACAGGCTGATGCACCCGCGGCGCTTCATCAAGGAGCTGACCGACGCCATACCGGCCGGGTCCATCGTTGCAACGGACATCGGGAACAACTCCTCGATCTGCAACAGCTATCTTGGATTTTCCGCGCCGCGCCGGCACCTGTCCGCGCTCTCCTGGGGCAATTGCGGGTTCGCCTACGGCGCGGCCATGGGCGCGAAGATGGCGGCGCCGAAAACGCCGGTCTTCGCCCTCCAGGGCGATGGCGCATACGGCATCAGCGGCCTCTCGGAGGTGATGACGGCGGTGCGGGAGAACATCCCGGTGATCGCGGTCGTGTTCAATAACCACGAGTGGGGAGCCGAGAAAAAGAACCAGATCGATTTTTTCAAGAGCCGCTTCGTCGGCGCCGACCTCCTCACGAACCCGGACTACGCCCAGCTCGCGCGCGACATGGGCGCGGTCGGCATCACGGTGGAGAACTACGCGGACGTGAAGGACGCGGTGGCCGAGGCGGTGAAGTGCGGCAAGGCGGCGGTCATCAACGCGGTGATCGAGGGCGGCGAGAAGGTGCTCGCCGAGCCGTTCAGGCGGGACGCGTTCAAGCCGCCGGTCCGGTACCTGCCCAAGTACAAACACCTGAGCGCGGTGTAACGGGGCCGGGGCGGCCGTGAACATACTGGTCATCAACGCGGGGAGCAGTTCCCTCAAGTTCACGCTCTATCGGGGCGAGGAGGCCGCTGCCCGGGGCCACTACCAGGATATCGGCGAGACCGTGGGGAAACCGCTGTGCCTCCGGAAGGCCGCGGTCCCCGGCGCGGCTGCGTCCGCGTCCATGAAGATACGGGACCACCGCGCGGCCATCGGCGACATGCTCGTCCTCCTCGGGGACGCGGGCCTGGTCCGGAACGGCGGCGAAATCGGAGCGATCGGCCACCGCGTGGTGCACGGCGGCGAAAAGTACGACCGCGCCGCGCTCGTCACGCCCGGGATGCTCGACTATCTCCGGGGCATTTCGGACCTCGCTCCCCTGCATAACCCGATTGCTCTCGCCTGCATCGACGCCCTTGCCGGCCTGCTTGCCGGTACTCCCCAGTACGCCGTGTTCGATACGGCCTTCCACCGCACCATGCCGGAGGAAGTGTACCGGTACGCGCTTCCCACGAAGCTCTGCGACGGAAGCGGCATACGCAAGTACGGGTTCCACGGAACCAGCCACAAGTACGCGGCCCACCGCGCGGCGGAGCTTCTCGGCCGCGACATCGGGAGCATGAAGATCGTCACCTGCCACCTGGGGAACGGGTCGAGCATCTGCGCCGTGCGGGACGGGAACAGCGCGGACACCTCGATGGGGTTCACGCCGCTCGAGGGGCTTCCCATGGGGACGCGCAGCGGCTCTTTTGACCCGGAGGTGGTATTTTTCCTGATGGACCGGGGCCTCGGGCCGGAGCGGATCAGGTCGATGATCAACCGCGAATCCGGCCTCCTGGGGCTCTCGGGTGCGGACAGCCATTACAAGTTAATAGAAGAAAAGGCGCGCGCGGGTGACCGGGCGTCGAAGCTCGCGAGCGACGTGCTGGTCAACCGGATCACCTGCGTCATCGGCGGGTACTGCGCTGAGATGGGCGGGGTGGACGCGATCGTGTTCACCGGCGGCATCGGCGAGAACTCGGCGTATCTCAGGCAGGAGGTGCTTTCGCATTTCGGCTACCTGGGGCTTGCCCTCGACGATGCGGCGAACGACGCGAACGGTGAAATCATCACCGCACCGGGGAGCGCGGTGAAGGCGCTGGTCATTCCGGCGAACGAGGAGTTGCAGATAGCGCGCGAGGTCGCGGAAGCGCTGGAGCAGGGGGCCTGATGCTATGGAAGAACGCGGTACGAGAACCGGGGATGCTGGATTTTCATGGGGCAGAAGGATACGCCGCAGCTGCGGATCGGCTCCTCGTCCGGGACACGGGGGTGCGGGGACCGGTCTTCCTGCATGGAGCGTACCCACTTCGCGGCCTCTTCCTCCGTATCAACGAAGCCCGCGCTGTACACGGTTTCGCCGCGGCAGTGGATGTAGCCGAATATCAGCTCATACCTGCCGGGCATACCCCGCCTCCCTGCCGGTGATAGCGGGTCCGGTTGCTCCGGGGTCCCGGGAATCCGTGAAAATATCAATTTCTATTGACATGGGGCAGTCCGTTTTCATATAATTAATATAATGAATAATATTCATAATATGAACAATATTTATTTCAACAACAATTTTTTTCATGTGAATTTTAGTTCTGGAGGAGGTGCTTCATGCTGGAAGATCTGAAGAATAAAACGGCCCTGATCACCGGATCGGGAAAGAAGACCGGCATGGGCTTTGCAATGGCGCGGAAGCTGGCCTCGCTCGGGGCGAACGTGATTATCGCGGACCTTGGCTCCGCCGCCATTCCGGGCGCACCGGTTGCAACCGGCACCACTGAAGAAATGCAGGAGATCGCCGGCATGCTCGCCAAGGAGTTCGGGGTAAAGACCCTGGCCGTGGTTGTCGACGTGTCGAGCGGCGATTCAATCGAGGCGCTGATCAAGGCGGTCAGGGAGGTGTTCGATCATGTCGATGTCCTCTGCAACAACGCGGGCGCCTCGTTCGGCGTCCCGGCCGCGGTCCACACTTACGACGAGGCAGCGTGGATGAAAACGATCGACATCAACCTGCACGGCGTGTTCCGCATGTCGCGGGCCGTGCTCCCGCTCATGCTCGGAAAGCCGGCCAGCATCGTGAACAACGCGTCGCGCGCCGGCAAGTTTCCGCCGATCATGAACGGGGCCTACGCCGTCGCCAAGGCGGGCGTGATCATGCTCACCAAGGTGATGGCCAAGGAGCTCGCGGGCTCGAACGTGCGGGTGAACGCGATATGCCCGGGACAGATCATGACGGACCTGGAGCGGTGGCGGTTCGGGCTGGAGGCGAAAGTGTTCCAGTGCACGCCCGAGGACAGGGAGGTCGAGATGTGCAAGACAATTCCCCTGGGGCGCATCGGGACCCCGGAGGAGGTGGCGAACCTCGTCGCGTTTCTCGCGTCGGAGGCGTCATCCTACATGACCGGCCAGGCGATCAACATCACCGGCGGCCAGCTGATGGAATTATAATTACATTCCCCCCTTCCCCTGACGGGAGGCGGGGAGGGTGATACAAACTTACTAAAGGAGTACAACTCATGGAAAAAATAATCGGCGGAAAACTGGCGGCGGACGCCCTGATCGAGCGGGGCGTGAAATATATTTTCTCGATAAGCGGGGGCCACATCACGCCCATCTACCAGTTCCTGGAAAACACCGGCGTCAAGATATTCGCAACGCGGCACGAGCAGGCGGCCGTTTTCATGGCAGAGGCGATGGCGCGCATGACGCGCAAGCCGGCCGTGGCCATGGTCACGGCCGGCCCGGGATTCACCAATGCGCTTTCGGGCATGGCGAGCGCGCGGCTCTCGAACGCGCCGGTCATCCTGATCGCCGGGTGCGTGGGCCTGGAGACGACGGAGAAGCTCGATCTTCAGGACATGACGCAGCTTCCGGTCATCCAGCCCATGGTCAAGAAGGCGCTTGTATGCCACAACGCGGAGCGGGTGCCGGAGTTCATCGACATGGCCTTCCGCTACGCGGCCAACGGCAGGCCGGGTCCCGTGTACCTGGAGCTGCCCTGCGACATGCTGAACGCGGCGGCGGACATGACGAAGGTGAGGAAATACGGGAGCGAGGTTACGGCGCGGATGGTCGATACGGCCGGCGCCGGCAGGATCGTGGACATGCTGTCGCAGGCGAAAAAGCCGATCCTGATAGCGGGAAGCGGGGCCTGGTATTCCGACGCGGGCGACGAGCTGATCGCATTCGTGGAGAAGACAGGCATCCCGGCCTTCACGCTGGGAGGCGGACGGGGCGTCATTCCGGACACTCATCCCCTCTGCTTCGAGTCGTCCCTGGCCATCAGGCCGGGCGCTTCGTTCGTGGCGAACGTGCAGTCGGACCTGGTGCTCTTCCTGGGCTCGCGACTCTCGCTATTCTACATATTCGGCGACATCTTCCCGAAGACGGCGAAATTCATACAGGTGGACATCGAGGCCGAGGAGATTGGCCGCAATCGCGCGGTTGACCTGGGCGTGGTAAGCGACATCAAGGCCATGCTCGCCGAGCTCGGGCGCGTGGTTGACGACCGGAAGATCGGGCCGAAGCTCACGAAGCAGTACGCCGAATGGGTCGAGACGGTCAGGGCGGCCGACGCCGCGGGCAAGGCGCTGGCGAAGCCCAACTGGGAGAAGGAGGGTACGCCCATCCACCCGCTCCGCCTGGCGCGCGAGATAAACGACTTCATGGACCGGGAGGACGACATCGTGGCCGCGGACGGCGGCGACACCGCCACCTGGATGGGCATGACCCGCACCGTGCGGAAGGCGGGCCATTACCTGGACTACGGCCTGTACGGCTGCCTGGCGGTCGGACTGCCCTACGCTAACGCTGCCAAGCTCCTCTACCCCGACAAGCGGGTGCTCGTGGTCATCGGCGACGGGTCGGTGGGTTTCAACTTCATGGAGTTCCACACCGCCATCAGGAACAACCTGCCTATCGTGGCCGTCGTGGCCAACGACACGCTCTGGGGCATGATCGCACACAGCCAGCAGCTCAGGCTTGGCCACGCGATCAAGGACGGCACCGAGCTTGGTCTCGTCCGGTACGACAAGCTGGTGGAGGCCCTGGGCGGGTTCGGCGCATTCGTCGAAAAACCTGAAGACATCCGGCCCGCGATCGAGGCCGCCTTCAAGTCGGGCAAGACCGCATGCATCAACGTCATGGTCGATCCTTCGACGATCAGCCCGGGCAGCGTTGCGCTGGCGAACCTCGGCGGATACAAGGCGTGACGGGAGAGCAACACCGGGCGGTACCCCCGGCCTCTGGCGGTAATGTATGCAATCGCCATGCCGGGATGTGCCGCCAGTTAGCACCGGGACTTTGCTTTTTGCTGGACATCCGTCTCGAAAAATGCCACTATATCCCGTTATCTCTGTAATGGGTGATGATTTTCGGCAGACACCTTAAAACAAAAAGGGGGAACGTTATGGACGCAGCGGCAATTGACCAGATTCATCTTAACTTCAACCAGCAGGGCCTCTTTGTCATCAATGCTGCCATAGGATTGATGATGCTCGGCGTGGCGCTGGAAATGAAAGTGGCCGATTTTAAACGCATAATCGTCTCACCCAAGGCGCCGGTTATCGGGTTGATAGCGCAGTTTATACTGCTGCCCGCTTTGACCTATCTCCTGGTGATTATAATAAAGCCGACGCCCTCGATCGCCCTCGGCATGATGATGGTGGCGGCCTGCCCGGGCGGGAACCTGTCGAACATCATGACCTACCTGGCAAAGGGGAACACTCCCGTTTCGGTCACCATGACCGCTTTTTCAACCGTCGCGGCGATTGTCATGACGCCCTTCAACCTGGCTTTCTGGGGAAGCATGACCCCGGGGACCGCGGCCATACTCAGGGAAGTCCGCCTGAGCCCCCTTGATGTTTTTATCACCGTGTTCGTGATCCTCGGCATTCCGCTGGCCATCGGCATGACGGTGGGGTACAAGTACCCGAACCTTGCAGAACGGGTCCGGAAGCCCTTTAAAATCTTCACGCTGGTGTTTTTCATCATAATTGTACTCGGGGCTCTTGCAGCAAACTGGCAGAATTTTCTCGATTACGTGGGCATTGTCGTGTTTGCCGTATTTCTCCATAATTTCCTGGCACTTAATATCGGGTACTGGTCAGCGTGGCTTCTCCGTCTCCCCGCGCCTGACCGAAGGGCGGTCAGCATCGAGGTCGGAATACAGAACTCGGCGCTCGGGCTGGTCCTGATCTTCACCTTCTTCGGCGGGCTTGGCGGCATGGCGCTCGTGGCAGCGTGGTGGGGTATCTGGCATATCATATCGGGCCTCACGGCGGCTTTCCTTTTTTCGAGGTTCCCGGTTACGGCGAAGGCGGAATGACCTCATCCCCCCCCGGCCCTGATAGGTCCGCAAGCGCTTGCGGACCTATCGATGGAACGGCGGGGGCTGGACGAAAGGTGAAATACCATGAAACAATTAATTTCCTTCCAGAATAAAGTCGTCGCGGTCACCGGCGGCGCCAGCGGCATAGGCGCCGCGCTCTGCCGCCGCTTTGGAAGGGAGGGTGCACGGATCGCGGTTATCGACATGGACCGGAAGAGGGTCGACGCCCAGGTCGGGGAGCTCGAGGCCGCAGGAATCGATGCCGTCGGATTCTCCTGCGACGTGAGCAGGCAGGGCGAGTGCGAGGCGGCCATCACCGAGATCATTCGGCTCAGGGGAGGGATCGACGTGCTGGCGGCGAACGCCGGGATCACCCAGCGGAGCTCCTTTCTGCACACCGACCCCTCCGTGTACCGCCGTGTCATGGACGTTAATTTCTTCGGCGCCCTTTATTGCGCCCGTGCGGCCATAAAAAGCTTGATAGAGAGAAAGGGTCTGATACTGGTGACATCGAGCCTGGCCGGGTTCAGCCCGCTCATCGGGAGGACCGGGTACAGCGCGAGCAAGCACGCCCTGCACGGGCTCTTCGAGAGCCTCCGCACCGAGGTGAAGCCGCTGGGCGTGCACGTGATGATGGTCTGCCCCGGGTTCACGAAGACCAATCTGCAAACGCGGGCCCTCGGCGGTGACGGGAGCGTGACCAGGCGCCCGCAGTCCACAGCGGGGAAGGTGGACTCCCCGGACAGCGTCGCGGAGGCGGTATTCCGTGGGGCGGCGGTCCGGAAGAACATCGTGGTCCTGACGACCGTGGGCAGGATCACCTATTACCTGCACCGGCTGGCACCGGCGCTGTACGAAAGGATCATGGCCTGGAAGCTGGCTTCGGAAATTGACACGGACGCGGGCTCACATTAACACGTAACGGGGGATTCGGGGATATGGGCGCAACAGAGAGACGGGAGCGGGAGAAGGAAGCCAGGAAAAACCACATACTCAAGGCGGCGCGAACGCTGCTGCTGAAAAAGGGGCTGCACGAGACCACGGTTAACCAGATCGCGAAGCTCGCCGAGCTGAGCGTGGGGACGATATACCTCTATTACCGCAACAAGGAAGACATCTTCGCCGCGCTGCAGGAGGAGGGGCTGGAAATCCTGAACCGGCTCGTATCAGATGCGGTTGCCGCGGCAGCGACGCCCGTGGACAGGATCAGGGCCATCGCAACGGCCTACGTCGATTTCAGCGAGAAAAACAAGAGCTATTACGACATCATCACCTATTTCCTCTCCTCGCCCGGCCAGATGTTCCCGGCGCGGCTCAAGAGCAGGATCGACAGGACCGGCGGGAAGGTGCTGAACCACCTGATCGAAGCGATCGAGGCAGGCATGAAGTCGGGTGAATTCAGGAAGATTAAAGCGCTGAACCACGCCCTCTGCCTCTGGGGCACGCTGCACGGCCTTATACAATTCAACAAGCTTGAAAAGACAATCCTCAGGAACGAGAAGTACCGGGACCTGATCAGCTACGCAGTGGAGAGCTTTCTCGAGGGACTCAGGAAGCAGTAATACCGGCCGGCGCTGCGCCGGCAAGCGAAGCGATCCAGTCAGCGCCCGCGCTCCCCGCGTGGGTGTGCGAGAATACCGCCAGGCAGTTGTTCACGATCATGCCGTCCCTTCCGCCGCCGATACCGGCTCCGCGCCGCATCGCAAGCACGGTGCGGACACCCGCTGCGGCATCAGGGTTGATGACCCGCGCGTAGCGGAACTCGTGGCCCCGGACCGCCGTGCCCTTCCGGTAAAAGGGGTTCTCCCCGTCCACCTCGAACATCGTGTACCCGTGCCCGACCGGCCTGTCGGCGATCTCGAACTCGAGCGGGAATATCCCGGTCATGGGATAGCGTCTACCACCGACCGTAATCGCTTCGGAGAGGTAGATCAGGCCGCCGCACTCGGCGTACACGGGCAGGCCGCCCTCGATCAGC
>JBGTBN010000140.1:0-24618 GCA_041749375.1 Spirochaetota bacterium
CGGCCAGTTCCAGGGCGCGGTCGAGCTGCCGGCCCGGCTCCACCACTTCCTGGACGAGCCCCATGCGCAGGGCCTCCGGCGCCGTGATCTCGTCTCCGGTAAGAAGGTAGCGCATGGCGTTGCCCCAGCCGATCTCGTTCATCAGCCGGACCGTGGCGCCGCCGACCGGGAAGATGCCCCGCTTGATCTCGATCTGGGCGAAGCGCGAGTCCGAGGCGGCAATGCGGATGTCGCAGGCCAGCATGAGTTCAAGCCCCACGGTGTAGCAGATCCCCTGAGCGGCCATGACCACCGGCTTAGCGAGCCGCCTGTCTTCGTTCCACCCGAACGGCTCGATGGAGCCGTCAGGCAGCTGCGGGTACTCGCCCTTTGCGAAGATTTCGGCCCACTTTGCCAGGTCAAGGCCGCTGGTGGAGTGCGGTCCGACCGAGTGCACCAGGCCGCAACGCAGGTCAGGGTCCGTCTGCAGCCGGCCGAATGCCCCGGCAAGGGTGAAATACATTTCCACGTCGAACGCGTTGCGCTTCTCCGGCCGGTTGAAGCCGATCAACAGCACGGCGCCCCTTTTTTCAACGATCATCTTTTCCTGTGTCATAGCTATCCTCCGCGTGGTTCAGAATTCCGTCAGCTCCACGGCCTCGTGTATGGAAATGCCGTAGAGCTCGTTTTTCGGGTTTGCGTTAAAATGTTTCAGGAGCCCCTCACCGTCCTTGATGTAGAGCTGCGTCTTGTAGTAGTGGACGTCGACCTCGTCCGGGTGGTTGAGGCGGAGCCCCTTCGTCCACACCTCGTACACGCAGTCCCTGTCCGCGATGAGGGAGAGGAGCAGGTCCATGTCGCGCGGCTCCTCCTTGTCCGTGATGTAGCTGCCGAAGACCAGGACCCGCACGATGGAGCACTGCCTCCTGATGAGCGCGAGCTCCTCCAGGAGAAGTTCGTAGAGATATTTCCGCCGCTCGTTCCAGGCGAAGCGCTCGCGGAACATGTCGGCCGTGTATGAGGTTATCATCGCGGCGCCGTCCTCCATATCGCGGGCACGATTATCCCTGCCTCCTGAACGCGGTCAGGCGGAAATCCTCAATGATCCCGGCGGCGTAATCCCGGACCTTCATGATGGCGCCGTAACCGGTCAGCCCGGTGAAGAGGTCGGTAACGGCATTTTTTCTCCTGTCATCGAGGAAGAGCTTGTTCATCCTGAGGGGGGTTTCCCATTCCGGGTTCCGGGCATCGATCATGCCGTCGCAAAAATCCATGATGTCGTGGAGGAGGAAAGCGGACTCCTTGAGATATTCATTCTTGTCCCGCTCGATGTCGATCTCCGGTATGGCGGGGAGCCGAAGCTTCATGAGGTGGTCCTCGATCCTCCGCGACGGGAGCGCGCCGCGGGGCACGGCCAGCACGGCCAGCTTGTCCTGGAATGAGAGGAGCCTGTCTTTCAGGGCCTTGTCCTCCACTACCGCGAACAGTACTACGAAGTAATCCCGGGCGAACCCGGCAAGCGCGCCGTACAGGTGCGCGATCTCGAAACCGGCGCGGGGATGGAACCGGAGCTCCGGGTACTTTTTTATGCGCGCCGTCTGCTCGTCTATGATGCGGTCGACCTGTTCGGAGAACGGCTTTTCGCTCTTTTTCTTCTCGTATTTTTCCCTGACCTTTTCGAAATTCGCGATCTCGGCAAGGATGAAGGCCTCGCGGTTCATCCTGTTTTTTACGGCCACGAGGAGGCGGTCCCGGAAGGCGTCATAGTTGAACCAGGTGGGGTTCTTCGCGGAATAGTCGGCGTACTTCTGCTTTAATTTCTCTAATAACCGGTCGATTTCATCGTCGGACATTGCCATCGGTCGGCGCTCCTCCTCAGATAAAACGCTTGATATACTCCCGGACGGCGTCCCTCAGCAGTTCCTTGAAAAGCGGGTCCCTCTCCACCGTGTACAGGTTGAAGAGGCCCATCAGCGAGCTCTTGTCATTGATCCGTCTCACCGAATTGAGCGCGGCTGTTTTTATATAGAAGTTGTCCTCCGCGGCAAGGACATCGAGCAGGCTCGACAGGGCCTGGCGGTTGCGGTAATACCCGAGCGAGTTGCACGCCTCCGCCCGTACGCGGTAATCCTTATCTCGGAGCCCCTGCTGGAGTGCGGCCTGTCCCTGCAGGCTCCCGGAAAAGGAGAGCGCGTAGCCCGCCTTGATCCTGAGCAAAAGGTTGCCGTCGGTCGTCAGTATTTTTTCCAGGCCACGCACGTCACCGACGCGCCTCAACACGGACAGCGTCTCGAGCATGATGTCCTTTATCTCGTCGTCCTCTTCCGGCAGCAGGCGGTACGACAGGGGGGTCACCGACGCCAGCGAGCCGATCAGGCGTATCGAGCGCGCGCTCTCGCAGCGGACGTCGCGGTTCTTGTCGTTCAGCATCACGTGCAGAATGCTCAGACCGTTGCCGTCGCGAAGCGAGCCGATGGCCTCGATGGCCGCGATGCGGACCTCGTCGTTCCTGTCGCTCAGGGCGCTTCCCCGGATGACGCCAAGGGACTCGGCGATCCTGTTCTCTTTCATGCAGTTTATGACATAGATCCTGATCGACTTGTTCTCATCGCGCATGAGGCCGGCCAGGAGCGGGTAGAACCGCAGATCGTAGAGGTAATTCATCGCCTCGATGAAATAGATCCGGTGCACGGGGATGTCGCTGTTGACCATGGTAAGGATCACGGGGTAGAGCCGGTCGTCCCCGATCTTTTCCAGGCTGCGGGCCGCCGCCTTCCTGAGGGCCTGGTGCGGATTGACAAGGTAATTCGCCAGCGGAAGGACGAATCGCTTGTCCGGGTATTCGGACATTCCCTCGATGATCCTGACTTTCTCCGCAGTGCGGTACGCCACTTCCAGGCGATCGAGCCAGTACGCGGCAACTTCGCCGGCGGGCATGGCGCGCAGCTTTTTTATGTATTCCTGTTTTTGTTCTTTATCGGACTCGTCCAGGAAGCCGTCGACAAGTCCGGACATGCCCCTGGTTGAGACGTTTGCGGCCGCACCACGAGCGGCCGGCACGATCAGCATGTTCGCCAGCAGCGCCGGGACCACGAGCAGCGCGGCCGCCCGGGATATGAGTGCTTGTTTCTCGGATATCATCATGGCAGGTTATGAACAGTACGTTATTCCTAATTTTGTCAACACAATAAAACCCGGTTGTACCGGGTTTCGCTCCGCTCTGTCCCGCAGGCCGGACCGCATGGCGCCGGCCTGATCGCAGGCACACTTATTTCAAAACACCGTGCAGGTAATTCTTCGCTATACTCGTCATCAGCGCCGGATCGAGCACGTTCTTCTTCATGCGATCGTGCTCGGATACCACAAGCATGACGCCGCCCACGATCATCATTGCGGTAATCGAGGGATTAAGAGAATTCCGGTATACGCCGCGGGACATCAGGTCCTCGACCTCGCGGGCAACATACTTCTGGATGCCGGCTATGGCCTGTCCCACGCGCTCGTTAACGTCCTCGTCAACGCCCACTATCTCTTTGAAGATAAGCTTGATGACTATCGGCTCGCTCAGCATGACCGAAATGCACGACGAGATCCTCTTGTTTATGAAATCCAGGACCACATCGTTCGAGGGATTTCCCTTGAAAAACTCGTTGAAGTCGTCCTGGTCGAAAATATCACCGATCTTTTCAAGCACGTCTTCCAGGATGGCGTACAGGATCTCTTTCTTGTTCCGGAAATACTGGTACACGGTACCGCGCGCTATATCGAGTTTTTCGCACACCTGCCCTATGTGGGTGCTCTGAAAGCCGTTCTCAATGAACATTTGCTTGGCGGTATTAACGATCTGGGTTTTTCTTCTTTCACCTTTTGGCGGCATATCCGGTTCCTCGCACTTACTTTAGCGTCCTCGTGTTCTTTTCTTCTGTATTTTTTCTCATCCTGTTGATTTCTTCTTTAATAGGGACCAGCGATTCGCGCAATTCCCTCATGATACGTTCGGCTTTGTCCTGTAATTCCCTGCTCATGGTGTCGATAATCCTCGTTCCGGTCTGGCGCCCCTGACGTGTGCCGGCAGTACGTCCCGCTTCCTGCTTGCATACCAGCATTCCCGGCGCCGCCTCCGGGCTTTTTGTCTCACATACTATTTTATCGAACCAATACAACCTGCCCTTAAATACAAACAAAATTAAAAAAATAAATAAGAAAGTCCAATAATTATTCAGGAACATCGAAATAATTATAAAATTTAATATATGTCATAAAATGGGATAATGTGTATGAAATAACAGGGTATGATCAGTGGTCAACAATTTTTCATAAATATCCAGTTTTTTTATTATAAGAGAAGAAGCGGGCTTTGGAGAGGAGATTATAAACGCAGCAACCCCTGAAAATGGTCCAATTTTATCAGGGGTTACTGCCGGTTACTGGTTACTATCATATGGCTCCTTGCCTGTCATGATGTTAAGCGGCCGTATTTACGGATGAGCCGGTTGAATGATTGCCAGATTCAATCCTGATCTTGGATCCGATCAGCATATAGAGAAAATTCTGTACTTCTTCCAGGTTCATCATCACCTGCTCACGTACATTTTCACTCATGCTGTCCTTTTTTTCGAACATAAAAGGAGCTTCAGGCTTCTGCGTCGAAACGGCTTTCCCCATGAAGCTTTCTCCGGAATCGACAGATCGCGGTATTGAATATGGCGTGTTGTTAACGAGATTGACATCCATTTCATGTACCTCCTTCCGTGGATTATATCTGTTTTTATGTTCGACATTTAATAAAAAATTAATATTAAAAAATCACGGCCCCGCTACTTAATTATTAAAAAAGTGAATATTTTTATATATTTTGTTCATTATATTAAGTTTCCGGGACATAACGAACCGCCCATTACTTGTTTACTTTTTTTCTCTATCCAGAGCTTTATTCATTAGACTTGTTTCAAATCTGTCATTTCTCCTCATCCCTGCATTCCTGGAACAGGAGAAATCCTGATACCGAGAGTATCATTTGAGATTTCTCACCCTGGCAAGCGGGGTCTGATTCTGCACTGTTTCCTCCTGCGCGTAAAGGGGAGACCCTGCATGGCATCAATGAGCGGGGCCGACGCAAATGCCATTATGGAAAAAAACTGACATGATGTTCGATAATTCTTATGTTTGATTTTTACTTGACAATAGTATATCGATCAGTATTCCTTCTCAAGATTCAGGGCACGGGGTACCAACCCTGCCCCTGCATGATCCGCCGTGTCATGATCCGTGCGGACAACGAGAGGATACAGATGAGAAACAACCCGGTGCTTTATAGCCTGTACAAGGTGTACAAATACCTGGTGTTCTTTCCCCTCCTGGGCATGTCCACCACGGCCCTGTTTCTCATCGTCTTAACCTTCCTGTTCGTGGCAAGCGAGCGTTTCGTACAGTTTGCCGGCATAATCTGGGCACGGTTCAACAGCTTCATTACCCCGATGTTCGTGAACGTGATCGGGGAAGAGAACATCGACCGCAGCCGCTCCTATGTGGTGGTCGGAAATCACCAGAGCCAGTACGACATCTTCGTCGTGTACGGCTGGATTCCCATCGACTTCCGGTGGGTCATGAAGGCCGAGCTCCGGAAAGTGCCCATAATCGGCTACTACTGCTACAAGGCGGGCCATATCTTCATCGACCGCTCGAACAGCACATCTGCCATCGAGTCGATCAACGCGGCGAAGAGCAGGATCAAGGACGGCACCTCCGTCTTCTTCTTTCCCGAGGGGACGCGCAGCAGCACCGGGCAGCTTATCGAGTTCAAGAAGGGCGCGTTCAAGTTCGCGGTCGACATGGGCCTCCCGGTTCTCCCCGTGACCATCATCGGCACCAGGGAAATCCTGCCTGACAGGTCCGTCGACCTCGTGCCGGGGAACGCCACCATGGTCATCCATCCGGCAATTGACACGGCCGGGTACACCCCCGAAACCCTCGGGCAGCTCGCCGACCGCGCGAAGCAGGTGATACAGAAGGGCCTGGACGAGCATGCCGGCAGCGCGCGCAATGCATGAAGCGGTTGACTGTATTCTCCCGGCAGCGCGCTCGCTCCTTTCAGCCGTGCGGTGCGAATACGCTGAGATACGCCTGAGCGAGAGCGACGGCACCACCATAGCCCTTTCAGGCGAACAGGTCGAGACCTTCTCGTCGGGCGTGACGATCGCCGGCTCGGTGCGGGTCCTCTGCAACGGCGTGTGGGGGTTCGTTTCTTTCAACGACCCCGGCAGGCTCGAGCGGCACTTCGGCCGCGCGCTTGAGATCGCCTCATCGGTCACGACCAGCGAAAAGACGCGCATCCGCGCATGCACGCCCGTACGAAAGCGGGTCATCACCCCGGCCGGGCGCGACTTCAGCCTTGTCCCGCTCGAGGAAAAATTCGCGATTATCAGCTCATACAACGGCATCCTCAGGTCATCGAAGCGGATTCAGACGACCCGCGCCACCTACCGGGACGTCCGCACCTACTATGCCTACCTGAACTCCGAGGGATCTGAGATAACCTATGACCGCGCCTACTGCGGCGTGGCCCTCTCTTCCATCGCGCGGGACGGCTCCATCATCCAGCCCTACCACGAGTCCGTGTCCGGGTACGGCGGGTTCGAGCTGGCCCTCGGCCGCGAGGAAATGGCTGAGGGCATTGCGCGGCGCGCGACGGACCTGCTCGAGGCCGAGCCGGTGCCGGGCGGCACTTACCGTATCGTGGCGGACCAGAAGCTCGCCGGCGTGTTCATCCACGAGGCTTTCGGCCACCTTTCGGAGGCGGACTTCATCCACGAGAACCCGCGCCTGCGCGAGTTGATGGTGCTGGGCCGGCGTTTTGGCCCCGAAGGGCTCACCGTCATCGACAACGGCGACATGCCGGGACTCTCCGGGTACATCCCGGTCGACGACGAGGGCGTTCTCCCGCGCGGGACCGCGCTCATCACGGGCGGATGCTTGAGCGGCCGGCTCCACTCCCGCGAGACGGCTGAGAAAATGGGCGAGGAGCCGGGCGGCAATGCCCGGGCCATCAGCGCCCTGAGCCAGCCAATCGTGCGCATTACCAACACCTATATCGAGAACGGATCGGGCGGGCGGGACGACCTGCTCCAGGCCGCCGGTGACGGGATCTACGCGGCCGGCTTCATCGGCGGCGAGACGAACCTCGAGATGTTCACCTTCACCTCCGGGTGCGGGTACGAGATAAAGAACGGGAAGCTCGGGAAAATGTACCGCGACATGGTGCTGTCCGGGAACGTGTTCACAACGATCGGCAACATCGCGACAATCGGCGGCGACAGGATCATGTACGGCGGCCTGGGTGGCTGCGGCAAGGGCGGGCAGAGCCCCCTGCCGGTATCCTTCGGAGGGCCCCACCTGCTGATCACCAACGTGCTGATAGGGGGCCGCCATGATTGACCGGGTGCGCGACGCGCTGTCCGGCAGGGCGCGCTGGTTCGACATCATTGAAACACGGGGCGCGAGCACGCCCCTCTCCTTCGCGAACAACCGTTTCCACTCCATCACCGAGCGCCACAACAGCGGCTTCGGCGTGCGTGTGAACGTGGACGGGAAGACCGGCTTTTCCTACACCAACGACCCGGCGCGGCTGGTCGAGACTGCGGAGCGCGCCCTGAAGCTTGCCGCCTTCGGCGACGAGGAGGACTTCGAGCTTCCCGCGTCCGCCGTCAAGGGTTTCGAGCCGTGGGACGACGCGATCGAGTCGTTCGACACGGCGCGGGAGGCCGCCGGCGCAGAGGAGGACATCGCGGCGATACTGGCGCGCTTCCCCGCGGCGACCGTCGACGCGGGAATAAGCCGTTACGCCGGCGGCATGCTCCTCGTCAATTCGCGGGGCCTGGACGCGACCTACCGGAGCTGCCGTTACAGCGCCTCGCTTTCGACAACGCTTATCATGGACGACGGAACCCGGATCGAGGCGTCCGAGAGCATGTCCGCCCTCGCGCCTGCGGCCCACCCGGAGCTCCGGGAAAAAATCATCCGCAACATCGGGGCCGCGCTGACCGTGGCGAAGCTGCCCAGCGGCAGGGTGCCGGTGCTCCTCGCGCCCCGCGCCTTCGCACGGCTGATCGGCATCGTGCTCTCCGGCCTGAACGCGAGATCGGTGTGGAAGGGGATCTCCCCCTTCGCGGACAAACGGGGCGAGAGGATGTTCAACCCGGCCCTGACCGTGCGCGACAACCCACTCGCCGCCGGCTTCCCCGACGGGTATCCCTTTGACGACGAGGGGACCGCCGCGGCGGACAAGGTAATGATCGGCTCCGGCTGTATCGAGCGTTTCATCACGGACCTCAAGCACGCGCACAAGCTCGGGATCACGGCCGAGGGGAACGGGGTTCGCGGATTCACCTCGCTCCCCTACCCGTCCTACAGCAACATACTCATCGACCCCGGTACGGAGCCGCGCGAGGCCATTCTCGCGGGCATGGGACTGGGCATCCTGGTCGAGCAGTTCATCGGCCTGGGGCAGTCCAACACCATAACCGGGGACTTTTCCGGAAGCCTCGAGCTGGCCTACCTGGTCGAGGGCGGGCGGATCGCCGGGCGCGTGAAAGACTGCATGATCTCGGACAATATCTTCAGGCTGCTGGCCGGGGAGATCGTCATGAGCGCCGAGCGGGAACGCTCGGGCTCAGTGCTGGCCCCGGCACTGCTCCTGCCCTCGGTAAACTTCACGGGATAGAGAAAAAATCATGGACACGCGCCCCTGACCCCGTATAATAGCTCATTAAAAAACCACGGGACGCCATACGCCGATGCGAACAAAACATTTCATAACACTTTCAGTTTCAGCGCTCCTGGCCGCGCTCTTCCTTGCGGGACCGCACCTCGCCGGCCAGGAGAAAAAGCTCAAGGCCTTCACCTTCACGAAGCGGCCCAGGATCGGCTTGGTGCTCTCGGGCGGCGGGGCGAAGGGACTGGCCCACGTCGGCATCCTGAAAATAATCGAGCAGTCCGGCCTTAAAGTCGATTACGTAACCGGCACCAGCATGGGCAGCATCGTCGGGGGCCTGTACGCGGCCGGGTACAATGCGGACATGCTCGAGAAACTTGTCCTGACCACCGACTGGGACGAGCTCCTGGCGGACGAGATATCGCGCCGGAGCGTGGCCATCAACGAAAAATGGGACCTCGACAAATACCTCGGGTCACTGGAGATCAGCAAAAAGGGCATTGAGCTCCCCAAGGGCTACAAGAGGGGCCAGAAGCTCAACTCCCTCCTTTCGCGCCTGACCCTCCACGTGCAGAACATCGATGACTTCGAACGCCTGCCGATCCCGTTCCGCTGCATCGCCACGGACATCGTCAGCGGCGAAGCCTACGTGCTCAAAAAAGGAAGCCTTTCCGATGCCCTGCGCGCCAGCATGGCCATTCCCTCCATCTTCACGCCGATCGAGATCGACGGCCGGCTCCTGGTCGACGGCGGCGTGGTCAGGAACCTGCCGGTCTCCGACGCGCGGGAGATGGGCGCCGACATCGTCATTGCGGTGGACGTGGGCGCGCCGCTGTTCAAAAAGGACGAGCTGAAATCGGTCCTGAACATCATGGACCAGTCCGTAAGCCTGCTGGGCGCCCGGTCCACGAGGGAGCAGCAGCTCCTGTCCGACATTCTGCTCGCGCCGGACATCAAGGGCTTCAGCTCCTCCGACTTCCATCGGGGGAAAGAGCTGATAGCCCTGGGAGAGCACACGGCCCGGCTTGCCCTGCCGGAGCTCAGGGCCCTGGCGGAGCTGCAGAAACAATACCCGGAAGAAAAGCGTTATCCGGTTGAGATCATCCTCCCGGGCAAGCTGCGTATCGCCTCCATTGACATCCGGGGACTGAAGCATGTCTCACGAAGCCTGGTGCTGGGCAAGCTGATGATCAAGCCCCCGAAAACGATAACGCCGGCGAAGCTCGATGAAGCCGTCGACCGGGTGTATGCCAGCGGCTTTTTCGAAAGGGTCACCTATCGGATCGAACCGATGGACGACGGGAGTCTGAAACTGATACTATCGGTCACCGAAAGCAGCGGTGTATTTCTCAAGTTCGGTTTCAGCTACGACCTGGACATGAACGCCGCTCTCCTTGCGAACATAACTCTCCGCAACATGGCGGGCCAGGGATCGAAGATTGCGCTGGACGCGCGCCTGAGCGAGAACCCCGGGGTCAAGGCCTCTTACTTCATCCATACCCCCGTACAGAGACCGGGAATCGGGTTCGGCTTCCAGGTGTACTACGACAAGTATCTTATTTTTACCTACAACAAGGGAGACGTGCATTCGAGCTTCAATTATCACAACTACGGCGGCAACATCACCGCCCAGGCTATCCTCATGCAGTACCTGGCCCTCGGCCTGGGCGTACAGAAGGACCTGACCAACATAATCGCCCAGATCGCGCCCGATGACCCGAAGCACAGGGACATTGAAGCGTTGAACTACTTCGCGTATTTCCAGTTTGACAACCTGGACCGGACCTTTTACCCGAGGTCGGGGCTGCAGGTATACGGTGAAGTAAAATACCTGACCGATGACCTGAAATGGTTCAAGAAAAATGATTCATTCAAATCGTTCTTCAAGCACACGGTGAAAATAAAAGGAAGCATCCCGGTCCACAGGATGCTCGCCATCCAGCTTGGCATTACCGGCGGTTTCATCCAGGCCAGCGAGCCCTTCTACTTCAACTTCGACATACCCGGGGGATGGAAGATCTACCGGAGAAATATCCCTTTCATCTACAAGAACTACATGGGCGGCCTCAACACCTACACTGCCGGGTGTTTTCCATTCACAGGCTTGAACTTCATGCAGATTTCCGGCAAGCACATGCTGGTGCTTGATGCAGCTTTTCAGATCGAGCCGGTCAAGGATTTCTTTATCGTGCTGCGGGGCAATGCCGGGCGGGTGAAGGAAACCTTCAAGGACCTGTTCAGGAAGCGGAACACGGTAATCGACCAGTACTACGGCTACTACGTGTTCAGGTACCAGCATCTAAAGAACGACATCATCTACGGCTACGGGTTGACCCTGGGCTACAACAGCATCATCGGTCCCATCGAGGTCACGCTCATGCGGGGAAGCGAATCGAACAAGTTCCTCTTTCATGTCAACATCGGGTACCGGATCTAAAGCCGGCGCCGGGTTCAGAGATAGCCCAGGACAATCATGACAATCGCCGCAGCCATGACGACGCCAACCGCAGGCGCCCACCGGCGGGTCCATCCCTCTCCCCGCTTCACTCCCTCTATGACAATGAGCTGCGACAGGATAAAGGGCATGGTCAGGATAACGAAGTAGGTTACCGTCAGGCCCACCTCTTCCCACAGTGCTATCGCGTAGGCCGGCACCAGCGCAAGGGCCAGGAGGATCATGGCCGCATGGTACTTCACCAGGCCGCCGGACGGCTGCGGGCCGGCGGGTCTTCCGCGCCTGAGCCCGGCATATCCGATTGCGGCCCCGGCCGCGCCGTCTGCGAACAGAAGCGCCGCGGTGACGACGCCTGTCAGCTGGCCGGGCCCCATGAACACGGTGTCAAAAAGAAAATCGAGGTCCGGGAACAGGAGCACGATTACGCCCGCAATCGCGGCGGCCATGGCCCGCCAGCCGGCGGCGAACGCATTGAACGAAGCGCTTCCCTCTTTGACCAGGAACGAGAGGACGAGGAGCAGGAGGAATATCCCGATCGCGACCAGGTAGAGGACCGCGGACTCGCCCTGAATAAGGTCATATCCGTAATAGGTGCCGGTTGTTTTAGTCGTGCACCCCTTCACGTCCACGTAGGGGAGCAGGAAGGAAAAGATAAACAGGAGGCAGAGCACCCGGCGCACGTTGGGGCGCACGCGGAGCAATATACCGGGAATGTTATGTGATGTTGTCATGGTGGCCATCCTTGCTGAATCTGACGGGGCCGTCCCATAAGCGGTTGCCGAGTGAATTTCGCATTTGCAAATCGCTTGTCTCGATACGATTTTGCCGCTTTTGGCGTCAAAATCACTCGACAAGCGTTGCGAAATTCGTATCGAGGCAGCTTATGGGACGGCCCCGTATATCAAAGCGTGTACAGCATCTCCGATACCATGGTAAACAGCGGGTTTGCGACCAGCTCGCGGCGTAGCCCGCCGCTTTTCAGCTTCTGGTCAACGGCGCTCGCCATTATGAAGACCCGGCGGAGGCGGTCGCGGGGAAAGAACTCGGCGTAGCGCCTGAACTTTTCCCTGTTTTTACTGTAGACCTTGACCCTGTCCATCGCCTCGTCCGGGGGGACGCCCTCGCCGGTCAGGGCATAGTACTGTTCGATCATCTCGGCCTGGCGGAGTATCTGGTACACGATCCGGAGCTCGGGCTCCCCCTCGTCATGCAGTTTTTTAAAGAGCCCGAGGGCGCGGGGCTCCCGCTTGAAGAGCGCGTCGATGAAATCGAACACCGATATTTCCTTCACGTCCTCGATAAAGTTCCGTATCGCCGCCTCGTCGATCCTGCCTGATTCGCCCGAAAACCTGATCATGTCTATGGCGTCATCGATCTTCTTGATGTCATTGCCGGTACGCTCGATCAGGAGCTCCACGGCCCGCTCCTCCAGGGACAGGCCCAGCTTCTGTATCCTCATGCGGACGTACGTGTGGATATCGTCGTCGTAATAGCGCCAGAACTGGACCACCTTGAACCGGTCCAGCAGCGGGTTCATGAACGCCGGGGGACGGATCTCGCGCGTCGTCAGGATGAGAATCGCGGTATCCGGCAGCTCACCGACCAGCTCCAGGAACCGGGTCGTGACGGGGGTGCGGAGCGCGTCGATATTGTACATGACGCAGACGCGCCGCGACGAGAACATCGAGGGCGAGAGGGCGAAATCCGCCGCGGTCATGAACTCGTCGCTCTCCATGTGGAACCGGCACGAGGCGTGGGACCGCTCGGAAGGATCGCTGAAGGCCATGACCATGATCCTGTTGATGCACTTGTCCTTCTCCCCCTCCTCCTCGCCGAGGAAGAGATAGAGCCGCTCCAGCCGGTCCCCGTCCAGCTCCCGCTTGAACTGCTTCGCGTTCGGATATTTCACCGGCATGCCGCCACCGCCTTATTTCTTTCTCTGTTCGATATCGGTCAACAGGTCCGTGTACCAGCCCGTGACGGTCTTGGCCGTGATGCGGCCGGCCAGGTCGTCCAGGACATATTCCCTCGTGCGGCTCTCCGGCTCGATAGGCATGACCAGGTCGGAGAAAATGCGGAAGGACTGCAGTCCCTGCTCGTAAAAGATCATCTTGCTTTTCCGGTCGACTCTCATCAGCTTCACGTCAGCTGTTATCCAGAGCCGCTTTTTCACGGCCCGCCCGATAGCGTCGTACTCGAGCCGCTCCACGAGATATTTCGATATCCTGATTTCCAGCCTGAGGTCGGCGTGGGCTTCGTCTGAATCGACCCCCAGCCTTCCGTCGAGGCTCAGGCCCTCTCTGACCTTTATCAACAGCTTCTCCGCCAGGTCCTGCGAACCGGTGACGTCAACCGGCGGGGCGATATAGATCCGGTTCGCGGCGCGGGGTACGACCGGCTCGCCGTCAAAGCTCTCGATGAACCTCCTGGCGGTGCCGTCCTCTTCCTTGCCGCCGGAAGCGCACCCGCCCGCCGCCCACGCCGCGAGCAGGACCGCCATCACGCGCACCAGTACCGCCATCCTGCCGTCAATCCTGAAAGAAAGGGCCACGCGTCCCCCTTTGCCCGGTTGAACAGATTTTACACAAGGTCCACAATAAATTCTTAACCCCATTATAAAAAACGCTAAACCCCGGGGCTTCCCGTGCCGATATATATATTAATCATTTTACACACTGGTCTTCTTTGAACCAAATGGGCGGTCAGAAGAAAGACCTTGCGCACCAAATGGGATAGTAACCCTATCCCATTTTTTTATTTCTTCTCCGGCTCCTCGATGACCCTGATGGTTTCCGTGATACCGTAAATATTCTCCACGTACTCCCGCGCCGGCCTGTCCCAGTAATATACCGACTTCTCGGCGTTCAGCCGTGCCCTGTATATCACCATTTCGTCGTTTTGCCTGAAGAACTGCGCCGCACGCTCCAGGGCGTCGTAGAAGGCCCAGGAGTTGTAGTCGGAAAAGAGGAAGCCGTTCCCCTCGATCTCGTCGCCGCGCACCCTGACGGGAAAGACCGTGTCCCGCAGGCCCCCCGTCGCCCGGGCCACCACCAGGTTCCCGGCGGCAAAGGCCTCGAGCTGGGATATACCGCCGGGCTCGTGCATGGACGGCATCAGGAAGAGGTCAGACGAGAGCAGCGGCACGGTGATGTCCTGGAACCCTATCGAGACGTTCACCATGCCCGGGTAGTACTGCCCCAGCAGGTAGAGCCCGTGGGCGATCTCCTCGCCGCGCTTGTCGCCGGAGGATACGGCGCCGCCGATGACCCCCTGCATTTTCAGTTTCTTGAACACTCCCTCGGAGGACTCCAGGAGGAGCTGGTACCCCTTCTGCTCGGAAATCCGGTGGATATAGGTGAAGAGCACGATGTCCGGGTCCACGGTGAGCCCCCGGGTATGCTGGAGGAGGAGCTTGTTCCTCATCCGGGCCACCATGCCGCGCCGGTTCCGGTCCACGATCGAATCGATCGCTTTCTGTCCCTCCAGGATCTCCGGGTAACGCGCATCGAGCTTCTTCATGAGGCCGGGTTCGGACTTGATGCGCTCGATGAACTCGGGCAGTGCCCGGGGCACGAACTGTGACGCCTTGAAATTTTTATCCAGATTGCTTTTTAAATCGCGACCGATCGCGTTGCTGATCCCGATCACATTCTTCAGAATGCGCTCCAGGCCGTCGCTCGCGTACTCGATCTGCTTCGCGTACGACGGGCTCACGGTGATGGTCCGGTCCGCGAACCGTATGCCGGCCGCCATGCAGTTGATACGTTCCGGGTAGGACGGGTCGGTGAAGTTGTCGACGGTCCACGTGGGCAGGTTGAAGAGGTTGAACAGGTCAAAGCCGCTTTCCCAGCGGTGGTACGCGTCGAAGTACTGCCACCCGCCGTTGTGCACGATGTGCAGGAAGGTGTTGCTCCGGAAGTTCGGGTTGTTCAGGTAGAAATGGTCGCACTTCACGATACCGTTGAAGATGCCGGCGTACGCGTCGTTGGTGAAGGTATAGCTCGGGTTCAGGTTGAAAACAGCGATCACCTCCGCGCAGGCGCGGGAAAAAGCGACCCGCCGGCGGATCTTTTCCGCCGCGGTGACGCCCCAGTAGAGGCCGTCGAAAAACTCGTGGTGGTCGAGAAGGTAATAGTGTATGCCCTCGACATCCGCATGGTGGACGCCCACCTCGTACTCGTCGCCCATGATCCTGAAGCGGACGCTCGTGCCCGTGTAGGCGAGCCCGTACTTCTCCGCCGCGTCCCCGAACTTGCGCATGCTCTTCTCGTCCCCGTGCCGGTAATAGCCGGAGATGACGTAGACCGTCTCGCCAAGCCGCACCAGCTCCCGGGGCAGCTCGTACACCACGTTGGCCAGGCCGCCGCTCTTGGAAAAGGGCTCCGCCTCGGCAGACATGAACACCAGCGAGCCGGGCCGGTTGTGCTCGATGATGGTCGCGCCCAGCGCGGACAGCACAGGGTCGCTCTCTCGCGCCAGCCGCCTGGTGTACTCGAACACGGCCTTGCCCGTCATGGCCCCGTTCTTCACGAGGTAAAAGGCGGCCCGCTTCAGTCCCAGCTCCATTGTCGACTGGTGCTCCTTCCCGAAGGCGGGGACGAGGTGCTCCCGGATGAAGCCGCTCATATCCTCGTACGAGCCGCACTTTTTCGCGATCTCGGAATAGGCAAAGTTGTCCCTGATCTGGTGGACGTTTGACATCTTGCAGAGCCGGAAGAAGGAATCGCGGATAAACTCGCCGTAATGCTCGGCCGGGTCGGCGGGTTCGAGCTTCAGGAGCTTGACCCGCTCCGTGAAGGAAACAACCGTGTTGACGCGGGATGTCCTGAGCTCCCGGCCGGTATAGTAGTTATAGTGCCCTGTCAGGTTCGAGTAGAGCGGGTCAGAAAGCCTGTAGCTTCCGTCCGGGCGTATCGGCAGGACCGGGTTGTCGAACTGGAGCGAGGCGCTCTGGTTCGAATCCGCGAAGTTGAACACGCCGAGCCACACGCACGATTCCGTGAATTTCGCCGCGGCCGCAACCATGGTATTGTTGGCCCATACCAGGTAGCCCTTCCCCTTCTGCTCGCGGTGAAACTTGTACCACTTCGCGTAGAAGGGCTGGAGGCTACGGTGCGCCGCGTACTCGAACTGGTTCCAGTTTACGTAGATGTTGTCCAGGTATACTTTCCAGCCCTCGCCCTCGGCGCTCCCCTCGTAATCCATGATGGCGTTGCTCATGAAGCAGGTGAGCCCGACCGCGGCCCGCAGGCCCCGCAGGCCGAAGGTGTTCAGCGCGCGCCGCTCGTCATGGTTGCCCAGGATGCCGAGCATCTCGGTCCCCTCGGGGAGCGAGGACGGAAAATAGGTGTCGTAGACATGGTATATCTCGCGGACGTCCGTCTTTCCGTGGATGACGTTCTCGCAGATCTTGAAGAGCGACGAGTTGTAGGGGATCAGGCCCGTGCGGGCCAGGAAACGCTCATGGCCCCAGTAGCATTCGGAGATGTTAAGGAAAAAGTTTTTCTTCAGCTTTCGGAGCGTCCGCTCCACGTTCAGCATGATATAGTAATGCAGCGGCACCGCGATGATGTCGCGGCAGGCCGAGTCATAATAGCCGGTGGTGATGAAGTGGCCGTCCTCCCGCTCGTTCACGATGATGTTCCCCTCCACCATGTCCGCGCTCTCGCGCTTGTGCTCGTACACGTAGGGGAAGTTGTTCTTCTTCATCATGATGGGCACGGCGTGCGCCGAGTCGAAGCGTATGCCGTCGATGTCGAACTTCTCGATAAGGCTCTGGATCGAGCCGGTCAGCCACTCCCAGACCTCGAACTTGCGGTAGTTCAGGAGCTTGCCGTCGTTCCACGAGCCGTAGCGGCCGTCGGTCGATGCGCGCACCACCAGGTTGCCGCTTTCGTCATAGGTCCTGACCGCGTACTCGTCCGGCAGGCGGTCGCTCGAGCGGTTGATGTGGGGGATGATGTCGACGATGATCCGGATGCCCATCTCGTGGGCCCGCCCGATCAGCTCCTTCAGCTCATCCTCGCCGCCCAGCTGCGGCTCGATCTCGACCAGGTCCATGGGCGAGAAGGGAGAGGGAGAGGTCGCGTTCTCCGCCCAGTCGTCCCGGTTCCGGCCGCGCTTCTGCACGCCCAGGAGATAGATGGTGGTGACATTGTAGCTCTTCCTGATGTCCTCCAGGTGCGTCGTGATGTCCGAGAAACGCCCGAGCCGGATCACCTCGCCGTGCTCGTTGTAGACCAGGCCGGGGTGCCCGGTGCCGTCGGTCCAGTAGGCACGGGTGTGGCCGTGGATGTCGGTGAAGATCTCCAGCACGATCTCGCCCCGTATGTCGGGTATTACGTTGACCCGGCCGGAGAGGCCCGGCAGGGTCACCCAGGAGGAGTGCTTCCGCTTTTTCACGAACACCACGAAGTCGTAGTGCCCGTATTCGTCAAAGAGGTGCTCGGCTGTATAGGCCTCGCCCCCTTCATGCACGAGCGGGATCTCGATGTAGTCGATGTCCGGCTCGCAGGTGATGCCGCCCTGCCCGGTGTTGCGGTATATCCGGAGGTGGTAGACCGCCGGCGCGCCCGGGATCTCGAAGGACAAGCGGTACGCGGTCCCGATCTTCACGTTCATAAAGCGGGTCGCGAGCGGGGCGTCATATTCCTTGGGCGCCAGCACCCGCTCCAGCGCGATATTCGCCAGGTTGCGCACCTCGTGCAGGTCGTGGCCGGAAGCGGCCACCAGCAGGCGCACGATCTCGCGGAGCGAGTCGCAGTCGCCGGCCGCCTTGTAGCGCCGCGCAAGCCGCTCGAGCGACCTGACCGCTTCCAGGTTGCGGTTGTAGTGGAAGTTCAACTCGTCGCCGCGGACGCGGGCGTCCAGCTCACGCAGGTACTTGAGCCGGCTTGACTCGCTGAACTTCCGTACCCGCTTTTCTTCGACGGCCTCCGGCAGCTCCTCGATCTCGAACTGCCGGGCGTTGCGTATGACCTCGTCGACAAGGAAGTTCAGGGCGCGCGAAACCTCGGCCGGATAAACGACCGTGTGGTTGTAACCGGTCTGGATGGCGCGCTCCTCGATCATGAGGAGGGTCTTGAACGCGTCGAAAACCTCGGTTCCGCCCTTCTTCTGTTCGGAGGCAAGCGCGTCAAAGGTCTTGAGGCCCAGGTACACGGAGGGGATCTCGGCCCATGGAGGGCCCTGCCCCACGTGGGAGATGGCCGTGGTCGCGCTGGAAACGTGAAAAATCGTGGGCATGTCCGGCAACTCTTTCACGATAATGAATCGCCGTCCCAGGATGCCGTCGAAATCGCCGGCAGCCACGGCGCGGTGGATGAACACGATCGCAGCGATGAGCCGCGAGGAGAGCCGGATGTCGCTGGAGAGCCGTCCCTTCACGGTCTGGTCGCCCCGCGCTATCGCATCGATGGCGCTGTTGCGCATGTCGAAAAAGCGCTCGCGGTAGAGCTCGGGCGGATCGCCGCCGCGCAGGCTCCGCACCACGTCCCCGTCCAGGTAGAACTCGAACGCGCGGTTCTCGGCAAAGGCGCGGGCCAGGCTCTCCTTCACGAGCTTGTCGGAGATAAGGTGCTCATCCGTGATTCGGAAGCGGCACAGGATGCTGGAGATTACTGGTTCCAATGAAATGATACCTCTATTTCACTATAGACCTCGCTGATTGAGCGTCAATCGAAAAAAATACTCCGTTTCACGCTTCCGATCCCCGGAACGGTTCAGTCATATTTTCCATCGGTATTACCCTGCACTTCCTGCCGCCGCGCAGATCGGGCAGACCCTGTTCCGTGTCAAAAAACGATGGATCATCGCTTAACAGGACGCCATCAGAGTAATCCCAGGCTCCGCAAAGTTCAGCAGTACCTTGAGGCATTTCCGGCTTCCACCATCCGTGGCGGACCCCGACCAGATCCTTCTGTATATCCTCGCTCAGCTGTGCTTTCATTTTAATCCTACCCCAATCGGTTTCCACATAAATCCAGTCACCTTCTTTAATGCCGAATCCATTAGCGGTTTCAGTATGCAGCATGGCCAGTGGTTCCGGATTGTGTTTCCGCAGTTTTTTTACATGACGACCGGCAGAGTGAAAATATCCATCTTCACGCAGACCGACAAAAAGGCGGAGCGGATATTCTGTTTCCGATGAGCTGTCGTCCGGCGGATAAATTTCTTTCCAGTAGGGAAGCGGGTCACAGCCAATGGATTCCATTACGATGGAATACAGCTCCACTTTCCCGCTAGGGGTGGCAAAGCCCCGTTTTTTGTGTGGATATGGAGACAACACAGTATAATCCCTGAACAAACGGGCCATACGCGTCATGCCGTGGCGTTCAAAAAACTCCCGGGTATTTTGATGCCGGCGCAACAAAGAAAGCATACCGTTTTTTAATAACGGCAGGAGGCCCATTCTGGAAAAGAAATTCAAGGTAAGCTTCATTGCGCTGGCAGGAAGCGGAGGCGCCGGCAGCAAAGGGAGATTTTTTGAAAGCGCCTCCCACGTAAGCCCGGTCCCCTGGATCCGGTATTCGTAAAGTTCTTCCAGGTTTTTCCATGGGAAGTGCTCTTCCATGCCCATACGCACGGCCAGTTCATGCCAGAAATAATACACATCCTTACACTCACCGGGCGGTTCGACGGCTTTTTGGGAAGACATATAGACACTTATCCACTCCTGGAAATTGTACAGGACAGGCCGTTCCAGAAAGCAGTCGCCCGGAAGGACGTAGTCAGCCAGCTGGGCAGTGGGCGTCATAAAGAGGTCGTTGACCACAAATAGGTCAAGATTTTTAAAGGCCTCGAAAATGCCCTGCTGGTTGGTGTAGCACATGAGGGTGTTGTTGGCGATGGAGAAGAAGGCTTTTACCGGATAGGGAACGCCTTCCCGCATGGCTTTGAATACAGCCGGCGGGTGGGCCATGTACATGCCTTTCATTAGGTTCCTGTAAGGATGGCCCCAGACCTTGCGCCGGGGTTCGTTCAGGGCCTGCTGCCCCCAGTAGGTCATGACCGGATAATCCTTTGCCCCTAATTGCAGGTCCTTTTTTTCCTGGGGCAGCCGTTCGTGGAGTTCCAGTTCCGACTCGGATATAATCATCTCGTTAAGGCCGGTCATGACGTCCCCTCCGGGAACATTCAGGCTGTTGGTCAATGCCCGCAGGATGCCCTGGCAGCGCAGGGCGGAAGTGCTGTTTACCTGCTGGTCGGTAATACATGACCAGGGAATGATGGCCGGTGTGTTGGTGGCATACATAATGGCGGCCTCACGGATCAGGTTCGCGGGAACCCCGGTGATTTGCGACACCCGGTCCAGCGGGTATTCTCTTGCTCTTTGTTTGAGTTCATCAAAGCCCACGCACCAGCGTGATACGAATTTCTTATCGTACAACTCTTCTTCAATAATAACGTTGATCCAGCCCAGGGACATGGCCGCGTCCGTGCCTGCCCGTAATTGCAGATGGATGTCGGCCATCTTGGCGCAATGACTGTTTCTCGGGTCCATAACGATCAGCTTGGCGCCCCGTGCCATAGCGGCCTTCATACGGTTGTATTCGCCTGCCCAGGAATGAGGACGGGGATTGTGCCCGAAAAGTACAATACAGCGGGTCTGCTCAAAATCAGAAAAAGGATAACCGCCGCAGGTCATGCTGTTGACGGCAGCCGTATTGCCCATGCAAAGACTTACACCACTGATGTAATTCGGGCTTCCCAGGAGGTTCATGAACCGCCGGGGCATGCCGCTGCCGACCTGGGTATTGTAATCCGAGGTGGAACAGGCAAAGGCTTCCGGGCCATGTTTATCAACCACCTGTCGAAGCTTTTCTGCAATTTCATCCATGGCCTGGTCCCAGCTGATGCGGGTCCACTGGCCGCCGCCTCTTTCTCCTGTTCGTTTTAAGGGGTATAGCAGGCGATGTTCATTGTAATACCATTCAGCAGCATTGACCGGCTTGCAGCAAAGGATGTTCGGCATCATCAGATTGTCTGCATATCCGCTTAGTTTTTCCAGCTGCCCGTCCCTGACATGCGCTTCCAGGCTGCAGGACAGATCGCACATGCTGCATACGACATGTTTTTTTTCTAAAGGCATTATTACTCCCTTCCCGGTGTCAGGCATTGTTACCGTCTAAAAACAAGTTTAACAGAAACAGTATCACATGTACATCAAGGAAAATACGTCTTCATTCACACCGCCCAATGTGACATACTGCGTTTTGAAGCAAGCATGGTAGATATTAATGCATATTTCAACAATAAAAATGGCGCTGGACAGGGGGCTTAACACTCTGGATCACCTCTCATCAGGGAGAGGGGAGGTGGGTTCCAGGAAATTGAGGCCATCTTTCTGGGAAAGAACAACGCCCTCACCATGCGGGCGGAAGTGTCCATGTGGAGCTACACCATGATCTCCCTGAAGATGTCTTTCATTGGCGCGGCAGCCTATCACGGCGAGGCACTGGACATGGATCCGCAATCTGAAGAATACAGAAACTGGGTTAAAAAGGCGCTTATCTACCTTTTCACCCCGCCCCTGGAGAAACTTATCCAGGAGGCCCTTGAAAAACGGCGGTAGAACTCCCTTGTCTTTTCTGAAAGAAAAAATCGGGGAAGCGGGGATGGGGAGTCACTTGTTTTCCTTCCACAATCGCAGCGAGTGGCGGTAGTAGTCGAAGGGCGGCGCCGTGGGCTCGATCTTCTTGACCAGCACGTTCCGGGCCCACCGCCGCTCCGTGAACTCGCAGATGTCCTTGACGGTCCGGCCCGACATTCCGTCGCTCCGCTCTCCCAGGTGCGCGCGCTCGTCATCGGTGAGGTGGCGGGCGTAGTTCCCGAAGATTGCCGCGCGCTCCGCCGGGTTCGGCAGCGGAAACAAAATCGTCTGGTCGAAACGGCTGATCAGCGCGTGGTCCAGGTCGCCCTTGCGGTTCGTCGCGCCGATGGTGACGGTCGAAGCAGCGGCGTCGATGCCGTCCAGCCGCCTGAGGAGCACGGAGAGCACCTGGCGGGTGGCCTCGAACATGTTCTGGTCCCGCGACCCGGCGAGCGAGTCGATCTCGTCCAGAAAGATGATTGCGCCTCCCATGTCTTCGCACGCATCAAAGATCTGCGACAGGTTCTGCGACGACTGGCCGTACCATTTCGACATGATCGATTCGACCGGCACGTACACGAGCGGGGTATCGGTCTCCCCCGCGATGATGCGGGCCGCCGTGGTTTTGCCCACGCCGGGCGCGCCGTCAAAGAGGATGGCGCGCGGCCGGTTCGATTCGAACACCTTGCGGGTGAGCTTCGCGATCGAGTCGTACATCGCGGGGTTGGTCAGGGGAAGGACGATCGACTCGCGGATCTTCCGCTTCACCTCGTCGTACCCGGCGATGTAATCCCAGCCCAGGTCCTTGTCCGGCTCCACGATCGACGCGCCCAGGAGGCGCAGCCGGTGCTCCGGGTCGTCCTTGGCTGCGGAGCGGGCGTGCTGGAAAAGCTCGATGACCAGGTTGATCTCCTCCTGCGTGAGGCTCCCCTTCTTGGATATCTCGACCCGCGAGGAGGCGGACAGCACGAAAAACTCGACCTTGAAGTTGTCGAGAATATTTTCTGTTTTGAAGATGTTCTTGTTCAGGGCCTGGAACGCGTAGTACCCGCTGTCGAACGAGTGGACCCGGATGTGGATCAGGTACTTTTTGATGACCAGGAGGAATTCGACAAGCAGCGGCGCGGTGATGGACGGGGTGCGGAACGCGATGAGCGTGGCCCCCTTCTCGAAAGAGATCTGCGGCGGCGCGCTCTCGTCCGCGCCGTTCTTATCGTAAAAGGCCAGGATCTCGCGGTCGACCTGCTCCTTCATCCGGTCGTACGGGATGAGGTGCTCCTCCTTCTGCACAGGAGCGGCCTTCTCGTCTTTGTCCTTCGTTACCCGTGAGATTCGTTCTCGTTCCATTAAGTCTTATACTCCATCATTCAGGCCAATAGCCACCTGTTATAACTTCCCCCCCTTCCCCCGCAGGGGGCGCGTGGGATTGGTCTTCATTCATTAAATTAAATTCTATAAATCATCATACTTCACGCCCCCTGTCCCCCAGAAGGGGCACGAGGGAAAAAACGTCACTTCAAATAACAATACATTGTGAATTAATGGCTTTTGCACCACGGAATTATTCAATCCATACCTATGTATCAATTAAATTAAATACCATCAATACGATAATGCAAGTATAATTTGCATCAATTTAAAAATGATACCTGAAATATTTTTTTTCATTTTCTCAATATCTTATTCGTCCTCCCTGCATGTACCTTCGCACTAACGAAACAGCCCCGCCCTACCGCCCCGGCATGGACCGGAAATCAGTGTATAAAGGTGTCTGGCAGAGATACTGGCGCGAATTCCGGGAAATGTACCCGGAGAGATTCGCTCACCGATACGGGGAACTGACTCAGGACAAAATGGCGGAGGTATACAAGCTCCTTTCATGCGGCGATTACCGGAACGGGTTCCGCAAGCACGTTTGCCCCGAGTGCGGTACCGTGCTCATGGTGCCCTTCACCTGCAAGTCACGCCTCTGCCTCTCCTGCTACCGGAAAAAGCTTTTCGGCTGGTCCATGGGCCTGTCGGAGATCATGCACACTACGCTTTCTCATTTTCATGTCACCTTCACCCTGCCGGGTCAGGTGACCCGGGCGCTCTTCGAGAAGAGGTTCCCATGCGAGGAGCTTATCACGATCGCGGCGGGCGTGTACTGGAAGGAGCTCCTGAAAAGCGCGGGTAATCCGGGCCGCGAGTGGCAATGCGGGAGTATTGCCACGCTCCACAAGTGCGGCAACGCCCTGAACTACAACCCGCACGTGCACCTCATCGGTACGAGAGAGCTGGTGAATACAACGACAGGCGAGATTGAGCGCTCGCCCCTCCTTAATTACCGGAGGATTCGCTTTTCATGGATGAGAACGGCTCTTCGCCTATTCCGAAAACATGGGATATTAACCGAAGAAGAAGTTCACACAATTAAGGCAACATATAAAAACGGCTTTCATGTTCATCTACAGCCAATAAACGGGACTAATAACGAAGTTTTATTTCGCACCGCGGAATACCTTGCAGCCGGATATTTTCACAACAGCATGATAACGGGCGTAGACTATGCTAACAGGAAAATTACTTTCAAATATAAGAGCTGGGTTGACCGGAACACGAAGGAAAAAACCTATTCTGAAATGACCCTGGGCATATTCGAATTCATGGCCCGGATGCTCTTCTATCTCCCTGATAAGCACCGTAAAGCGATACGATACTACGGTATATATACGCATGGAATTAGTAAAAAGTTAGAGCGAATACAACGAAAGACATGGGCGAAAGCTATTCAAAGCTCATTTGATAAAAATCCGGAACTATGCCCTGACTGCGGCGCGGAAATGATCGAATCCTCTGTGTTTGCGTTCTTTGCGGACCGGGAGTGGCGGAAATTGTGGAAAA
>JBGTBN010000141.1:0-55104 GCA_041749375.1 Spirochaetota bacterium
TGCAGCTCGCCGCCGACCTTGTCGCGGTACGCTCCGAAAAAGGCGATGCCGCGGCGTTCGAGAAGCTCGTGCAGAAAGCGGCCGCGACCGGCGCGGGCCTTATCCTGATGAGCGAGGACGCGAATGTCCTGGCATCGGGCCTCAAGCACGCTGCCGACAAAAAGCCGCTCCTGCACGCGGCCACGAAGGCGAACGCCGACGCGGTGGGGAAACTCGCGCTGGACAACAAGTGCCCGGTCGCCGTCAGGGGAACCGGAATGGACGAGGTGATCGAGCTCACGCAGAAGCTCTCCGGTATGGGCCTGAAGGAAATCGTAATCGACACCGGCTCTCGCGCCATGAAGCAGGCGTTCGAGGACCAGGTGGTCATCCGCCGCGCCGCGGTGAAGGGCGGTTTCCGCGCCCTGGGATTTCCCACGATCGTCTTCCCCTGCGACATGACGAAGGACCCGATGGAGGAGACGCTCATCGCCTCCACCTTCATTGCCAAGTACGCGGGCATCGTGGTCCTCTCGGACCTGAAGGGAGAGAGCCTCTTCCCGCTGCTCGTCGAGCGGATGAACATATTCACCGATCCCCAGCGGCCCATGGCGACCGAGCAGGGCATCTACCCGGTCAACAACCCGGACGAGAACTCGCCGGTGCTCATCACGACCAACTTCTCCCTTACCTACTTCATCGTGTCCGGAGAGATCGAGGGGAGCCGCATGCCCGCCTGGCTCCTGATCATGGACTGCGAAGGCCTGTCCGTGCTCACGGCGTGGGCGGCCGGCAAGTTCGTGGCGGACGCTATCGGCGTCTTCGTGAAGAAGAGCGGGATCGCGGACAAAGTTAAGCACCGCTCCCTGGTGATCCCGGGCTATTCGGCATCCATCAGCGGCGAGCTGGAAGAAGAGCTCGCGGACTGGAAGATAACCATCGGGCCGCGCGAGGCAGCGCATATTCCAGCGTTCCTGAAACAGTACGCGGTGTAACGCCATGAACTCGTTGATCCGCGTCGGCGAAAACCTTAATGTCATGTCGACTGCCGCGGGGGCCGCGATGAAGGCGCGGGACGCGGCGGTGATACGCGAGATGGCGCGGCGGGAAGCGGAACAGGGGGTCGACCTCATCGACATCAACATCGGACCGGCGCGCAAGGACGGCAAAGATCTCCTGCCCTGGCTCGTGGAGACGATACAGGAAGTCACCGACGTCCGGCTCTCCCTCGATACGACAAACCTTGAAGCAATGGAGGCGGGGATCGCCGCGTGCCGGCGCCCTCCCCTCATGAACTCGATATCCCTGCAGACGTCCCGCTTCGGCCCGGGCTTAGAGCTGGCCGCGCGCACGGGCGCCGACTGCATCGCTCTCCTCTGGAGCGACGCAGGCATGCCGCGCGACGCGAACGAGCGCGCCATGCTCCTGGTCGACTTCATGCAAAAAGCGGCGGAGGCCGGCGTTTCCATGGAGCGGGTGTGGATCGACCCGATCGTGACGCCCGTGTCCGTGGAGACGGCGCAGCTCCGGGCCTGCATGGATTTCATCGCGATGGTGAAGGAGATCGCGCCTGGAGCGCGCACCATCTGCGGCCTCTCGAACGTATCCAGCGGCGTGCCGGCGGACCTCCGGCACTGGCTCAATCGCACCTACCTGGTCATGCTGATGCGCCAGGGCCTCTCGGCCGCTATCGTGGACGCCTTCGACGAGGTGATTCCCGCCATCGCGTCCGGCAGGCTCGACCCGGCCGTTCAGCTGGTGCACCGCATGATGGACGGCGGGAAAATCGACCTTGCCGCGCTCTCCGAAGAAGAAGCGAAATATGCGAAAACCGTCCGCGTGCTCACGGGCGAGTCCGTGTTTTCGCATTCATGGCTGGACATATGAAAGAAACCGGCCGGCGCTCAACCATCGCGATGGTCATGCCCTTCCTGGACGCATGTTTCCTCTTTTAGCCGCGACACTCATTACACCGATATCATGCCTTGACGTTACTGGAAAAAAACAGTATCCTGTAGTTACGGATCACGCATGGTCCCGTAATCGCGCATCAATAAAATCTATACAGGAGAGGTGCTTATGCGGACATTGAAAACCGGCATTACTGTCATGTTGATACTGGTTGCCGCGGCCGCCTTCGCGTGGAAGGCGGGTGACCGGGTCCTCGGTCAGTGGAGCGACGGATACTGGTACCCGGCCAAGATAGCCAGCCAGGCAGGCGCCATATTTAAAGTGACGTACGATGACGGAGACGTCGCGGACCTGGCCCCGGACAAGATTCGGAGGGTCGACTGGAAAGTGGGGACTGTCGTTGAATGCAACTGGAAAAACGGCGGGGCCTACTACCCCGGGAAAATCACGGTGATGAAAGGCGAGGTAATCCACATCAGCTACAATGACGGCGACCAGGAAGATGCAACGATAAGCCGCTGCAGGGCCCGGTAGGGCGCACCACGGCTTCCGGCGGTCCGGGCATGGCTGCGCGCTGCCGCGTGCCCGGCCATCATTCATGCAGATAAAAAAATAATTGACGCCATTGCCCCTCCGGCTACGATCGAGCCCGCACGGAAAGAGAACTGAATGAATGTAATCATCCTCAACGGCAACCCGGACGCCGGCAACAAGTCATTCGACCGGTACATAGATTCAATCCTGAAAGAGCTTGCCGGCCGCGGCCACCAGGCCCGCGCCTTCGCCCTCCGGGAGATGAACATCCGCTTCTGCACCGGGTGCTGGACCTGCTGGTTCAAGACGCCGGGCGAATGCATGCACCGGGACGACATGCCCGCCATTTACAAGGCGGCCATGGCATCGGACCTGCTCATCTTCGCCTCGCCGCTGATCATGGGCTTCATGAGTGGCCTCCTGAAGCGGGCCAACGAGCGGCTCATCCCGTTGATCCATCCCTATTCGGAGATTTCGCAGGGAGAGTGCCACCACCGCAGACGCTACGCCCGCTATCCCGTCCTGGGGCTGATCCTCCAGAAGGAAGAAGATACGGACGCGGACGACATCCGTATCACGACCGATATCTACCGCCGTGAAGCGCTTAACTTCCGCTCGTCCCTGCTCGCCGCCTTCATGACCGACCGCCCCGTTAACGAGGTATGCAATGAGATTGATGCTCTTTAATGGGTCACCCCGCGGAAAGGGGAGCAACACCACGATTTTAATGAAGCACTTCATCGACGGGTTCACCGCGACGCAGGGCAACACCGTCGAGTACGCGTATCTCAACAACGTGAAGGGCCACGCGGCCGCGGCTGCGAAATGGCGCGAGGCTGACGCCGTCATCATGGCCTTCCCCCTGTATGCGGACTCCATGCCCGCAGTGGTCAAGGACTTCATCGAGACGCTGGGCGCGGGCCTGAAAAAGCCGAAGAAGCCCGTGAAAGGGGGCCGTATCACGCCGGAGAAAAACCCGCCGCTGGGTTTCATCGTGCAGTCGGGATTTCCCGAGGCCATCCATTCGCGGTACGTGGAAAAGTACCTGGAAAAGCTTGCGGCCCGGATGGGCTCACGCTACGTCGGCACGATCATACGGGGCGGTGTCGAGGGGATACAGGTTAAGCCGCAGTTCCTGAACAGGAGGCTCTTCATGGCCTTTGCCTGCCTGGGCCGCCATTTCGGGGTGACAAAAGAATTTCACCCTATCACCATGAGAAAACTCGCCGGCAAGGACCGCCTGTCGGCTTTCGGCAGGGGCATGTTCCGGCTCCTTATAGCGACCGGCCTGGCAGACATGTACTGGAACCAGCAGATGAAAAAGAACGGCGTATACGAGCGGCGGTTTGACAGGCCGTATCAGCAGTAATTAAAGGCGATAACTATCGGTCGGGATTTACTCTAACACCCAATCTTGGCGATAACTATCCACCAAGTTTAACTCTGACACCTCATTTCCTGAACAGAAAAATATTTATTGATAAAAAAAGCCCAGCTCCCTGACTGTAAGCTATGAGACCTGACGACGCCATGCTATACAAAACCGACTTCCCCCTGCCGGACAGGCAGAACAATTACGAGACCGCCTTTCGCGAGGCAGCTGAGAGGCTGAAGGCCCGTGATATCCACGATGTCGCCGGCCGAAGCGGCGCGATAGTTATCGCCTCCGGAGAAGAAAACACCCTGCTCCTTCCCTTTATAGGCGATGAGATACGGGTGACCCACCCGGGCATGGCGATAACTATCGTCTCCGGCACGGGCGAGGTGCCCATGTGGGCTAGAATCCTTATCCTCCACTACCTCCTGAGGGCCGGGGGGTCAGAGCAACGGGGCGAGAAGGTGAGCTTCAAGCATCTGGAAGGCGGCCTGGGCTACGACACGGCTTTCCACCGCCGCAGCGTCGCGCCCCTGCTCGAGCGCTTCGGCCCGGGGCTCGACGGCTTCATGGAGGCAGGTACGAGGGCCGGCGGGATACGGTCGGCGGAAAGCGGACATGCGCTGACCTTCCGCGCATTCCCGCGGGTGGAGGTCGTGTTCATTCTCTGGAAGGGAGACGAAGAATTTCCGCCGTCGGGCAGCGTGATCTTCGATTCGTCGATTGCCGATTACCTGTCAACTGAGGACGTCGCCGTTCTCTGCAACATGATAGCGGTCAGGATCCTCAGGGCGGCCGGCGCCGCCTGAGGATGCTAAGGCCTGCCCGTGCCGGTCATGTCCCTGATCTTTACTTCCGGGTGATGATACCGCTCGTACGCGGGAGTCTTCTTCCCGTACTGGATCGCCTCCTGGGGACACCACTGGATGCAGGCCAGGCACTGCTCGCACCGGTGCTGCCACGCTGGCTTTCCCGATTCGAACACGATATTCCCCACAGGACAGACCCTGCCGCAGATCTCGCAGCCGTTGCACCTGCTGTCCGTCCAGAAATCCCTGTCCATGCGCGGGACCATCCTGAAGGTCATCTTATAGAGCGCGGTGAAGACAATCCTCTGCCACAGGGGGCCTTTCTCGATGGGCCCGGCCGCTCGCTTCGCGATCACCGGCGCAATCCTCTTCAGCTTTTCCCGGGCATCCCGGTGCATGGCTTCCAGCTTTTCGGCAGGGCCGGGCCCGCCCCAGGGAATGTAATTGCTCGGGAGCACGATGTCGTAACCGGCGGAGAGGCCGATCCCGTATGAGCGCAGGAGGTCCCGCAGCTGGACCAGCGTGCGTGACACCTGGCCGGCATTGACAGCGATCGCGAAGTAATAGCGCGACGGGTCCCTGTCCAGCCTCCCGATAAAATCCAGCGCCAGGGCCGGTATGCCCCACATGTGCACGGGAAACACGAGGCCGATCGCGTCGCTGTCCGTCTTTACGGGCTTGCCTTTCGTCGCATGCATCGGTACGAGCTCCGTATTCCCGATCTCCGCCGCGATCGTCCGCGCGGTCCAGAGAGAGTTCCCGGTGCCGGTGTAGTAATAAATCGTTGTCTTCATCATGCCTCCAGTGGAAAAGGTGCCCGGGGCCCGGATAAGAATCCTGCCGCGCGGGCCGCGTGTCCACTCAAATTTTTCAATCCCGGTGCGATCCTCTCCCTCCCCGAAAAGAGCGGTCCCGCGTATTTTTTCTGGACACCGGGACGCCGTTTTTATATGCTTCCCGTGTCAGTGCGGGAGCCCCATCCGGCGCCCTGCGCGAAACCGGCATCAGGAGAAAGGCCATGAAGCTTGCTGTAACCGGCAAGGGCGGCGTGGGTAAAACCACGGTGGCCGCCCTCATTACGAAACGGCTGGCCCGTCAGGGATCGAGGGTCATAGCCATAGACGCGGACCCGGACGCAAACCTGGCCTCGGCCCTCGGGTTCGCGGACGCGGGCGGGATCACGCCCATAGCGGAGATGGAAGCCCTGATCGAGGAGCGCACCGGCGCGAAGCCGGGCCAGTCCGGCTCCTTTTTCACGGTCAACCCGAAGGTGGATGATCTTCCGGAAAAGCTCTGGCGCGAGCATGACGGCATACGCCTCATGGTCATGGGCACGGTCAAGAAAGGGGGCGGCGGGTGCGTGTGCCCCGAGAGCGTGCTCCTCAAGAACCTTGTGTCGCACGTGGTCTTCTACAGGGACGACGTGGTGGTGATGGACATGGAGGCGGGCATCGAGCACCTGGGCCGGGGCACTGCCTCGGCCGTGGACATGATCATCGTGGTGGTCGAGCCGGGCAAACGAAGCGTCGAGACCGCGGACAGGATCCGTTCACTTGCGGGCGACCTTGGCATCAGGAAGATCGGCATCGTGGGCAACAAGGTGCGCTCACCCCGGGACGAAGAGTTCATTCGCGCCGGCGCGAAAGGCATCCCGGTCCTGGGATTTCTTCCGTATGACGCGCGGCTCATAGAGGCGGACCTTGCCGGCACCGGCGCGCCCGCGGTGTACGAGGAAGCGATCGATGGGATACTGAAAAAGATCACGCCGCCGTGATCGGTCCGCAGGCGCTTGCGGAACTGTCACAAGTCGTCTTTCTCCACGAACACCGGGTCCTTGCACCCGCTGTAGAAGCTACTGGAATTCACAACTTTCCATATCCCCTTATTGTTCTTCTTCACGATGATCGGCACATATCCGAGATCATGACAGGAGGTCGAGGCGAGCCCCTTCCATATCGAGGGGTCGGCGTCCTGGAACGAGTGTGCGCGTATGACATAGCGGTACGGGAGGGGCGGCAGTCCGTAACCCCCGCCCGTGGATGTGCCCTCGACAAATGATTTCGCCGCATATGACCGGTCCTTCAGGAACCCGCTCGTGCCGAGCTTCATCGCCTCGGAGGCGCCGATCTGCCAGCCCTCGACCGAGGGCCGCCGCCGCGAAGACGCCGGGCTCTTTACGAGCTGGCTCCTATCCAGCGACAGGACCAGGCACTGCTCGCCAAGGTCCGGGTTGTCGATCATGACAAGGTGGGCCGCCAGGTAAACGACGATGCCGCCCTGCGGCGTCTTCGCCAGCCGGTCCCTGAACGAACGGAACTCGTCGAGGGTGGCGGGCACCCGGTCCACGATCACATCCCAGGTCTTCCCCTTCTCCTTCTCTTCCATGCGGGGCCCGGAGACAAGCGCGGTGGAGAGCAGCATGATGATCGCGACGGCAGAAAACAGGCTGACAGAGTGTTTCATTTTGATCCTCCGGTGCGGTATTATTCGAAATACGTCGCCCGCGCGTTCTCGGATTCCCACACGGTCACAGACGCGACCGAGATCCCGGCGGGGAGCTTCTTTTTGAAGTTCTCCAACACGTGGCGCGCCACGTTTTCCGAGCTCGGATTGCTTTCGCGGAACTCCTCGACCTCGTTAAGGAACACGTGGTCAAGGCGCTCCAGTATTTCCTTGAGCATCCTTCTCAGGTCGTGGAAGTCCATGAGCAGGCCGATATCGTTGAGCTTCCCGCCCTGGACGTCGACCTCGACCTTCCAGTTATGGCCGTGGATGGCCTCGCACTTGCCCTTGTATCCCTTGAGCTGGTGCGCCGATGAAAAATAATCATGAACCGTAAGCCTGTACATTGCAGTTATACCTCCGTATGCGCCGGGCAGGACCGCTTACGTTGCCCGTCGGCCGGCTCATCGAACCGCTCGATCATTCCCCGGTATGTCATGGCGTACCCGGGCATGCACGCCAGGTTACGACACATGCTACGGTTACCATCATTCAGGCGGGCCTGTCAATCATAAAGAGGCAGCATGGTGAAAAACAGCGCCTGCTCCGGCGCATCACTCCAGCTTCCGGTCAGGCGCGTACGCGCGCAAGCCTTGCCCATGGCCGGATTTGAGCGTTTTATCCGGTAATTCTCATTTTTTATTATTGACACGGAGCGGCAGTATCATTAATAAATCCTTCAATCAGGGCGATTAGCTCAGTCGGTTAGAGCGCCTGCCTCACATGCAGGAGGTCGATGGTTCGAGTCCATTATCGCCCAAGATTAAAAAGGCAACGTGTATCGCGTTGTCTTTTTTATTTTCTGCGCCGACCGGCGCGTGGGCACCCCACTCCTGTCATTCCAGCGAAAGCAGAAATCCATTGGTCATTAATATTATTTTCATCTGAGAGATTCTGAGTTTGCACGCCCCCACCTTGCTGCAGGCTGGTCTTGACTTTATAGACTTCACAACTGTATTTACATTGACTTGATCGCCGGGCATTTGCGATTATGTCTAACAAGGAAAAAGGTGAATCAATTATGAAGATACGGTTTATATCGATTCTTGTAGCAATTATACCGGCGCTTTACATCTTCACCGGGTGCTCCGGTCAGACGGATTCTCTCTTGCAAAAGCTGGGACTTGCCCTTGTTGACCGTACAGTCTGGACCGTCAAGGAGGGGGAGGACGGCCATAAAGGTATCTTCCTGAACAGTTCACAATTCATCATCAAGGGCGTATGCTACTCCCCGACGGAGATCAACGGGAACGCCGGTGACTTTCCGGCCATCGGGGACGTGTTCTGGGACGCGTTTCAGGCCGGGGGAGGCACAATATGGAGCTGGTACGGCCTGTGGGGCACCGGCGACATTGGCAATGGATATTATGCGAGGGAGGATATCAACAAAATCCGCGATCTCGGCGCCAATGCCGTGCGGGTGTACTGCATGATGTCACGACAACCGAAAAATGGCGGGACCGCGGAAACAAAATACCAGCCTAAGAGCGAGATTTCCAAGGGAACACATTTTACACACGACACCTTTTTAAAAAATTGCTACAACGACGGGACCAAGCCGGTTTACGTGATTGTGGGGATACCCATGTCACTAGCATGCTTCAATGACAATGTAACACCCCTTGCCAATGAGATCGATTTCTACGAGTGGATCCTTAATGAAACAACGAAAGACCTGGCGAACGACCCGGCGGTCCTCGGTTTTACCATCATGAACGAGCAGGCCCAATCCGGTTCAGCATTTTACACAGGCGGTACGACCGGGGATGCGCATACCGATTATTTCTACTCCCAGGCAAAAAAATACGCGGCAATTGTAAAAAACAACGCCCCAAACAAACTGGTGGGATGGGCTATCAACGACTGCCCGCAGATGGTCAAGTTCGGCAATGTTGTATATCCGACCACAAGCGCGCAGTCCAACCTGGACAAGACCAAGACGTATTTCGAAAACCTCGCGGTATACTTTGACTTCTGGGGAGTGAATACCTATCAGTTGCAACACGTCGGGATCGATACGGTGATCAATTCGGGAACGAGCAGCGAGGGACTTGCCTATAACCAGCTGTCGAATTCTGCGCACAAGCCGGTCATCCTCCTGGAATACGGCTGGCCGTCAACGGACCGTGATACAGGTGCCATACATTCAGACGCCACTTCCCAGGGTGCTACGGCCGATTACATAACTTCTAACTTTGAATATGCCTACGGCAAACCGGTTGTTGAAGGGATTTTCTATTTCGAGTTTTCCGACGAATGGTGGAAACAGGGCGGCACGCCGATTTACGAATGGAATGGCACGAGTGTCCCGATAAACACCGACGCATGGCCCAACGGCTATGCGGACGAGGAAGGCTTCGGCCTGTACGGCAGAGAGAGGACCGGAACAAGGGCAGACACCGATCCCAACTGGGACTTTGTCAACAACTGCCCGATCCTTCCGGTCGACACTCTTATAGAACGCACGCCCATGACCACTGCATTGAAGAATGTTTATAAACTGTATTGAAATGAATGAACCCGGATGCGGGATTCATGAAAAGAGGGAAAACAAGCATGGGCTTGATATAGTGCTTACTTAAGAAAACGGGCGATAATAATTATCGCCCGTTTTGCAGTAATCTCCGGTGTATGACTACCAGCACGAGCAGTGCCAGGGGCACGATAACATCGCTGACAAACAGGAAAGCCCCGGCGTTGTATTCCGAAAAATTTCCCTTCTGAACGATCTCCCTGACATGTCCGGCCGCCGCCCCCAGCATAAACACAGCGTACCCCGCAGCGGTCGCGAGCCAAAAATCCCGCCTGAACTTGAGCGACACCAGGCCGAGAACACCGAATGCAAGGTTGGCAACCGCGACCTCGAACTGGAACGGGCTCCCCGCAGGCCACCCGATTTTTTCCGCAACCAGGTCCGCCATGAAGGCATGGCCGGCGAAGGCGTACAACCCGCCGATCCCGACGTTAAAGAACAGCATGCTGAGTATTATAATCCCGATACTGTCGACTGCCCCGGTTTTCTTTTTTTTAATGATGAGCCCGGCCGCAGACAGCCCGGCGAGAATGAGCAATAGAAACGTAACCATATCATCCCTCGAGACGAAGATACTTATCATGCAGATGTTTGCGATGCAGCGTCCACTACTTTTTACGCCGCCCGGCACAGGAGGAAATTCGACACTGAATGTCGAATTATCAATCGCCACAAGGTTCCGGCCACGATATCAGCCCGAATCAATACGGGAATTGATGATTGATTAATGATAAGGAGGTCACACATGGCTCAGTTCAAAGCGTTTGAAAATAATGCTGAGGTCAACGGCCAGACCGTTCTCTCAATTGTCGACGGCATGGGAACGTATCGCGAAACGGCATTGGCGATCCTGAAGGAGAATGGGATTGACAGCCCCCGGAAGGACCGGTGGTATTCCCAGCAGTCCTGGCTTAATGCCTTCAAGAAGATCAGCGATTCCATCGGCAAGGCGACGCTTTTCAGCATCGGGAAGAGGATGCCTGAAAACGCGGAATTCCCGCCTTACGTAAATGACCTGCAAAAAGCCCTGGCTGCCATTGACGTGGCATATCACATGAATCACAGGATCAACGGCACGGTCATGTTCGATCCGGGGACGGGCAAGATGCTCGAGGGTATCGGCCATTACAAGCTCGACAGGATTGACGACAAGACATACAAAATGGTATGCAAGAATCCTTACCCCAGCGAATTCGACAGGGGGATCATTGACGCCATGGCGAACAGGTTCAAACCGGAGGGAATTCCCAGGATACATATAGAAACATTTATGACGGTTTCAATCCCGGGCACTTATTTGTCTGGCCCGATTCATATCCTTTTTCAATATGTGAAAAAAATAAAATGCGTAAAACATATCCGGCGCAATGCAACCACCGGTCTGCAAAGAGAGGGCACAGGTGAAAAAACTGGTTGATTTTCCCGCGGTTATATAGAAGTTTGAGGCAATTCGACGGTATAACCAGTCGGCCGGCACGCCGCAGGGGACCGCACGACGGATTCACATACGGGGGAATGGGCCATGCTAACGTCACGGGTCGGCAGTATAACAGCTTCAAAAGAAGTTGCCGCAAGCGTCGCCATCTACACGAAATTCATCCTCTTTTTCTACGACCCGCTGGTCATGCTGTTTGAAAACCGGCTCGTATGGAAATGCCCGACAGGAACCATCCTTGACTTTTACAATGCCCATGTATCCGGGAATCATCTCGACGTCGGCGTGGGCACCGGATATTTTCTGGACAGATGCAGCTTCCCCGTCGATAATCCCGTGATACACCTGATGGACCTGAGCCCCAATTCGCTTGCAAAAACCGCCGCGCGCATCAGGCGGTACCGGCCGGTCACGCACCGGTGGAATATTCTCGAACCCATCACGCTGGATCTGCCGAAGTTCGACACGATCTGCGTGAGCAACGTGCTGCACTGCATTCCCGGCTCCATGCCGGACAAGGAAGCGGTTTTCAGGAACCTGAAAAAATTCCTCAACCCGGGCGGGACACTGTTCGGGCTGACTATCCTGGGAGGAATGGAGCGGGTCGGCTTCCTGTACAGGCTGTTCAACGGCATGTACAACCGCATATCGGCCTTCTCGAACCGGAACGACAGTGCCGCCGGACTTGAGTCCATCATCTGCAAACACTTCAGCGATTACGAGATAGCCGTTGTCGGGAGCGTCGCTTTTTTCAGGTGCAGGTAGCAGGCCGGGGCGGCGCCGGAATTACACAGACATCGGAGGACCGTTTATCATGGAGATCAGCATACTCGAGAAGCTCGCCTGCCCCTCGTGCGCCGGGGGCAAACCCGCTCCGCAGGGCCCGGCTGCCGCAGGCCCCGCACTGATCTGTTCCTCATGCGGGACCGCGTACCTGAACCGCGGCGGCATACTGGATTTCGCCGGCGGCGTCGGGAGGCCGCGGCTCCTCTCGTCCCAGTGGGCCATGGAATTCCGGCCGATCATATCCCTGTACGAGCGGGTCTGGCGGCCGCTGGTGACCTTCCCCTTTTCGGACCTGGCATGGGAGCTGGAAACGGCGTCCAAGTTCCTTGCGCTCTCCCCGCGGCACGACCTGCTCGACCTGGCCTGCGGTCCCGGGAACTTCACCCGCCGCTTCGCGGAAACGGTCACGGAGGGAGCGGTGGTCGGCGCCGACCTCTCCCTGCCCATGCTCCGGAAAGGCGCGCGGGAGCTGGAAGCATCATGCGTGAAAAACATCACCCTGGTGCGCGCCGACGTCACGAGATGGCCCTTCGCCGGGACAAGCTTCGACCGGGTACACTGCGCCGGCGGCCTGCACCTCTTCCCCGCCCTGCCGGAGGTGTTCGCGTCAATCCACCGCTCGCTCATCGAGGGCGGGATCTTCGTCGGCGCGACCTACTGCCTCGTGGACGGCGGGGCAAAGCGGAAGTTCCAGGACCACGTTTCAACGGCCCACGGGTTCCACTGGTTCAGGCCGGAGGAGCTCCGCGGGCTCGCGGAGCGCGCCGGCTTCACCGGGTGGGAGCACCGGACCAGGAAGCAGGGGATCGTGTTCCGCGCGGTCAAAGAGTAGAGGCGGCATGGTACGTCAGTGCGCTGAATCCGATTTTGAAGCCATCTACGCCGTCATCAACGACGCGGCGATCGCCTACCGTGGCGTGATCCCCGGGGACCGGTGGCATGATCCCTACATGACGCGGGAGCACCTGCGCCGGGAGATCGATGACGGCATCATCTTCTGGGGTTACCTGCTTGAAGGGAAACTGGCCGGCGTCATGGGAATACAGGACCGGGGAGAGGTGCTGCTCATACGGCATGCCTATGTCGCGACAATCGAGAGGAGGAACGGCATAGGGAGCAGGCTCCTTGAAGAGCTCCTCGGAAAAGCGGACAGGCCCGTGCTCATCGGCACCTGGGCCGCGGCCTGGTGGGCAGTTGACTTTTACCGAAAACATGGATTCACCGTGGTCTCAGCAGGGGAAAAAGACACGTTGTTGAAGAAATACTGGAGGATCCCCGACCGCCAGGTCGAGACGTCGGTGGTACTGGCGGACGGTTACTGCCGGGTTAGTTCACCGGGGGCTACAGGGTGAGTATCTCGTCCTCGGTCAGGTCTTCCACGCGGACGATGTCGATGCCCTTTATGCGCGCGGCCAACTCCTTGGATGATATTTCCGGCATCGTGTATATGATCCGCCAGCCTTTCTCCTTGGTCCAGTTCAGGAATTTCCACGCATAACAGTCCTTGCAGTGGACCGCTTTTTTCGTAAGATACGCTTCGCCGGTAAGGTTTTCCAGCGGCACGTGCTTCTCGCATTCTATGCTTCTGCAAAAGGTTCCCGATTCATACTTTTTCTGCATGGTCTCCTCCATGGAGGCGCCGTTATTCCGCGCACCGCGCGGTTCCAGCGTCGCCGAAATGGCTACCCTCACGCCTCTGTATAAATAATACCATGACGATTGGACCGTTTCAATCACTAATTTTGCTATTTTTCGCCATCAGGACCCGCTATGTCCGCAAGCCAGGCCTCTCTGCGCCGAATACCGGATGCCACTCCTCATTTTCCCGTCTTCCGGCGCGCCAGGGCCCATTGCAGTATTTCCGGACTGTACCCGACATATGCGCTGTCACCGAGTATGAATATCGGCAGGGGGACCTCTTTTTTCACCGAAAGCGACTCGGACACCTTTTTTTCATAATAGGGCACGCCGTTAACGAGGGCATAGACGCACGGTGTCCGAGATTCATAAATAAACGGCCTGCCGCCGACCCGTGCGTTTATCCCCCCGAACATCGATACCAGTATCCCGATATTTCTCCTGTTGGCCTCCGTGACCTGGTTCATGCTGTTCCTCACCTCGTAAGTCCTGAGCACAGTTCCCGGGTACCGCTTCAACAGCGCGGGAAGCTCGCGCTCGGCGCGCTTGCAGGCGGCGCACACGCCGCTCGTGAAAAAATGGAGTGTCACGCTCCCGGCCGTTGCAGGCGTCCCGCCGGTGATCGGAACCGTAAGGGCAATGCCCAGCAGTATTGCGAAAGCGGATATTTTTTTCATGTCCGTGACCTCCGGCTGAATCGGGTGCATCATCGTCCTGCCGCTGCCGGGCAGGCGGTCCCATCAGGCCCTGCTCGACATCTCCTGTCAAGCAGCATGTTCACGCAAAATCCAGGCGTTTTAAAGACCGGCTGAGACACGCGGCACGGCTGTTTCCGGTATGAGTCTTGTCATTTTATGTTTGTAATAATTTGTCTTTATTAGTAATTTTTTTTCCTCATAAAATCGTTTTTTATAATTTTTTTCATTATTATCCCCCCCTGTTCAACAAACCGCGGAAAATACTCTTGCATTATTTCACATTGAAAAAAAATATTAATCTTGCTTAAGCTATAGGGCTTAACAACGGAAGATTCAACCTGTCGCGTTCAGTCTCACCGGTAATCGGATTCCACTGCCCCTGCGGCTGAGGAACAAACAGGCGATTACCTGATGGCGCGGCCGGTTTGTGATTAATCAGATCCCGTAACTATTTCAAGGAGGTTTCACATGCCTGTTTCCCGTAGAGACTTTTTAAAACTCTCGGGAATGACCGCTGCCGGGTCGTTTGTCGGCGGCGCATCGTTCCTGACCGGCTGCAAATCAGCTAGCAAGCTGAGGGGCACGAAAGAATCTACCACCATCTGCCCGTACTGCGGCGTCGGATGCGGGTTGATCGTCTCCTCACGAGACGGAAAGGTCATCAATACAGAGGGTGATCCCGATCACCCCATCAACCACGGAGCCCTGTGCGCGAAGGGCAGCGCGCTCTTCCAGGTCGCGGTGAACGAACGGCGCCTCAAGAAGGTGCAGTACCGCAAACCGTTCGGTACCGAGTGGGAAGAGATATCCTGGGAGGAGGCCTACAAGCGTATTGCGCGCCGGGTCAAGGATGCCCGGGACGCCACGTTCCAGGAAAAGGACGGCGATGTGACCGTCAACAGGACGCCGGGCATAGCCAGCATTGGCGGCGCGGCCCTGGACAACGAGGAGTGCTATGTCCTCTCCAAGTTCATGAGGACCCTCGGCGTCACCTATCTTGAACACCAGGCACGAATTTGTCACTCCGCTACAGTCGCCGGTCTGGCGGCTTCCTTCGGCAGGGGTGCAATGACGAACCACTGGATTGACATTAAGAACGCAGACGTTATTTTCATGATCGGCAGCAATGCAGCAGAGAACCATCCCGCTTCCTATCGCTGGATACTCAAGGCCATCGAGGACAGGGGCGCGAAGCTGGTCGTAATAGACCCGCGGTTTACCAAGTCGGCTTCCATGGCGCACGTGTACGCACCGCTCCGCCCCGGGACTGACCTCGCGTTCCTGGGCGGGATCATCAATTACGCGCTCGAGAAAAACCTCATACAAAAAGAGTATGTCCTGGAATACACCAATGCTGCATACCTGGTGAACCCGGACTTCAAGTTCAACGACGGCCTGTTCTCGGGTTATGACGGCGGCAAGCGCAACTACGGCGACCGGAAGTCCTGGACCTACCAGATGGACGCCAAGAAGATGCCCAAGCGCGACAAGTCGCTCAAGGACCCCCATTGCGTGTACCAGCTCATGAAGACCCATTACAGCCGCTACACGCCGGAGATGGTCGAGAAGGTCACCGGCTGCCCGAGGGACAAGTTCCTCAAGGTGGCGGAGATATTCTGCTCAACGCACAAGCCTAACAAGGTTGCGACAATCATGTACGCGATGGGCATTACCCAGCACACGGTGGGCACCCAGAACGTGCGCGCGCTGGCCATCCTCCAGCTCCTCATGGGTAATATGGGCCTGGCGGGCGGCGGCATTAACGCGCTCCGGGGGGAATCCAACGTACAGGGATCGACGGACCACGCGCTCCTCTTCCACATCATGCCGGGCTACCTGCCGGCGCCGAGCTCGAAGGACCATTCCACGCTGGCGGCGTATAACAACACGACTCCCAAGACGGAAGACCCGATGAGCGTCAACTGGTGGTCAAACCGTCCCAAGTATCTGGTAAGCATGCTCAAAGCCTGGTACGGCGACGCAGCCACCAAGAAGAACGACTTCTGCTACGACTGGCTCCCGAAGTTCTCCAAACCGTCCCCCTACATCGTCCTCTTTGAAGACATGCTGAAAGGGGTCATGAAGGGCGCCTTCTTCATGGGCACCAACCCGATCGTGGGCGGGCCGAACGCGAACCGGAACGCACAGGCGATCGAGAAGCTGGACTGGCTGGTGGCAGTGGACCTGTGGGAAACCGATTCGTCCATATTCTGGAACCGCCCGGGCGCGAACCCGGCGACCATCAAGACCGAGGTTTTCCTGCTCCCGGCGGCTTCGTCCGTCGAGAAAGAGGGGAGCGTATCCAACTCGGGCCGCTGGGCCCAATGGCGCTACAAAGCCGTCGAGGCCCCCGGTCCGGAGAAAACCAGGGGTAAGTCGGACCTGGACATCCTGAACACCCTGTTCCTTATGCTCCGCGACATGTACAAGAAAGAGGGCGGCAAGTTCCCGGACCCGATACTGAAGGCGAACTGGAACTATGTTCCCGAGGGCGAGCATGAAGCCTCCCCGCACCTGGTCGCAAAGGAAATCAACGGCTACACCTGGCCCGACAAGGGCCAGATGAAGACCTTCATGGACCTGAAGGACGACGGCTCCACCGCGTGCGGCAACTGGATCTACTGCGGCAGCTACCCCGGATCGAGCAAGAATCTGATGGCACGTCGCGGTCTGGATGACGCGTCCAACAACATCGGCATGTACCCGGAATGGGCATGGTGCTGGCCGCTGAACCGCCGGATCATCTACAACCGCGCGGCAGTCAACCGCAAGGGCGAGCCCTGGGACGTTGACCGCTGGGTCGTGAAATGGACCGGCAGCAAGTGGAAAGGCGACATTGTCGACGGCGGCCCGAAGGCCGGGCCCCAGGCGAAGAACCCGTTCATCATGAACAACGAGGGCGTGGGACGCCTTTTCTCGCCCGGCAAGGCCCTGGCGGACGGTCCCTTCACCGAGCATTACGAGCCGATGGAAAGCCCGGTCGCGAACCTCTTCAACAGCCAGAAGGTAAACCCGGCTGCGAAGATCATCGACGAGGTCCGCGGGCAATTTGCCCAGATTGGCCAGTACCCCTGCGTTGCCACTTCGTACCGCGTGGTGGAGCACTGGCAGGCCGGCGCAATGACGCGGAACCTGCCCTGGCTCAACGAGCTCGTTCCCGACATGTTCTGCGAGATCAGCCCCTCCCTGGCAGCGGCCAGGGGCATCAAGAACGGCGACCGTGTCGCGATCAACAATGCGCGGGGCACGATCAGGGCCTACGCCCTGGTGACGGAGCGGATGCAGCCGCTCATGATCAACGGCAAGCCGGTCGAGATGATCGGCATGATCTGGCATTTCGGCCATGGCTGCGCGGCCACGGGTGATGCCTGTAACCAGCTCACTCCGTCGATCGGGGACGCCAACACCATGATACCGGAATTCAAGGCGTTCCTTGCGGACATCAGGAAGGAGGCATAAGCCATGTCAGGAAAAGCGTTTCTAGTAGATACAACCAAATGCTCGGGATGCCGCGCGTGCCAGGTTTCCTGCAAGCAGTGGAACAACCTGCCCGGCGAGAAGACGACCTTCTTCGCCGGCCCGGAATATACCAATCCAGCCGAGCTCTCAGCGATAACCTTCAATCACGTGAAGTTCTTCCCGATCGACCGTACCAACCCGGAAAAAACGATCTGGACGATCATGCACAAGAAGTGCTATCACTGCGAGGAGGCTAACTGCCTGAGGGTCTGCCCGGAGGGCGCCATCAGCAAGGTCGAGGGATGGGTCGTGATCGACCAGTCGAAATGCATCGGCTGCGGTGCGTGCGTGAACGAGTGTGTTTACAAGGTCCCGCACGTGCTGAACGAGAATACCCCGCTGTACGGCAAGGAAGGGTTTATAAAAAAAGACAAGTCCTACAAGTGCCACGCCTGTATCAGCGAGAACAGGAGGGCAGTGCCGCTATGCGCGCAGCACTGCCCCACCGGCGCTCTCACCTTCGGCGACCGCACTGCCCTGATCAAGAGGGCCCAGGCGCGCGTCAAGCAGGTGTCGGCCGACTTTCCCCATGCAAACCTGTACGGGCTGGAGCAATACGGCGGACTCAGGACCCTGACCATTCTCAAGGATGAGCCAGAGAAGTACGGGCTGCCGCGCGTGGGCAAGGCAATCGACCTGAGAAGGGCGGAGGCCATAAAGGACGCCTACCACCTCTTCGCGATGTTTACGTTCGGGCTTCCCTCGCTCAAGAGGGTGGCGTATAAAATATCCCGGTCGTTGATGGGATAAGCTGAATTTCATTTGACACAAAAGCCCCTCGAAACGGAACATTCCGTCGAGGGGCTTTTTTTTTATGGAACATACCCGGGGCGGAATTTCCGCCTTTATAATCGCCGGCGGGAAGGGCCGGCGCTTCGGCGGCGACAAGGCCCTGTTCCGCTACCGCGGCAGGCCTTTGATCGAGCACGTGATAGGGGCCGTGCGCCCCGTGATCAGCAGCATCGCCATCGTGGCCGATGACGCGGAGCGGTTCGGCTACCTGGGGCTGCCCTGCTATCCGGACGCGATCACCGGAGCGGGCGCGTTTGGCGGCGTGTATACCGCGCTGCTCCGCTCCGAAACGGAGCGGGCATTCGTGGCCGCCTGCGACATGCCCTGGATCGACACGGAGCTGGTCCGCTTCATCGTTTCGGCCTCGGAGGGCCACGATGTCACCATACCGTGCATCCGGGGAGAATGGGAGCCGCTGCATGCCGTGTATGCAAAGACATGCACGGAAAAGATGAGGAAAAGCCTGGAGAGCGGCCGTCGCCGCATTATCAGTTTTTTTGACAGCGTGTCGGTTCGGACCGTCACGGAAGAAGAGATCAGGCGGTTCGGCGACCCGGACCGCATATTCAGGAACATTAACTACCTGGAAGATGCCGGGGAGTAACGAGAGACGAACAAGGAGCGAACATGGAAGACCACACAGGCTATCTTGCGGCGCGAGCCGATACCATTATCAAGAACGGACTGCTTGACGAAAAGAGCGTTGCGTTTTACCGCGCCCTGTTCGTGCACCAGGGCACCGAGCACGGGCGGCATGCATCCCTCCCCTCGCTCCCCGCGGTCCGGGAAGAAGACCTGCCGCTGTCGCAGCACGGCGGCACCATCCTGACCGACGACCTGCTGGCCTCCGTGGCCGCCGGCGCCGGGCCCCTGAGCGCCATCATGGCGGAACACCACCCGGGCCTGGTGCTCGAACCGCTCCTGGGTCCGATTGCCCGTGACGCGGCCGCGTTCCGCGAGCTGGCTTCGGCCTTTCTCGCCATGGACCACGAAAAGCTGACCGCCCTTTCGACCCGATATAAAACCGGCATCGAGGAATGCGTATTCATTTTAACGAACCTCCTGCGGCCCGTCATGTCCCTGCTCAGGGAGCTGACGACCGCGATCATCCCCGCGACCGGGTCGCCTGTCCTCTGCCCCTTCTGCGGCCATGACCCGGACATGTCCCTCATCGGCGGAGGTGAAGAAGGCAAGCGCTTCCTCCATTGTTCCCTGTGCGGGCACCGCTGGCCCTTCAAGCGCATATCCTGCGCGGTCTGCGGCACGGAGGACAACACCAAACTGGAATACCTGTCCGCCGAGGGGGACACGCGCTACCGGATCGATGTTTGCCATGATTGCGGGGGATATATCAAGACCGTGCGGCTCGACAAGTTCGAGGAGATGGACGGATGCGACCTCGTCGTGGAGAACATCATGACCGCGGGGCTCGACGGCGCCGCGATGCGGGAAGGATATCGCCGGCCTTAGGGCAGGATGATGCGGTCGGCGCCGTGGGCCACGTAGAACCCGTCCTTTCTCACGCCCGTTAACAGTACCAGGTTCTGCTTCCGGGCTATCTCGATCGCCATGCTTGTCGGGGCGGCCCTGGTCACCAGGACCGGGACCGATGCCAGGACTGTCTTGAGCACGATCTCGCTCGATACGCGGCCGGTGCTGAAAAGCATGCACCGGTCAAGGGGCATCCTGCTGACAAGCGCCATTCCGATAAGCTTGTCCACCGCGTTGTGCCTGCCGATCTCGTCGAAAAAAGCCATCCGTTTCCCGTCAAGCCCGTAGAGCGCGCCGCTGTGGACCCCGTGCGTCTGGTCGTGTGTCGTCGAAAGCCCGAGGAACTCGCTCATCGATGCAAGGATGACACGCGGATCCAGGGCAGGCGGATCGAGCCGCGGCGGGATATCTGTGCCGGACCGCCTCCCGCTGCCGGGGCTCCCTGAAACCAGTGTGCGGATCCACCCGGTCCGGTCGGATATATCGACGCCGGCAGCCGTCACCAGGTTTACGGACAGACGGTCCTCGTCCACCTCGATCCTGTCGACTTCATCCATGGAGCGTATGATTCCCTCCGACGCGAGGTGTCCCGCGGCCAGCCAGTTAAGATCCGAGCCGGAACAAACTATCGAAATATATGGTTTTCCGTTCAGGTGGAGGGCCACGTGGTACTCCGCGCTGACAGTCGCATCGATGGGCCGCAGTCCCGACGCAGAGTAATAGTGCGAGCTGACGGTTACGGTTGCAGGTAACAAATCTCATGACCTCGTATGTGTAACATTATTAACAGGAAAAAATGCTGGCTTCAAGCCGTCAAGGATTAATCGCGCGCCGACTCCAGCGCGTGCACGAGGAGCGTCATGGCGCCATTGAGAGGGCACGGGACGCCAGCGGCGTTCCCTTCCCGCTCCACCGCCCCGTTGATGAAATCGATCTCGGTCGGCTGCCCGAATTTAATGTCCATGTACATGGAGGAATAATTGGCCCCGGTGAGCCGGCACACCTCCTCCGCGTGCGCCACCGGGTCGCCGTAGGCCGGCGTCATGGAGAGGCGCTTCATCACCGCCGCGCCCTCCCGCACCAGGCCGGCCATCAGCCCTCGTGCCGCTTCGCTTTCCAGCAGGGCGCCGTTACGCACTCGCAGGAGCGCGGTGAGGGGATTGATGCCCGCGTTTATCAGCACCTTGCTCCACACGAGCGAGCGCGGGTCCGCGGAGAGCTCCGCGTCCAGGCCCGCCGCACGCATAAGCGCTGCGAGGTCGTCGAGGAATGTATCCGGCACCGATCCCGGGACCATCGGCCCGAACGAGGTCTTACCCCTGCCCGCGTGTCGCACGTGGTTCTGCGCGGCGAGGTTGGCCCCCTCCGAGGTGACCCCCGCGATGACCGGCGAGCCCGGTATGTTCGCGGCAATGAGCTCCGCGTTACCCGCACCGTTCTGCAGGGTCAGCACCGGGCCGCTGTAACCCGCGGCCGCAAGCCCGCGGGAAGCGCTTTCCGTGTGGTAGGCCTTGACGCAGAGTATGACCAGGTCGGTCCGGCCCGGTTCCTCAAGCCCCACGTTCGCTTTCACCCGGTACCGGAAGTCCTCGTCCGCGCCCTCCCACCGGATGCCGTCCCGGTTTAACAGGGCTGCGCGCTCCGGGAACTGGTCCACCAGCGTCACGGCAGCGTCGGTCTTGCTCAGGTACCCGGCAAGGAGCAGGCCCACCGCTCCCGGTCCCACGATCGCGATCCTCATAGGCATGACTGCACCGCCTCCTTCCCGAACCTGAAGGCCCGTTCTATGTCGCTCGCTATTTTCAGCACGTCGCCGGCAGCCTCCGCCCTGAAAAAAGCTCCCCCGCCATACGACTTGTCCAGCGCATCAAAGAAATATTTCGCGGTAAGCTCGCTCCCGGTGTAGAGGTTAAGCCCTCCCGCGGCGCCGGCCATGACCAGGAACCCGCACCCGCCGTCGTGCCGCTTCCGCTCCTCCGCGGTCTTCTTAGTCAGACGACGCAGGTTCCAGAGCGCCTGGCAGCGGTCGATGAGCGCCTTCACCTGCGCGGTCAGGCCGTAGAAAAAGACCGGCGACGCCAGGAACACGACCCGCGCCTCGAGCAGCTGCGGGTATACCGCCTGCATGTCGTCCTCCACCACACAGTGGCCGGTCTCGTTGCACCCGCCGCACTCGATGCAGCCGTCAAAGCTCATGTCCCGTACGTAAATGCAGGAGACCTCAGCTCCCGCCGCGACCGCGCCAGCCAGCACCCGATCCAGGAGCAGGTCAGTGTTGCCTCCCTTCCGGGGGCTTCCGTATATGCCGAGGACTTTCATTTTGCGTGCCATAATCTATTTTCATATTCTTCAGAGAATGCCGGAGCATTGGCGGTCAGGTATTCCAGTGTTTCGTTTCCAATGTTTTTTATCCCGTGTTTTTTATTCGATGGAATGTATATGGCATCCCCCGCATGTACCGGTTCCCGTTCTTCATCGATAATCATCAGACCCTTGCCGCGAATAATAAAATATACCTGTTCTGGTTCATGATTATGGACCGGCTGTTCCGAATTAACCGGTATGAGCGATATCTGCAGTGATATGCCGGTATCTTTCATGTTTCTGCGCCCAACAAGCATGTATGATTTCAATTGCGCCAGGTTCCCGGTGTTATAAGAATTATTGTTATTGGATATAATCATTCAATAAATCGTCCGTTCGATGACTTTTCTTTTATTATAAAGCGTGAATAATATTTTACGTTATCTTTTTTAGGCGACTGCCAGACGGTTACGGTCATTTTGACAATTTGACGACCTTCTCTTCCGCCCGTTTTTTTATTTCCGGGTTTTTGGAACGTGTCAGCTTTTTATAATACAGGATCGCATTTTCTTTATCACCTGACAGCTCGTAAGTATAAGCAATATTGTTGAGAATGATTTCATCCCTGGGATCAATCTTTTCACCTGATAGAAAATAGTTGACGGCGCTTTTATAGTCCTTTACCTGGAAGTAGTAATGACCAATGTCATTGTACCACCAGACATTTTTAGGGAAATGTTTTATCATCAGCTCGGCTATTTCTTTTGTGTATTTCCGGACCTCGGGCTTTTGCCGCATGAAGTTGCTTATACGTTCCTGCACGTCTGACTGGAAGTTATCATCGAAATTCGCTTCGGGTTTCCCGTCGCGCCACAGCCACTTGCCCTTGTGCTCCGGGATCAATTTTATAACCGACAGTATCTGGTCGCGCTGTCCGCGGTAGTCTTTAATCTGACCGAGGGCGTGGATCTTGCCAATATGCATATCCAGACGCCGGGGGTGGAGCGCAAGGCCCCTGTCAAGATATGCCAGTCCCTTGCGCACATCCTTGATGTTGAATTGTTCCCTGGGAACCATCATTCCCACTGAATTTTTGTCTTCAGGCGGCTCAAAGGTCATGAACTCGTGGTAGTCCCTGAATAGATAATAGTTATAATAGGCGATGAACATTTCCGGGTCCTTTGGACTGGCCTTTTCCCATTCGGCCAGCATCGGCGCCATGTCGTTGAAGTTCTTTTCATTAATAAGCTTCATGAAGGTCGATTTGTAGTCCGCGGCATGTGCGGCATGGACCACGCAGATGGTGAAGAGAGTGAATAGAGAAATCATGATATTGTTCATCTTGTCCTCACAGAGGCAGAGTATTTTTTATTGATGGAAAGTCATAATTATTAACTTTAAACATCCAGGAAAAAGGTCCATGTTCGGTATTCGCACATGGGACACAATGAGTTGGCCACGCGGCAATCACAACCAGGATCATGTGCCTTGAGACACGGATGCCGCAAAGCGAGTATTACGATCCTGATTTTCTTTTTAAATGTATTACCGGAACAGCATCTAAAGCTTTTGCAACTCTACGGAGAAATGATAATGAAACATTTTTATAATTTCCAGATTCAATTCTGGCTATTGCCGGCTGTGATGTACCTGCTTTATCAGCCAGCTGCTTTTGTGTTAGCCTGGAGTTTTTACGCAAATTTATAATTTCTTTTGCAAGGATAAATTCTTCTTCGAGAGAATTATATTGATTTTTAAATTCCTTATTTTTAAGTTCATTTTTTAAAAGGTCATTATAATTATATGATTTTATTTTTTTCATACTACGCCTCTATATATAGTTTCATAAGTTTTAAAGCCTTTCCAATTTCAGATTTATTCAATTTCTGATCCTTTTTAATATACCCTGATGTTATCACATAAATATACTGCTCATGATGGAAGTAGAACAATCTGCATATATTGTTACTGAATTTGATTCTTAATTCAAATAAATTCTTTGCACCAGTTATCTTCTTGGCGTGAGGCTCCATTAAAACTGGTCCAAATTCCTGCAACAGTTCAATTGTTCTAAATGCCTTGGCTCGTAATTTAACATCAAGATTTAATAAGAAATCCTTTGCCGGCTCCAGGATGATTACAGAATATTTCATTAAATTAAATATATCAAATATGGTATATTTTGTCAAATACTATTTCCTGAAATTTTTACCAGCCCCCGACCACCACCGGCAGGGAAATCCGGTAAAGATTTCCGCAGACCCACCGCTAATTGACCTCACCCCTCCATTCCCTTCCCGCGCCGAGCGCTCTTCGGACATCGTGTCCGAGCTCGGCATTGCGATCCCGACTAGTCGGGATCGGGAACCTCTCCCCTGTGGGGGCTTGTCTCGATACGCTCCTCGCTCCTCTCGGAGCACTCGACAAGCGTGGTGCGATGGAGCTGAAAATAACAGATCGCCGCGCATGGAGGCGCGGCGTCGCGAGAGCACACATGGAGACGACCAATGGTTCCCCGCCGGAGTTTATCCCGAGCTTGTCGAGGGGCGGGGATGACAGTTTGCATCACTCCTCAGGCAGGACTGAAGAAATCGCAATTGACAAATCCAATCCCCGGCCGCCATACTCCCGGCAGGAGTAATGACGGATGGACCAGGGCATTATCGTCGGCATCGGGACCGACATCGTGGATGTATGGCGGCTTCGGCGCATGGATGCCGGGCATCGTGACAGCTTCACCCGGAAGAACCTTTCGTCCGAGGAAATCTTCCTTTTGCCCGACTCGAACCCCGAGAACTTCATAGCAGGCCGGTACGCGGCAAAGGAAGCCATCGCGAAGGCGCTGGGCTTCCGGGGCTTCAGCTTCGCCTCGGTCACCATCCTGAACGACGACAGCGGCAGGCCCTATGTTGAAAAAGCCGATATTCTTGTCAGGAACAAGGACCCGCGGGAGTCGTACACGTTTCACCTCAGCATAAGCCACAATTCCGATTACGCAGTAGCCTTCGTGGTAATCGAGAGGAGGGCGGAGAAGAGCAAGTCGTCATGGATATGAGCTCCCAGGAATAACAAAATTTATTAAACAGGAGAGGAATGCATGCAGGAATCACCACAAGCCCGGTTTACCTATGTTCTTAACAAGCCCGACAATCTCGTCGAGTTGTTCGAAGAGACGGTCGCCGGATACGGCGCCAAGGAATGGATGGGCACCAAAAACAGTACCGGCGTGTACGAGTGGGTCACGTATAAGCAGGTTGCACTCCGTATCGACAATCTCAGGGCAGGGCTTGCCTCCCTTGGCGTGACGAAGGGCGACTCTGTCGGAATAATAGACAATAACAGCGTTGCGTGGGCCACGGCCTGCTATGCCACGTACGGACTCTGCGCCCGTTTCGTACCGATGTACAAGGTCGAGCTTGAAAAGATATGGAAGTACATAGTAACGGACAGCAATACGAAAGTGCTTTTCGTTGCAGGGCAGGATATTTTCGACAAGGTCAAAAACTGGCCGGACGAGATACAAACATTGCAATCCATTATCCGTATCGACGGCACCGGTCCCGGGACCATGGAAGACCTTGAAAAAATCGGCGAGAAAAAGCCGGTTAAGGCTCTTCATCCCCATCCCGATGATATTGCCGGACTTATTTACACTTCCGGTACCACCGGTGACCCCAAGGGCGTGCTCCTCTCGCATGGTAATTTCACCAGCAATGTTCACGGCGTGCATAAAATCATGGGAGTGCTTGATGAAAATATCAGGACGCTCTCCTTTTTGCCCTGGGCGCACTCGTACGGGCAGACGGCCGAGCTGAATATCGTAATCAGGCTCGGCGGCTCGACGGCGTTCGCCGAAAGCCCCCAGACCATTGTGGATGATATTGCGACCGTTAAGCCGAATTTCCTGGTAGCCGTACCCCGCGTTTTCAACCGCATTTATGACGGGCTCTACGCGCACATGAAGGACACGGGCGGACTTGCGAAAATGCTTTTCGACATGGGCGTTACTGCCGGTCATCATCGCCGCGAGCTTGCGAAAATTGGAAAGAAAAGCGCGTTAACGGACTTGAAATTCTCGATCGCCGATAAAATCGTTTTTTCCAAGATCCGCGACCGCTTCGGCGGGCAGCTTGAAAGGTGCGTGAGCTCAAGCGCGGCGCTGAGCCCGGTCATCGCCGAATTTTTCTTCGATATTGGGATACCGGTATATGAAGCCTGGGGCATGACCGAGCTGTCCCCGGCGGGAACGCTCAATAGCCCGGCATCGTATAAAATCGGAAGCTGCGGCAGGGCCATCGAGATGGTACGTCTCGTGATCGATAAAGGCGTGATCGAGGATGATCCCAATACGCGCGAGGGAGAGCTCATCGTCTACGGACCGAACGTAATGAAGGGATATTTCAACAAGCCGGAAGAGACGAAAGCCACTATGACCGAGGACGGCGGCCTCAGGACCGGAGACCGCGCCTTTGTGGACGATGACGGCTTTCTCTACATAACCGGCAGGATCAAGGAACAGTTCAAGCTCGAGAACGGGAAGTTCGTCTTTCCCGTTACATTGCAGGAAGAGATTACCGTCCTTCCTTCAGTCGAGCAGGCCATGATCTACGGGCTCAACAAGCCCTATACCGTCTGTATCGTGTATCCCGACTTCAATATCGTGAAGAAATTCGCCGAGGCCAATAATCTGCCGGTCGTCCCGGAAGAGATGGTCAGGAACCGGAAGATTTGCGACTACATAGCGGATGAGATCACCTCAAACCTGAAAGGCAAGTTCGGCTCATACGAAATCCCCAGAAAATTCCTGTTTCTCAGCGAGGGGTTTAGCGTGCAGAACGGATTGCTTACACAGACGTTCAAGCTCAAGCGTCGGGAAGTTTTAAAGCGATATGAAAAAGAGATAGAAGCTCTCTATTCTGAAAATAAGATATACTAGTCAGACCCGGCGCTTATCTTCCGGCAGGGTCGGGTATAACCCGGCCCTGCCGGAAGCCATTCCATCTCCCTGTCTGCCAGAGTATATGCCGGGATGGCCCCTCTCCCCTATTAATAGTAGCCTGCATACCTGAATAGTTGTATGGAAGCATAGTTAATTTCAGCGAGTCATAAATACCATAAATCGTGTTATTGATACCCGGCATATTTGTGTATATATTATTAAAAGTTATTCATATAGTGATTCCTGTATTTAAATTCTAAAAAATATTATTATAATCAGAACCCTCATATCTCATGAAGCATTCGGCTTACAATACGTATACGTCCAAGCATTGGCTTTAATTATTTTTATACCATCAGCAAATTTAACAAAGGAGGCTTTTATGAAGAGAACAACCTGTATCATGCTTATCGCACTTTTAATGATGACCGTTGTTTCTTTCGGATGCAAAAAAGGAATACCGGTCGATTGTGGGACGAAATTGAGAGATGTCGATATCAAGAACAAGAATATCGGCGCCTGGTTTTTGATTAAATGTCCCGCGAACTGCGCGCAGGGAACTGCATGGGGGACCGATGTCTACACCTACGACTCGTCGCTTTGCATGGCGGCTGCACACGCCGGTGCAATAACTCTGGCAAAAGGCGGCACGGTCAAGATCATTGTCGTCAAGGGGCTTGGAAAGTACGCGGGTAGCGAACGGAACGGCGTTAAATCCAATGATTGGAAAATACCCTGGGGTGACACCGCCTTTCAGGTCAAGTAGAAAGAACTATTCCGATAGTTGTCCCGGGAATGCGCATGCTTCCCGGGACTCCTGTTTTATCCGGTGCCCATGTTCATGTATTAAAATTTTCTTGACATTATATCCTCTTATTGGTATTATGGTACCTAATTACCAATTAAGGAGCATTCCATGACACACGGAGTCCCCATATCAGACGCGGTATCACTGGCCCTTCACTCGGTGGCGGTTATCGCCGCCCGGGAGGAACCGTCCAGTGTCCATGACATTTCACGCCTTCTGGAGGTGTCCGAGAACCACCTCTCCAAGGTCCTCCAGCAGCTCGCCAAAAGCGGGCTGGTCAGGTCGACCCGGGGACCGCGGGGCGGCTTCACCCTGGCCCTGAAAAGCGACTCAGTCACGCTCCTGAACGTGTACGAGGCGATCGAGGGCCCGCTCAGGACCAGCGCCTGCCTGATGCGCAAGAAAACGTGCGGAAAAAAAGCGTGCCTGTTCGGCGACGCTATGGCGACCATGCAGGAGGTTTTCAGGAACCACCTCAAGTCGACCAGGATCGCGGACATATCATCCATTTACCGGCAGGGGGCGGCCTCATGAATAAAACCATGTGCCCGGGCCAGGACACCCGCTACTGGCGCCCTGACGACATCTTTACCGTGCCCTGCGGATCGTGCGGTGCGGGCATCGAGTTTTTCAAGGACGACACAGCGCGCCGCTGCTCGAAATGCGGAGCCCGCGTCAAGAACCCGCGCCTCTCCATGGGATGCGCCCAATGGTGTCAGCATGCACGGGAATGCCTGGGGTACGACCCTCGCGAGGCGGCAGGCGCGGACGGGAGCGCGGCCCGGTCGGTGGCGAACCGCATCATTGACGCGTTACAGCTTGAGTACGGCGCGGATAGCGGGATCGTAAAGCGCTCGCTCGCTGCGTACGAGACGGCCCTCGGCCTGATGGAGACGGAGGCGGTTGACCCGGCAGTGGTTCTCCCCTCCGTCCTCCTCCTGCTCGCCGACACCCGGGACGGAGGCGTTCCGGACGAACGGCTCCCCCTGGCGGGCAGGATCATGCAGGAAGCGGACGTTGAACGGGGAGTCCGCGACCCGGTATTAGACATGATACGGGCGTATCACGCGGGCCTGGCTGACGGTCCGGCAGGGCTCCGGATCGTCAGGGAGTCGCACGCCGGCATGATGCCATCATGACGTGCGCATTGCCAGTATCACCGTTACGTCGTCCTGAAACGAGCCGCCGGTAAAGCCGCTCACCGCTTTCATGACATGGTCAAGCGCGAACCGCGCCGAACCCTGCGGCGCGTCCTGGAACGATTGCAACAGCCGGTCTTCGCCGAACTGCTCGCGCTCACTGTTTTTTGACTCGACAATTCCGTCGGAGAACAGAAGAAGCATATCACCGGTCCCCACGCTGAATTTAATAACGTCAAACCGGTTTTCTATGCCGGCCACACCCAGCAGGTTCTTGTTGAAGGGCCGGTCATTCGGTTTTACCCTGAACACCCGGCCCGGGTTGCTTCGCCGCGCGAGCAGATCACCATGTCCCGCGTTCACATATTCAACGGTGTCGCCGCCCAGTCGGAGCAGGATCCCGGTCAGGAAGTTGTCCACGTCCTTTAACTCCGCAAGGAGGTCCTCGTTGAAGCTTTCCATGACGCTGTTGAGCCGCCGCTCGGGCTTCTGGAAAAACTTGCGGTAGAGTATCGATTTCGCCAGGATCGTGAGCAGGCCCGATGCTATGCCGTGTCCGGATACGTCAAAGAGGGCGACGCCCCGGAGGCGGCCGTCTCCCTGGTAGACATCGTAGAAATCGCCGGACACGCCCTTCATGGGCAGGTAGGAGCAGGCGATCTCCCAGTCAGGGAACTCCGGCATGTTCTGCGGCAGCAGGCTCGCCTGGAGGTTCGAGGCCATGCGGATGTCCATCTCCGCAATTCTCTTCGCGTTCTCGAGGCTGGTGTTTGTATCATTCAGGCGCTCGTTGATGGCCTCCATTTCCTGCATTGCGGCCTCCAGTTCCTCCGTGCGCTCCCTGACCTTCACTTCAAGCCCGGTGGTAAGCACGGCCAGGTCCCTGCGCATGGTGTTGATCATATCGGCCTGCGCGATGGAGAGTACCAGGATCATGAGACAGGCGCCGATCAGGATCGACCAGTTGGTCAGGAAATTCGTCGGCACGATCCCGAAGGACTTGGCGATATAGAGGCCGCTCCCGGTCAGGAAGGCCGCCCATCCTGCGGCGTAGAAATACGCGGCCCTGTCCCTTTTCAGAGAGAGCCTGACCGCTATGTAGACCGATGCGGTTATACCAATTGCCGCAATGATAGCCGTTCCCGCCATCGCCGCCTGGTACAGTTCATGCCTGAACGCAATCATCGAGAAGGCGACACCGGCGCCCGTGATCACGATAAACACCCGTATCAGCATGCGCGTATCGGCAAAGTCTTTCACCGCGGCAAGAAAGCTCCTGCTGAAATAAAAACCAAAAAACAGGACCATTGCGAGCGATATCGGCGCGCAGGCGTTGCCCCAGAGCGGGTACCCGGGCCAGAGGAACTGGAACGCGGTCCCCTGCTGTGTCATGATAAAGAGCAGGAACGAGGCGATGAACAGGACGTAGAAAATATTACTCCGGTGGCGCACCGCGAGAAAGACCAGCAGGTTATAGATGATCATGATCAGCACCATGCCGTAGAAGAGCATCAGGAGGCGCTCTTCGCGGAGCAGCAGGTGCCGGTAGACGTCAGGGTCCCAGAGTGAGATCGGAAGGCTCATCGAGCTGGTGCTCTTGACCCTCATGTGGTACACCGAGGAGGACCGGGCCTTCAGCGAGAGGGGAAATACGAATTTACGATGCTCGTACGGCCTGCTGGCAAACGGTACGCAGTCCCCGGTCGCGATATGGCGGTACTTCTTCCCCGCGACCGGGTAGTAATAGAGGTCGATCTCATCCGTAAGCGGATAGGCCTGTTCAAGAAGAAATCGGACCTCTTCCCCCGTCACGTTCTCCACAGTGAACCGCAGCCAGTACGCCGACCGGGTAAAGCCGAATCCCAGGTTCTGCTTGTCTGACCGTTCCCACCGGATATCCGGCGAATCGACCGCGTCTTTGTGGGTCAGGGCCCCTCCCCTGTCCTCGATGTACTCGATTTTCATACCGATCGGAAGCTCGGTAAGGGATCCGTCCAGAACGATGACCGACCCTTCCGCCGATGACGCAAGGCTGAAGAATATTGATGCCGAGAACATCGCGCCGAGAATCAATTTCTTCATCATGCACCCCCGCCGGCCGATGCCGGCTAAAACGTCGTCCCCAGCGCAAACCCGCCGGGGCTGGCGGTCAGGAACCAGCGGTCCTCGATCTCCTCCTCGACCAATGCGGCCTTTTCACCGTAATATTTCTGCCGGTATGATTTCCAGTCCCTGACCGCTCGCATCGGCTGGGTCCAGATGGTCACCTCGAACACTGCCATGCCGGTCGCGAAACTGATGAGCGCATCCTTCCACGGGTCTTTTCCCTTCTGGCACTGCCAAATAATGACGCTTCCGGCCCCGTTAACGGCAATGCCGAGCAGGTGCTTCCACCACGCGCGCCCCATCGTTTCCTTGCGCGCACAGAGCTCGAGAAGACGCTCCGCCTCGGTGAGCTTCCTGTTTATTTCCTCATTGCTCGCATTGGGCATTTTTGCCAGCCGGCCCGACGCGTAGGCCGGGGTAAACGGCATGACCAGCAGCTGTCCCAGTGAAAGCGTCGCCTTTGCCCCACCGACGAGATAATTGACCCACTGCTCCTTCCGGGGGAAGGTGCTTTTCGGGCGATAGTGAAAATCGTTACGCAGCTGGTCGAGGCTCGTTTCGTTCCTGCCATAGCCGTCTGCCACGCCGGCAAGGGCGTACTGCCCGGCGGACAATCCCGCATACGCCGCTATCCAGAGGCCCCACCATATCTGGGCGTTTTTCTCTCCATCCACGAGCGCCTTCTCGATATACGCGATGCGCTCCCGCGCCGGCCCTCCTTTTGCCGCCTCCTGTGCGGACAGCGGTCCTGCCGCAGCACAGACAATTCCAGTGATTATTACAGCAGCGAGTATCCTTCTCAATGTCATGTCACCCTCTCCGTTTGAACAATATCGTGTACCGGGCTATTTTCCCGATGGAACAATCGTACCATCGTATAGCGCATTACGGGGGGGCATGTCTCCTCAAAAGGAATTCCAAATTGCATTTGCCGAGAGGGAGATATATCGCTGGAGCAGGTATGGCGTACTGCAGGAATAGCGGGCGAAGGCGGCGTCATGCGGGGACGAATGCCCCCCCGTGACGCCGCCCCGCGGCGGAAGACCGCCGCGCTCCCGTCAGGCGATAACGCCGCCTTCGATCTTCACGTAATCGCCCACGAGCTGCGACAGGATCTTCAGCTTCTCGATGCTGTCATGGGTGAGCAGTGCGTCGAAATTATCCATCTGCCGCGTCACCTCGTACGTGTCGTAGGGGACGAGCAGCAGCGGGATCTTCATTGCCGATGCCTTGCTAATGATATTGGGCGGTGGAACGATATTATTCGTCAGTATTACACCGACGGTATCGCTGTCCAGCGCCGCTATGATCATGTCGCTCCGGTCGCCGCTGGTTATCAGGAGCTTGTTCTCCTTGTTGAAGAGCGGGTTCCTGAGCGATTCCTCGGTGGACATGGCACCCACGAAGATGTGCTTTACCGTGTTGTTGAGGCCCTCCTCGCCGGCAATCACCCGGGCCAGGAAGCGGTCCGCAAGGAAGCTCATGCTAAACGAGGTGAGCTGGGCCTTGTAGGGTATGATACCCAGCACCGCCACGCCCATCTCCACGATCGCGGGAAGACTGCTTGTCTTGAAATCGTCCGCGTCCTGGACCTTGTTCACGATGACACCACCGAATTCGATCCCCGTCATGTTGACCGACTCGCGGATGAACCGGATATCGTCCATGACACGGTCGCCATCGCCGCTGACCACCAGGACCAGCCGCGCGCCGAGCATCCGCGCCATCGAGAGGGCGTCAAGATGCACCGACGCCCCCCATGCCAGGTCCCGACCGGCCTCTATAAACAGGACGTCGCGTCCCGCGCCGGCACCCTCCGCCATAGTCTTCAACAGCTCGCCGATGCTTTTTTCGTCATACTTGTACCTGAGCTTCGAATGGGTGAAGCCCAGGGATATGCTGTCGGGCTCCGCGTCTATGTTAAGCAGCTTCAGCAGCACCATGGCGTCGTGGTCCACGTTCTTTTTTCTGCGGTACTCAAGGCGGTCGCCCAGCGGCTTGATGTATGCGAAATTTTTCTTATGCGTCGACGTAATCCCCGCGATAATGCTGGTCTTGCCGGCACCCTCGTGCGTCGATGCGATCAGTATCTTTTTCATTTGAGTCCTCCTCAGCCTGATATTAAGATGCGGCTGTCAACCGCCTTGTGTCCCTTCGCCTGCTCGTACACGACGACAGGGTTTATCTCAATGTCGGTGATCCTGGGGCACTTCCTTATGATAGTGCCGACCTTGATCATCGCTTCGATCAATCCTTCGATATCCCTCCTCGGCTCGCCCCGCACTCCCAGGAGGAGCGGAAACGACCTGAGTTCTTTGAGCATTTTCATGGCCTCGGCCCGGTTGAACGGAAAGCCCCTGAAGGCGACGTCCTTCATGACCTCGACGTATATACCGCCGAACCCGCACATGACGATGGGCCCGAACGACGCGTCACGCCGCGCACCGACTATGATCTCTGTGCCCGTCGATACCATCTCGCAGACCTCGATCCCGTCGATGCTCGCGTTCGGGTTGTACGCCCTGCAATTCTGGATTATTGCCTCGTAGGCGTCCATCACCTCCTCCTTGTCGTCGATATCGAGCGCAACGCCGCCCGCATCGCTCTTATGAAGGATGTCCCTGGACACGACCTTGAGCACCAGGGGATACCCGATCTCCTCTGCGAACTGGACCGCCTGCTCCAGGGAGTGCGCCACCCTGGTCTGGGGTATGCTGACCCCTGCGGCGCGCATTACTGCCGATCCCTCGTTTGCCAGGAGGAAGTTCCGCTTATCCGCCAGGGCTCCGTCTATAAGTCTGTCAATGGCCGTTGTATCGATCGAGGCATCGTCCGTCTCGTCACAGCGCTCGCTCTGCGACCGCTGGAAGCGGAAGAGCATCCCCAGGGAGGAAACGGCTTCGTACACGTCGCCGTACACCGGCACGTTTTCGTGCCGGAGCTTCAAGATCGCGTCCTCGACGGCCATCCCGCCGACGATCGCGTAGGTCACCGGTTTCCCCGCATCGAGGTGTTTCCTGTAGGTCGTGCGGATCATCGGCACCAGGCTCGCAGACTCGAAGGTGGCCGTCTCGCAGTACAGCGCGATGGTCGCGTCGATCCCCTCGTTCGCCGTCGGCACGGATAGGGCCAGGTCGTAGTCTTCCGCCGTGGCGCCGCCGGTCAGGTCGACCGGGTTCTTCGTGGAGCCGAACGAGGGCACGACCTTCTCGAACGCACGCCCGAGCTCGGCCTGGTCGTCATACAGCTCGATGCCGTACCGCTCGCATGCGTCCGTGGCCATGACCCCGACGCCGCCTCCGTTGGTGATGATCACGCTCTTCGTCCCCTTCGGCTTCGGTGAAAACGCGAGGAACTTGCACCAGTTGAAGGCGTCCTCTATGCTGTCGGCGCGAATCACGCCGCACTGCTTCATGATGGCGTCGAATATTTCGTCGGAGCCCGCAAGGGAGCCGGTGTGCGACGCGGCCGCCATGGCGCCTCGCTTGGAGCGCCCCGACTTGATCACCACCACGGGCTTGTCCCGGGTGGTGCGCATCAGGGCCTCGATAAGGCGGTCGCCGTTTTTGACCCCCTCGATATACATCAGGATGACCCTGGTAGCGTCGTTCCTGATAAGGTACTCAAGCAGGTCGGCCTCGTCTATGTCGCACTTGTTGCCGATCGAGACGATCGAGGATAAACCGATGTTCTCCACCGCGGTCTTGCCGATCAGGGCGATACCGAGCGCACCGCTCTGCGTGAGTATCGCCACGTGACCCGGCTGGACCCCCGTGGCCGAAAACGTTGAATTGAGAGATGACACGGAGGAATAGAGGCCGAAAATGTTCGGCCCCAGCACCCGCATGCCGGTCTCGCGGGCGGCGGCCACGATCTTCCGCTCCTCCTCGGTATTTCCTGTTTCCGAGAACCCGGAGGTTATTATTTGCACGAATTTTACGCCCTTGCGGGCGCACCGGACAACCGAGTCCAGAACGAACCTGGCCGGGATGACGATTGACGCAACGTCCACGTCGCCTTCAATTTCCTCAATGTCCTTGTACACCTTGCTCCCCAGGAGCTCGCCTCCCTGGGGATTAATAGGATATATCGTCCCCTTGTATCCGCCGGAGACGATGTTATTGAGGATCTTGTACCCGATCTTGTCCGTATCGTGCGAAGCGCCGATAACGGCGAAGCTCCGGGGCTCAAACAGGACCTGGATTTCGCTACTGTTTTTTTCCATTGCCTGCCCCAAATGTTATAGTATATTCGTATACGCCATCCTCTATCTTTTTTTCCACATGGTACCCCATCTTGTCAAACAGTCCCTGCATCGCCCTGTTTTCCCCCAGCACGTCGGCCGTAAAGCCCTGCAGGCCCTCGTTCTTGGCCAGCAGCGTGATGTAGTCAAGCAGCTCGGTGCCGATCCCCTTACCCTGATAATCGTCCTGCACGGCGAAGGCGACATCAGCAAAATTTTTATCATCCCACTTCACGTACTGCCCTATCCCGACGATAACCTCCATGTCGTTCTTGATTACGCAAGCCAGTATCACGATCTCGTGCGAATAATCGATAATCACGAACTTCTGCCGGAGCTTGTGAGGAATATCCTTCCTGATAGTCATGAAGCGACGCTGAAGGCTCTGGTCTGAAAGGGAATAGAAGAAGTCCTTTATCAGATCCTCGTCGCTAATCCGCACAGGACGGAAAAAGAGCTTGAGACCGGACCGGGTGCGCCGGTACGTCTCCAGATGTTCGGGATACTCGCCCTTTTCGCCGGGAATGAACGCCTGGTCCCGGTAAATCAGGTTGAGCTTTTTCGCCTCTTCGATGAGCCAGGGCCGGAACTTCGGGTGCGCTATGCCGATCAGGTCCATTGCCCGTTCCCTGATGTTCTTGCCATGGATGTAGCAGGTTCCGTACTCCGTTACTATGTAGTGTATATCACCCCGGTTCAGCGTCACGCCCGTTCCCATTTCAAGAAGAGGAACGATACGCGACACCTCTCCGAACCGCGCCGTTGATTGAAGCACGAGGATGCTCTTCCCCCCGCGGGAAAGCACCGACCCCCTCATGAAATCGGCGCTGCCGCCGATGCCGCTGTAGAACTGGCTCCCTATCGACTCGGCGGTGGCCTGCCCGGTCAGGTCCACCTGGAGGGCGCTGTTGACGGCCACCATGTTGTCGATCCCGGCGATGACCATGGGATTGTTGGTGTAATCGATGGGCCTGAAATCGATGGTCGGATTGTCATTGATGAATTCGTAGGTGGGCCGCGTGCCCATGCAGAAGGAGGCCACGGTTTTTCCCCGGTTCACGTTCTTCCGCGTGTTGTCGATGATGCCGTTTTTTATGAACTCGACCATCGAATCGGTCAATAGCTCGGTGTGGACGCCCAGGTGCCGCTTCTCCTTCATGTTGTGGAGTATGGCGTTGGGCAGGCTCCCGTACCCGAGCTGTATCGTGTCGCCGTCGCTGATGATGCGGGAAACATACTTCCCGATGCTCTGCGCCACGTCGCCCGGCACCTCGGGCGAATATTCGAGGAGCGGCTCGTCCTGATGGATGATGTAATCGATGTCGCGGATGCTTACGAAGGTGTCGCCGTGAACGCGGGGCATGTTCGCGTTCACCTGCGCGATGATGATGGAGGCTTTTTCAATGGCGGCCCGGGAGATATCGACGCTGATCCCAAGGCTCACGAAACCGTTTTCATCCGGAAGAGAGGTCTGCACCAGGGCCACGTCGATGGGAATCCGGCCGCTGTATATCAGCCCCGGCACGCTTGAAAGGAACATCGGCGTGTAATCCGCGAGGCCGGTGTTAACCGACTGGCGCGTGTTGTCGCCGACAAAGAACGAGTTGTGCCTGAAGTTGTAGTTGAACTGCTCGTTGGCGTACGGCGCGACGCCGAGCGTCCAGACATGCATCACCTCGGTATCGGCGAAGGCGCGCGGGTTGGAATTGACGTACGAGGTCAGCGCCTTTACCAGGTACTGCGGCTCGCCGCAGCCGGTGCTTATGAAGATCCTGTCACCGCGCTGGATGCGGCCGAATACATCTTCCTCCGCCGCGAATTTCTTCGGGTATTTCTTCTTCCATTTATCTACGGGACCCGGCACAGGATTTGTCATGGCGACTCCTCCCTGTTATTATTCATCCTCGATCCCGATAACGCCCCGGGAAGGGGACCGCGACGGTCCGCTTCCCGGGGGGATCGAGGGCTACTTCCCCATTTTCTGCCTGATGACCCGCAGCAGTTCGTCGGTATCAAACGGCTTCTGGAACGAGCCGCTGCACCCAATTTCGTTGAGATCGATATTCGCTGCGGTAAGCCGCCCGATATCGCTCAATAAATAAATCGGCACGTCTTTGTCCTTCTGCCGAATTTCCCGGACAAAGCGTATCCCGGTATCTATCTTTTCCATCATGATGTCGCACAATATCAGGCCGGGAGCAGTTTCGTTGAACATCTGGATTCCGGCAGCGCCGCTGGTCGCAGACACCACCTTGTACCCGGCCGATTCCAGAGTCAATTTCAGCGCAGACAGCAGGTCCGGATCATCGTCGATTATCAGGATCAGGTTCTTTCTCTGCATTAAACTCCTCCTTGATACTGCCCGCAGTCGCGCGGAACCACCAGGGCTACCTGGGAAGGCTGAAATAGAATGTAACGTACTTCCCGACTTCGGATTCCGCCCAGATTTTCCCCCTGTGCTTCTCCACTATCTTTTTGCATATGTAGAGGCCCAGCCCCGATCCTTTTACGCCTTCGGTCCCCTTTTGCTTCAACCGGCTGAACTTCCTGAACAGCTTCTCTTCAATCTCTTCTTTTGATATACCCACACCCTCGTTGCGGATGGAGACTGTATAACTCTTCTCATCTTCGGTCAGACGCACCGTCACGGGCGTTTCCTGCTTCCCGTACTTGATAGCGTTGTTTATCAGGTTGGTCACCACGATGTTTAATAAATTCGGGTCCCCGTTGATTTTCGGCCTGACGGCAAAGTCCGTAACGATGGACATCTTCTTGAAATTGTCCCTGTTCTCGGGCACGTCAATGACCGGCTGGATGACGTCGGCCACCAGGTCTATCTTCTCGGTGAATGACTCCAGGTTGTCCAGGTCCATCTTGGACAGGTCGATATAGTTCCGTATGATGTCTTCAAGGTACTGGCAATTCCGCAATATCTTCTCAACGGTCTTCTGCTGTTCCGGGTCAAGGTTCCCCAGGTAGCCGCGGTACAGTGTCTCCGCCGTGGTGTGCACGGCCGATACAGGGCTCTTCATCTCGTGGGACACGATCGCCATCAGGTCCAACATGCCGGCCCCTGACTGCTTCTCGCGCGCCTTCACGGCGTTTTCCACGACGATCTTGAGCTCCTCGTTTGTGAAAGGCTTGGGGATGTAATCGAACGCCCCCATCTTCAGCGCATCGCGGGCATTTTCCACTGTCGCGAACCCGGTAAAAATGATCACCATAATTTCAGGGTAGTTTTTCTTGAGCTCGGCCAGGACGTCCATGCCTGTCAATCCCGGCATTTTAAGGTCGGTTATGACTATATCGTACTCCTTCTCCGCGACCCGCTTCAATCCCTCCTCACCCGAATGGACGGTTTCGATCTCGTAGGCGTCATTTTTCAGAATCCTGACACAGCTTTTTAGAACGATATCCTCGTCATCAATGATCAGAATGTTTGTCATGGTATCCATCAATCATCCTTCACACATTATTAGGCTTTACTTCCGCGAGAACCGGGTTCACGGTATCAGCTGGAAATTCAATTGTAAAGGTCGTTCCCTGCCCGACCGTGCTCTCGACCCTTATACTGCCGCCATGACGCTCAATTATGCCGTACGTCACCGATAAACCCAGTCCGGTCCCCTTTCCGGTCTCCTTGGTGGTGTAAAAGGGATCGAAAATCCTTGTCAGGTTCTTCTGCTCAATGCCGACCCCCGTATCGGATACCGTAATTAAGATACGTTTCCGAATCGCATCGTAACCGGTCCGGATCGTAAGGATCCCACCTTCGTGCATCGCGTCTACGGCATTGACGGCCAGGTTGTTGAAAACGGACTTTACCTGATTAATATCTATACTAATCTCTGGAAGGTTTTCTGCCAAATCTTTTTTAATCTGGATATTCTGAAAATTTACATGCCGTTCCAGGAGAGACATAAGGTCCGTGATGACTTTATTCATGTTTGCGGGCTGTTTTTCGATCCTCGTTTCACGGGCAAAATCCAGTATGCCCTTCACGATCTCCCTGCACCTGAGCGTCTCGTCGATGATGATTTTCAGGTCCTCGCGGTGCGCGGGGTTCGTTACCTCGTCGTACAGCACGGTGCTGTAGGAAAGCACGCCGGTCAGCGGGTTATTGATCTCATGGGCTATGCCGGACGCAAGCCGCCCCAGTGACGCGAGCTTCTCCGACTGCACCATCTGCATCTGCGTCTTCTCCTTGAGCTTCTTCTCATTTTCCGACAGAGCGTCTATCATCGTATTGAACGTCTTGCAGAGATAGCCCATCTCATCCGTCGAATCAACGTCAATTTTACAATAGACCCCCCGCGCGAGGTCTTTGGATGCGCCAACCAGCGCCCGGAGCGGCGTTATTATGCTCCTGATAAGGTAGATCGAGAGGGCGATGCCGATGGATGCCGTTATGATGATGATCAGGAAAGAAAATATGGCGGCATTTCTTTTTATGATATTGTACTTTTCCTCGAGGATACCGACATAGAGGATCCCGACCACCTTCCCGTAAATGTTACGGATCGGGCTGTATCCGGATATATACCAGTTATTGACCACAAATGCCTTGTCGAGCCAGATATCCCCCTGCTCGAACACTTTCTCATACACCTCTTCCGAGATCTGGGTCCCGACCGCCCTGCTCCCGTCCCTGTTTTTCACGTTGGTTGAGACCCGTATGTCATCCATGAAAATCGTAACCGTGCCGAGTTCGTACCCGCCGACCCGTTCGTCCCGGAACAGGAGCTTCTTGATCCTGTCCACCAGCTTGAAACTGTTGTTCAAAATCTTCGCCCCGTATATCACACCTATCAGCTGCCCGCCGCTGAACACCGGGGCCGCCGCCTTAAGGCACATCCCGTCTTCCACGAATTCCCTTTTCACGGGCCGGGCGTGCGGCGTCTTCTTCACCTTTATGGTTGCCCGGTTGTCGAGCTCCCTGCTCTCTTTCAGGAGATCTTCACGCGTACACATGTCGGTGCCGTACACGGGTTTTTGCGTCTCGATCACGCGCCTGACCATGTAGTCCCCGCTCATGTTGTCGCCATACATGGCGAAGTTATTCGCCCTGATGATGATCCTCCCCTTCGCATCGGTGATGTTCATGATATCGATGTCGAGCTCTTTCTTTACCTCTTTGAGCTTTTCACCAAGAAGGGCGCGATTGTTTTGGATAATGGCAGTCTGGAGATAACCGAGTGATGAGAGGTGTCTTATGAGCAGGTCAATGACCATGACCCGCTCGTTGTACATGTGATGCGCGGTATTGAGATGGCCCCGGACTTCTTCGTATGCCTGGCCGACGACGTTTTTATTGATGACGTTACGGCTAATAATCGCAGAGCTTACACCGCTGATGATTACAACTGACATCAGGCTGGCCACTAATTTTGTGCTTAATTTTGCCTTGAATGGAGCCATCATCAGTTGTAATCCTCCGCGAAGGAGTATTATAATTTGGCCACCTTCTCCAGCAGGGTATCGAAATTTACCGGTTTGGTGAGAAAGCCGTTGATGGCCGGCAGAAAATTCGATTTATCATCGAGCGAGAAGCGGGAGTTGGTCACCTGGTTAATCGCCGTTAACATTATTATCGGCACGTTCTTTACTTCCTTGAATTTCGAGGTTGGCCGTTCGCTCCGTATCTGGTTGGCAACCTCGAACCCGGCAGTGTCCTTTTCCATCATGATGTCAAGAATGATAGCGTCGGGCCTGACGGCAAGCACCTTCTTCAGGGCTTCCGCTCCCGAATATGCTTCGGTCACTTCATATCCCTTTGCAGAGAGCACCTTCGCTATGTCCGAACAGGTATCTATGTCATCATCGACCAGTAATATTTTTTTAGCCATTGATCCGCTCCAGAGTTTATTGTTGTTTGGCTGCCGCAGCCGCCCCGGATGGCCGGGACGACCGACGGTCCCTGCCTTCGCACTATTTGTTCATCACCTGATATATGACGTTCCGGTCCTCCCACGCCTTGTTGTTCAGATACATATCCACCGGGAATTCGACCTGTTTCAGCTCGACCGGGGCGGACTTCTTGTCTACAAGTCCCAGCGCGAGGGCGACGCCGTAAATGATCGCCTCGGGCTTCGGCGGGCAGCCGGGTATGATATAGTTTACCGGTACCGCCTTGTCGGCGCCCCCGGTCACATGGTAGGAGTCATACCAGGAGCCGCCGCCCGACGCGCAGGATCCGATGCCGAAGACCAGCTTGGGCTCGGGTATCGCGTCATAGGCCTTCTTCACGAGCGGAAGGGTCGGACGGGTCACGGCCCCGGATACGAGCATCACGTCAGCGTGCCGCGGCGACGCGACGAGCTTCATGCCGAAACGCTCTATATCGTAGTATGGGGTCAGCACATTCAGGATTTCAATATCGCAGCCGTTGCAGGCTCCCGAGTTGCAATGATATACCCAGAGTGACTTGGGGAACGCTTTTTTACACAATTTGGCCAGCATAACTATTCTCCTTACTTTTGGGGTCTCTTGTGTCGATCCGACTCTTCGATCTGCTTCTCATCGAAGTGCTCGGTCGCCTTCTGAATGACGGCGCGCGTTTCCAGGTTGTCATACCTGAAGCCGCGGAGCCCCATTTTATCGATCATGTTCGTTGTTTCCATGTTGTAGCACCTGCCGCAGCGCTGGCACGTCAGCATGAAAAGCTCCATGTTGACGGTGATGTCGTTCCGGTCATTCGTCGCCAGCTCGAACTGTTCGGTCATGGTGATGGCTTTCTCCGGGCAGACATCGGCGCAGCGTCCGCAATACATGCAGTGAGCCCCGTCATAGAGCATCACGCGCAGGTCCTGGCAGACATCGCGGATATAGATCGTCCTCGCCGGACAGTGGGCGGCGCAGCCGCCGCAGCCGACGCATTTATGATGGTCCCATGACGGCTGTCCCCTGAAATCCTTCGCTACCGGGTGCGGCTCGAACGGATACTTCAGGGTTACGACGCCAGGCTTCAATACCATAAGAACTTGTTTTATTTTACTCGTAAGCCACACAGTAGTTCTCCTATGTTAGATTATATCCCGTATACAGACAGTCCCACTGCAACCAGGGATGCGACTATTAACACCGCATAAAACTTCTGGGCCTGGTCAATCCGGAACCGCGGATGGGTCGACCCGATCACCGCTATCAGGACATAGACCAGACTCACAAACGCCAGCTGGATCAGGACATTGAAGCCGTAATAACCGGTGTTGATCGGGGGAATGAACACGATCACGAACAGCGTGGCGTAGAACATCTGTTTCAGAAGCATGTAATACTTGAACAGGGCCAGGTTAGGGCCGCTGAACTCTATGTAGGGACCTTCCAGGATCTCGACCTCGGCCTCCGCTATATCAAACGGCTGGCGGCCGACAAAGGCCATCAGGGCCAGGAGGTAAGCCACCAGCATGATGATGACCGATACGCCGTAGCCGCCGCTGGTAACGTGCGAAATGGACGGCAGGATTCCAAGGCTTTTGAACTTGACCGCGCCCAGGATGAAGGTCATGGCCAGGACCGGCTCCACCATTATCATGGTGATCATCTCGCGGCTGGAACCGATCAGCGCGTACGTGTTCCGGCTTGCGAGAGCCCCCAGCAGGACCGCGACGCCGCCAAGCGTCAGAAGGTAGATGATCGTAATCACGTCGGCATACTGGGACAGGTAGTTTTCCTTGTATCCCAGGGGCAGGAACACGATTACGCTGATGATCGAGGCGAACGCAACAATTGGCGCCAGCTTGAAGGCGAAGTTGCCCGGGCCCATGTTCTGCTTGCCCAGCAGCTTCAATATGTCATAATACGGCTGCATGAGGGGCGGACCCTGGCGGGACTGCACCACCCGTGCCGTGATTCTCCTGACGACGCCCTCGAAGAAAGGAGCCAGTGCAAGAAAGACCAGTATATTTACCGCAATGTACAGAATATCCATGTTCTTACCTTCCCGCCATTTTTTTAGCTCGTGATATCTTTTCAAGATCACCGGCGGTGAGATGGCTCATCGCACCGGACCTGACATCAACCTTGACGACCCTGTCCGTACAGGAGAAGCAGGGGTCGATACTCCCGATGATGATCGGCAGATCGGCGAACTGATCGTTCAGCAGCATCGCGGGTATGCCCTGCAGGTTCGGGTACGTAGGGGCGCGGACGCGCCACCGCTCCGGCCTGTTCTCCTCGCCGGTAATGAGATAGTGGACCACCTCGCCCCGCGGCGCCTCAACGGCGGAGATCGCGTGCTGGAGCGGCGTAACATCTTCGGGGAAATCGATCATGACCGGACCGGCCGGCATCTTCTCGAGCGCCTGGCGTATGATCTTGATGGCTTCGAAGGTCTCGAGTATCCGGACGACCACGGTGCCCCACACGTCGTTGGAATCAACGACAGGCACGTCGAACTGCATCTCGTCGTACGCGGCGTACGGGTGGTCGCGGCGGACGTCGATGTCGACGTTCCTCGCCCGGGCCACCGGACCCACCAGGCTCCAGAGCTTGGTCTCCTCGGTCGTGATGTGTCCCACGCCCTTGGTCCGCCGGTGAATGGAGGTGTCGCCGATGATGGCTTTATGTATGGTAATCAGCTCTTTCTCGATCGTTTTGAGTATTCCCAGGAGCTCGTCAGACATCTCGGGCGAAATGTCGCGGCGGACGCCGCCGGGCACGATCATGCCGTAGGTCTTCCGGTTTCCGGTCAGCTTCTCGCCGAACCACATGATACTTTCCCGCACCCGCCATGCCTGCATGAACACGGTGTCGAAGCCGATCAGGTGGCCTGCGATCCCGAGCCAGAGAAGGTGCGAGTGGACCCGCTCGATCTCCAGCATGATGGTGCGGATGTACTCGGCGCGGCGCGATATCTTGTGGCCGGCCGCCATCTCCAGCGCCTGCGAATACGTCGCCGCGTGCACCGAGCCGCAGATCCCGCAGATCCGCTCGGCGATATAGGGGACTTCACCGTAGGTGAGCTGTGTCTGGCAGAGCTTCTCGAGTCCGCGGTGCACCATGAAGCCGCGGTAGTCGCAGCCCTTGATGGTCTCGCCGTCTACGAAGACCGCGAAGTGCGCCGGCTCGTGGAGCGTCGGGTGGAAGGGGCCCACCGGTATGGTGGTGCAACCCTCGGGCGCCTCGTCAAGCTGGTAGGCGACGTTTTCGGCCGCCGGGGGCATCAGGTTGTACGGAACCTCCTTGCGGAGCGGGTACACGCCTTCGGGCCAGTCATCGGCCAGGATAAGCTTTTTCGGCTTGGGATGGCCGGTGAACTTCATGCCCAACAGGTCGATGTACTCGCGCTCGGACCAGCCCGCGTTGGGTATGTCCGGCGTGATGGAATCGAAGACCGGGGCGTCAACCGGCGCAGCGGTGCGGAGGCAGACGAAGATGTTGTCTCGGTCCAGGCTGAAGTTATGGATCAGGCCGAGGGTCTTGTCGCGGGCTATGTTGTCATAGCCGACGCTGACCAGGTAGCGGCCGCCCATCTTGATGATCTCGTTCGAGATATCGCGGACCTTGCCCTTGTCGATGTCAACGAACAGCCGGGTGCCGTATGCCTCTTCGGTGTTTTTAATGGCATTCTGATATTTATTCTTTAATTGGCTTTTTACTTCTTCGATAGTAAGCATGTTTTACCTCTTGTCTCTTCCCTTATTTTTTGACGTTTCCGCCGGTCCACCAGAGCGCCTTTTTGAACACGGCATACATGTTGTGCGCCGTGTACCTGTTCTTATTGTTAAGATCCTGGTAGCCGCACAGCCAGGTTGGCGCCACCTTCTCTTCGGAGCCTCCCGATTTCCGCAGCATCAGGGCGAACAGCATCGCCACGACCATGATCAGCAGGACTACGACCGGGACCGCGACCGAGGATACGACCTCACCCATGCCTGGCACGGAGATTGACACGCCCATGACCGAGTTGATGAAGTGATTTTCGACCGTGATGCCCGACATATACGTAATAAACGCAGGGCCTTCTGAATGTTTTAATATCTTTATGAAGACGTCATAATACAGGAAGGGTAAGAGCCCCTGTACCAGGCAGAGTACCGCGAGTATGACTTTCGGGATCAGCATGGTCGCGGGGACCTCCTTGACCTGCTTGCTCACCGACCACTCCACCCCCGACGACGCGAAGGCCATGCCGAAGAACTTCACGTAGGAGGCCAGCGTTATGGCGCTTGTAAACAGGGCAATGATTCCGAAGATGACCAGGAACATGATCTGGTTCCCTGCAAGGATATCGGCCGAGATGATCGTCCACTTGCTGGCAAATCCGCTGAAGGCGGGCATACCGGCGATCGAGAGGGACGCGATGCCGGCGACGACCGCGGTTACCGGCATGAGCTTCATGAGGCCGCCCAGCTTGTTCAGGTCCTTGGTGCCGGTGGCGTAGAGAACGCTGCCGGTGGAGAGGAAGAGCAGCCCCTTGAACACGGTGTGGTTCAGGGTATGGTAGAGCGCACCGATGATGGCCACGACCGAGAGGAGCTTCACAACCTCGCTCCCGCTGTTGAACATGACCAGGGCCGAGCCGATCCCCAGTATGATATAGCCCATCTGGCCGATCGAGTGGTACGCGTGAAGCCGCTTGGCGTCATGCTGTTTCAGCGCCTGCGTTGTTCCGATGAAGAGGGTCACCACCCCGAAGGAGGCTATCACGATGCCCCAGAGCATGCCGTCATATCCCTCGGCCGGGACCATCCAGAAGAAGGTCCTGATGATGCCGTATACGCCGGTCTTGATCATGACGCCGGACAACAGCGCGCTGATGGGCGACGGTGCGATAGAGTGCGCGTCGGGCAGCCAGAGCTGACCGAAGGGGAACATACCGGCCTTGAAGCCGAAGCCGAGCAGGATCAGCCCGTAGACCGCCAGGAGCATCACTCCCCTGGTCGCGGCGAGCTTCTCTACTATCGCGTGTATCGGGTCGCCCATGGCGATGCCGTCAATGAAGAAGGTGCCGGCCAGGATAAGGAGCCAGGCGATCTCCATGAGTATCAGGTACTTGTTCGCGTTTCGGACATTCCCCTTCTCGCGGTATTCGAACCGGATCAGGAAGAAGGAGGCGATGGTCATGATCTGCCACGCCGCGGTGAACCCGGTCGAAAGATCGTCAACGGTGACGATCCCGATCATCCCGAGCACGAACAGCGGGAAGCAGAGGTAGTAGCTCCAGAGCTTGTATTCGGGATAGTGCTCCATGTACTGGATCGAGTAGAAGGCGCTCAAAACCGACATGAACGATATGATCCCGATGAAGAACCCGGCGAACCCGTCCAGCAGGAGGTGGAAGCTAACCGGTCCGAAGGAGACGAGCTGCGACGTGAGGCTGCCGTCCCCGAATATGGTCATGAAGCTTATATACAAGAGGAAATATGCGGCGGCAGATACCAGGATGAAGTTCACCCAGCCAGCCAGCTTCCGCTTGCCCGAGAGTATCGGCGATATGACGGCAGACGCCAGCAATAGCGCCATGGCAATTTTCAGGCTGTCATAGAGATCAATGTTCATAAACGAGCTCCTTTTGATCACAAATAATATAAGATAGTAGTATATCGCGTAATAAATCAGCGCTTTGCTTCACTTTGTCCGACAGGCCCTCGCCGTAATCGGTATCGCGGACCTCGACGCCCAGGAGCCACGTTTTCTTGTCATGCTCCGCAAGCACCTTCCCCGACAGGAAGAGCGCCAGCTTGTGGGTTGAGTAGTTTTCGATCATCTCTTTAAATTCTTCCAGGCCGGCGAAAATCACCGAGCCCTCCTCTCCGCCTGCCTGCACCGCGTCGACGATGACCACGTTGTCGGCGTCACCCTGCGCGATGCTGAACACGTAGTTCTCGAGGACATCCTCGACGTTCATCGCGGTGACCGGGCCCGCCCCGAGGCGATCCCTGATCCCGTCCACGATATACAGGCCCACCGCGTCGTCACGCTTGAAGTAGTTCCCCATGCCGACGAAGCAGGTCTTTTCGCGGACGAGCCGCTCAATGGCGGTACGAAATTCCATTATATCTGCTCACCCAGTGTCTTGATCTGACGGTAGGTGTACACCGGTCCGTCGGTGCAGACGAGTGTCCGCCCGATGGCGCAGTGCTGGCATTTCCCGATACCGCATTTCATGTGACGCTCCAGCGTGGAGATGATGTTCTCCTCGCTGATGCCGAGTTCGGTCAGCTCCTTGATGACCGCGTTAAACATCATCGGGGGTCCGCATACGAAAGCGACCGTATCCTTGACCGGTATGTTTTTCTTCTTCAGCATCGTATGTACAAACCCGACCTCTCCGTCCCATCCGGGAATGGGATTGTCAATCGTGATATGCGTCTCGAAGCCGGGAGCGGTCTTCCATTCCTTCAGGTTGTACTCGTACATCAGCTCTTTCGGAGTACGCGCGCCAAGGAAGAGAAGTATGCGCCCGAACTTGTCCTTGTTCTGCATCACGTTCATGATCGAGGAGCGCAGGGGGATGAGCCCGATACCGCCGGCCACGTATATGATGTTCTTTCCCTTGATCTCCTCGAAGGGGAACCCGTTGCCGAACGGCCCGCGGATTCCGACCTTGTCCCCGACCTTCAGGTCATGCAGGGCGTTGGTCACCTTGCCGACCCGCCGCACCGTGAGGTGGAACCGGTCATTCTGGGGGCTGGGGGGAAGCGATACGGCGAATTCACCAGCCCCGAACACGGTGCACATGACGAACTGACCCGATTTGATTGCGGGAGGCTCGCCGTTTGGACGAGCATCGAACTTAAGATAAAAAGTCTTTACCTCGACGATCTCGTCTTTGATTTCCTCGATCGTTGCGATTTCCGGTATTGTTACGTTATTTATTTCGCTCATGTCACCCACCTATTTTTGGATCTCTCTTCTGATATACGTGACAACATTGGGCAGACCGATGTCGCCGGGGCACACCCACTGGCAGCGCCCGCAGCCGACGCAGCCCGGCCGCAGATATTTTTTGGATTGCGAATATGACAGCTTGCAGAAGAACCGCTTGCTCCGCCGGTCCTCGACCGGTTTCCGCGGGTTGTGTCCGCCGGCCATCCGGCTGTATCCCTCGTACGAGCAGGAATCCCAGGTCCGGATCCGGTCCGCCGCGGAGGCCGAGGTGCAGGAATCAACGATATTGAAGCAGGAGCAGCTGGGGCAGACAAAGGAGCAGGCGCCGCATTCGATGCACTGGTTCCCGATGTACTCCCACACCTTCTCCTCGAAAAGTCCCGTCGTGATCCTGTTAACCACCCGGGAGATCCACGCCTTGTTGTCCTTGGCTATCGAGTCAAACTTCAGGATGGAGTTGTCCACCACTTCTTCCTTCTTCTTCTTGTACGAATCATCGGCCTTGGCGAGGTTGAGCTTTTCTGCCAGGGCCTTGCCTTTGTCGCTGCCGACCTCGACCAGGTACTGGTCGCCCAGGTCGGTCAGGTTCATGTCGTATCCCTCATGCGCACTCGGACCGCTGTCGGTGCACACGCAGAAGCACTGTTTGAAGGGAACGTTGCAGGTGTTGGTTACGATGAACAACTTCTTCCGGTGGTTTTTGTACACATCGTCAACGAACTCCTGGCCCAGGAAAAAGCGGTCAAGGCAGAGGACGCCGGTCAGGTCGCAGGAGCGGAGACCGAACAGAGCCTTCGGCTTGTCGTCGAAGTCCGGCTTGATGTCCACCTTTTTCGCCTGCTGGTCGTAGTTGTACGACATGATCCGCTCGTAGTTCGGGAACACCGTGTGCTTCGGCGGAACCGCGGGTATGGGGGCCGCGAGGTCGATCTCGGCGATATCGTCCGCCTTGACGAACATCGTCTGCTTCGTTTCCTTGTCCACTACCGGGCCGTAGACCTGGTATTCCTTCTGCAGTTCCTTTGCGATATCCGATACTTGGCTTTTCTTTATCAAATACATGGTTATACCTTCGCAATTCTGACTGGGATTGTTGCGTCTTCGCCTCTCTTCAGAACATCCTTGTGCTCCATGAAGAACTTGGTGACCATTTCATCGACAAAGTAGGCCACGTAGGCCGTGTTCGGCTTCACCTTGTCGGTGACCTGCACCATCGCTTCCATCGAGCCGTAGGGGGACACGATCTTGACCGGGAAACGGTCGCGCACGTTCAGCTCCTTGGCGTTCTGCGGGGAGATGGCGACGTAACCCTGGGGATACAGCAGCAGCGTTGCGTTGTATTCCCGCAGGGGGATATTGGTCTTTTTCATCAGGTTGTTCTGGTGCCAGTAGTGCTGGGCCTCGCCGACAAGAAGCAGGATCGGGTATTCTTCGCTCGCCTGGGGAACGCTGTAGCTTCCCGCCATCGGCGCGAACGTGATCTTCTTCGTCAGCTTTTCCACGTCCAGGCGGGCCGTGCCATTCGGCGCGTCCTTGCCGCAGGGCCACTTGACGCCGCCGAGGGCCTGGAGCTTGTCGTAGGATATGCCCGCGTAATTCGGGGTCAGCTTCGCGATCTCCGCCATGACGTCGGCGGGAGCGGCGTAGTTCCACTTCGCGCCCGCTTTCTGGGCGATCGTCGCGTAGAGCTTCCAGCCGGGCAGTACGTTCTTTTCCGGCTCGACCTTTTTCTTCGAGAGCTGCACGCGGCGCTCCGTATTGGTGTAGGTGCCATCGGTCGCGATGTACTGCGCAATGGGCAGCACCACGTGCGCGTAATCCATGAAGCCGTTTTTGTAGGCGCCGATGTAGGCGACAAACTCCAGCCTGGCTATCTCGATAACGTTCCGGATTATCGTTTCGTCATGGTCGACGGCGACGAGCGCTTTCAGCTTGCCGCTTCCGGTCATGAGGTCGTACACCGTTTTGCCCGGGGTCGCGTTCAGGGTCGCACCCCATTCCTTGCCGAACTTGTCCAGCACCGCCTTGTCCGAAACGGGCTGGAAGCCGGTGAGAAGATCGGGGGAGATTCCCATGTCGTAGCTTCCCTGCAGGTTGTTGATCCCGGTAACCGGGTTCACGCCGCATCCTTCCTTGCCGATCTTGCCGGCCAGGAGGAAGAGGTTGTATATCGCCGCAATGGTGTCCTTGTCGAAACCGGAGATACCGGACGAGAAGAATACCATCGCCGTCTTCGATCCGGCGATGTCGCGCGCGACGCTTTTCAGTTCATCGGCCGTGATGCCGGTCTTCTCCGCCGCATCTGCGTCAGTGATCGATGCGAGCGAGCCCGCGAAGGCATCGAATCCATCGGAATACCGTTTCACGAACTCGGCATCGTAGATTTTCTCTTCTAATAACACTTTGGCCATGTAGGACATGGCGACCTTGAAGGCGCCGGGCCGTATCTGCAAAAACAGGTTCGAGAGCTTGGCGATCTGGGTGTTCCGGGTGTCGATGGTGACAACCTTCGAGCCGGCCCGCGCCGCCATGTGTATCTCGCTGCCTATGATCGGGTTTTGCTTCGTTATGTCGATGCCGGCGACCAGGATTACCTCGGCCTTCCGTATCTCTTCCAGCGATCCGAGCATCCCCGGCATTCCGGTTCCCTTGTACATGACGTCGAGGCTCATGCGGTGGCCGGGCTCTGAATCGAGGCAGATATTGTTCGTGTTGAAAGCGGCCCGCGCCAGCTTCATTAAAAGGTAGTTTTCCTCGTTGGAGGAGCGTGGTGATCCGAGAAAACCAATTTCGTCGGCGGCCCCTTTCTTATATTTGGAAAGATTCTCGACAAGAAACGCGATCGCCTCGTCATACGACGCTTCGGTCAGCTTGCCGTTTTTCCTGATGAGCGGGGTCGTAATCCTTTCGGGAGTGCTTAACAGCTCGTGCACATTCCACCCCCGAACGCAGAGTCGGCCCTTGCTGACCGGGTGGTTCTGAAGGGGGAAGACGCCATGGACCGTATCTCCCCTCACATCCAGGAGATGCCCGCATCCCGTACCACAAAATGTGCAAATACCGGATTTATAATTCATACAAAAAGCTCCTCACTCTAAAATATATTTCTTCGCAGTCCACTCTGTTCGAACGAGCCGTATAATGAGGCCGCATGGTCAATGTATCATAACAATTGAACAGCGGTCAATGCCTGATAATTGTTATTTTCCCGTAACAAAAACCGGTGATAAAAACAACGATCGGCAGTAACGTCCCATTTAAAAATTACCCTGAAACCGGCGAATCAATCAAGCATGCGACCTGGAAGCAAGCAGAGCAGGAGAAAAGAAGGGAGATCACTTGTTCTGCATAATAACCCACTGAATTGCATACTTGACAAGGTCAGATGAGTTTTTCAGTTTTAATTTTTCTTTTATATTCTTTTTATGACTTTCTACCGTATATATGCTCAAATTCAGCTTTTTGGCCATTTCCTTTGTGCTGAAGCCGTTCCCGACCAGCTGGAATATCTCGAACTCCCTGTTGCTCAGGTTTTCGACCGATATCCCGATGGTGTCGGCGGAGCCGCGCACCAGCTTGTCGATGATTTTTTTCGAGATGTTTTCGCTCAGGTAGAGCTCGTCGTTGAGGATGGTCCTGATGGCATTTATGATGTTCTTCGAAGCGACTTCCTTCATTATATAACCGCGCGCGCCGGCCCGTATGGCCCGCTCCGCGTACAGCGACTCGTCGTGCATCGTGAGGACCAGGGCCTTGATCTCCGGGAACCGCTCGTTGATCGATTTGACGAGCTCGATGCCGCTCACGTTGCCCGTTAGCGTTATATCGACTATGACGATGACCGGCTTGTCCCGGTTTATCATGTCTATCGCCTCGTTGGCGCTCGATGCCTCGCCGCATACCCGCAGGTCGTCTTCAAGCTCGATGACCTGCTTGATGCCCTGGCGCAGCAGGGGGTGATCGTCAACGATCAGTATTTTGATTATTTCTTTGTCTTTATCTGGCATTTTCTGAATCGATTTCTCCTCCGGGCTGTATCTCATGCACCCTGCCGTCCCGGTGGAATAACAATCTTCGTGATTATAATACCCCCCCGGACGGCACAAGTCAATACCGGGTTTTTGCTATTTTTTAACTGCACCGCCCGCTTCGCCGGATTTGATCCGCCTGATAACCCCGGAAAGCTCCTCCAGCCGGTACGGCTTCGATATGACACCCTTGAACCCGAACTTCGCGAATTCCGCCATGACCCGGTCGGTCGAATAGCCGCTGGAAACGATGGCCGAAACGTCAGGATCGATGGCCAGAAGCTCCCGGATCACCTCCCTGCCCCCGATCCCGCCGGGTATGGTAAGGTCCAGTATGACAAGATCGAACGGCTTTTCCATCTCGCGGCTCCGGCGATACAGGTCTATGGCCCCCTCGCCGTTCTCCGTTACCACAACGCTCATGCCGAGGTGCTCGAGCATCTTCCTGACCGTTGCGCACACGCCCGGATCGTCGTCCATGAGGAGGACCGCGCCGCTGAACCGCGCCACGCCGGCCTCGGCGACCCGGTCCCCGGCTGCGCGGTGCCCTGACGAGGGCAGGTACACATGGAACACCGACCCGCGGCCGGGCATGGACTCCGCCTCGATATGGCCGTCATGTTTCTTGATTATGGAGAAGGAGCTCGCCAGCCCCAGACCGCTCCCGTCCTTCTTCGTGGTAAAGTAGGGGTCAAAGATCCTCGGCAGGCTCTGCGGATCGATGCCGCCGCCCGCGTCGATGACGGAGATCTTCACGTAGTTGCCGGGCTTGAGCGGAACGGAGGACCCGGCATCGACGACTGCGTTCTCCGTCCTTATGACGATCTCGCCGCCGTCAGGCATCGCCTGGTCCGCATTGATGACCAGGTTCTGTATGACCTGGCTGAACTGGCCCACGTCCGCGTTGACGGGCCAGAGCCCCTCGCTGAAATCGAATGAACACCGCACGTTCGAGCCCCGGAGCACGAAATCGGTCGAGTCCCGGATGATCTCCTGGACCGAGGCCACCTGCTTCACCGGCGCGCCGCCCTTCGCGAAAGTCAGGAGCTGGCGCGTCAGGCCCTGCGCCCGGAGCACGGCCTTCTCCGCGTCGACCATCAGCCGCTCCGGCTCAGGCTGGTCCGCGAGGATCATCTTGGCCAGGTTGATGCTGCCGAGGATGGCGGTGAGTATGTTATTGAAGTCATGGGCTATGCCGCCGGCGAGCACACCCAGGGATTCCAGCTTTTTAATCTTCAAAATTTCGTTCTGCAGCTTGATGTCGCCGGTCACGTCCCGGAGTACGAAGACCGAGCCGACGACCCGCTGCTCCCTGTCGCGGATGGGGGCGCAGCTGCCGACGATATACATTTTCTCGCCGTCGCCGCGCTCGATCCGGTGCAGGCCGATCTCGAAGATGCGGTCGCCCTCCCCCATCTCCTCGAAGACCTCGGAGAAGATCCGGGCCATCGCTTCGTTCCTGCCGGCCAGCACCCGCTGGACGGGCTTCCCGACAAGCTCCATGAGCGAGGCGCCGCAGAGCTCCTCCGCCACGCGGTTGAGGATCAGGATGCCGCCCTCCCGGTCCGTCGCCACCACCGCCTCGGCGATCGACTCGATGGTGACGGCGAGAAGCTCTTTCTCGGCCACCAGCTCGTCCTCCGTCCTCTTCTGCTCCGCTATCTTGCGCGCCAGGTCGCCGTTCAGGCGCTCCACCTCGCGGTAGTAGCTGACGAAATTTGTCGCCAGCATCATCGCGATGAATACGAGGTAGCTGGAGATGCCGATGCCCGTCAGGTAAATGATATCGTTCCTCATGAGACCGACGTGGACCACGATATCGAATGCGACCGACGCAATGACCGGCGCGAACCCCGCAAGAATGATCGCCCCATTGCGGTTGCGGCGAACAACCGACAGGATGCTGAGGATGAGCACGTACGAGAGAGCGCTCGCCGCGCTTGCGGACAGGAAATGCTTGCCGTACCACACCATCAGGGGATAGGAGGGCATGAGCGCGAGCACGATGGCCGGCACCAGCGTTGTGAAATAATTCAACGCGGCCAGCGCGCGCCCCTGACTGATGCCGAGAAAACGATGGATATACAGGACGAGGAAGAAGAAGCTCACGCAGGGAACACTGAAGGCGATCTTCTGTATCACAAGATACGAGGGAAGCAGGCCGGGATCGATCGGGAGCTGTGCGATGAAAAAATTCAGGTTGTAAAACGCGAACAGGATGCAGGTCGCTGCCAGGTAGAGATTGTAACGCGCCCGGGGTCGCTGGAGAAAAATGACGATCAGGAGAAAGACCGCCGCGCAGACAAGCACGAACGAAATGATGAGATTCAGGTGGTAGCGGATGAACTCCTGGAACCGGTACATGCCCTCGATCACGGCGCGGTCGTCCAGCGCCACGTAACCGTTGATCGACGCCTCGTGGTTCGCGTAAATCCTCACGTGGAGCTCATTCTTGCCGGCACGGAACAGGGCGGAGGGCGCGGCGTACCGGCGGTACCTGTTCCAGTCGCTGAAGAAGCGCCGGCCGTTCTCAGGCGAGACGCCGTAACCGCCGATGAACGACCCGTTAAGATAGGTTTCGTCGACCGGGATGATCGTGCCCAGGATGACCGCGAGACGGCGCTCGCGGAAGCCGTCGGGCGCGGGAAACTTTTTCCTGAGCCAGATCACGCCCTGCCCGCCGGGCACGAGCCGCTCGAGG
>JBGTBN010000142.1:0-29726 GCA_041749375.1 Spirochaetota bacterium
TACCGCCTGGCGCCGGAGAACCCGCACCCGGCCGCGGTTGAAGACGCGGTTAAAGCGTACCGGTGGCTTCTGAAAAGCGGCGTGAAACCGTCGCAGGTCGCTGTCATGGGCGATTCAGCCGGAGGAGGCCTTGCCCTGGCCCTCCTCCAGCGGCTGCGCGACAAGAAAATCCCCCTGCCGGCCTGCGCCGTGTGCCTATCGCCCTGGTCGGACCTGACCGGCTCCGGTAATTCCATGCGCACAAACAGGCGGAGAGACCCGCTCTTCACACGTGAGGCGATCGCGTATTTCGCCCTTCTCTACGCGCCGTATAGCGACCTGGCCAGGCCGTCGGTCTCCCCGCTTTTCGGCAGCTTCAAGGGACTGCCGCCCCTGCTGATACAGGCCGGCTCCGGCGAACTGCTCCTGGATGACGCACGCCGCGTCGCGGAAAAGGCTGCGGCCGAAGGTGTGAAAGTTGAAATTACCGTCTGGCCGGGCATGATACACGTATTCCAGGCACTGGCCTTTATCCTTAGGCCAGCGCGCAGCGCCATTCGTGATATCGGGCGATTCGTTGAACAGCATATTCCATAACATGACGACATGCCGGGGAGTGAACGAATGATACGATACAACATAAAAAAGTGATTGCCGGACAGGCGTATTCCCGTATGCTATTCTCGAAAACAAAAATCATGCGGAGGAGCAGCTCTCGTGGCAGTGAGCCCGTACATCATTCTGCCTGTCCTGGCGTTTCTCGTAAACATCTTTACCATATCCTATGCGATGGCGTTGAATATCCGCAATCCGGTCAACCGGGCGTACGTGATGTTCTCGACCGTCACCTGCCTCTGGGTCATTTGCAGCGCCGCCTTTCATGTACCCCTTCCTGATCACACTATTGTCCCGTTCAGCAAGTTCTCCTCTCTATTATGGTATTGTACCGGTTTCTTTTTCACGCATTTTACCTATGTGTTCCTGGGCCGCCGCAGGGACCTGTTCTATTTCACGTCGCTGGGCTTGACGAGCCTTTCATTCATCATCGCAGTGTCGACCGGCCTGATCGTTTCCGGTTTTAACCGCTATCCCTGGGGCTGGCGTTTCAGCGAGGGCGTCCTTTTCACACCCGCCTCCATCATGGCTATCGTCATGCCCATCCTTGTGTGCTGGACCCTGGCGTTCCGCCACCGTCAATCGACAGGGGATCCGGTCCGGCGGAAACAGCTCACACCGCTCCTGGCAGGAACGATGATCAGCCTGGTCTTTGGCGCGGCCAACCAGTTTCTCTTCCCCAGGCTTCCCGGCTTTCAGAATATCGTCCGGTATACCGCCTCGTGGAGCGTGCTCCTGAGCATCTTCGTGTTCTATACCATTATCAGGCACCGATTCCTGACGCCCGGGATCAACGATATCACCTCCGAGCTGTTCGCCTCATCCAGGGAAGGAGTCATCATACTCACCAGCATCGGATCGGTCCTGCACATCAACAAAGCCGCGATCGGCATATTGCATATCACCGATACCGCGCGATCATCGCTCCGGATCGAAACCCTGATTGACAATTACCGGACAGACGGCGCGTACAGCAACTACCAGACCACGACCTCCGGCCCCGGGAAAAAACGTACCCTGCTGGTCAATCAATCCGAGATACGAGCCGGCACGCTGGTCACCGGCAGGATCCTCATCATCAATGACATCACTGAAATGGCCGAGATAAACGAGGCCCTGAGGGAATCAAACGAACTGTTCAAGCTCATCACCCATAATGTGACCGATGTCATCTGGATTTTCGACCTTGGAACAGCCAGGTTCAGTTACGTAAGTCCTTCCGTCCAGCAGAGCACGGGCTGGAGCCCCGAAGAGTTCACCCGCCTGCAACTGTCGGATATCGTGAGCAAGGTAGATTTCGAACGCATTACAAGGCAGCTGGCAGATGAAATCGACAATGACGTTATGAGGGATCCGGGAAGAAGCAGGTCTTTTATACTGGATGAGATCAGGCGCAACGGCGCGATAATCAATGTTGAGATCAGGAGTTCCTTCATCAGGGATTCGGCGGGCCGCCCCGTTGCAATCCTTGGAGTAACGAGGGACATTACCGAGCACAAACGCCTCGAGAACGAACTTCGTGAAAGCCTCAGGCTGCTGAAAGAGCAAAATGAAGCCATAGAAAGCGACCTCAAAACAGCGCAGATGGTCCAGCGCGCCCTGCTGCCTGCCGGGGCGCCCCACTGCGATCGGCTGGCCATCGATTTCAGGTACAACCCCCTCGAGGCAGTGGGCGGTGACTATTTCAACATACAGCCGTTGGCTGAAGGCGGGCTCTCGATCTTTTTAAGCGACGTTACGGGACATGGCATCACGGCAGCGCTCTTTCTCTCGCTCCTCAAATCGATCAGCACCGCACACCTGCGCAAGCATGCCCATAACCCGTCATCGTACCTCGCCGCCCTCAACAACGACGTGTTTGAAAACATGCAATCATATTTCGTATCAGCGGTGTACGGCATATTCACCTTCGATGAGGATAAAAAAAACGTCGGCCTCTCGCTCGCCTGCGGAGGTCACCCCCAGCCCATCGTTCACCATGCCGGAACGGATCAGGCAGAGTACCTGGGCGTGCACGGCAAGCTCATCGGATTAAAGAGGGACATCGAGTATCTCCCGGTTGATCTGGTCCTCAACCCCGGAGATCGGATCTATTTCTATACGGACGGTCTTCCAGAAATGTCCGACCGGTACGGCGAATACCTCGGTTATGAGCGTTTCCTGGAAATTGTCAATATGACCAGCGCCATGAGCCTCGGCAAGTCCCTGGATACCATCATGTTCGCGGCCCACGCATTCCGCGGACCGGCACCGATCACGGACGATATCGTCATCATCGGCGTCGAAGTGATCTAAAAGTGCCGCCCTGACAGATACGGAGCCGGCACCGGCCCCACCCTGTAAAAAAAATACTTGTTTCCAAAAAAAATTTTATTCATCAACCTTCCTGTTCGTATTACCAATCAGAAGGATCGGCAATTCAACAACACGTGTTGTTGGCCGTTCAATGTCCGCATACAATCAATACAGACAGGAGAAAAGCTCATGATCAATATCAGGGAAATGGAAGAGAGTGTCCTGATCGAGACGAATGATTTCAACATGCCGGTACAGAATCTATACAATGAGATCCTGATACGGTGCAAAAGAATGCCGGAACACGAGGTGCGGGAGTTTACAAGCAGGATCATCGGCTCCATGGTGCTCGAGGGGCTGCTCATGCTCGCAAGAACACGTTACCGCCAGGAGGACATCGATCTCTATGCTGCGGAAACAACGCGGGATTGTACACCGGAAGAGACCGACCTCATCCTGAAGGAGCCGGAGAGATGGGAAGAGATGGAGGTATTCTCACTTACCGAAGCATTTGAGCTCGCCATCACGGAAAAAGGAAGGGAACGGCTTGCCATGATCGGATGACGCGCGGTTGTATTAACGAACGCCTCGTTCCCGGCATGCCAGGCCTCTCCTTATGAGCTTGTATGCTTTGTAATAAAACGGTCAAGCTGGTTGGCAAAGGCCTGGCGGTCTCTGCTGGAGTAGGGAGCGGGGCCTCCCGTAGGTACGCCGCTGTTTCTCAGCTCATCCATCATATCGCGCATTGCAAGCCTTTCCCCGATATTTACACTGGTATACAGCCTACCCCTGGAATCGATGACAGAACCGCCTTTTCGTACCACACGGTCGGCAAGGGGAATATCATCTGTGACGACAAGGTCTCCGGGCCGGACAATTTCCTCGATCCTGTCGTCGGCTTCATCATACCCGGCAGGCACAACTAGTGCTGAAATATTTTTTGAATCAGGAAATTTCAGAGCCTGATTCGCAACAAGTATAAGCTGAATCATGTTTCGATCGGCAGCTTTGAACAGTATATTCTTTATTACTGATGGTACCGAGTCGGCGTCTATTAGTATCTTCATAGAACCTTATGCAATTGCCTTACTTATATCATTCAAAGCAGACCGATATAACTTTTTTTATCCATGCGGGATTTTTCGTTCCGCATAGTATTTCGTGATCGATCCCGTTTTCAAGTAATCCGCGCACGCGGGTCATGATATTTTCAAGTTTATGAAACGAAACATTTTTCGATGTCCCGGAAAAAATATGATATCATGATTGCCTTCCAGTGTGCAGAATACAGGACGGAACGATATGTGTCAATGCTTTCCCCTGTACCACGCCTGCGGCCGGATAAAAATGGCTTGATCTTCGGGCCTTATTAAAAAGACAATTGGCAACCATACAGAATCGAGGTATCACCATGAACATCGAGGGAGCGGTCGTACTTATTACCGGGGCATCAAGCGGCATCGGCAGGACTGCGGCCCTTGCCTTTGACCGGGCAGGCGCGCGCGTTGCCATAGCGGCGCGTCGTCGCGAGAAGCTTGAAGAAAACGCGGCGCTCATGAAAAACGCCCTGATCATCCCGGTAGACCTCTCCGACGAGAAGGCGGCGGCCGCCATGGTGGACAGGACCGTGGACGAATTCGGCAGGATCGACGTGCTCATCAATAACGCGGCCGCTATCATCGTGTCGCCCGCCGAGGACGTCACGCCGGACGACCTGATCCGGTCGTTCAGGACGAACGTGGTCGGGCCGATCGCGGCCACGAACCGCGCTGCGCGGTACATGCTCAAGCAGGGCTACGGTCACATCATTAACGTGGGATCGCCGGGTTTCATCATCGGTGTTCCGCTTTACCTTCCCTACGTCTGCTCCAAGGCGGCCATGTGCGGCTGGACCCGCACCATCCAGGCCGAGTGGGCCGGCACGCCGGTGCGGGTGAGCGAATATTTTCCCGGTTACATCAAGACCGACTCCCCGGCCGAGTCCCGGTTCGGTCCCGTGGACCAGGACACCCTCATCGACCCGGAGCAGAACGCCATCACCCGCTTCTTCACCCGGCCGAAGACGCCGGAGGACGTGGCGCGCCAGCTCATAGCCCTGGTACGGCGGCCCCGGCCGCTGGTCTACTCGAGCTTCCTGACGAGCCTGGGCGCGTGGGTGGCCAACCTGCCCGGACGTCGCCTCTCGATAGCGCGCAACATGGCCGCAGCGGCGAGGAAGCGCCTCGGGCTTACTGTGTTTGCCGTGAAAAAGTAAGGACCATGTTCCACGTAATCCGTGTAATCAATAGGTAAGCACGTTTACGCTTGTCAGCGCTTCCTCATTTACCCGTGCGGCACCGACTATAACACCGCCTTCGATAAAGTCCTTTTCTGAGAGCTTTCTCTTCTCAACGCAGGGCGAACAGAGCAGCAGCTGGTTACCGCCGGCAATATAATTTTCGATGAGCTGCTTCAATGAGACCCCCTCCTTGAAATGCACCCTGTCAGCGTAGCCCTTGACGCCCAGCATCACACCGTTGCTCTGGAGTATAATCACCGGGACAACATCCATAGCCATGCAGGTATTTGCCAGTATGAAGGGGATGGTAGCCAACTCCGGATCATCATCCGCTTTAGTCACGATGTAGGTAATCTTCCGATCATCGCTCATGAACAACCTCACAATCTTAATTGATCATCAGTCCGACATTTATATATTTTTCAGCACGAGTTCGATCATTTGGTCCGGACTCACTGCTTCATCCAGCGCAAGCAGGCGGCCGATCATCATGCGTACCGTTCCCGGATCCATGTTCAGCCGCTTGGCGATCTGGAGTGCATCGACCTTCTGGAGCGACGAGCGGTCCCCCCGGTCCATCCCTGTTGCGGCCAGCAATACGGTGCAGAGGGTACGGAGGGCTTCCTCGCGCCTCTTCGACGCGCACTCGATGTCGGCCATGCTCTTAAGCATAATCTTCTCGGATGATTGCAGCCGGTTTGCGAAGCTCTTGATGAGCATCTGGGTGAACACCGGGTTGCCATCTATGAGCGCATCAAGGTTGTCAGCCTCGGCCACGGCCAGGAGGCAATCGGTCCGGCAGATCGCCATGGCCAGGCGCGGCTGGTTGCCCACGATCGCCATCTCGCCGAAGATGTCGCCCTCCTTCAGTGTGGTCATCAGGACCCGCTCGCCGGTCTCCAGCGTCTTGACGATGTCCACCTCGCCCTTGCGGATGAGATAGAAGTACTTTCCCTCGTCGCCCTGCCCGAAGAGCTTCTGCCCCGCCCCGTACCGCCACTCCTTCTGCATCACCGACTCGGGCCGCACGAAGAGCTGCCGCACGCTCCTGAAGCCGGGAAGGCGCAGGTTGAACGAGAGGCCCCTGGTTATACGGTAGACGGTGTACCGCGCGAGGAAGAGCCAGTAGCCGGGGGGCCGCTTGCCGAACCGCACCAGCGTGCCCGAAAGCTGCTTCTGCTCGTCATGGCTGTCCCACAGGACGACGCCCGGGACCCGCGGCGAGGAAAAGCTCTGGCAGGTGAACACGATATCCAGCCGCGTCCCCTGTTCAAGAGTGTCGACGGTTTTCACATAGCAATTCTTTCCAGTAACGTGATAAGCGATGGTCTTTATCATAGACCCAGCCGCGGAAATATCGACGTCTATTATCACCGGTATCTTGATGATGCCAGCCTGGAAGTACTTGGGGTTGATCACGCCGATGGCAAGAAGGTTCAGGGAATAGAGGACCGGAAGAAGCGTGAAGAGCATGACCGTCTCTTCCATGTTCAGGCGGTAGCTCAGCGCCTGCACGATGAGCTCCCGGCCGAACAGGGCCGCGACCGCGGCAATGACGGTCAGGACGATGATCGTGGCGCGGGGCCGACCCATGCTTAACCGGAACAGGGGAACGTACTCCCGGTTCCTGGATCCCATCGAGCGAAGGATCCACCGTTCGTACTGCGGCTCCCGTTGCACGGTCACCCAGTCCTCGAGATACATGTCGTGCATCCGCAGCCCGTCGAGGAGCGGAAGGGTCTGCGCCCGCGCCAGCAGGTATTCCACAATCACGACCAGGAGCACCAGGAGCGGGGCGATCCAGTAGGTACCGATGCCGCCGCTCATAAGGAGCGTGTCATACAGTCCGTGGCAGAAAAAGGGGAACACCAGCGCCATCAACCCGAACCACGCCTTCCTGGCCGTCGACCCGCTGAGGTGCGAGAGCGAAAGCCCGTATCCGATTATGCCGCAGGTGAGGACGTGGAGCGGGACGGAGCTCAGGAGCCTCACGATGATCACCGGCTCGCGGACAGCGAGCGCGTACATGATGTTTTCCACCGTGGCGAACCCCAGGCCCAGCAGCATGGCCGAGATGACCAGGTTCAGTGCCATAACGATCGGCGGCGACCGGTACATCAGCAGAGCGATAAGAACGAACGCCCCGGCCTTCTCTATCAATGCCGCGCCCAGGAACCCCATCGCCACGGTTCCCTCAAACACGAAAAAACCGGAAATAAACGAGCTCCCCAGCAGCATGAGAAGGGCAAGGACCGCGCCATACAGGAAATATTCGAGGTGGTAGAGATGGCTCGGCTTTACGACGAAATACCGGTGATAAAAAAGATAAATCACCGGTACCGGTAATACTGCCAGGGCCACGATCATGAACAGGGAAAACACGGGTCACACTTTGTATTGAATTTCAGCCCCGGGATGCCAATGAGGTTGTGCCGGAGCCCTACCGTGGTGTGGTCCATGAAGGCGTTTATTTCAAGCATTTTTTGGCTTATTTCTCTATCTCCGGCAGATACCGGCCGATGGCAAAACATCGCACGGTCTGATCCCGCACCAGCAAATTGGATGAAAATCCAATAATTAATTGCCCGGCCCGTATTAATTTCCTTTACAAATAACCTCTTGCGGAAAAAATTGAATAATAAAAGATGTTTTGCACAAGTGCTTTGATAATCAATTTTTTATCCGCCATGCCTGATTCGGGATCGGAATAAAATTTATTATTGAGACAAACTCATCATTCAATCTTCAGTTGGAGGAGTTACACATGAAAGACGTGGTAATAGTAAGCGGCGCGAGAACCGCCATCGCTAAATTCGGCGGCGCCTTGAAATCATTCCCGGTGGTAGACCTGGGCGCCCTGGTTATTAAAGAGACACTGAAGCGTGCTAAAATGCGCCCGGTCCAGAGCGAGCTCATGAAAGCTATAGCACCTGACAAGCTGAAAGACCAGGGCATGATAGAGCTGGAGAAGAAGGCATACCAGTGGGACGATTCCCACGCGCCGATCGTTATTGACGAGATCATCATGGGCAACGTTCTCCAGGCCGCACAGGGACAGAACACCGCCCGGCAGGCGATGATCAAGGCGGGCGTTCCGAAGGAGACCCCGGCTTTTACCATAAACAAGATATGCGGATCGGGACTCAAGGCCATCGCCGAGGGTGCCCAGTCCATCATGGCCGGACAGGCCGATGTCATTATCGCCGGCGGACAGGAGAACATGTCGCTCGCGCCCATGGCCATGAAAGACGCTCGCTGGGGATATCGCATGGCACTCACCGGTGTCGGCGAAGTTCAGGACCTCATGGTCTGGGACGGCCTGTACGAGATTTTCTACGGCTACCACATGGGCCTTACCGCGGAAAACATTGCAAAGCTTTACGGAATAACCCGCAAGGAGCAGGACGAGCTTGGCGTGCTCTCGCACACCCGCGCGCGGAAAGCAATCATGGAGGGGCTCTTCAAGGAGGAAATCGTCCCGGTAGTCACGAAGGGCAAGAAGGGCGACGAAGTTTTCGCAGAAGACGAGCGCCCCATGGATACCACGCTTGAAAAGATGCTTCAGATGAAGCCGGCATTCATCAAGGACGGGACCGTGACCGCCGGCAACGCGTCCGGCATCAACGACGCTGCAGCGGCAGTCCTGATGATGAGCGCGGACAAGGCAAAAGAGCTGGGCCTCAAGCCGATTGTTAAGATAAAGGCCTTTGCCGGCGGCGGGCTCGACCCGGCCTACATGGGGCTCGGCCCCGTGCCGGCAGTTCGCAAAGTCCTGAAACAGGCCGGCATGACCATCAAGGACCTGGACATGATCGAGCTGAACGAGGCCTTCGCTTCCCAGGCAATCGGATGCTTCCGCGAGCTGGGGATTGACACCGAAAAGGCGAACCAGCTTGGAAGCGGCATCTCTCTCGGTCACCCGATCGGCTGCACAGGCGCCCGCATGATGGTTACTGCCATGCATGAGATGAAACGCAACAATCACGGGACCTGCCTTCTCACCATGTGCATAGGCGGCGGGATGGGCTTCGCGATGATCGTCGAAAAAGCATAACGGTTATATGATAAACTGATGAAAGGCGGCCTTAGGGGCCGCCTTTTTTATTTGTTGACATTTTTTGATTTTACGAGGAAACTACAAAAATCCTGTAGGCAGTATCCTTTCAGGGAGCCGTGAGACAGTCCAGGAACCACACGATCCGGATCGCAAATAACACGGTTTTTATACGACTGTCAAACTATTCACGTTCTTGTGCGGTGTACACGAATAATAACCATTGATATGCTATAAGGTTTTCTTTTTTTTCTGCACATAATCAAAGAACTCCATAACGGGTATATACAATCTAAGACCAGGATAGAAAAATGAAAAAGAAATTCATCATGCTGATCACCGTTGTATCAATCTTCATTCTTGCCGTGTCGCTGATGGCGGCATACACGGCGAAGCCTGACGAATCCCTCGGTACCTGGCTTGTGCCGAAAGGCGACGCCAAGGTTACGATTATGAAGTGCGGGGAGACCATCTGCGGTAAAATCACGTGGCTCAAAACGCCCGAGGACCTGGACACCAAGAACCCTGATCCGGCAAAGCGTAAAAACAAGATCCTGGGGATGAGCATGCTCTGGGGTTTCTCATTCAAGGGCAATGAGTGGGTCGGCGGTCAGATATACGACCCGGATTCCGGTAATACGTATAAATGTATAATGTGGATGATCAATGCAAACAAATTAAACGTCAAGGGATACGTCGGCATTCCCCTGTTCGGAAGATCGGAAGTCTGGACCAGGGTGAACTAGTTTTCACGAATCGTGTATGCCAGGGGCCGTTGGTTCTTTTCATCGCGGCCCTGAAAATACAATTTACAGGAGGTAGGAGTCTCATGAAAAAAATTTTAACTGTAGCAGTATTGCTCATGGCGACCGCGCTGTTCATAGGCGCACCGGCATCGGCGGAAGAAAAGCTTGCAGGCACCTGGAAGACAATAGCTGATGAAGGCGCAGACAAGGGAAAGGCTAAATCATATCTCGAGATAAATCATGTCGGCGGCGTGTACTTCGCCAAGATAACGCAGCTCCTGATCAACAAGGAGAAGGACCCGAAATGCGACAAGTGCGTGGGAGCCCTCAAGGACAAGCCCATCATCGGTATGATTATCATGTCCAACATGAAGAAAACCGGGAAAGTGGACAAGGATTTCGGTGAGGAATATGCGGGCGGAAAGATCATGGATCCGGACAACGGCAAATACTATACCTGCAAAATCTGGATCAAGGGCGATACGCTCGTCGTTCGCGGATATATCGCTTTCTTTTACCGCACCCAGAGATGGTATCGTGTGAAGTAGTCAAGGTTATTCAACTGCAACAACAAAAAGGGTGTCCCGCGGGACGCCCTTTTTGTATGTTCATATTACGCATTCATATCGTACACGATCTTGATCCCTTTCATCGCAAGGACCGGGTCCACTGTGTTTTCATGGGACAGGTGCTCCGCCACGGCGCTTGCGAAACCGCCGGTGAGGATAATCCTGAATGTCCGCCCGTATTCCTGCTCGATGCGCTCTATGATGCCATCGGCCAGCGACAGCCAGCCGTAAAAGAACCCGGACTTGAGAGCATTTACGGTGTCGCGGGCCACGAGGCGGTCGGGCTTTTCAAAGGGGACCTCGGGCAGGCGGGACGCCCGCAGGGACAGGGAGCGGATCGCGGTATCGACCCCCGGCGCGATGATTCCCCCGTCAAACCAGCCCCCCTCAAGGAGTACGCAAAACGTCACGGCCGTGCCGATGTCCACGACGATGCTCCCGCCGCCGTATTCCTTAAACGCAGCGGCCGCATTCACGATCCGGTCCGCGCCCAGCTGGGCAGGGTCATCATAGCGCAGCGAGAAATTCAGCCTGCTCCGGCAGGTGATCTCATACGCGCTGATACCAAACTTTTGCCCGGCCATGTCGCTATACGACCGGTTTATCTCCGGCGCCACGCTTGAAAAAGCCAGCCCTGTTACGCTGCGGGCCTCTCCGCCTTCCAGGCCGCCCAGCACCTGCCCGGCAAGCTCTTCCGGTCCCGCCTGCTTCATGGTAGGGAAGCGGAACACCCTCTCGGGCGCTGTACGGTCTTCGCGATACACCCCCGCGGTTGTACTGGTGTTGCCGATGTCGAAGCCGAGTATCATCTAAGCTTCTCCAGTGCTTCCTGGCGCTTCTGCGCCCGCGGGAGGTAGATCAGTCCCGTCCTGTTTTTCGGGTCAAGGAGAAGAAGTCGCTTCATCACTGCGATGCATCCCCTGTAATCGCCGCTCTCGTACAGGCCGATCCCCTCCTTTTCGAGAGGGGGTATCTCAGCCGCCAGGAGCTTCCGTATTCTTTCCTGCTCGACGCGCGCCGCCCCGAGGAATGCTCCGGCTTCATGGAGAAGCGGAAGCGCCTCGAAGTAGCGCTTATCCCCGGACAGCTGCACCGCCCGCGCATAATCGAGTTCCGCTTTTCGTATCGCCGCGGTCTTCTGCAGGGCAATGGCGTTGGTGCGGTCCAGGGCGAGCACCCTTGCGTAGTAAACCTTCGCCTCCTGCGTGTTGCCGGCGTCAAGGGCCCTTTCGGCGCGCGAGAGATACCAGTCGATGCTGCCTTCAGGCCCCACGGGAAGTGCACCGCTGGATCTCTCCAGGGGATTGAAATTATACGCAAGGCCGCCGGATACGTTCAGACCATGCAGGGCTTTACCGGAAAGATATTCCAGGGTATAGTCAAAGCCAAGGCGCAGCCTGAAGCCGCGCCCCACCGGGAAAAAAAAGCCGGCTTTCGCCAGGAACCCCGGCTTCAGGGACTTCACGTTCCGGTTGGTTGTATCGGTATACAGGTGCAGGTACGACCCCCTGGCAGACACTCCAATGTAGGGCTGCAGCCAGGGCGCAGCCGGGTAGTAGGCCACCGGCCCGGCACTGATCGATACCGATTCTAAAAACGAGCTGCCGCTCTGCTTCATGGGATACCGCGAATACGCGACATCCAGCTCGCCCATGAGGTACTTGACGATGCCGGTGTTCCCGTACATGAGGAAGCCGCCGACGCGGTACGAGCCGCGGAGACTGCCTGCATAATGCCCCTGTAAATTAGAATAGCCCGCCCCGATGCCGACGATGATATCGCCGGGAAAGCTCTTTGCCGGCTCCTTTGAAGCAGACGGATTGAGCAGGAGGAGAACAAAAAGAGGGGAGAGAACAATGCCCGCATATCGCGCGCCTGTTTTTTTAGCCGGGGCCACGTTTTACCGAAGCCCTTTTTCCAGCTCTTCCGAAATAACAGCCTCAAGAAGCGCCGCGTCCGGTACGCCGTTAAGTCTTCTTCCGTTTATGAACAGCATGATAAATGCAAAGCTCAGCACCAGCGGCCGGTTCTCCCTTCCGCCGAGAAAGCCCGACAGGTCGCGATACAGCGCGCCGAGGTCCTTGTGCTCGTCTTCCAGCCTGATATACCAGAGAAACAACGATATGCAGATCAGGATATTGACGGCGTACGTAATAATGCACAGGCGGCACGCCAGGCCGAGATGGATCAACAGGGAACCAAGAACAATGTCAACGATGACGGAAAAGACGGCGACTGGCAGCAGTGCGGCAAAGCAGAGGGGATACCTCTTCTCGCTCGATATCATCGTGACCGCGATGGAGATGATCATGAACAGGTAGAACAGCACACCCAGGCCCGCGATGGGGAAACCAAGGACCATGTCGAAGCCCGAGCGCGCCAGGATCCTGCACGGATTGATCAGGTCTCCACCGCATGCCAGCATCCCGAATTCCGTCTGGGGAACGTAATGCTGGTACAGCAGGAGGCCCGATATTGCGGCGCCGGCAACCGACAGGATGAGTATGGATATGATAAAGCCGCGCATGGCGAATACACTACCCTGCTTTATTTTCAAGTCAACGAATTTTTATTCAGAAATGTATTGTACGTAAAAATAACGCGCAGGAGACGGAGATTATTTGAACACAACAGCTGATCCGGAACGGGCTGTTACCAGCAGACACAGAGCACAAGCTGTTTTGCGCTGCAGTTCGGCACATTCCCGGCTATCCATTCCTCGTCAGTTTTGTTATTTTTTCCGGATGAGCCTTTCGTTATTGTTGATGTCCAGCCGCTGCAATTATCGGCTGAGTCAAACGAGCCGTCTGGTGCAGACCCGGACCACCAGTCATCGGAGGCAACCCCCGCCCCGGAAAGAGTCACTGAAATCGTTCCGTCGAGAAGGTCAGCCCAGTACTCGGCAACCGTTATGCCTTCAGGTCCGACGATCTTCTTGCCTGCGGGTATGCCATAATTACCCGTCATGCCGGCGATAGAGTCCGATGCGCTTACGCTTATAAAGGCCCGTACGTTCAGGCAGGGCAGGGCGGGGTAATCGTCCAGCCTGGCCTGCATACACAGGGAATCAGTATTGTCCCGTACGGGGACGACGGAAAGACTCTTCGTCGCGCCAAAATCTCCCTGGAAGGAGCCGGCAGGGAACATGTAGACAGAGTCAGTCTCCGTCGTGATCGAGACGGTCCGGTACGCAGCGTTCAACCCGTCACCGTCGCGCACCACCACGTTGAAATAGTAGGTTGTGCCCGGCGTTAACCCGGTCACGATTGCCGTTACCATCCCCGCCTCCCAGGCCTTGACCACGGTACCGTTATTGAGGGCTTCAGCCGGTGTCGATATATTGTTGCCTGAGGACATGTAGAGGCAATACTCGAGATCGTCCTGCTCTGTTTCCACATCAGTCGCAGGTGACCAGAGGACCTGGACATTGGTTTCAGTCACAAGGTTGTTTGTGATCAAACCGCCATCGCCCGGGACCGGTTCGTTTCTATCTGCAATTATTACTTCCAGGGGAAGCGCTTCGATCTTCATGGCCCTGTCAAAATCATCATCTAAACAGGACACGAATATTGAGCTCATCACCAACATTGCAGCTGAAATGATGAATGAAACTATGTGATGTTTCCGGACAGCCATCATTAATCCTTATTATATAAAAAAGAAGCAGAATCTGATCGTGGATATCGATTATCTGGTTGAATGCATCAATTAAAGGACATCCAGAATAATATACGACTTTCTGAGGTAGTTTTCGATTAATGATGGGAAAAATCAAGAAATTATTCAGCCCGGGCGGGCTGGAGACTTAACGTCTGTTAAATATCAGACAAGTCTCATTCATGCTTTAATGCGAAAATCGCCAAGCCTTTTTATCAGACCGTCGCGCTCGATCCTGTTGAGGAGGGGGAGTATATACTTGCGGGAGAGACCGACTGCGTCTTTTGCTTCCGGCACTGTTAATTTAGCCCTGGTGTCAAAAAGTTCCACGATACTGTCCCTCATTTTTTCGTAGACCTCTTTGTGAAACAATATATTCCCGTCCAGGCTGACCAGCATGCCGAGCTTGATCAGGTCCCGCGCATCACGCTTCACCGATTCACCGGCCAGCCGCTCCAACTCGATGCCGGAGCCTCCGTTCATGCGGGCCGTTTCAAGGAGCTTGACCATGCCGGGTGAAAGCGTCATTGCCGGTGCCCCGCTCCCGTGGAAAAAATTGCCCTCTTTTTCAGTCACCCTGTTTTCCGCAACAAGCGAGGCAATGATCAGCCTGCAGATTTCCGGATCCGTCCCGGTGGCATCGGACAGCTCCTTCATGTTGATCCCCACATGCTTCTTCACCGCATCAAGGACGGCCGCAACTGCTTCGTCGTGGCTTTTCGCATCGATGATATATTCGCCCAGCTGCCTGACGGTATGCCGGCCGAGCAGGGCGGCCAGGGACTCATCGATGAACGCGCGGCTCTCGGGGTGCATCGCGTGGATATCCTCCCGCCTCATCCAGCGCCGAACCGACACGATAAAGGTCAGCCGCTCCTCGAAGGAGTACGAAGAGAGCCGCGCAAGGCCGGCTTCCGCCCGCGCGCGCTGTTTCCTCCCGTCATACCCGGGCAGGAGCACCATGCCGCCCCCGATGATCCTGAAACCGCCCGGGCTGGTGAGTACGAACGGCTGGCCCGGGTAGCAGAACCATGGCTCTTCGAACTTGATCCGCGCCGGGAACTCCCCGGCGGCCGCCGTATCGCCGGTCAGGAATATTATCTTCCCGCGTACCGCGGCCGTGCCGATCAGGACCTCGATGCCCGTATTGTTCTTCAGCTCGCGCCGCCCCTCCAGCAGGCGCACGCGCACCAGTACCTCCTTCGAGCGGGTGAAGAACCCGCTGCGAAAGAGAATGTGCCCCCTCTTGAGTGCGCCGGCAGCGACACCGGACAGGTTTAGCGCCGTCCGCTGCGAGGGGCTCCCCTCCGCCAGGGTGCTGTGGTGGCTCTCGATCCGCTTTATGCGCGTCTCGATGCCGCCCGGCTCTATGCGAACCGGGTCGTTGTCCCGGAGCAGTCCGTTCCGGAGGGTGCCGGTCACGACCGTGCCGTGCCCCTTCGAGCCGAAAATGCGGTCTATGTAGAGATACGGCTTGTCTGCGTCCCGCGCCGTTGCCAGTCTCTTTAAATTTCCGGTGAGCGCGGCCTTGAGCACGTCGATGCCAGTGCTGGTTTTCGACGATACGCGCACGATGTCGGCGTCCCGGTAGGGCGTGTCAGCCAGCCGCTGCCGCACGTCCGCCTCGACCAGCGCGACCATGTCTTCGTCGGCGATGTCGATCTTGTTCAGGGCGATTACGATGCGCTCCACGCCCAGGAGCTGGAGCACGCGGAAGTGGTCCTCGGTCTGCGGCATCCACCCGTCGTCAACCGCGACCAGGAGCAGGCCCAGGTCGATACCCCAGGCCCCGGCCACCATGTTCCGGATGAAGCGCTCGTGCCCCGGCACGTCGATGAAGCCCACGGTCCCGAAACCGGAAAGCTCGAGGTGCGCGAAGCCGATGTCAATGGTCATCTGGCGCGCCTTCTCCTCCGGAAGGCGGTCGCAGTCGATGCCGGTGAGCGCCATGATGAGGGAGGTCTTGCCGTGGTCTATATGACCGGCCGTGCCGATTACATGCATCGCTATTTCCCGGTGCCGCCGGAGAGTATTGCGTCAACGGCCGCTGCGGCCGCAGGTACGTCCGGGTCCAGTATTGTGCGGAAATCGAGAATGAACGCGCCGTCCGCAATGATGCCGACCACCGGGACCGGGGCTGCCAGCAGGGCCGCGTAGATGTCATCCGCTCCCCGGCCGGGGACCACAATACTGACGCCTCTGCTCTCCAGCCGGTAGCCCGGCATTGCCCCGCCGCCGATGGTGCTCATGGTACTGGTCCGCCTGATGAGCCGAGCCTTTTCAGGGTGCCTGATGATCCTCATGAATCGGTTTATGCGCGCCGCTATCTCCTGTTCTCCCTGCGTCATGACCGACCAGGACGAGATCCCGCTCTCCTCGCCGTTCACGTAATGAAGAAGCGTCTCCTGTAAAATATAATAGGCGATCTTGTCCGGACGGATCATGCGCATGAGCGGGTTTTTCCTGAGCCGCGCGACCAGCTCTTTCCTTCCCACGATGATGCCGGCCTGGCACCCGCCCAGGAGCTTGTCGCCGCTGAAGCAGACCAGGTCCGGGCCCTGCTCGAGCTCGTACCGGACCGTGGGCTCGAAGGGCCGGGGAAGGCCCTGGTCGGTGGTCATGTTTCCGCTCCCCAGGTCGCGCACGAAAATGACTGAATCGCTCTTCAGGGCAGCGAGCTCCGCAAGGCGCGGGCTGTCGGTGAAACCCTGCATCGTGAAATTGGAGCGATGGCATGAGAAGAGCATGGCCGTGTTCCCGGTAATGGCGGCTCGGTAATCGCCGACGGTGGTGATGTTCGTGGTGCCCGCCTCGACGAGCAGGGCGCCGCTCTCGCGCATGATGTCGGGGATCCGGAACCCGCCTCCGATCTGGACCAGCTCGCCCCGCGATACGACGACCTCTTTTCCCCGCGCGAGCTCGCTCAGGATGAGAAACACGGACGAGGCGTTGTTGTTCACTATGAGCGCGTCTTCCGCCCCGGTCATGGTGCAGATGAGCTCCTCCGGGAAACCGCCCCTGCTCCCGCGCTTCTGTCTGGGTAAGTCAAGCTCGAGGTTGCAGTAGCCGGACATCTCGGCGGCCATGCGCCCGAGGATAACGGGCGAGAGCGGCGCGCGGCCCAGGTTGGTATGGATGACCACGCCGGTCCCGTTTATGACCCGCTGGAGCCGGTGCATCTTTTTCTGCCTGCAGCGCGCCGCGATCGACGCGACAATACCCGGCAGGTCGGGGGACCCGTCCCGCTCGATTGCGGCCCTGGCTTCCGCCAGCACCACGCGGCAGATCTCTCCGACGGCCGGACGTCCTATCCCGGCAATAAAGGGGCGCACCTCCTCCGATTGGAGCAATTTTTCCACCTGGGGTAGATTCCGCATTATCTGGTTTTTATCGTCCATAACTGGCCAGTACGCCGTACCGGTCATTCCCCGGCAGGCCGCATTGTTGATGCGGAAGGGGCAGGAATCGAACCTGCCGCTGCGATATATCGCAGCCTACGGTTTTGAAGACCGCGGGGACCACCGGATCCCATCCTCTTCCATGATAAAACGGCCCGTCCATGCGTTGTCACATACCGGGCCCTTACTTAAATAGTAAAAAATCTTACCTCATTACTGTCAATTCTTTTATACGGACTTTTTTTGCAACCGCCTGGAAGATAAAGCTGTCTTTATGTTTAAACGGGCGTCGACACCGTTTATTGCACCGGAAGGAGAATCGTATGCTGGAATCCATTTTGGGAATACTGATTGTTTTGAGCGCTTTCTACGGGTTTAAAATACTGAAATCCCTGTAAAACCGCGCCTCATTTCAATCTGCAGAACGACTTGTGCGCTGAAATAAAATAACCGACATACTATAGTTGTCTCTTCAAAGGGGGGAGAACCATGAAACGGAAGATACTCCTGGTGTATCCGGAGATTCCTGCGACGTACTGGAGCTTTAAACACGTGATGCCCTTCGTGGGCTACAAGTCCCTGATGCCGCCCCTGGGACTCATTACCGTTGCTGCAATGCTGCCGGATGATTATGACCTCAGGCTCATTGACATGAATATACAGGAACTGTCCTGCGAGGACATCATGGGCGCGGACCTCGTCTTCGTCTCGGCCATGATCGTGCAGAAGGAATCATTCCTCAAGGTGGTCCGCATGTGCAACAGGTGCGGAACGCCGGTCGTGGCCGGCGGTCCCTACCCGACCACCGGCCACGAATCGATCCGGGGCGTTGACCATTTCGTCCTCAACGAGGGTGAGGTCACGCTGCCGCGGTTCATCGCCGACCTGGAAGCGGGCTGTCCGCAGAAAATCTACAAGGATGAAACAAAACCCGACATTACGAAATCGCCGCTGCCGCGCTTTGACCTGCTGGACCCCGGCGCCTACGGCTCCATGGCGATCCAGTCGTCCCGCGGCTGTCCCTTTAACTGCGAATTCTGCGATATCATCGAGATGTTCGGCAGGGTGCCGCGGTACAAGCTCCCGGAGCAGTTCATCCGCGAGATGGACTTCCTGTACGAATCCGGCTTCCGGGGCTCGCTCTTCATCGTTGACGATAACTTTATCGGGAACAAAAAAAAGGTGCGGGAGCTGCTTGACCACATCATGGAATGGCAGAGATCGCGGAACTACCCGTTCAGCCTCTACACAGAGGCCAGCATCAACCTTGCTCAGGACGAAGACCTCCTGGACAAAATGGTGGCCGCCGGCCTGGACATGGTATTCGTCGGCATCGAGACCCCGGTCCAGGCGACACTCGAGCAGACGAACAAGCAGCAGAATACGAAAAATGACATCATAGAAAGCGTATCAAAGATCCAGGCGAAGGGGATCGAGGTGATGGGCGGGTTCATCGTAGGGTTCGACACGGACCCGGAAAACATCTTCGACCTCCAGGTAGACTTCATACAGAAGGCGGGCATACCCCTGGCCATGATCGGCACCCTTATCGCGCTCCCCGGCACCCAGCTGTATCGAAGACTTGAGCGCGAGGGCCGCATCACGGGAGAAACCGACGGCAACAACACCCATTCAATGGAAATTAACTTCGTACCGCGGATGGAACGCCACGTGCTGGTCAGCGGTTACAAGCGGGTCATCGCTTCCATATACGAGCCGCGGAACTATTTCGCCCGGTGCGCCACGCTGATCCGGCGCCTGCCCCGGACACGCCAGTACGGCAAATCGCTCACGTTAAAAGACATGAAGGCCTTTTTCCGTTCCCTTCTCCTGCAGAGCTTCTCGCGCTACGGCCTCCGCTACATGAAGCTGCTTGCAACGACCCTCGCCCGCAATCCGGGCCAGTTTCCCATGGCCGTCAATCTGGCGATCAAGGGGTACCATTTTTTCAAGATCACTGACGATATTCTTAAGGCCGAGCGTATATCAGAATTCATGAAATCATCCATCGTCCGCCTGGAAGAGCGGTATGAGCAGGCCTTCAGAAACGCGGGAAATGTCCATCCGGCCGTGATCGAGCGTCTCGCCGAGCGTGAGAAACAAAGGGTCCGCCGGACATACAGAAGGCTTAACCCGGAGCTGAAAGCCCATCTCAGGGACAACTACCTGGAATTCAAGCTGAAATGCGAAACGACCGCCTATCGCTGGTCGCGGAAGGCCCTGTATGACGAGGATATAATCATGGCCGGGAGCTAAAAAGTGATTTACATAATCAATACGCCGGACCATATCGTAGGAACTATTCTATCACGCGTTCCCGGCGTACGGGGACGCGCTCAAGGAGCGGAACATGCCATCAACCGCGGCACAGATTATCGTTACCATTATTCCCATCGTGGGCATCGTGATGGGCGGGATCGTGATCTTCTTCTTCCTGTTGTGGAACCACAGGCAGAGAATGCTCATCATCGAGAAGGGCCAGTACGTGAAAACAGAATTCGATCTCAGCACCTTCAGCCTTTTTTCGGGGCTCGTGCTTACCTGCATCGGCGTCTGCCTGGTCCTCTTTTTCGTGTTGCTGGAGGGCTTTTCATACCCGGTGCTGAGCGGACTGGCGCCTCTCTCCCTGGGCGTGAGCCTGCTGATATTCTTCGCGATCCGTGTCTCCATGAACAAGGACAAAAATGGACAATGAGAATGGGACCGATGAGCAGATCGTCAAACAGGTACTCCTCGGCGTCATTGATAATTTCAGGATCATCGTGGAGCGGTACCAGAAGAAGATCTTCGGCATCGGCATGCGGTTTTTCAACAACAGGGACGATTCGTACGACTTTACCCAGGAGGTCTTCATCAGGGCCTTCGAGAGCCTGAGCACCTACGCGGGCCGGGCGCCGTTCCGGTACTGGCTGACAAAGGTAGCCTACAACCACGGTATAAACCGGGCTGGGGCGAAACGGATCGAATCGGAGGTGCCGGAAGAGCTGCCGTCCGGGGACTCGACCCCTGAAACGCGGCACGTCCGCGGCGAGATACGTGACATGCTCATGCGCGCCATCGGACTGCTGCCGGAGCGGTACCGCATTTGCGTGGAGCTCTACTTTTTCTTGGGACTGACCTACGGCGAGATTGGCAGGATAACGGGGTATCCCGTGAACACGATAAAATCAAACGTTCTTCGCGCCAAGACAATGCTGCGCGACGAGCTGAAAGGAACGATAGCGGAGGACTACAATGAACTGTGAAAAAACCCAGCAGCGATTTCTCGAGATGGACAACCGGTCCATCATCCCCCTTTCCGTGCAGCTCCACATGCTCTTCTGCCCGAAGTGCAGGCGGGACATTGCCCTTCTGAACAACCGGTTCAAATCGCTTCAGAACGAGGCACAGTACGACCTGGACCGCGACCGGGTCGAGGAGATCATGCTGTCCGTTTTCCATTCCGCCGTGCGGCACGACCAGCACGTGTCGGGCTTCCAGTGGAGCGCGGTGGGGCTCATCATCCTGGTGAGCCTGTTCGCAATCCCGTTCAGCACGTCGTTCGGGTGGCTCAGGAGTTTCTTCGGGCCGGGCCTGGAGATCCCGGTGAGCATCGTGCTCGGCATGGTCTTCAGCGCGTACGCCCTGGCCGGAATCTTCTCAAACCTTGAGGAGCTGAAGAAATTCGTGGACAAGCTGCCGAAAAAGATGCATTGATAGAGCCCCCCTCTGATAGGGTGGGGATTAATCCCCACCCTATCAGAGGGGGACATCATTGAATCTTAATATAATTAAACACCCTGTCAAATGAACCCCGATCAACAGTAAAAACGCCGAATCCTCTTTGCCAGTACAATGCCGGAATCTTATACGATGAATATCCTTTCAGAATCTTAACAATGTCCGAAACGCTCCATTTCGGCGATGCTGAAACCAGCAGGTGAATATGATCTCCTCGGCCGTTTGCAATGTGCACATTACAGCCAAGGCTATTGGCCTTCTCTTTAAATAATTGTCTCAGATATGCCATCATATCTGGCGTTATTATATCCGCTCTTCTCTTCGTTGAAAAAATAATATGATAGGTAATATCTCGATAGGTATTCAAACTCATGATATCCCTCCAATTCAGGAATATCATGTATACGAATGGGAGTCGCTTATTGATAAAAATTTTTTATATTGATGCGGGAAATATACATTTCACCCTCTGATAGGGTCGGGATTAATCCCGACCCTATCAGAGGGTGTTTATGAAATGCATTGTCGTTGTCACTAGTTCTTCTGGAACCCGTAATGGTCGTAGATCAGGTAGAGTCCCTCTTCCGAGGGCGAATTCTGCACCAGCCCGGCCATGTCAGCCAGCATCTGGGATATGATCGCATAGAACTCGGTGTCCGAGCCGCTGATCAGGCTGCTGTCCATCCAGAGTGACAGGTCGCGGATTAAATCGCCGCTCGAATACGGGTCTATGGATATCTCGTCCATGATGTACTCCACCAGCCCGTTCGGCGCCATCGCGTGCTGCGAGCTGGACATGAGCGAGTGGTAGACCTCTCCCTTGGTGCTGCCATTATCCGCCGCGTAAAGCCCCATCTCTCCGTCAATCGTGGGCAGGGCGTTTGCCATCAGGCCGTAGAGCGCGTCAAACCCCGCATCACCCTGCAGAAGCCACGCCGAGCTGTCGCCGTCGTAATAGGCGAGCAGCTTGCCCAGCGTGTAGAGAAGGCCCTTGACCTGCGCCTCGGTCGGGTTGTGCTGTACCATCACGTCAACTATGTCGAATATATGCTCCGTAATGGCATAGGTCCCGGTCTGGGCAACGAAGTTGTCTATCAGGAACTCGATGTTGTCCAGGGCCCCGTCGTCATTCGCGTTCGTTATATCGGTCCAGCTCGGGTCGCCCGTGCCGTCTTCGTACCCGGTGTTCGTGTCATGGAACTGCCGTATTCCCTCGGTGTTGGACGCGCCGATCACGCCTTCCAGCACGTCATCCAGGTCCATGTCGATATACTTGGCCGGGTTATCAGGCCGTACCCGCTTCTGGAACAGCCAGGCCGGCGGATCAATGCTTTTCGTCACGCGGCTTATCCTATCGGTCAGGCCGTGAACGCCTATAGCGCCGCTCTGGTCCTCCAGAATCTCGGTGCCCTTTGCCCGGGCGCCCTTCATTCCCGTTGTCATCTGTTCCAGGCCGTAGCAGAGCCTGTTGACCGCGTTCGCGTCAGGCGGCTCAGGCGCGGTGGTCCAGGGCGTTTCTGTCACTGCCGGTCGGCCGGCAGCCACATCGTACTCCACGAGCTTGGCAAGCAGGCCGTCCGCGCGCCGGGCTGTGGTGCTTCTGTTCGTTGTTGTGTCCGAGTCAATGAGCATGGACAGGAGCGTGGGTATGGCCGGAGGTGCGAAGTAGTTCCGTACAGAGTCGCCACCGTACCATGACTTGGTATTCGTTGTGCTTGATACGAACGGGTTCACTTCGCAGTCTGACATCAGTGACGCGGACTGCTCCCTCAGGCACGAATTATACAGCGTGCCTCCCCTGACTCGCGGCAGCCACGCATTCTGCGCAACGCCGCTCGAATCGCGGTTATAGTTGAAGTAGATCCATGGCTTGACAAGAGGGTTCAATCCCTCCAGCATGATTGCGAGCGAGTTACGGTTTGCCGACGGTGTGAATGGATCGGTCACGTACGCTTTCTCACGAATGGGCGCCAGCAATGCGATGAACAGCGGCAGGATTGCATTTCTATTCTTCCATACCGGGTCAGAGGTCAGGAAACCTGTATCTTTATTATTCGCGCTGTTGTCGACCTTCCCGGAACCAAGGAGTTTATGCTCATAGTTCGTGCCGCTCGTGACCATGGGGCTCTGGGGAAACCCGAAGCGCGCAAGGGCCACCAGGTTGTGTCCCACCGCACCGGGCGTGGCCTCGCCCCGCGCAACCTGGTCCCATACCTTGCTGGCCGGGATTGCTCCCATGTCGAGCATGGCTTTCTGCAAGGGCATTGAAAGGAATATCATTCGATAATCGCCGGGTATGGTTGATTGAACTGAATTGTCCCGTGTGGTTCCGGCGTTCAGTTTAGCCCATACACCGTTGCCGCGGAATTTCCGTGCATTGGACAGGCCGGAAAGTCCATTGCCCTCCATGATCTGATACAGGCAGCTTTCGATCTCCCCGCAGAAAGACGCCCTGAGCCATAGAGGAATTATCATAACTATCTTCTTCTCGTTCAACATCCATTGGAAATTCCTGAATATCGCCTCTTCGTGGGATACGCACTCCCGGTCCGCGCTCTGCTCTGGTACCACTTCAGTGTAGGTGCGGTACTGCGGGTCTGTCGAGGAATCGGGCTCTGTATTGCCATCGTTGTCTTTCGGCACGTAGTTGGTATTGTTCTCGCCGCGCATCATGTAGTAGTCTGTGTTCCACTGGTACTTGTACCGGTTGAAGCGCTGCCCGGAGAGGGCCGGATCGGCCTTGTCGTACGATGAGTCCACCGGGTACACGTAGGTCCAGGTGGCCGGATTTCCTACATCGGTCTTGGTGACATACGCATATATACTGCCGTCAGGCCGGTAGTAAGTGTACACGCCACCGGAGTTCGTGCCGCCCTGCGTGGTATAATAGGGACCCTCGCCCTCCCAGCAGGCGCGGATGACCCAGCCGAAAGACCAGGAAGAAAGGTCCCTCATAAAGGTCCCGTTTGCAGAATAAGGAATATACGCATTCGTATCAGGATCTGAGTCACCATCTTCATTCCCGCCATTCAGGGCGCCTTCCGTGCTTACACCTGCATCACCGACACAGGCGCCGCTCAGAAACTGAAGAACAGGGTATTCCCAGCTGAACTGGAACTTGTAGTTGTCCCTGTTGGCGTTCGCGAAGTAGGTGCTTCTCCTGAACACTCGGTCCTGACCTTTATTTATGCCGCTGCCGTCAAAGGCAAGCTCGAACGTGCCCAGGTCCGCGCCCATCGTGCCGTCACGTGATGCGCCGAGGGAAAAGAGCGAATCATTTAGGGTCATATAACCAAGCGACTCGCCGTGCCCGTGACGCCTCATGTTGCCTTCGATCGTGTTGTCATCCCCGGGGTTTGTAATCTCGTTCGCGTTCGCACGGTGCGCAAATCCGTTGTTACCCGAGATGGCGCCCACGTAAAGCAGGTGCTCCAGGTGGCTTGCCTGGTAGGCATTTGCGTCAGTCTGGCGGTCACGGCCGTACGCGTCGAACCGCAGCAGATCATAGATGGATTCCTTGATCGGTGCGTTGTCCCAGTCCGCGTAGATCTTCTTCACGTTTGAAAGAAGGGTTTCGAGCGGGTAGGTATCATCCGTGCTGCCGCTCTGCCATACCATGGACGCCCTGCGGTCGTTGCGAAGGAATAGCCCGGACGAGCCGGTCAGGATCTGGCGCAGGTTTTCCCCGAGCTCGACGTTTGAATAGAGCACGCCGGGATTGTCCGTGTTGTATACATTCGAGTTAACGCCCGTGTTGGTGGTGTTGAGCGTGGTATAGACCGAGCCGTTCGTCGTAAAATAGTTGGACATGTTCCATATCAGCCGCTTGACGATCTCCGGATCGCCGATCGCGTCCTGAAGGTTTTCGATCAGGTCATACATTCCTTCCCGGTCCACGGTCTCGCCGTTCAGGAGGCTGATCATGCCGTACATGACCGAGCTCATGCCCGCGCTCATGTTGCCCAGGTCTGAATCCGTGCCACCCGCCATGAGCGAGTAGTCGGTGATAAGCGAGTCAAGCCCCGGGGAGGCCCCCTCGTTGATCCACATCGGGAAGTCCGCCATAGCGAGCGGGCCCGCGGCCAGCTCCGCGAGGTCCACCATGTCGGAGCTGTCCTTCTCGATCCGTATCGACGAGGTCGTGTCGTTGATCGACGCACCGACGAACTTAGAGCTTTCATCGAACACCGTGGCCGTCCCGGTGAAGTTGTCAAGGTCATACAGGGTCACCTTGCACCCGAACGGCACTTTCATAGAGGTGATATCGTTATCGGCCAGGCCGGCCGTAATCATCTGGGCAGTGGTATACGTGCCCTCCTGCAGCCGGACAGCATAGCCGGGCGTGCTCACGTTGTAATCGATATGCTGGTAGAAGGTCGGCATGTACATGCCTTCCATGGTTTCCTCGAGCTCTTCCGGCGTCTTGGAGAGCATATAGGGCGTGACCTTGTTGACGATGCCGATCACGCTCGGGCCGATCCCCGGGGTGGCGAGGTTCACCTCTTCGGTGATCTCGTCGAGGAACCCGTAAAAATCGTCAAGGTATTGCGGCGCGTTGCCGTCGCCATAGAACGAATTGATCGCATACGGCGTCATTCCCTTCTGGTTGTTTCCGTAGAAACGCTCGCCGTCATTCTGGACAAGGCCCAGCAGGGTCTTCAGGTCACCGAGCATGCCGAGTCCCGGGTCGTCCGCGCGGTCCAGGAGGTGGGACAGGATGAACAGGAACTCCGCGGTGCCGTCAATGTCCGCGGCCATCATCTGATACATTTTATGGTTGCCCGTGCCGCCGGGGACGCTGTCCCATGCCTGGTCAAGCGCGGGGTAGTCATCGAAAAGGTGAAAGAGGTTGAACGGGGCTGCCGGATCGTTCGTCTGGAACTCTGTTTCTTTTTCCTTTGAACATCCGATCGCGGTCATGATCAGCAGCGCTAAGCAGAAAATTTTTACACATGTTCTTCTCATGATGATAATCCTCCCATTGATTACATCACATAATTTTTTTTTATTTCAGACTGGTTTTCATGAATCACATTAATTACTGGTAACCGGCCAGACGGTTATCAATATAAATTTGAAACCGCTGACAATCACATGAATTAAAAACAAAATTGCTATTTATATCATTTATTACCGGTGTGCTTGTTTAAAGTGCAAATTCAAATGTCCGTAACCGCGTTTAAAAAAAAGCAATCTGTCTGCAGTGCATCAACCTTGCGAAAGCGGTACAACCAGGCTGACCTTCATATAATGCACAATAGAAACCGATAGCCTTACTAAATATATCATATTACAGTATATAAAAAATCGTGTCAATAAAAAACCGAGAGTTCAGTTTTTTTAATAATCAATTGATAATCCTGACACATCTACTTCATAATGCTCATATTGTCTGCCGGATTTGATGACATACAATAGAATTATGCCGAATATCGGGATAATTTAATGACATTTTAAAAAATCAGCCTGACCGGGCCGGTTCTGATTATTAATAAATAATAGAACCAATGCAAATCCGTCATTTCTTTTCACCCCGGCAAGCGGGGCTCGAAATGACAAATACAGTAAAGCGACAGACCAAACTATCCTGATAATAATTTTTGTAAACTGCTAGCTTGAAAAAGTAACATTATTAATAATCCTAATAAAACCACTAATCGACACAAATGAACACTAATTACTATTCCTATTAGTGTTTATTCGTGTTCATTCGTGGTTGTAATCATATAAATAGTAAATTTATTTATCAGGCTAAACGGTTTCTGATTTTTTAAATCCGCCCCGGTTTGATGTATTGACAAAATATAAAATTATTGCACTCATAACCGGGAAAACATCTGCACGATCCTTTACCCCCCGAGGTGCCGGGTTTTGACAAATGAACTATCATCGGTAAAACGTTTCGCCCTGACCGCGCGCTCGATCACTACCACCCTGATCGCCACGCTCCTGCTCGGGATCCCCGCGGTCCTGACCGCCCTGGTCGACCGTTCCGGCCGGACCCCTTACCGGATCGGCCAGGTCTGGGCGAGATTCATACTGTTCACCAACGGCGTCCGGCTCCGCGTGACCGGCCTGGACCATATCGACAAAAAGCGGTCGTACGTGTTTATCTCGAACCACCAGAGCAACCTGGACGGGCTCGCCATAGGCACCACCCTCCCCTCTCCCCTCCGGTTTATCATAAAAAAATCGCTGCTTAAAATCCCCATCATGGGACTGGCGTTCAAGCTGGGCAGGATGATCCCGATCGAGCGCGGGGACGGCGCAAAGGCGATCGAGACTATCAACAGGGCAACCGGGGAGCTCAGGAACGGCATAAGCGCCCTGTTCTTCGGCGAGGGAAGGCGCACCAGGGACGGCCTGCTCCAGCCCTTCAAGAAAGGGGGTTTCATCTTTTCCATCACCACGAAGCTCCCCCTGGTGCCCATTACGGTCGTAAACAGCTACAACCTGTTTCCCAGCGGCGCGCTGTTCATCAGGAAGGGCACGATCGAGATCATAATCGGCGCCCCGATCATCACGGAAAAAATGCGGCCGGAAGACGCGACCGCCCTCCGCGAGCGGGTGAGGGGGATTATCCTCGAGAACCTGGTCAGCCGCGGGGCGCAGCCGGCCTGATTGCCGCGCGATAAAAAATCTTGACAGCGCCGCAGTTCCGGTGTGATTAATACTGCTGCGTAACAAACAAAGGGACAGCCCCATAAGCCGCCTCGATACGAATTTCGCATCGCTTGTCGAGTGATTTTGACGCTGGAGGCGGCAAAATCGTATCGAGACAAGCTATAAACAAGCGCGAAATTCACTCGACAACCGCGTATGGATCAGCCCCAATACGGAAGAAATGACCCATGAAAGTAAAAAAAATCCTGATCACTACCGCCATCGTGCTGGTGAGCCTGGTCGTCCTGGCCGGGATAGCCGCCGGCGTCGGTTACGCTTTATTATTGAGAGATCCCGGCGTCAGGTTCCTCCTGGGCAACACGGGCTTCCGCGAGCCGACCCGCTACGTAAAGCAGGAGGTCTTCCTTGATGTAAAAGGGAAAAAGGTGCCGGCCATGCTCTACCGATTCCCGGGCCATGTGTCGCAAAAATATTTCATGCTCCAGCACGGCCTCACGCCCGACGCGTACAAACACCCGAAAATAGACCGATTTGCCAGGAGCATCTGCGACGCCACCGGCATGAACGTGATCATCCCCATGGTCGAGGGAAGCATTACCGGCGGCTCTCTCCGGGGCGCCTATGACCGGATGGCGGATATCTATGTCGCGATGGTGAAAAAATTCCCGGGCCGGTACCGGGCCTTCGGCGCCTGCATAGGCGCAAACATCCTGCTCGTAGCCCTGAACAAGGTCCCGGACGAAATTTATCCTGAAAAGATATTCATGCTGGGTCCCTTTGCCGACGGCAAGGCGCTCTTCGACTTTTACAACAAGCTCCTCAATCCCGAGGAGATCGACATCATGGTGAAGCTCGCCATCACCCTGAACATGGACCACTTTTCCCAGAAGGAGAAAACGCTCATCAGCAAGGCCATAGCAGCGTCAAAACCGGGCGTCACGGACCGGAGCGAGATGAAGAAGATCCTGGGCGATAAGCTCTATAACGATATCGCCATCATCAAACTGCACCACGATGATTTCGAGGCGATCAACCCCGGCTCCATGTTCGCAAAAAACCGCAGTCGGTGCAAGTACTTCATCCTCCACTCAAAAACCGACAACATCATACCCTTTTATGAGGGGAAAAACCTGGCCCAGTTCATGGCAAAAAGCGGCATAGACACCAATTTCCTGGGTACGGAGATCCTGGACCACGCGGAGAACAAGACCTCCGTGACCGGCTTTCTGCACGAGCTGAAATACATGGTGCGCTTTTTCAACGAGTTGTTCGAAGGCGACGTCGAGATATGATCCCGCACGAGGGCGCTGCCGCGCCCCTGTGGCGGGATCCACCAAACCTGCATCGTGAAAGAAAAAATAGCCAACCTGATCCGCGCGATCGATTCCCTTGAAAGGGCCGCAGTCGCCTTTTCCGGCGGCGTCGACAGCGCCTATCTCCTGAAAGTCGCGCACGACCGGCTGGGAGACCGCGTCCTCGCGGTCACCGTGTCCTCGCCCCTGCTTTCTCCCGGCGAGGTCGAGGAGGCAGCGTCGTTCGCCGCGTCGGAAAAAGTGCGCCACGTGATACTGACGGCCGATCCCTTCGGGAACGACCGCCTCATCGCCAACACGCCGGACCGCTGCTACATCTGCAAGCTGGACGTGTTCCGCTCCATCGCGGCATACGCCGCCTCCGAGGGGATCGTCCGCGTGGCCGAGGGCACCCACGCCGACGACAGCGCGGATGACCGGCCCGGCATGCGGGCCCTGGCCGAGCTCGGGATACTGAGCCCCCTGCGCGAGGCGGGCA
>JBGTBN010000143.1:0-6824 GCA_041749375.1 Spirochaetota bacterium
AACGCCAGCAACGGCCCCGTCCCGAGCGGCAGCCCCGCAAGCAGGAACAGCGGGAGCACCGGAAACCATCCCGCCCGCAGGAGCACGGTCGCCGGCCGAGACTTTCGAGGGACGCAACGCCAGAGGAGCGCCTCGAATATTTCAAGAACAAGTACGGGGAAAACTTCGAGAAAACGCGCATCATAGACAACTCGGGGAAAAAGCCGAAACCCAAAACCCTGGTGCAGAGCATCAAGGGCCTCTTCGGCAGGAAAAAGAAAGAGGACGAATAACAGCACCAACAACTGACAGGTCCGCAAGCGCTTGCGGACCTGTCAGTTTAAGCTGACCCGGCGGATATGCCGGACTTCACCCATTTTATTATTGACATCTGCCCGCAGCTCCTTCACGCTTTTAACATGAAAAAATTATTTAAACAAATAATCCCCCTTGTCATTTTTGCAGTATTCATACCCGCGCTGTCATACGCTGAAACCACCATCAGCCTCGGCGGCACGGCCTGGTATGTCTGGTGGAAGCCGGCATGGGAGGACAACAGGTGGCAGGGCTACTACCTGTGGAACGACACGGTGGGTTACTGGGACGAAGATGCCCATGATTTCAAACCATCTTCCAGCGTCATGGCCGGTCCCATTGTAACGATCGGATTTCTCGACAGATGGAGCATTTCCTCGGTTGCTGTCATCGGGTCCATGGACTATGAAGCCCGCGGCTTCGGACTGGGGGCGGATATCATCAACAGCGCGGCCGGAGTAACCCACAAGGAGTACAGCCGAAAAGTCCTGAAATGGGACACCGACACCACGCTGGGATGCGCCGTGCACAAGTTTATAAAACTCTACGCCGGATTCAAGGCACAGGGATACCGCTACAAAGAGATAATTCACTTCTATGACCTGACGATTTTCCCTGCTGTCTCTATTGACCATTCAGAGGGTATAGACACGGTCAACTGCTACGGCCCGGGGCTCGGTATAGGCGCCACGATCCCGCTGGTGGATAATTTCTACATGCTCGTCAACCTGTCAGGCGTATTCCTCTGGTGCAGCGAGAAGTCAGACTCAAGCCTGAGCCGAGCATACGGACTTGATTCCACCGGTTTCGTACTGTCATATTTCTATATGCCGCGTGGAAAATTCATTTCCTACGGCGGCACCGCGTCGGTCTCCCTGGCCTATATCATCGATAAGATCAACACGACCCTGGCTCTGGGCGGGCGGTACCAGCTTCTGCACAACCGCCAGAAGAAAGGAAACATGCTGAAGAGCGACGTGACCATGAACATCATTGACGGCCAGTTCGACCACTTCGCAGGTATAACATTCTCCGCCATTTACACCTTCCATATAGGAAAGCGGGGATAACATGCTGACGGCAGACCGGCGGCCTTTACGCCGGAAAATTCACGATGGTGGGGGGACACCATGAAACGGAACAGCATAACTGCGCTACTCGCGGCAGCGCTCATCCTTGGCGCGCAGGCTGCCATCGCCGCGCCGGTGGACCTGAGCATCGGCGGGACCGCCTGGTACATCTGGTGGAAGCCGGCGTGGTCTGACTCCAAATCCTCGATGCGAGTCCTCAGCCCGGCACCAGCTCTCATTGTCATGTCAGAAGACGCCAGTGATTTCAAGCCGAGCTCCAACGTGATGGCCGGTCCCATAATCTCCATCGGTTTTCTCGAGCGCTGGTCGATACAATCGGTGTTCACCATGGGGCGGCTTTACTTCAGGTCCAAAGGGACATCGAGAGACACCCAGATGACCGCAGGTCCCTGGAATTTCTCTCCGTCGTATAAAAAGTACAACCGTGACGTCCTCAAGTGGGACAGCGACACTTCTATAGGGTGCGCCCTGCACCGGATGGTGAAAATATTTGCCGGGTTCAAGCACCAGGGTTACAGCTACAAGGAGGAGATGACGGATTTATTGTTCTTAACTAACCCGGCGGCATTCACCAGGTCACTTACCGATGATGTACGCTCCTATGGCGGCGGACTCGGCCTCGGACTTACAGTCCCGGTAGCGGCGAACTTCTATATCATGATGAGCGTCTCAGGCGTGGTGCTCTGGTCGGCTGAAACAATTGCAATCAGCCAGAAGAAAACGTATATTCTCTCATCGACCGACGGCTTTATATTCCTGTTCATGTTCCCCCGGAAGGGACATTACCTGTCATACGGAGGCTCCGCTTCCCTCTCGTTCGCGTATAAAATCGAAGAGATAAATACGACGCTGTCGCTCGGCGGCAGGTACCAGCTCCTGTACAACCGCCAGAATTACAGCAAAAACAATCCTCTGTACAATGATGCGGCCAGCAACATAATTGACGGGCAGTACGACCATTTCTTTGGGATCACGCTATCTGCTATATACACGTTCCATATAGGGGAAAGGGCCTGATTTTACACGTATTTATTATTTGACGGGATCCGGGGAAATTTATTTGCTTGAATCATGGTCAGATTGAGTATATATTGATATAAAGTTTACAAGAAAATCCGGAGGAGTACATGAGACACGTTTTACCAGTAATGCTAATTTTTCTCCTGGCAGCGGGAGTGACCGTTTGCAAAAAAGACGAGAAAGACAGGGCCATAACAATCCAGGGACTGATCGGCGAGGTGATGATCGTAGCCGGTAATACTGAAAAGCCGGCAACCGTGGGCGATGTGCTCATTACCGGCGACGGGATCAGGACCGGTGCTGATTCGATAGCCGACGTTCTGTATGGCTCCGAGGGCATCATACGGATCCAGCCAGATACAAGCATCCTGCTCTCCACGCTCATGGATCCTGCCACGGGCGACTCACAGTTGGACATGCCGCAGGGCAAAATGTACGTGACCCTTTCCAAGCTGAAAAAAGGCGATTTCCGGGTCAAGACGCCCACGGCCGTAGCGTCCGTTCGCGGCACCTCATTCCGTATAAGCGCTGACGAAAAGGCGTCCCGGCTCGACGTGGTCACCGGCGCAGTCAGGATCAACCCCGTTCAGAATAATACCGTGGTCACCACGGTCGAGACAACCGTTAAGAAGAACCAGACCGTTGAGCTGGACGAGAAATCGGTAAAACAGGCCGTGGAGCAGAAGAAGGAGATCAAAGTCACGGAGACGAAACCCGAGGAGATAGAGGAAATCAGGAAAGAGGTCAGGGATATCAAGCCGGAAATGCTCGAGAAGCTGAACAAGGAAGCAAGGGATGAGATACAGAAAAAAGTCCTGGCCCCTGACGATTCGGCCGACCGCGAAAAGCGCGAAAAAGATGAAAAAGAAACGCTGGCGAAAGAGAAAAAGGAACAAGAGCGCGCCTTAAACCTTCTCCGGGAGCAAAAGCTCCGCGCGCAGAAGCTCGAGCAGGATACGCTGAAACAGCAGGCGCTGGAAAAAGAAAAAGCCGCGAAGAAGCAGCCGAAAGAGAACACGCAGGGCGACTCGAAGAACGCCCCGCCCAGCCTGCAGACACTATAGCGATAAGCATAAAGGGAGCGTGAAATCACGCTCCCTTTATTATATTTCGAGTAATGGATCCGCTATACGATCAATCGAAAAGCCCGGGCCCCACAAACAGTCTCGCACGTGCTATTTAGATTAAAGATGGCATTACAATCCGGACAAAGATAAAAATCGCGGCGGCCGCCCCGGGGTATCAGCGGTCTGCAAGCAGCTCTTCCGCCCATGCCTCGTGGGCACGGACGTCATCGGCAAACCCGGCATTCACGAGTAGATCACGCCAGTCCAGCCCAGCCAGTCCGATACAACGCATTAACGTTTCAATGTCCCCGTTCGACTCTTTCAAAACCGAGAATCGGATCCGATCCATCTCTTCCGGGGTACACTCTCCGCACTGTGGAATGTTCCCGCCGCATTCTCTTGACAGGATATCGGCGACAAGGTCGACGTCATCCGGGGGAAATAATTTTTCTATGATCTTTATTGTCTTGCGGGAGATGTTCATGGTGCGCGTCACTCGAAACGGTCTTCCGGCGCGAGCCGGTACCCGTTAATGAAGGCGCCCGCGTCCATGACCTTCTTGTTCGCGGGCTGCAGATCGAGGACTTCTATGAAGCCGTCGCCGGTACCGGCGAGCAGGCGCCTTTTCTGCCAGCGGATCAGCCCGCCCGGCACAGGATCTGCCGGGACGTCCCCGTACACGGGGGCGGTTCTCCAGATCCTTACCTGCTCGCCGCGGAAATGGGAAAATGCCACCGGTTTCGGGTTGAGTCCCCGGACCAGGTTGTGTATCTCGAAGTGCTTCCTGCTCCAGTCGATCATGGCCGTGTCCCGTTCGATCTTGCCGCAGTAGGTTGCGCGGGAATCGTCCTGCTTTACGGGAGCGGCGCCGGATGCGAGCAGATCAAGGGCGCGGCCGATAAGCCCGGTGCCCGATGCGGACGCGATCTCCAACAGGTCCCCGGCGGTCGTGTCGGGCCCCACCGGAAGCTTCTCCTGCACCACGATGTCCCCCGCGTCCAGCTTCTCGTTGATAAGCTGCACGGTAATGCCGGTTTCGGTTTCGCCGTTGATCAGGCACCACTGGATGGGCGCGGCGCCGCGGTACAGGGGGAGGAGCGACGGGTGGAGATTGAGGGTCCCGAGCGGGGGGCGGCCGAACACGGAGCGCGGGATCAGGCTGCCGTATGCGACCACAACATAGGCATCCGCTTCGAACGCGCCTATGCCGTCGAGGAACGACGGCTCTTTAAGCGATGCTGGCTGAAGCACCGGTATGCCGAGCCGTATCGCCTCGCTCTTCGCCGGGCAGAACTGCAGCTCACGGTTCCTGCCGGCGCGCTTGTCCTCCGCGGTCACGGCAAAGGTGACGCGGTGATCCTCCGTCAGGCCGGCCAACACGCGCGCGGCCAGATCCGGTGTCCCGAAAAACCCTATGTTCATGGCCGCTTGTTCAGCTTCTTGATCCTTTTAAGCTCCGGCCGGAGCTCGTTCCGCACGTAATCCTCCAGCCGGTCGACGAAGAGTATACCGTTCAGGTGGTCTATTTCATGCTGCAATACCCTGGCCATCATGCCGCTCAACTCGAGCGAGACCTCCTTGCCGTCGCGGGTGATGCCCCGGACCTGTATCCCCGTGGGGCGGATTATTTCTTCCGAAATGCCCGGGACCGATAGGCAGCCCTCTTCGTAAGGCCCCAGCTCGTCCGAGAACGCGGTAATCACGGGATTGATCAGCTCCAGCACCTGGCTCTTCTTCTTGTCGTCAGCGACATCGACGGCTATGATACGCAGGGACTCGTCGATCTGGGGCGCAGCAAGTCCGACCCCCTTCTCCCGGTACATCACATTGAACATTGTATCAATAAGGTGCAGGAGTCCTTCGTCGATCTCCCTGACCTCTTCAGCGACTTTTTTCAGGGTGTCATGTCCGTAAAACACCAGCTCATGCGCTTTCGCTGTCTTCAGCTTTGCCACTTTTTACCTCTATAATCCAGGGAAGAATGTAGAAAATCGACACTCTTCCTGTCAATATCAATTTTACTTCACCGGCTTATTCGGCCGGAGAGTATTAGAAGAATATACAATATTAATGAATACTAATTAATAAAAATTTATTAATTTTAGAATAAATAATTATCCAACTAGTTGTAAAACACAATAATCAACGTTAATTTATCCGTCGAATTCCCCCCCGTCCCCCGGAGGGGGCGCGTAAGACATATCTTCATGTGATTAAAGATGCTGAATGATGCATACTAATGGATTATTATTCTGTATTTTCAAGAATTTCCTCACCAAGATTAAGAATGCTTATACGTACCGCTCTTTCACTCGTGCCCCCTCCGGGGGACAGGGGGGAGAAGGCTGGATGAAACTGCCGTTAATTATGGACAGGCATGTAAAAGTTTATCCATTATTAATTATTAATTTTTTTAATTTACTTGTCAAATAACCACCCTGCTTTTTGATGATCGAAGAAGGAACAGGCCATGTCACAGGAAACCGCCGACCGTCTTGCAGGTTTTTTCTCCCCCCGTAACATCGCAGTGATCGGGGCATCCACCAGGAATCACTGGTTTGCAAATATCGTGTCAAACGCACGACGTGTGGGCTTCCCGGGCGCAATCTACCCGGTGAATCCGGGCGCGTCAGAGGTCTGCGGGATCCCGGCCCTCGCCTCCATTGACGAGCTGCCGGAGGGCGTCGACTTTGCCGCGGTCATAGTCAGGAGCTCGATGGTCGCCGATACGGTTCAGGCCCTCGCTGCACGCGGAATAAAAAACATCCTGCTGGTCTCTTCAGGCTTTTCCGAGATCGAGGGCGAAGGGACACTATTACAGAAAAAACTCGTCGACCTCTGCCGTGCACAGGGCGTGACACTCCTGGGCCCGAACTGCCTCGGGTTCCTGAACCCTGTAGACAGCACGGGCGTATTCTCGGGCGGCTCAATCGAAGGGGACCCGGTCCCGGGCAACATCGGCATCATCGGCCAGAGCGGCGCCTCGAGCGAGGTGATCGCAACAAAGATGCTGAAAAAGGGGCTGGGCATATCGCTCTTCGTCTCCTCCGGCAACGAGGCGGTCATATCGGTGGAAGACTGCATCGAGCACATGGTACTGCACGGAAGGACACGCGTGATCGCCGGGTTCATCGAAGGGTTCCGTGACGTGCGGCGGCTGGCGCAGATCGCACGCGAGGCCGCGCGCCGCTCCATTCCGATCGTGGTCATCAAGGTCGGACGGTCCGAGAAGGGCATGCAGGCTGCGCGCTCCCACACCGGCGCGATGGCCGGGAACGAGGCGGTCACCGATGCCTTCCTCCGCCAGCACGGTATCATCAGGGCCGATACCATCGAAGAACTGGTCGAGACC
>JBGTBN010000144.1:0-95396 GCA_041749375.1 Spirochaetota bacterium
GTAGTCCGGGACAAGGACGCGGGCGCCGCCGCAGGCCCGGGCCAGGCGCCACATGAGGTCGCGGTGCGTCCGCGGTGAGCAGATAACATAGCCGCCGCCATGCAGGTAGAAGATGACCCTGCCGCTGTCCGACCCCTGCCACGAGACCCATTCCGACTGCACGCCTCCCGCGTCTACCGGGGTTAATACGCACCTGTCCGGCAGCCGCATATAGCGGGCCACCATTTTTTCAGTGCCATTCCTGATCGCGATAGGCCGGGTATAATCGATTTTCCGACGCCGCAATCGTATGATGAGCTTGATAAACATATTGCGAAACATGGTATGGTATCCTGATCCTGGTCTCGGAAACCGGCAACGCCGCTTCATGCGGCGTTGCCGGGAAATTAATGCTTAGTTACTCAATTTTTACCTGTCAATGACAAATTTATTCGCGTGTCGTTATACTTGTTGCAAACCGGATATCGGGGCAGGATGATTGTATTGCTAAGCGGCTATCGGAATTCTTCGTATGCCTCTGGCAGGGATCAGGAGGATTTGCACATTATATCAGCCAGAAGTATCGTGAGCTGGAGGTTGGCATGAAGAGATTTCAGGTGATCGTGTATGGCGTGCTCGTTGTTCTGCTCGTGCTTCAGAGCGCGTTCTTTTCGGTATTATTAATACAGTATTCTGATTCGAAAACCTTCAGGCTCCTCATCGGCTTTATCGGGCTCGGCTGGCTGATCGTCATGCCGGTCATGGGCCTGGCGAAATTCGGTGTGGGTGAGACGGAGGGAACGCGGCCCGTCCGGTCAATTGTAATGATTATAATAACGCTTGTCATGCCCTGGATCCCGGTGATCACTGACGGCTACAGGTACAGCACCCTCAACGCGGTCGCGGCGCAGGTCGCGGCACTGTCGCTCAGTACTGCCATCGGCGGGAGCGCGATCAATACCATACGCATCTCAGCGTCGAACCCTGACGGCGTATCGTGGAAGATGGGCACGCTCCGCTGGGCCCTGTCGCTGCTCCTCCTTCTCATGTCCCTGAACCTTTTCTTCCCCGCGTTTGCGCGCCTGGCCGCCGCGCTAGCCCCGCGTCTCGGCTTTGATCCCGCCTTTCTGGTCGGGCTGGCCGTGAAGGACAGGCTGTGGGGAGTGATTTTCAGCTCCATTGGCAACGTCCATGTCTGGATGCTTGATTTTTGCTTCTCGCTCTGGGCGAGCGTCAAGTTTTACAGGGTCTTTTTCTCGAAAGAGGGAATCTGACGCTCCGCACGTCTCAGTAAATGCGGAACTCGTTTTTCTCGGTTGTTCCCGCGTCAGTGTTGGTCACGACCAGGCTCCATTTCCCCTTTGTGCTGTTGGTGATATCCAGAACACAGGTGATGGTTGTTTGTCCCGTCAGCACGATGAATTGGCTATCCGCGACTATGTCGAGCTCATTGTTGCGTTTCAGCCTGACATCAACGCCTGTCTTGAAATGGTCCCCGGTGATGGTGACCGTAATCGGCTGGTAGTTCGGGCCCTTGTTCGGCGTCATTGAATATATCACCGGCGGGACCATGTAGATGCCGGTAGTGACGAGTGAATCCCCGAGTAGGGCTGCCGGATCATATGCGTAAGCCGTGATGGTAATTGTTTCCGTGATCTTCAAAGAAACAGCAGGCCCGCCCTCTAGGCCGAAGACATATGGATCGGAACCGAGTGTACCGACCACGGCAGTGTATTTTATGCGGGAGCCGGGGGTTGGCGATGAGATGCCAACCCACGGGTCGTTAATGTAGGATCCAGGCCCGGGACTGAATACCGGCGGAGCAACCAGCGAGTAATTTATGTTATACACGGCCGACAGTATGGGGCTGTTGGCCAGCTGGACAGGATCGGGGGAGAGGGCCACGGTCCTGACCGTTATCGTGCCCGGTCCTGCTACGGCGAACGGTGCGACGTAATCGAATGCGGCCGGGTTAGTCTCCGGGTCTGACAGATCCAGGGTGTACTTGATGTTCGCTCCGGGCGTCTGTGTTGAGAGCGTTACCATCGGATCCGAGCTGTAGGTGCCGGCAGGCGGAGCAATGACCGGGGTAAAGGCCTGTATGGTATAGCAGGCCGATGAGATTGATGAATTTATAAAACCGGTCCGGTAGGCCATGGCCTTGATCGAAGACGGCGTGTTGAAATTAACATGAAGCGGCGCAGTATACACCGAGCCGTCGGATGGGGATGGGTCCGATCCGTCAGTGGTGTAGCGGATCGTTGCGCCGGGGTCCGGACAGGTAATGGTTATCACCTGCGGTCCTTCATATGTGCCGCACACGGGAGTGAAGACCGGGTCCTGGATAATGCCGGCTGATATTGTGGTGAAATACCATATTTTTTCAGATATCAGCCTGTTGCCCTCTACATCGGTTATATCGGGCGTCAACAGCACGTTATACTCGGTCAGGTTCAAGAGAATAGCGCTCGGTGTAAAGACAATGGTACAAGTATCGGGAAAATCGGGATAGAAATAGCTGCCATCGATCGGGATATACAGGGAGTCGGCAACAACGAATGACGAAAGGGAGACGCTCCCCGAATCTATGTTTGATGTAAAAGTCACTGTGATTGAGGTGTCAACCGGCACGTCAATAGCGCCGTTATCGGGCTCGATAGTTGAGATATTTAGTCCGAAGATATCGGCATACGAGATGGGTGAACTCTGATCGGATGCCAGTGGTTTCCCGCAGCTGACCGTTGTTGCCAGCGATAAAAGCAGAATTGAAAGCACTATTAATGATACTTTGTTCCTTATCATGGTAATAGTCCCGTCTCTCTAAAAGAGAATAAAAAATTCCTCTCAGGTAGTATGTCCTGAGGAGAAATATCCTTCTCTTTCCTTGAAACTCCCACTTCAATTCTGAAAGAGACTTCAAAACAATGTGATATACTAACAGTATATCTGTTTATGAAGGAATAAACAAACAATATGTTTCATAAAAAACAAATTTATGATCTGATCAGAAAAAAGCATGACAGGGCTCGAAACCGTTTAATGTTATGCTAATTGTGCTGAGCAGTAGCGGGATTGATCAATAAAAAATTTCTAAATAACTATATATACAACGTTACAATACAGTAACGTCTCTTTTTCAAGGCTGTTAGCATTATTCGCACGCTTTGCGGCTTAAACGGCGCCGGTCCTGGGTCTGGATGGGGCCGTGGCTGTGGTGCTTGCTTTCACGAACAGGCTGTGGGAACGATCTTCCAATCGATCAGAAATGTGCACGAATGGATGATTGACTTGCCCGTCGCGCTCAGGGCGAGCGTATAGTTTTAACGGGTATTCTTCTCGAAGGAGAGGATGTGAGGAAGCCTTGCCGTCGCCGTTGTCATGGCAGGATCAGCTGCTTCAGACGCTCCGGTGATGTCTTTTTCAATTCAATCTTCCCGGTCCGGCTTATTGCATGGATGACAATCCCGCGGCGTTTCAATTGTTGTAATCGCTTTCGGTGAAGTCCTTTGGGTAAAAATCAAAATTCATCCAGACCTGCCCTTCGACCTCATGTACCGAGAGGTAATTCACCTGCGTGGTCGTGTTGAACGGTATTGAGTTGATTTCCGGATGATCATCTTCCGGAGGGAGGGCTGCCCAGATAAGTCTGTTAGATACCTGGTCGTAGACGATATTAATTATTCTTCCAACAGTGAGGGCCGTGCATGAGAAGCATTCATGAGAGCCGCTGCTGTCCCAATCAGCATTGTAAATATGCCAGTCAAATCCCTCCGTGCTGAACTTGGGCATGGAAAATGTGCACCCTGCGGGAGGGAAGAATTCCAGCCACCATGTTCCCCCGTTGTAGCTATAATACCCGTCCAGGGCGGAAGAGGGATCATTATCGGTTCGTTTCGATATCGTGTGGCAGGTGGGGCCCACGCATGCCTGAATGTCCCAGTACATTTCGAGAAATTGGTCTTCATCATCATAATCGTAAAAGGGATGAATTACTTTCAAGGATATGCTCACATTAATTTCTGGAACGACACCGGTCCCCAGCACAGTAGCGTGATACACGGGCGTATCAGGATCGTTGGTTTCCATGTCAATGCTTGCGGTTTTCTGGCCCATCGAAAGGGGATCAAAGCGCACGGCAAAGGTTGTGCTTTGCCCGGCGTAGAGTGAAGTATCAAATCCAGAGGTATTGAGGTCGAAATCTGCCGCGCCTGTACCGCTCAATACCGGAACAGTGATATTAAGCGGAAGGTCCCCGTTCCCGGAATTTCTCACAGTAAATACCCGGTACGCGCTTGCCTGTTTGCCTGTTACCGTGGCATAATCACCATCCGCGCCCATGTTGAAGAACTCGTGTCCTTTTGGGGGGGGCTCCACGGTTATGCCGGGCTGCATGGAATGTCCCGAAAGGTTGAGGACATAGGCGGTCTCATCCGGGTCATTGCTTATGATGGTAATGGCCGATTGATGGGTGCCCGTAGTAACCGGATTGTAGTAAACCGTAAAATCAATTCTGTCTTCTGGAAGCACTTCCATGCCGGTGGGGGCTACCAGGGTAAAATTGTTCCCATCTGCAAGGATAATGCTCGTTAGCACCAGAATTCCCGTGCCCGTGTTCGCTATGCTGAATGTCTTTCCCTCGCCCTGCGTGCCGTAATCCTGGCCTCCGAAATCGTGAATATAACCGCTCGGTCTGCTCACGCTTGCATCCGAGTCAAGAAGATCGATTTCATAACTGTACACTTCTTCAGCATAACCGCGGAGGTTAAGGTCAAAGGTGAGGTCTCCGCCGCCGGGCACGTCAATATAGGTAATGGTGATCATGTCCGTATAGGTCCCGGGACCATCGGGTTCAAATGTCACGTCTATGTAAACGCTGCCATTGACCGGTATCACTGTTCCTGAAACCGATCCTGACACTGAAAAGTTGTCCAGATCAGCGTGGGTAACGCTTTTTAATGAAAGTACTTCGGTGCCGATATTTTTCAACGTGAACCGGCTCGTTGAGGGACCCATGTCATAAAGGTAGTCATCGGGGACTGTCAGGAGCCCGAGCCGCACCGCGAGTATTCCGCGCATCACTTCCATTCGTTCACACGCCACGGTTATATTAAAGGGTGCGTAATCTTCAGCATTGTCGTCCGCTGTTAGTATGGACACGGTCGCTGCCTTGTACCTGTCAAATGGTTCTCCCTGAAAGGTTACCGAAAATGTGGTCGTGTCATTGTTGCTTGCGAGTCTTACGGGTGTGGAGTCTGCTACCGTGAATCGGTTGGCGTACCAGCCGGTCATCGTTATTGCTTGTACGGCCACCGGCACCGTGCCGATGTTTGTTATGGTCAATGATATGGTATTGGTTCCATCGCTGTAGGTGGTTCCCATCTCGATGAGCTCGCCCGGTGAGACGGTATGCCCCGCATATGTTACGGTAATCTCCGGCAGGGGCTTCGGCATCATCAGGGCAAAAAACTGATGCTGTATTGAGGTAATGTTACCCGCCATCTCATCCAGCATGCTCTGGCATGAAACAGTGCCGGTGAGGGCCAGGAGCAGCGCGAGCCGTATGGATACCTGTACTGCCTTTTTCATGTGCCGACTCCTGTGGATCCGGTTACCGGGGCGTCAGCGGGAACGTCCTGATCGGTTTTATCATATTTTAAACCGCAATGTGAAATTTGCCATCAGTGTAAAGTAATGCTTCGGCTTTTGTTCCAGGATAAGGCCGTACGATGCGTCGATCCCGGCCGAGAACAGCTCTATCACCTGGAAATTGGCTCCGAGCCCGACGCCGAGCAATGGCTCCACGCTCTCGGATTTCTTTTTTGCGAACGTTGTGTACAGGTCCGGCTTCACGATCTGCGAGTTCAGCCAGGCAATACCAAACGAAAGCTTCGGCACCAGGGAAAAGAGCGGCGAGATCTCGAACTGGTACGCTGCGGCCGCGGCCACAGGCAACATGTTCAGCGCGTAGGAGTTGTCCATCTTGCAGTTCATCCGCATGTACCCGATGTCCAGGCCGACGTACAGGTAATTTATCCAGAAGTTGCTGATCGCCGCATTCAACATGACCGCGGCCCCTGGTTCCATCAGGTCGCCGAAAGCTCCTACGGGCAGTATGCATCCCAGCTGTGCCGAGATGCTGATCCTTCTCAGAAGCATGCTTACCGTGCGGCTTTCTGATTCCGCACCGTCGTCGTCAAGGGCCCGTATCATGAAGTGGTTGTCACGATCAATCGGCACCTCCGGAACAGAAACTTCCGTCCCCGGGATTTCCTCTATTTTTTCGATCGCGTATTGCTTCCTCTGGTAGACGCGGTACCCGGTTATGGTCCCGTCCGGGTCGGTGCTCTGCTTCCACTTCAGCTTGATGTCGGCGCCCTCTTTCTTCTTGCTGAGAATTGAATAGCGCGCGCCGGCGGGAACGCGGGGCGGGAGATTGGTCCGTATCTGGATCTCGTTGCTCGGAACCGACTCGTTCCCGTCCGTGCCGATCGCGGTGACAATGAAATAATATGTTTTCTTGGTCGCCAGGCCCTTGACCGTGTACTTCCGCTGGGTCGTTTTTCCAGCGGGCTTGTACTGCTCCTCCTTGCGCTCTTTCATGTACACCACGTATGAGCGCGGCGCCTGGAAGGGCGCAAGCCAGGTAAGCCTGATCTCGCTCAGGTTCGGCCTGGCCTCAAGGCCCGTGGGGTTGGTGCGGGTCATGAAGAGCACGTTGGACCGCTTGACCGTGAATTCCTCCGCCTTGTTGAGCTCTCGCCGGAAGGTGTAGGTTTCGCTGTCTTCGTCGACCTGGTAGGCCTCCAGCATTTCTCCCGTGTTGAGCCGGATGAAGTGCTTGCCCATGTAGATGTCGGTGTAGAGGATCCGGATGATTTTGTTCCGGTAGAAGGTCTTCATGGCGCCGTTTTTCAGCTGCATGGTGACAACGGCGGCCGTGTCGGCGGTAATTTTACCCTGATGGATGGTGCCGTCTTTGAGGAAAACATATTCGGCGCGGGCGCAGATGGCACCGGCGAGCAGAATAATTAATATTGCCGCAACTCGTAAGTAAAACATGAAACTCCCACCACCACGGGTTAAATTCATCCGCCGATCATGCCGCGGATATCATACCCGGCTGCAGTCCGGCAGCGTATCCTATTTCTTGATGCCGGTATATTTGATCTTGTTGACCGGGATCTCTATCCGTCCTTCAGGTGTAGAAATGACAAGGTACTTGTCGCCCCGGGAAACAATGATGCCCTCGTAGACCTTGCCGGTGTAAAGACGGATCACATCGATGCGGTCATAATTTTCGGAGATCTTTTTCAGGCTCTGCGGATAAAACTCGTTTATCTTGTTATCGATCTGTTTTATTTTTGGTTTCAGTTCTTCCCGGATCTTTTCGATCTCAGGCTTGCTTTTTTCGGCCGGCCTGGGAATGACAGGCTGGCTCGACACTTTCTGGATATAGAACGATTCGACGGCGGAAATAGTACGGGTGACGGGCGGTGCCTTCGGCTCCTCGGCAATTACCAGGGTGTTGTTCTTGCGGACAATGGTGGTCTCCATTTTTTCCTCAATTTTCTCTTTAACCTCACCTTCCGGCCCGGCTCCGACGCTGATTTTTTTAACCTCAACCGCTCCCTCGCCTACGGCCACGGTAGCGGCGTTATTCTCGTAGAAGACAAGGAAGGTGGTGCCGCGTACCGACGCGGTGGCGGTTTTCGTCATAATACGGAATTCCCGCTGTGCCTTGAGCTTGCCCAGTTTGTTCAGGAGCTTCCCGCTTTCGAGCTTCAGTTCGATGTTCGCTGATTTCACCATAGAGACGAACGTCACGCGGCTGTCAGAAAGAATATTTACAATGACGTCATCTCCCATCTGGATAACGGCTTCCGATTCCTTTCCGGTTGTTATTGTGTCGTTTTCGCAGAGCACGTCACCGATAGTGGCGCCGCGGGCGGGCAGACCTGCGCCGATGATCTTTACGTCTCCGATATGAAAGGTCACCAGTGATACCATGCCCCGGCTTTCCTGCAAACATGACAGGGGCGCCATTACCAAAAAAATAAAAATAAAAGATACCAGTCTGAACAGGGCTGCTTGCTTCGTTCTCATCATTGGGCTACCATATGTTACAGCTTTTATAAACCGGGGCATCAGTTTCCAAATATACGACTGGAACTGATGTTGGAATGAGTATGAAATATAGTACACTCTGTTGTATGTCAATGAAAAATTTATCGAAGCAATAATGTAGAATTGATTCATGACCAGCGCTTTGAGCGCCGGTCATGCAGGATGTCTGAACCGCGGGGCGATCAGGCTGTATAAAAGCCCCGGTCGTATCCTTCCCTGCCATTGTACTTTTCCGCCTGCTGCTTGGAGTAGCCGAGGTAGGCCATTTCGTTCACGTCGAAGCCGGCTGCTTTCAGGGAAGCTACCACGTCCTCCATGGAGGGCGGGCATCCCGTGGCTTCTATCGGCTCCTTGACATTTGTGTTGCCCTTGTTCGCCTTGATGATGCAGTTGCCGAGCATGATGGTGCGGTCGTAGCCCTGCCGCGCCTGCATCTTTTTGCCGTTGAGGATCTCGATTTTCGGTAATGGCTGTCCCTTGAACGCGGACATGACCAGGATATTCGCCATGTTCGCGAGCGGCGAGCATCCGGAGCAAAGCGTGCTGTCATATTTCGGCAGGCCGGGGCCGGTGATGCCCATTTTCGCGAATGCGCCAGGCCCGGTGTTGTCCTCGGTCCAGAGCCAGTCCCACTTCAGGGGCTTCACGTGGTCCTCGAGCTTCTCTCCCCGCACCTCGTAGCCTGCCAGGTCAAGTGGCCGCCCGTTCCGATTCCCGTAATGCCCGAAATGCGCGATATCCTCCGGTCCGTACCCGATGGACTTCGCCGCAACCAGGTCCGCTCCCAGCGCGTCAGTTGAGGCGATGATGATGTCCTTGCGGTATGCGTTGCCGTAGTGGAGTGCACCCTTCTCCAGTGCGTAGATTCCGTCCACGACGGTAAGGGCAGGCCTGACAAAGTCGGCGATGAAGGAAAAGCAGTATTCAAGGTCAAGGTCCGCGTGGTGGCAGAGCTTCTTAGACGCCACCTTGAGGCACCCCTTCAGGTTCTTGAGGCCCAGGGACACCTTTGTCTGCCCGTGGGTCTTGAGCACCGGGAAGTTAATGAAGAAATCGGTCTCGATCGCCTCCTTCGCGATATGGAGCTTGTGGCCTTCATGGAACTCGAAGCTCTCGGTTTTGCTTTCGTTGAAGTCCACCAGGGTGATGCCGTATTTTTTCTCAAGCGCCTCATATCCCAGGCCCTTGTATGCAGCCCTGGTTCCTACTCCCTTCTTGATCTCGACCGAGCCTTCGCCGACCGTGATCCTGTCCACACCGTGCTCCTTGAGGATGATAATCATGTCTTCCACCAGCCGCGTCGTGGTGTACACGCCGAAAGGCGCGAAGGGGAACAGGTCGTCCCAACCGACCAGGTTCGGCTTGATGAGAGCCGCCATGCCGGGTTTGAGCCCTGACAGGCCACCGCACAATTCTATCGCTTCCCTGAGGGAATCCGGGCTTTTCGCGTATGTAACAAGGGACACGGTCGGTTTCATGGCTTGCTCCTGGGTTTATCGGTGAACTGTACCGGGCCAATTATCGGGCCGGTGTCAACATAGACAAGAAGAATTTATCGCCGGGTATGAGCAAAAAAGGCCACGTTTATCCTTCCGGCACGCTTCGGTTATTTTTTTCCGTCCGGCTAAAAAACATTTGAAAAATTTATGCGGGACGGTACGCTCCCTGCCATGTCAGTAAAAAGGCGCAGGGATCCGGTCCAGGGACTGTTCATGGATGAGCAGAAAAGCGGGGAAATGCTGGTGGCCATCTTCCGCCTGGTCATCCTCATCTTCTTTATTCCGCTGATTTACGCCCTCCGCTTCCTGCTCGGGTACCTGCTCCCCTCCTACTGGCTCATGAGTATCGGCAAGTGGATGGTCATGACTGCCGCGGCGGCGCTTATATACATGGCGCTCAAAAAAGGCCTGTACCGGCCCTGGCTGGGGTATGTCACGATCTTCCTCGACACCTCGTTCGTGACCATCAGCATCATCGCGCTCTCCTTTTATAGCTTCAACCATACCGGGGTGTTACAGGACCCGCTGCTCCTGATCTATTACCTGATCAGCGCCAGCGGGGGGATCAGGTATGCCTACCGGTACATAGCTTTCATCGTACCGCTCCTCGCGGGGATGATCGTGATGCTGTCATGGTTCGATTCCGCGTACCACGCCATTCCGGTCGATTACATCGTGCTCACGGACCGGCTGGCGTTTTTGATCCTCATATCTGTCATGGCCCTCTTCTTTTCGCGGATGCTCAGGGACTTCACCTTCGAGCGCTACCGCACCGGGCAGAAGCACGTACGGGAGATCTCCTCGCTCCTGGAGATCGGCAGGACCATTTCGTCCCGTGAGGAGCTGGCGAAGACCCTAATGAGTATCGTGTCGGAGGCCAGGAAGCTCCTCCAGGCGGACCTTGGCTTCATCAGCGTCAGGACCGCCGAGAAGGGGGAGCTGGACATTATCACGGACACAGGCCCGGTCCCCTCGCCGGCGCCCTCTGACATTGAATGGCGTATCGGCGATCATATCGTGGAGTCCGGCAGGGCGCTGGAGATCAATCCCGGGTCGCCTGCGGCGATTGATGCTGAGGTTGCCGGGATTTTACAGAAACGCTGGATACAGCAGGTGGTCGGACTCCCCGTGGCCGTGGACGGCGTCACCCTGGGCGCCATCGTCGCGGCCCGCCGCGACACCCGCGCCTTCACCGGGTATGACACCACGCTCCTGACCGTGCTCTCCCAGCAGGCGGCGATATCGATCAAGAACGCGAACCTCCTGGAAAAGCTGAAAAGCGAAAGCGTGTACCTTGGCAAGGAGACCGATTACTCGGCCGGGTTCCACCAGATTATCGGCCAGAGCGGGAAGATGCGCGAGGTCTTTGCCGTCATCGAGAAGGCAGCGAAGTCCGGCATACCGGTCCTCATCCGGGGCGAGAGCGGCACCGGCAAGGAACTCGTCGCCAACGCGCTCTACGCGCTGGGCGAGCGGAAGGACCACCCCTTCATCAAGCTGAACTGCTCTGCCATACCGGCCGAGCTCCTTGAGAGCGAGCTTTTTGGCCACGAGAAGGGCGCCTTCACCGGCGCGGACCGCCAGCGCAAGGGCAAGTTCGAGCTTGCCGGCGGCGGCACCATGCTTCTCGACGAGATCGGCGACATGAGTCCCGGCCTCCAGACAAAGCTTCTCCGCGTGCTGCAGGAGGGTGAGTTCCAGCGCATCGGCGGCGACGTGACCATCAGGGCGGACGTGCGACTCATCACCGCGACCAACCAGAACCTGGAGGAGAAGATCCGCAGGGGCGAGTTCCGGGAGGACCTGTTCTATCGGATCAACGGCCTGCCGATCCACGTGCCGCCCCTGAGGGAGCGGCGGGAGGACATCCCGCTCCTGGCCCAGCATTTCGTGAGGAAGCATAATTACGTCGGCGGCCGGAACATCGAGTTCACAGTTTCAGCCATACGCTTCCTCGCGTCGCTTGACTGGCGCGGCAACGTGCGTGAGCTGGAAAACCTCATCCACCGCATGCTCGTCATGACCGATACGGACACCATATCGGAGAAGGACCTGGAGGCCATATGCAGCACTTCGGACACATCGAGTATGGTGGATTTTTTTGTTGCCATGAAATCATACATTGAAGACGCGGTCCGCAACAAGTGCGATGTGGCGGTGGAAATGGAGCGGATCGAGCGGGAATTTCTCATCGAGGCCTTCCGGCAGGCTGGCGGAAACGTGCGTAAGACCGCAGAAATCACCGGCCTCCCCAAATCGACCCTTTTCAATAAGCTCCAGAAATATAATATTACCTCTGAATAACCGTTAAATAAGGAAAAACCCCTCTGTCTTGTCCCGATTTCGGGACAATTGATTCTTTTATGGGACAGGCAGCCTCTGCTTTCAGGCCATTTAAGGCTGGAGTAATAAAAATCGGTACGTTATTGATTTAATTTTGTTATGGTCACCTCGAAAAATTAGATTTTTCATTTTGAAAACAATGAAAAAATATAATTTTTACATTGAAAGTGACCACAAGGGAACATCCTAATTTGATTTTTAGAGGTTCCCTTATAATAATCATTTTTGTTTTTATTTTAACAATCTGGCACGGTTCTTGCTTTAATATAATACGACCGGACGGTTTAATAACTGCTGATTAAGTAATTATTCGGAGAATGAAGCATGTCTGGTTCCGAATCATCATTAATAATAGTGGGGAGGTTCAATGAAACGAATCGTAACGTATTTAAGTATTATGACGCTTGTACTGGTCGTAAACACCAGTGCCGGTTTCGCGGCCGGGGGATGGTCCCTGGTCAAGAACAGCGGCGGCATCAAGGTATATGAGCGGGCCGTGCCGGGAACAGAACTGATGGAATACATGGGGGTCACCACCGTCAATGAAAAGATGGAGGTCATCGGGGAAGTTCTGCGGGACGTGCCCAGGTTTAATGCCTGGATAGCCGATTGCTACGGCGCCCAGGTGGAAAAGAAATATGACCGCAACACCATGGTCATCTACATGGTGCTCAGGCCCCCCATCATCGAGGAGCGGGACATCATTCTGAAAGACAAGGCCGTGTACGACTGGGACAATGCCCGGGCAAATATTTCATTTACGGCCACGGATGAAGTCAAGATACCCCAGGAGGAGGGGCGCGTTCGCGTGACGGTCATGAAAGGTGTCTTTGACATGGAATTTCTCGGCAGGGACAGGACGAAGTTCATCTACCGGCTCCTGGTGGACCCGGGTGGAAGCATCCCCAAGAAGGTGGCGTACGCGGTTATGAAAAGCTATCCGTATACTACCCTGAAAAAACTGAGAGCCCTGCTGCCGGACAAGAAGTACAACGACGCGGCCCGCGGCACAGAGGAAGAGCGGGCCATCGAGACGAGGACAAAGAACGAGGCCTATATCAGGAAGGCCCTTGCCACCAGGCTTACGAAATTCGTGAAGGATAAAGGGGCCCTGCAGGGCATCATTGCTGCTGACAGGGATAACATAAAGAACATCATGGCCAGCGGCGGCTCGTATGCCAGCGTCGAACGGGCCACGACGAATTTCTTTCTGACGCTTGCCGAGAACTACATCGTCACCGGAAAGGAGAGGCTCCTGGCGGAGAAACTCAATATCGCCGGAAGGGAGAGGGCTATAAAGGAGAGACTTGTAAAAGACAAGGATCTGATCGCGGAACTTACCGACCTCATAGTGTCAGACTGCGGCGCGGTCGGAACCCTTGTCGATGACGTTGTCATAAAATATATAAAAAAGTACGAGAAATAATTAAGCACAACTCAAGGAATGAGCCGGCTGGTTGGCCCGTTCCCGGAATGGAGAGATTCAGTTTTAGTATTATCCCGGGGTCGCTGACCCCGGGATCGAACAATAAATATCGTGGAGGATTGCAATGGTACAAGTCGATGTAGTATGGGCCTACGCTTTTGGCTCGACCTTTGCCGCATGCGCAGCGCGGCAGCTGGAGAAGGAGGACAAACCCTTTGACAATAAATGGTTTGTATACATCCTCATCTTCCTTTCCGTTTTTTTCGCCCCCTCGGGGCTGTATCTGCTGTGGGAGCACACGCAGTGGGAAACCATGCAGGTGGCCACCACAATGAAAGACATACCCGCGTGGCTGGTTGTTATCTTCGCGGTCACCAACGTTACCCAGGGAATTCTCGGCTACTGGATTTCCTTCAAGCTCATCAAGAAGAAGAACTATTACGGCGCCCACCTGAACTGGATGGTGGCATGGATCATCTTCTGGTTCATACTCGTGTGCGGATGGGACTGCACCGGGTACCAGCGGTTCACGTATGACATGAGCGTGAACGGCGGCGAGCTCTGGACGGCCGGGAAAACGATGGGCATATCCTTCTTCTACGCCAGCCGCGTCTGGTGGACGCTGGTGGTCATGGCTGTATTTTTCGCTCCCATGCTCCTGTACGGGTACATCAATTTCATACGGGAAGGCGCCAAGGCCGACCCGGCCGTAAAAAACAGGGTGCCGGGCGTGATACCGATACTCTTCTGGAGTTTTGGATCGCAGTGGGTCGCGTGCCTCGGACTGGCAATTCTCGCTTCGCTGTCTGTCATGGGTTTACGGGACCTCACGGGAAGCCTCCTGGCCGGCTACTTAATCGGCATTCCCGCTTTTTCGGTGGTGGCGTATTTCCTTCTCTTCAGGAGGAAGATGCCCATGTACCTGGTGGCCAAGCAGCTGTTTATCGAGGAACCGAACAAGTAAGATAAACAGATCGCAACAGGTGCGGGAATACGTCTGTTCCCGCACCTGCTGTTTCATGCAATTGATGAGTGGCGTATGTATCGGGCATTGATTGCGTGCCGCAACGCTACAATTGAATTAGCTCCACACGTGTCATGATGGGGGCGTACCTTACATGACAGGTGCGGTTCTAATTCATAAACAATAATAACGGGTGCAAAAATTGCCGTGTTACATTTTTATGACATGGCCGGGAGGAAAAATGGTCCAGGTAGATATAGTATGGTCATATGCTTTTGGAGCGACATTCGCCGCAGCGGCAGCCCGGCAGTTGGAGAAAGAGGAAAAGCCCTTCAATAACAAATGGTATGTACTAACGCTGCTATTCCTTGCGTGCCTGTTCGCGCCGTCGGGGCTGTACCTCCTCTGGCAATTTCCCGGCTGGGAAACAATGCAGGTGGCCACCCGACATGAAGACATTCCCGCCTGGCTGGTGGTTGTTTTCGCCGTTACCAACATCACGCAGGGTATCTTGGGATACCGGGTATCGTACCTGTTCGCACGGAAAGGAAAATACTATGCGGCCCACGCCAACTGGATGGTGGCGTGGATCATCTTCTGGTTCATACTCGTGTGCGGGTGGGACTGCACGGGGTACCAGCGATTCCTCTATGATTCATCCATGTTCAACGGCGAGCTCTGGACGCCCGGCAGGCACATGGGTTTCGGCTTCTTCCTGAGCAACGTGTGGTGGACGCTGGTGGTCATGGGACTGTTTTTCGCGCCGGCCCTGAATTACGGCATTGTCAAGGGCATTCGAAAGGGGGCCGCGATGGATCCATCCATAACCAAAAACCAGGTCCCGAGGGCGAGAAAAATTTTACTCGTTGCCCACGGGACGATGTTTGGCCTGTGCCTGGGGCTGGCGATACTGGCCGCCCTGTGCGTCATGAGCCTCAGGGACCTGTTCGGGAACATCCTGCTCGGCTATCTCGTCGGCATACCGGCCTTTTCCGTGGTGGCGTACTTTCTGCTTTTCAGGAGAAAGATGCCCATGTATCTGATCGCAAAGCAGTTGTTCGTAAAGGAATCAGGTGATTGAGAAACCCTTGTGACAGGCGCGGAGCGCGACTCGTTCCGCGTCTAAATTATTTTCCGCACTGCGGCCGGCATCCCGCAGCCGCAGGGAAAGACCGGGCGAACGATTACAACCTGAATCACGGAGGGACCTGAATGGCCAGGACGAAGAATAAAACCGCACTCGTGACCGGCGGTGGCGGCGGGATTGGCAGGGAGCTCTGCCGCCGGTTTCACGGAGCCGGATACGACCTGGTGATCGTGAGCCTGCTCGCTGAGGAGCTCGCTATGCTCAACAACGAGCTCGTGGCGCTCGATCCGGGCCGGAGGATCTTCACCATGCAGTATGACCTGTCCGGGCCGGACGCGGCGGAGGCCGTGTTCCGGTACTGCGAATCTAATGGCATCGCGGTGGACGTTCTCGTCAACAACGCGGGTTTCGGCCTCGCCGGGGAATTCACGGAACAGTCCCTGGAGCGGGTGCGGCAGATGCTCGCCCTCAACATGATGACCATGACCGGGCTCTGCCATCTCTTCGGCCGTGCAATGAAGGAGCGCGGCTCGGGACATATCCTCAACGTCTCTTCAACGATATCGTTTCAGCCTCTCCCCTGGTGGGCCGCCTACGCCGCCACCAAGGCCTACGTGACGAGCTTCACCCAGGCATTCAGCCGCGAGATGCGGCCGCACGGCGTTTTAGTGTCCTGCCTCTACCCGGGCACGACGCGGACCGCGTTCCTGGACGCGGCCGGTATCGAGCGCTCGCTGAACAGGTGGTCGGTTGGCTCGCTCATACACGGCGCAGCCATGGACCCGGTGAAAGTCGCCCGGGCCGGGTTCCGGGGGCTAATGCGGGGGAAGGGCCGCATTATCCCGGGTGTGTCGAACAGGCTCCATTTCTGGCTTGTTCACTGGGTCCCGAACCGCGTCATCACGGCCGTGGTGCAGATGTTCATGAGGCGGTACCGGAAGCCGGAGTAGACAGAACAGCGAAGAAGGATTCCGACAATGAAAGTAACGATACTCTCAACAGGAGTTGAGGACATCGCCATGAGCATCGTATTTCAGGAATCTCTATAAGCGGAATACACCTTTAAAACCGGAACATACGGAATTTCAGATTAAGGAAGGTTGAAACATGGGAACAGCGACCGGAACAAAAGTAGCTGTACTAAAAGTTGCAGATTACCCGGACCTTGAATCGGCAGTTTCGGAGGCTTTGAAGCTGATACATGCCGATACCATCTTCAAGCCCGGTGACCGGGTGCTTCTGAAGCCCAATCTGCTCATGAAATCAATCAATGCCTGTACCGCCGCTGATTTCGTCGAGGCGGTTGCCCGGGCGCTCAAGCCCTACCGGGCCGTCGTGTCCCTGGGCGATTCGCCGGGACAGATGGGCAAGACCGCACGGGACATTATCAAACATACGGGCATAGACGCCGTGATTGAGCGGGAGGATATCACGTACACGGAATTCGAGGGCGCCACGGTGGCGGTTCACAACGATAAGGGGCGGCACATGAAGAGCTACCACATTGCAAAGTCCGTGCACGACGCCGATGTCATCATGAACCTGCCGCGGCCGAAGTCCCATGTCGAAGCGGCCTATACCGGGGCGGTGAAAAATTTCTGGGGCATCATTCCCGGCGGGGAAAAGGCGCAGTGTCATCTTTATGGAAAGGACCCCATGGCATTCGGCAATGTCATCATCGATAATTATGAAACCATGCGGAATCTCCGCAAAAAGAACATCGTCATCATGGACGCCCGTACCATCATGGAGGGCCTGGCCGGGCCGGCGGCGGGCCCCCTCAGGGAGACGGGGCTCATCATAGCGGGCACCGATGACGTGGCCGTGGACGTGGTCATGCTTACCATAGGCGGCAGGGACGCCTGCAAAGAGGTGCCCCACCTGCGCGCCTGCCGTGAGCGCGGCATTGGCGTCACGGACCTGGGGTCCATCGAGATTGTCGGTGAAAAAATCGAGAGCGTCAGGCTGAAGAAAAAATTCGGCATCACCAGCCAGTGGATGATGTCGATTGCCTCCTTCTTTACCGGGACTATTATATATAAAGTCGTCAGGAGAATGCCCTTTTTAGAGAAAAAGGGATGCACCATGTGCGGCGACTGTTTCAAGATCTGCCCGGCAAAGGCCATCACGTGGGAGAAAAAGCAATACCCGAAAACAGATCTGAACCAGTGCATCAGCTGTCTCTGCTGCGTTGAATGCTGTCCGCAGCATACTATCATGGCGAAATTTATCGGCCCGCGGGGGCTCTTCCTCAAGGAACCGAAAATCAGCTTGCCGCACGGGAACTAGGCCCGGTCATGTACCCGGAGGTTGGCGAAATCGAAATCGATCCCATCATCAGAGAAGGGCTCGAGCCGGTGGCCGTTGATGCGCTGGTCATGTTAAATAAAGTGATAAATTGATTTTATTTAAAGAGGTCATCTCCATGAATGTCAATCCTGTTTCCCCGGTACAGGAAAATCCCGTAATGCTCTACGATGGTCACTGCGCATTCTGCAACGGCGCGGTGCAATTCGTATTGCGGCATGAAAAAGAACAGAAGCTGTTCTTCGCGCCCCTTCAGTCTGAAACGGGGCAGGCGCTGCTCGGGTATTTTAACCTGCCGCTGGATAATTTCAAGTCCTTCGTGGTCATCAATAATAACCGTAGTTATCGGCGCTTCGAGGCGGCATTGCAACTCGGGTACGAGATGGGAGGGTTGTGGCCTCGATTGACGCGTATCCTGGATGTGCTGATACCGGACCTGATTGGAAACAGTATATACAGCGTGCTGTGGCCTGTCCGCAAGGTCTTCGGCACCTACGACCAGTGCATGGTTCCCACGAAGAGCATGCGGGCCCGGATGCTCGAAAACATCGAATAGGCGGAGCCGTCAAACCAGTGAAGGAAGGAGAAGGCGTCACCCCTCGTACGTGCAGCGCATCTCTCCCATGTACATGGTGGCAACGCAGCTGTTGCAGGGGCCGCAGGCCAGGCACTTTGACACATGGCCCGGGTCGTCCCTGATGCGGTTTATGAAATCGGGCTCCGCCACGAGCGCGCGCGCCAGGGCAACGAACTCGAAGCCTTTGCCCAGCACCTCTTCGATTTTCATGCGGGAGATGAGCCCGCCGACGTACACGAGGGGCAGTTTCACCGCCGTCCGCACCTTCAGCGCATCTTCCAGGAAATAGGCCTCGGTGTACCTGTAATCCTTAATCATAATGCGCGAGAAGAACAGCATTCCGATCTTGATGAGGAGGTCCTGCTGGTAGCTGATCAGCTCCCTGTGCGGGGTGAGGCCCCGCATCATATAGAAGGGCGTTTTGCTCACGAACCCGCCGGAGAGGACGAGCGCATCGGCGCCTTCCTCCTCGATGATCCTCGCGACCTGGAGGCCCTCGTCGAGCCCCATGCCGCCGGCGAAGCCGTCTTCCAGGTTCGTCTTGACAAGCACCGCTATTTTCCCGCCGGCCGCCTTCCGCACCTCTGCCATGACCATGCGGAGAAAGCGCGCGCGGTTTTCAAGGCTCCCGCCGAAGCGGTCGGTGCGCCGGTTTGTGTGGGGCGAGAGGAACTGGCTTATCAGGTATCCGTGGCCCGCATGGATCTCGACTGCGTCGAACCCGGCCTCCCGGGCGCGGGCCACCGCCATGCCGTGGGCCTTTACCATTTCCTCGATGTCAGGCTCGGACATTTTCCGGGGTACGGTCAGGCCGAACAGGCAGAGCCTGGTCGACGGCGCGATCGCCCGCAAACCGGACACGGTGCTGTCTGCCATGTTGCCCGCGTGGCCGATCTGGACGGAGGCTGCCGCCCCCTCCCGGTGGACCGCGTCGGTAAGCTTCCGGAAGAGCGGCACGTTTTCCGGGCTCATCCAGGCCTGGTGGCCGAAGGTGCGGCCGCCGTTGACAGCGGCCACGTAGGCCACGGTGGTCATGCCGATGCCGCCTGCCGCGACCGAGCGGTGATAGTTTATCAATGACTCGCCCGGGGCCCCGTCCGGGCACATGCCCTCGAACCCTGCGGAGCGAATTGTCCTGTTGCGCAGCTTCAGGGGGCCGATTTTTGCGGGTGTGAATAGAATATTCTGTGCCATGATGTGACGCGTCCTTTCAGGGTAATGCTGTTTCCGTTACGTTAATCGCGGCTGAACGGGTGTCAACTTTTTAAGTTCTTAATGTTTGACATTTTTTGCTCGGAATCTATCCTGTGCTTGCATTACGCTGGGGACATGAAAAATCCATTTAAAGATAAAACCGTTTTCGTAACCGGGGGCGCGTCGGGCATCGGGCGTAATCTGTGCCTCGCGCTCGCTGAGCGGGGCGCCGCCGTGACAGTGTCGGACGTCAACGGGGACGCGGCGGCCCGCGTTGCAGATGAAATCGCAGCAGCAGGCGGGAGCGCGAGGGCCTGTACTCTCGACGTGTCCGACGAAAGTGCCGTGTACCGCGCCGTGGAAGCGTCCATCGCCGGCAGCGGGAGTCTCGATTATTTCTTCAACAATGCGGGAATCGGCATTTCGGCTGATGCTCTCGACCTGGATATAGGCCAGTGGAGGAAGGTCTTCGACGTGAACCTCTTCGGCGTCCTGTACGGCACCCTGGCGGCCTATGCGGCCATGGCGAAGCAGGGCTCGGGCCACATCGTGAACGTGGCATCCATGGCCGGGTTCGCTCCCTTCTCCATGAACACGCCCTATACCGCGGCGAAGTATGGTGTCGTCGGCCTGACTGAAGCGCTCAGACACGAGGCAGCGGCCCGGGGAGTGCGGATGACCCTGGTCTGCCCGGGGATCGTGCGAACGTCGTTTTACGACACCATGGAGGTCGTAGGCACGGACCGGGGCTCATACACCGGGCGGCTCCCGCGCCGGCTCATCGGTCCCGATCGCGCGGCCGCGATCATCCTCAGGGGAGTGGCGAAAAACAGGCGTCTCATCCTGTTCCCCTTCCACGCGCGCGCACTATGGTGGGTGAAGAAATTCGCCCCCGTGCTGCTGGACTTCATGAACCGGTATGTCGTGCGCGAGTTCCGCTCGCTGCCAAGGTGATCAGCGGAAGATGTCCTCAATCCAGTCGATCGATCCGCCGGACACGGCGATCATGTCGAAGCGGAAGGTGAAGGCTGGATCGTTGTACTGCGGGTTCGCATGCACAAAGGCGCGTGCGGTTGTCTTCAGGCTCTGCTTTTTCTTCGCGCTGATGGAATAAAGCGCGCCCCCGAACCGCTCCGAGCTCCGGCTCTTCACCTCGACGAAAATGACAAGCCGGTCCCTCCCGGCGATGATGTCTATCTCCCCGTATTTACCAAAACGGTAGTTTCGCCCTATGATGGTGAATTGTTTGTCAGTGAGGTACGCGGCGGCGCTCTCCTCGCCGCCGGAGCCCAATTCGCGATTGTGCCCGTTCATTACAGCACGTCGAAAATATTGATGCCCGCATCAGCCTCGTCGAGCGCCCTGACTATGTAGAGTGAAGCATCGGCTGCCAGGTTGAGGATGACCGTGTTCTCAAGCCGCACCTTGTCCCTGGTGAAGATGAGCTTGATCATCGGGCGGAGCGGTTTTTCCGGTACGGAGCCGATGATGATTCCGATGGACCCGTCGTTCAGCTCCACGATCGAGCCGATCGGGTAGACTGACATGCGGGAGAGAAACATCCGCAGGATGACCGGGTCGAAACGGTTGACACCGCTGGAAAGGAGGTTGCGCATGGCGTGGTAAAAGTAGACTTTTTTCCGGTAGCTCCGGTTGGATATCTGCGCCTCGTAGCTGTCCGCGATTGCGGCGATGCGGGCGAACTCGTCGATATCGTTGCCCCGGAGCCCCCGGGGATACCCCTTGCCGTCAAACTGCTCGTGGTGCTGGAGCGATATGATGGCCGAGCTCTCCTTGATCTTTCCCAGGTCTTTTAATGCCTTGTACCCGAGGAGGGGGTGTGTTTTTATCTGGTTGAATTCCTGCTCGGTAAGGTTCGACTGCTTGTGGATGATGTAGACCGGGAGCTTGATCATGCCCGCGTCGATCAGGAGCGTCCCGAGTCCCAGGTCATTCAGCTTGAGCGGGCTGTATTTCAGCGCGATGCCGATGATGAGTGAGTAGAACGTGACATTGACGGAGTGGGTCAGGGTGTAGTCCTTACCCTCGTCCAGGCCGTAAAGGAAGAGGAAGACACTGCTGTTCTCCTTTAAAAGCTTTACGATGTTCTGGACCGATTCTTCCAGGTCCCGCGTGTCAAAAACAGTGTTGCTTCGGATGGCGCGGTACGCGGCATCGACCGCGTTGCGCGCGCGGTTGTGCACCTCTAAGAGGATCTTGCGTTTTCTCAGCAGATCGGTGTATTCTGACACAATCTTCCGCTCGGTATCGGTATCGGTATCGATGTCTGATGTTTTGTCCGGCCCTTTCTTCTCGGCGGGCTCCGCAACCGGTTCGACGCGCTTGACAAGCACACCGGTGGTCTCGACCTCGGTGATGCCCCATGTCATGAGCTTCTTGATATCAGCTTCCTTGATGGGCGAGTTTGCCGTGATGAGCATGTTGTTGCTGTCCACGTAGATGGGCTTGTCATACACCATCCCCGGCTTCAGGTCTTCCACGGTTATTTTTTTCATCTTCGCCATTGGTTACAGTATGCCCATGCCGTCCAGTTTTGCCTTGAAGCCCTCGTTGACCCGGTAGCAGTAGACCAGGACCTCGGAGACGGCCCTGAAGAGATCTTCCGGGATTTCCGTCCCCACCGGGACCTGCGAGAGGACCTGCGCCAGGTCCGGGTTCTCGTAAACCGTGATGTTGTGGTCCCGTGCTATGCGGATTAAATGCTCGAACAAAACGCCCCTGGCAACTGCCAGGATCGTTGGAATGTTGCCGGAGTACTCGAGCGCGACCCCTATTTTCTCGTCATTCATATCAGGCTTTTGCGTCAAATACACTATTTAGCGAGTAATGGGAATAAATTTCAACTATTTTATTTAATGCCTGACGTGTTATATGGAAATTTATATAAATACCGCCCTGAATATCCGCACAATTTTTGAGGAGCGCTCCGCTCGATTCTCTCAGCGCCGCGGAGGCTTCCTCAGTTTCGGAGAAGACCGAGATGGAGTAACCCCCGGTCTCCTTCTTCGCCAGGACGTCGGTCCGTCCGATGTTCGAGAGGTCCATGCTGAACACCCATGACTCGCCAGCGCCCAGGTAGCGCACCGGCGAATATTCTTCTCCGTTCCAGAATGCGAATTCGCCGGAGCGGTGCCCCGGATGCTCCTCGCCGGTTTCGGCGAGGTGCTCGAGCAGGCGGCCGATGATCTCCCGCCTGAGGCCTTCATCGGGGAGCGTTTCGATCTCGCGCATCATGTTCGCGATCGCGGAGGCGATCTCCTCTTTCCCGGCTGATGCCCATTTTCCGGGGCTGTCGCCGACCGGGACGAGCAGCGAAAGGAATGCCCGCAGCGTGTCCCGGTCGAACCCGGCCCCGGGCAGGAGAACCGAGAGGCCGGAGAGCGTCTGCTTGCCGACGCCGTGCTTCAACAGTCGATTCAGCAGGCGGGCAATGCCGTCCCCGTCCTTCCACTGCTTCGGTTTTATGCCGAGAAGCAGCGCGTTCAGTTCGAGGATCCCCGCCGGCGTACGCGCGAGCGCCGCACCGATGCCGTGCATCATGGTGTTCCTGATCTGCTGGAGCGGGAATATCGTCAGGTCATGAACCTGTTTTGCCAGTGCGTCCCTGCCGGACGGGTCCACCATGCTGAAGACATAGGTGTTGTTCCTGACGTCGTTGAGCTTCAGTGTGACCGAGCTCCCCGCCGGGAGCCCTTTCAGGAACTCCGCGCGGATTCGCTTGCCGCCTATTTCCAGGACCGCTTCCTTCCCGCCGATCCGCTCGATGATGCGGGCCGGCAGCTCGGACCCCTTCTGGAGGTCTTTGAAGGGGTCCCCGGCCCCGGTTTTACCCGGGATCCGTATAATGTTGATGGGCTCTATTCTCATTCCCCGTGACCGGTCCCCTGCATCATGCTCTTCACCGGCTCGTAGCTTCTCCGGTGGATCGGCGTTATTCCCTCCCCGGCAATGGTGCGAAGGTGGAATGCCGTGCCGTAACCCTTGTTTTTCGTGAAATGGTATTCCGGGTAGAGCCGGTCGAACCTGTCCATGACACCGTCCCTCCGTACCTTCGCGACTATTGACGCCGACGCGATCGATATCGATTGCGCGTCCCCTTTCGGTATAGAACGAACGGGGACCGGCAAATCGAAAGAAAAATTTCCGTCCATGATAATTATTTCTGGTTTTATGGGTATACCGGCAATGAGCCGTGATAGTGCAAATTTCGTCGCGCCGTTGATGTTCAGGCGGTCTATGACAGGGTGGGGCACCAGGATGGAGGTCGCCAGGAGCGCACGGCACTGTATGATCTCGAGTCCGGCCATCCGCTTCCGGTGCGTGAGCTTTTTCGAGTCATCGATGCCCTGCATGCAGCCCTCGTGCGAGGTGATGAAGGAGGATTCGTAAATCACAAGGCCGACGCAGAGGGGGCCGGCCAGCGCGCCCCGTCCAGCCTCGTCGACGCCGGCAATGAGATAGTGCCCGCCGCACACGAGTTCCCGTTCTATGCGGAACGTGGGAGCAATAAAAAAGGCGGGCTCGCCGCCCGCCTTTTTTATTGCCGATCCGCCGCCGTTATGAGCCTTGCTGACCAACGATGGATCCCGCCCTGGTTATTACGATTCCTGCTGGGGAGCGGTTTCAGGAGCATCGGGCTCGGCGGTCGTGCCGGGCACATCGGCACCGGTGGCCGAGTGTTTTTTCGATCCCTTGACGGTCTTCTCGCGGAGCTTCGCGGACTTGCCCGTCCTCTCCCTGAGGTAGTAGAGCTTCGAGCGCCGCGCCTTGCCTTTCCGGACGACGTCGATTTTTGCTATCCGCGTTGTATAGAACGGGAAGATACGCTCGACTCCCACGTCGAATGAAAGCTTCCGGACCGTAAAGGTCTTGCTCATGCCCTTGTTGTCTATGGCTATGACGATCCCTTCGTAAACCTGGATTCGTTCCTTGTTCCCTTCCACTATCCTGTAATGGACCTTCACCGTGTCGCCGATTTCGAAGTTGATTTCTCTATCAACAGGCTTGATCTTGTTCTGGATTTCCTTTAATATTTCCATCGCTTATTCTCCTGATATTTTTCTCGAAAGATATTTTCTATAGAGATCCGGTCGTACCCGTTTCGTTTTTTTTACGCTTTCTTCCCGGCGCCACTCGCCGATCAGTTTATGGTTCCCGCTCATCAGCACTTCCGGAACCCTCATGCCGAAGATATCCTCGGGCCGCGTGTAATGAGGATACTCCAGCAGGTCCATCTCGAAGCTCTCCTCCACCAGGGAGTCTCTGTTGGACATGAAGCCCGGGACGTACCGGGAAACCGCGTCCATGATGACCAGCGCGGCGTACTCTCCCCCGGAGAGTACGTAATCGCCGATCGAGACCTCCTCGTCGACGTAGCGGTCGATGAAGCGCTGGTCCACTCCCTCGTAGTGCCCGCACAGGATGCAGAGCTCCTCGTACGACGCCAGCCTCTTGACCAGGTCCTGCGTCAGCAGGGTCCCGGATGCGGAGGCGAGCAGCACCCTGGTGCGTTCGGTCCTGATGCTTTCAATCGCTCCCGAAAGCGGCCCCGGCATCAGGACCATTCCCGATCCGCCGCCGTAGGGGTAATCATCGCAGCTCCGGTACCGGTCCGTTGCAAAATCGCGGATATCCGTGATCGCAACGCCGATGGTCCCGGACCCGACCGCCTTTCCGAGAAGGCCGGTCCGCAGGGGAGATTCGAAAAACTCGGGAAACAGTGTTACGATCTTAAATATCAAGCAATCCCTCGACAGGATCCAGATAAAGTTTTTTGTCCCGAATATCCCTGGTGTCGACCATTGTTTCGACGAAGGGGACCATGAATTCCCGTCCCGTTTCGTCCGTGATGATGAGCACCTCTCCCGAGCCCGCTTCCATGATGTCGCTTACAATGCCAAGGCGCTGTCCGCGGGTAAAGGCAGCGCATCCGATAATATCAAAATAATAATAGCCCTCTTCTCCCAGCGCCTCTCTCGTTCGTTCCGCCTCCGACTGTTGTATCAGGAGGGCCGATCCCTTTAACGATTGCGCGGCGTCCCGGTCATTGATGCCGTCGAGCTGGAGAAGGCCCGATCTTTTTCCGCTGTCGCTGAACTGGATTATTCTGTGTTCCCGGTACCTGTCGCAGTTCTGTAAAAAGACCCTGTTTCCTGCTTCGAATCGTTCGCCGATATCGGAGATTACCAGTATTTTGAGGCGTCCCGTGAGCCCGTGGGCGCCGGTAATCACGCCGATGCGAACATATTCTTCTGCCGTCATCAATCGAGGATTTCGAGCACTACCCGTTTTCCGGATTTAGTCGCCGAGGCGTTTATTATAGTCCTGATGGCGCGGGCTATCCTCCCGTGCTTTCCTATGACCTTGCCGATATCTTCTTTCGTCACGCGTAATTCAAGGATTGTCGACTTTTCGCCTTCCACTTCCCGTATCTCAACCTGCTCTGGGTGGTCCACCAGGGACCTGACCATGTAATCAACGAGATCCTTGTAATTCATTTCCGCCTCCTCCCCGACTATTTGGAGCTCTTGACCTTCTGCCAGATCCCCTTTTTCTTGAGCAGCTGCATTATAGTATGGGTCGGTTGGGCGCCTTTACCAATCCACTGGGCCAGTTTTTGCTCGTCGATAACGAGCTGTTCACCATCGACGATCGGCTGGTAACGGCCTAGCTGGTCTATGAATTTACCGTCGCGCTTTTCGCGGCCATCAACGGCAACAATGCGGTAAAATGGCTTCTTTTTTGTCCCAATTCTCTGCAAGCGTATCTTTACAGCCACGGATAATCCCTCCTGAAATGATTAGGAACTTATTTATTTTGACCCCCTCTTTTTTGTCAACTTAAAATATCCGACGCGACCAATTAACAGGGGCGGGGACAGGGTTGAATGAGGGGAAAATGATTATGTCACGAGCCGGCGCTTTTCAGCAGGGCACGTATATTCGCATGGATATCGCCGCCCTTGAAGGCGGAGTTGCCGGCGACTATGATCCCGGCGCCGGCACGGACGACCGCGGCTATATTCCCGGTGCCGATGCCGCCGTCTACCTCGATCCGGACGGTGGTGAGGCCGGCCTGCTGTAACTGCTCGGAAAGCCTTCGTATTCTACCCACCGCAGGCTCCATGAACGCCTGGCCGTAAAAACCGGGATCCACGGACATGACGAGTACCAGGTCTGCGTAGGGAAGCAGGTCAAACACCGCTTCTACCGGGGTTGCCGGGTTAATCGAGATTCCGGCCAGGATGCCTGCGATCCGTATCTCGGTGAGGAGACGGGCCGGAAATCTCGTGCTCTCATAGTGGATGGTCAGGGCCCAGGGCTTCGCCTTCATATACTGGTCTATGGAGCGCTCGGGTTTTTCTATCATCAGGTGGACGTCGAGCGGAATTTCGGTGTGCTTTTTTAGATCCATGATGAAGCCGGGACCGAACGTGAGATTGGGGACGAAGTTCCCGTCCATCACGTCGCAGTGCAGGAGGTTCACGAGCCCGGGATCAAAGCTTTTAACCTGCTCACTGATAGCGGTCAGGTCGGTGGCAATGATCGAGGGCGAGATCAGTATCTTTCTGGCGTCAGTCGACATCGATGTCCATGTCGTCTATTTTGATTTTATCGCGGAAGAACGTGATCGTCGCGTTCCCCTCGCGGCGGAACACGAATACGATCTTCTGGCCGGGGCCCGCGCTCCGTGAGAAGCGTATCCGCTTCGAGTGGCCGTCGTTCACTGATGCTTCGTAGGTGCCGGCTTTTTCGTCGGCCGGAATCTGGAATTCGATTTTCTCATAGGCGGCATAGGTGTGCTTGTCGAGCGGGAACCATCCCACCTGCACGGTGCAGGAATCCCCCTTCCTGACGGGCGTTCCTTTTGCCGGGGTTTGCGACACGACCTGGCCGCTCGCGTTGGGATCGTTCACCGCCACGATTTCCTGGTTCACCGAAAGCCCTTTCGCACGGAGCAGGTCAAAGCAGAGCTCGATGGACTGGCCCGTGACGGCGGGCATTAGTGCGTCGGGCGCAATCTTGCCCGACGATACAAGGAGGTTGATATTCCTGTCCGGGCTGACGGTTTCGCCGGCGCGGGGGATTTGATCGAGCACGATGTTATCCGCGACCGTGTCTGACGGTATATATGATATGATCCCGGTACCAAGAGAGAGGGTTTTGTCATGGCGATGTATGTTCTTGAGATTGTTCAAAGCCAGCGGCAGCTCCTTGCCGACCAAGCTCGGGACCTCGAGGGAATAACGCGACCTGCTGACCACCAGCTTGACGTGACTGTTCTCGGGAACGACCTTCCCCTTCCTGGGGTACTGGGAAAGGACCAGGCCGTCATCCAGATCGGCGATATCTTTGAAGCTGATTTCCGGCTTTATGCCCTTGCGGACAAGGCTGTTATACACTTCGACGAAGCGCTTGCCCTCAACGTCAGGAACGACGACTTCGCGTTCCGGCTTGGTAAGGATGATCAGTATAATTGTCGAGACGAGAAGGAGCAGGGAAAATCCGATAAAGAATATCGCCGCTATGCGGCCGATGGTGCCGAAATACCTGAGATTCTCCTGCCTGGTTGCGTCTTTTTTCTTCATCCCTTGTCCCACTCTGTCCTGTAAAAAGTCGTTTTATGTCATGTTGCGGCCCGATGCTGCCGGGCCGGCATAGAGTTGTCTTTTGGGCGTTTAGTGACTATTTGTCAATTAAAAAACGTCAGCTGCCTGGCGGATGCCGGGGGCCCGTTTTATCGCCCGCTGCAGGCGGGAGGTGCGGGAAAATTTAAAGTATTTATCATTAATAAACGACAATTTAGATAGGGCGCAGCACGCTTACGCGGCGAACGGCCGCCCAGCACACTACACAGGTACCCGGGAACGGACAGTATGGAAAGCGAAATCAAGATTTTGTTTATGTCGGATATTCACCTCGGCATGAGAAACGGCGATATCCATATTCCCGATTACGCACGCGTCAGCACATTCAAGCGCATTGCTGCGATCGCGCGGGAGCACGACATACTCCTCATCGGTGGCGATCTCATTGACGGCGGCCGGGTCGGCAACGAGATCATCGAGCTGGTGAAGTCTGAGTTCAGGGTGCTCCGGAACGCGAAGACCGAGATTGTCTACACGCCGGGTACCGGCGAGCTGGGCGCCGACGGGTCCGCGCTCCCGTTCATGCCCGACTTCAACGCCTCATGTGTCTTTTCGAGCGTGACGAACTCGACTCCGTACCTCTACATGAAAAACGGGCAGAAGCTCTACGTGTACGGCGTGCCGGCGACATACGGGTACGATATATCGAAGATCAGGAAGATATCGGACGAGGGCTACCACATCGGCCTCTTCCATGTCGATTTTGATTTTGACGGCGAAGGCAGCGACGTCCCCGTCTACCGCATCCAGAAGAACGAGATCAGGGCGCTGGGGCTCGATTTTTACGCCTTCGGGTTCAACCATAACTTCCGGATGTTCAAAATACTGGACCGCATCATAGGAGTCTGCGCCGGGAGCCCGGAGTCCACATCGTTCGACGAAACGGGGGACCGCTATGTCATATCGATCATCGTAAGGGAGAACCGCCTTTACCAGATCAAGCGCCTCACCGTTAACTCCATGAAACTGTACGAGGGATGCGTTGACTGCGCCGACCTCGTAACCATGGGACCCATCAAGGAGCTCCTGGAGAACAACAAGTCGAAAAAGTCGATACAGCGGCTCGTGCTGGAAGGCCCGCGCGATTTCGTGCTGCGCCTCGACGAGCTCCAGAAGTACAATAACGAGTTTTTCAGGCTGGACATCGTCGACCGGAGCGTTCCCACGATCGACTCTCTTATCGAGGAGTTCCAGTACGAGAACACACTGCGGGGCGAGTTCTTCAAGCTGCTGAAAGAGAGAATTGACGGCGGCGGCATGCCCCATGATATTGAGATGAAGGATCTGGCCGTTTCGCTTGCGGCCGTAACACGGAACGGGTTCTATAACCTGGAGGACTGGCTGTGCAATATGTAAGCTGCAAGGTGCACAGGCACGGGTTGTTTGATAATCGCGTCATTGAATTCAGCGACCGCCTGAATATTGTCTATGGAAAGAACGGCTCGGGCAAGACTCTGCTGGCGCGATGCCTCGTGGACGCGGTGTGGGGAAAGTTTTCCGAGCGGAAGCTCCTTGGCGATGACGTGTGGAACGGGCTTTTCCTCGACATGTTGTTTTCGCTTTCCGACAGCGGGCTCTACCGGATATGCACCACACGCGATTCAAGCTTCCGCCTGATGTATGCCCGGGGCAATGAAGAAAAGACGCTCTGCGCGCTAACCCCGATTGAGGGGAACAGCGCGGCGAACGGCTGCGGCTCGATCGGGGACGATTTCGAGGGGAGGATATTCCTTGAATTCATCAAGCGCGTCGATTGGAGCGCATTCATCAATTCGTCGTTTATCCCGTCGTCGATTGACACCGGAGTAGACTCCCTGATTGATTACAATGTGTTAAAGAAGATCATCCTGAATGACAGCACCGACTTCTACAATTACTACCTGAACCTGGGCATGGCATTCCCGGCCGGTACGCCGGCGGACGAGAGCGTCCCGCCCGAGGTGCTCCGGTACGAGGAGAAGCGGCGGGAGCTGGAAAAGAAAATCCAGATCATTGATATCAGCGGATCGCGCAACGAAAAGCTCAGGAAGGAGCGCATTACCCTCCAGCAGGAGATCGACGAGCTGACCGGTTCATTCGACTCATTGAGCAGCCAGAAAGAAATTCTTTATAAGATTATTGAGAACCTGAAAAAGGTCGATGACCTCAAAAACGAATTTGAGAGCATCAAAAGCGAGATCCAGGACGAGCAGCAGAAGATCAAGTCAATCTCTGACATGAAAACGGAGCTTGACACGATGTTCCCGCATTTCAGCGATATCGACATCAGCGACAGCAGCAACCTTGAGTTACTTCAAGAGGTGTTCAATGACATCAGAAACCTCAATGAGCAGATAGATAATTTTTATTTCAGAAGGGAGCTGCGCACAAAGAAGCTTAAAAGAGCGGCGATCATAGCGGCCGTGTGCGGCGCGGCGGCCGTCCTGGCTATAATCGGGAAAAGCGGCTTCCAGCCCATGAAATTCCCTTATCTCTGGCTGGGCGCCGGTGCCCTGGCCTGCGCCGTCGAGGTGATCATCGGTGTGTCGGCCCTGTTCATGCTGCGGCGCGACCGGGACCTCGAGCGACTGGAGCAGGAGAAAAAGCAGTACAAGGAGCGGATCAGGGTGCTGATGGAAAAGAGCAGGGTGGAGCTCGCGGACTACAAGCTCACCGAGATTTACGAGCTGCTCCTCCAGTATTTCGAGGACTATGTGAATTACACGGAGAGGAAGAAGGACCTCGCCCGCATCAAGAGCTCCCTGAAAGAAGAAGACTACATGATCAGGATCCAGAAGAAGCTCGACGCGCTGAAAAAGGAAGAGCAGATCATCAAGGAGGAGATACACACCAGCATCGATACCCTCAATATTGTCGATGACATTGAGAACGAGACCAGCAAGATAGAGGACTTGATCAGCAACATCGACATGGAAGTAGCCATCATACAGGAGAAAATCGGGATCAAGGAGAGGATCCTGAAACAGATAGACACCGAATTCGTCCAGAAATCAGGAAACGGCGGTGCTGTAAACGCGGTAATTGACGAAAAAAAGAGCGTGGACCGGGTCCTCAAAAAATGGAAAGCAAACCGCACCTCGATGCTGTTCATCACCGAAAACCTCGCCCGGGCGGTGGAGCGGAGCGAGGAAAAAAGGCTCGGGAAGCTCCTTGACGGCACCATTGAGAAATTCAACCACCTGACGGGGAACCAGTATATAACGAAGATAGACGATGGCGTTGTCCGGCAGATGGTCACCCGGAACCGGGTTTCGGAGGACCTCCCCCCGCCGGTGATCCATGCTCTCCAGATGTCACTTAAATTCTCACTGTCGGATTTTATAATCGGGGGAGGCACCCCGATCCCATTATTGATTGACGAACCGTTCCAGTTCATGGATGATGAACGCTGCAACCGGTTCCGTGACCTGGTGTCATATATATCGAACAACCGGCAGGTGATCATTTTCACCCACCACAGCGACAAGAGGAACTGGGGTAATTTCATAGAGCTGTAAGCGACATGGACAAAGACGGACAGCTGACATTTTCGGACGATCCGATCCTCAACGGCATGAACGAGGTCTACCAGCTCATAGAGAAAGGGAACTTCGAACCGGCAGTGGCGAAGATCGATGAATTGATGGACATAGACGCGGACTACCCCGGGCTTATCGAAGCGTACCGCGTCGCCAAGTTCTGGTACAACAGGGACCGGGACATCAAGACCATGGAAGAGGGCAAGGACACGGCAGAGTACCTCATGAAGCAATGGGACGTGTTCAGCGAGTACTCGGAGAGCAAGGACCTGGTCTCCTCTTCGGCCTATAAGGCCGCCATGCGGTACATATTCTTCATGGCGGCCGACCATTACCAGTTCGCGTTCCGCGAGCGGCAGGACACCTCGAACAATTTCCATTTTTTACTGAACCTGGGTGACTGCTTTCTCAGGCTGGAGGAATACGCAAAGGCGATAGAGACTCTTGAGTTCGCGCGCGGATCGTTCAAGAGCAACGCCCGCCTGATGGTCATCCTGGGCGAGGCCTACTTCCACACGGGAGACGTGTCAAAGAGCCTTCTCTGCTTCAGGGAGGCGTTTTTCATCGATCCCTCGGAGATAGACCTCTCCATCCTGAAGGCAAAGCCGATACTGGAACTGACGACGATTGTAAAGAAGGAGCGGGCCGACTTCAAGGACGTGAACGAGTGGATACCCGTGTACGGGTTTCTGCATGATATTTTTTACGTCAAGCGGAACCTTGGCTCGCATCAGGTGGAAACGATACAGAAGGACATCTATAACCTCGAGGTGACCTACCAGAAGATGAACAGGGTGCAGGTGGAGGAGTCCAACATTCTCCCGCGCCTGATCAACAAGTACCTCTGGCTGCTCGATTATTATACCCTTCAGAGCTACAACTTCGACAACGTCACGCAGATACGGGACCGTCTCGTAAACATCGACAGGTCCCTCTTCCAGGAATACTTTTCCCGGAAAAAATAAACCTCTCGGGCGCTCATTCCATTTCAATCTGTCGTTTAATGATCCTGTCTTTCCATTACCGGGGCCGTGAGTAGCGGGGTATGACTGCCGGCACCATTGGTGCTGATATAGCGGGCGGCGGAATTGGCGGAGCTATCGTGTTGATTATTGCCGGTCTCATCGAATAAAAGATGGGGAAATGGCGTCTCCGCACTCCAGCGGGGTGAGGCATAAAACTCTCGATTGGAATGAGAATAAAAAAAAGGGCTGTCCTTTCGGGACAGCCCTTTTTGTCGGAATGCTTGTAAGAACTTATTTGCCCTGGGCTTCTTTTGCGCCTGCGATCAGCGTGTCAACGACAGACGGATCAGCAAGGGTTGAAGTGTCGCCCATGCCGCTCTTGTCGAAGTCGCTGGCAGCGATCTTCTTGAGGATCCGGCGCATGATCTTGCCTGACCGGGTCTTGGGAAGAACGTCCGCCCACTGGATGATATCCGGTGTCGCTATGGGGCCGATCTCCTTGCGGACGGTCGCGACGAGCTCTTTCTTGAGTTCGTCCGTCTTCTCAATGCCGGATTTCAGCGTTACGAACGCGTAAATCGACTGGCCCTTGATCGGGTGCGGATAACCGACGACAGCGGATTCGGCCACGTTCTTGTTGGATACGAGGGCCGATTCGACTTCAGCGGTGCCCATCCGGTGACCGGATACGTTGATAACGTCATCAACGCGGCCGGTGATCTGATAGTAGCCGTCTTTGTCGCGCTTGCAGCCGTCACCGGTGAAGTATTTGCCCGGGAACTGCGCAAAGTATGTGTTGAACATCCTTTCGGGATCGCCGTACACATTGATCATCTGGCCCGGCCATGAACGATTGATGCAGAGATTGCCGGTGCAGACGCCCTCGAGCACTTTACCTTCATCGTCCACGATGCTGGGCTCAACGCCGAAGAAAGGAACGGTCGCCATGGCGGGTTTGATGTCGATGGCGCCGGGAAGCGGGGTGATGAGGATACCACCGGTCTCGGTTTGCCACCAGGTGTCAACGATCGGGCACTCGCCGCGGCCGATCTTCTGATAGTACCAGTTCCATGCTTCGGGGTTCAGGGGCTCGCCCACTGATCCGAGGAGCTGGATGCTCTTGATGTTGTGCTTGTCGACCCAGCTGTCGCCTTCTTTCGCGATGGCGCGGATGGCGGTCGGAGCGGTGTAGAAGATGTTGACCTTGTGCTTCTCAACAACTTGCCAGAACCGGCCCGGATCCGGGTAGTTCGGAACGCCTTCGAACATGACGGTGGTTGCGCCATTGGCGAGAGGACCGTACACGATATAGGAGTGTCCGGTTACCCAGCCGATGTCGGCTGTACACCAGTAAATGTCGCCATCATGGTAGTCGAAGATCATCTTGTGGGTGAAGGCCACGAACGTCAGGTATCCGCCGGTACCGTGCATGGCGCCTTTCGGCTTTCCGGTCGATCCGGAGGTGTAAAGGATGAACAGGGGATCAGTCGCGTCCATTTGCTCGGGTTCGCACTTGGCATCAACTTTCGCCATTTCATCATGATACCATTTATCCACACCGTCATTCCAGGTGCACTTGATCTGCTCGCCGACCCGTTTCACTACGATGTGGGTTTTTACCTGCGGGCATTCTTTGAGGGCCTTGTCCGCATTGTCTTTCTGCGGAACCGCCTTGGCACCGCGGAATGTTCCGTCGCAGGATACGAGCACGCGGCTGTCGCAGTCGTTGACACGGTCGCGGAGCGCTTCAGCGGAAAAACCGCCGAAAACGACCGAGTGGATCGCGCCGATGCGGGTAGAGGCGAGAATACCGATTGCCAACTCGGGGATCATCGGCAGGTAGAAGGTTACACGGTCCCCCTTCTTGACGCCGTTTTTCTTCAGAACATTGGCGAACTTGCAGACTTCCTCATGGAGCTGCTTGTAGGTGAATTTTTTATCTTCGCCGGGGTCGTTTCCTTCCCAGATGAGGGCGACCTGATTTCCTCTCTTCTCCAGGTGCCTGTCAAGGCAGTTGTAGGACACGTTCAGCTTTCCGCCCTTGAACCACTCGATCTTGAAATCTTTCATGTCCTTGGCATAGTTGCTGGAGTTGACCTTGTCCCATTTTTTGAACCAGGTCACATACTCCTCGGCAATCTTCGCCCAGAAAGCGTCCGAATCAGAAAGGGACTCTTTCCACATTTTTTCGTAGTCAGCGCGGCTTTTGATGTATGCCTTCTTTTTAAAACTTTCGGGCACTGGATAAATCTCTTTAAGAGTAACTTCAGCCATGAATTACCTCCGATTTTATTGTTTTTTATTGCTATTGGTCTTCGCCGGTTATGATCGCCTGATTAATACTTACCGGGGAATCTCAATATAATTTACTGCTGAACGATTGTGCGCCGCGTACCGGTTAAGATACTCCGATATCAGCCGGTCATAGTGCGACGTTTTTTTAAAGACCTTGACCGCCAGCTCTATATTCGTTTCGCGCGATATTGATCCGCTATTCTTCTTTAAATCTTCCAAAACCATCGGGTAATCGCCCGAGTCGATCACAACCGTGACGCTTTCGAAATTCTTCGCGGCGGATCGCAGCAGGGCCATACCGCCGATGTCTATCCTGTTCATCACATCATTGATCGAGGGGCCGTGGTCCAGCATCAGGTTCTCCAGCGGCCGAACGTTGACCACGATCATGTCGATGCTTTCTATATGATACTCGTCCATCTGGCGGACGTGCTCCGGGTTTGACCGTATCCCCAGAAGGCCCCCGTGTATCTTGGGGTGAAGGGTCTTGACCCTCCCGTCCATCATTTCAGGATAGCCGGTATAATCCGATACGTCCATGAGCTCCAGACCGTTTTCCCGGAGGATCGTCGCAGTCCCTCCCGTGGAAATAAACTGGATGCCGTGTTTTTCAAGTTCCCGGGCGAATTCAACAATTCCGGACTTATCAGATACGCTGAGAAGGGCCTTGTTGATTTTAGCCATAGGGATTGATCAAACTTCTACAGAATTTGACGGGAATTACGCCCTCATCACATGCGAAGTTCAACACAATACCAATTACCAAAGGGTACAATAAAAAAACAAGTATTTTTTTGCCGCTATTTTTTAGAAATGGGCGTTTTGTGGCGGTTGCGTACGATTCTGTACACGATAAAGGCGGCTATAAGCAGGGCGATGAGGATGCCGGCGGCAAGGTTGTAACTTTTTAAAATAAGTCCGGCCTGCTCCTTGACGGTCTGCCAGTTATTGCCCAGGACAAAGCCGGTCTGTATCCAGATGAGGTTCCAGATCGAGGCGCTGATGACCGACAGGAGCAGCACGTACCATAGGTTGAGCCTGGTGATGCCCGATACCAGCGATATGACGGACCTGATGCCGGGAAGAAAGCGGTTGGCCAGCACCACGAAATAGCCGTACCGGCCAAACCATTGCTCCGCGGTTATGATGGTGTGGGCGGGGAAGAAGCGGTAATTTCGCTTTATGAAAAACTCCCTCTCCAGCAGCCGTCCGATCATCACCAGGAGCATGAACCCGCACACGCTTCCGGCAGTGGTGGCCAGATAGACCGGCAGATAGCCGAGGCGGCCAGTCCCCACCATGAAAGCGCCGAACACGGTGATGGTGTCGCCGGGTACCGGCGGAAACAGGTTTTCGATCACCGAGCTGACGAACAGGAAGCCGTAGAGGAACAGCTCGTTCCGGGGAAGTAAGAACTCGATTATATCATTGACCAGTTGTTCCATTGACTGTTTTCCGTGCGTGATGGTACCGGCATGGAGCGGATGATCATTTTTCGCAAGAATAATTTTTTTTGTCCGCCGGGCAATAAAAAGAGACAGCCGTTTCCGGCTGTCTCCCCTTGTTTATGCAGTATGTAAACGGTGAAAGCGCGATCAGAAGGAGTACCTGGTCTCCGAAACGATCATGTTGCGCTCGTCTCCCTGCCTCTTCGCGAAGACGAAGCCGACGCAGGTGCTGACGCCGTTGGTGAACTTGTACATCAGGTACGGATAGATGACATAGTCCCACTTTCTCAGCTTCGGGTCCGCGTAGAGGGCAAAGCGTACCTGCACTTCCAGCGCGTCGCTTTCCAGGAAACTCCTCTGGAGATTGCCGGAGAGCATCCACCGGTAGGGGTAGGACTGGCCATACCCTTTAAGCATCTTCGAGTTCGGGATCTTGAACGCGTTGAGGCGCGTGACAAGCTGGATCGGGTTGTAGTCGTCAGCGGGCTTGGTGTAGTTGAGCACCCACTGCTGGCCAAGGTAGAGGCCCATGTAGATTTTCAGGAAAATGTTCGAAGACTCCGGCCCGGTCAGGTAGGTGACCGTTGGGTTCTTGATCAGGTCGTCCTTGCCCCAGAAGTCCCTGGTGAAGTTCGCGTTTGCCGATACTTTCCAGGAGAGCACTTCGCCCATTTGTATGCCAAGGTCGAAGGTCGGGACGTACACGCGGTTGTAGTACATCTCGGTCAGGACCAGGGACGGAAGGAATATAGGGATTCCCATCATGGTCGTAGGAAGACCCGCCATCTTCACCTTGGCGTCCGGCATGTCGTCGAACCCGTACAGGAAGCCCATGCCGTAGCGGAGGCGGTTGCCGAGCGCGCCGGAAAGACGCACAGCGTACTCGCCGTTGCGCGCCTCGAAGCTGGGTCTCTTGATGCTGGTCACGCCCCGCTTGTACATGGAATCCAGCGGCAGCTTCGCCGGCTGGAAGATCGGCATCCAGATGAACTGGAGCTGCTGCTTGGCGAAATGGAAGCTCAGGTTCGCAGCCACCACGCCGAGGCGGGAATATTCGAAATAGTTGCTCATGGTGGTGAAGTCCCAGGGAATCACCACGTCCGACGGCGCTTCCACGCCCTCGATCTCGCCCCAGGAGATGATCTGCTGCCCCACGCGGAAGGTGACTCCCTTGCCGTAGAGGTCGACGTAGGTTTCGCGGACGTTGATCGTGGGATACCTGCTGATCTCGGTCCGGTCGAAGTCCGCCGTGTAACTGAAAAGCGTATACTGCAAAAACGCGTTCGGGTAATAGAACTTCGGGAAGTTCGTCTTCTCGCCCGCAGCGTTGTATTCTATCTGCACCGCTGAAAAGAAGTGGGCTATGTCGTAGGCGTTTCCCTCAAGCTCGAGCTGGAGCGTTGCCCCTAACCGTGGGAACTCGTACCTGCTGTTGAGCCACTTGTTGCCTTTCGCGCCCGTGTCGTTCCGCGACACGACGAAATTGCCCTGTGCGTAACCGTGGAGCGCAAAGGAGACGTCTTTTTCCTTGTCGCCGTCGCTCCTGGATTCGGCCGTTTTGTCGGCCGGCCGGTCAGCAAGGTCCTCGATCTGGCCGTATGATACGCCGGTGAAGAGCAGGGCCAGTGCCACAAAAACCGCCAGTCTGAAAAATTTCATGTAATCCTCCGATGTTCTTTATATTGCTGTTGCCGCGCCACGGCGCCGCGGGAATCTACCACCACTTCTGCGTCAGGTACTGCTCTGAGAATATGTCTGTACGCAGGTTTGACTCCCCCTCGATTTTCAGGTCGCTGAACAGCAGGTGGCTCTTCGAGCCGGTCTTAACGTTTTTCATCTCCAGGCCGGTTTCGAAATTGACCTTCTGTCCCCTGATGTTCGGCTTCGTCGTAAATGAGATCAGACTTAGCTCTTTCGCTTTTATCATGTTCTCATCATACAGGTCGAGCCTCAGCGTGAGCAGTGATTTCTTCTCTAAAAAGGAGATCCGCTTGCCGCAGCCCTGCTCGCTCGCAATCGTTTTGGTTTTCGGCAGGGACTCGATCATGTAGCAGACGAATTCCTTGCCTTTGAAAATAATCTTCTCCTCGCCGAGGTAACGGTAGTTCCAGTCAGTGTAACTCGGTTTGCCGGTTTCAGCCGTCGAGAAATCGCTGCCGAAAAAGCTCAGTTTTTTATCCGCGCCGCTGACCTTTTTGACCTTGCGTATCCCTTTCAGGTACAGGTATTTAACGTCCGCCTGGTTCTTGTAGTGAAACATCAGGTAGGAGTTGCCCATGTCGTCCGCCGGCGATGTGAAATACGCGATGTACCGTTCGGTGAAATCCGCCGCGGTCGTGCCTGTCGTGTAGGTCCCGAAGATGAGCGACTTTTTGAATTTGACCGCTCCCGCGCTATTGTAAATGACGAGCGTTCCCTTGCATTTGATTTTCTCGAAAACAGGACGGTCGTCGTTCGCCTTCATGAGCCGCGTTCCCATCTCAACCGGCGTTTCCGGCAGGGCGATTACGGAAAAGGCCATTACGAAGACCATTGCCATTAATGATTTAATTCGTTTCATACTATCCTCCACTATGTTAGAGCAAATTTTATTAATAATCCGGGGTATACTATTGTAAACAGCCGGACGGCCCCTCCCGGGCGCAGACCGACAGTCAACGCATGTTACTTTTCCAGCCCGCATGCGGGTGCCTTATCCGGAAAAAATTCCAGGATTGATATCACGAGTCCGACGGGAAAACAGATTACCGCGGTCGAGACGGATAGTGATATCGCGGCATGCGGCCTACTTACGATGCTGGCATGTGCAAAAATAGAGCAGGGTATTTATATATCATAAGTAATCCTCCGCCAGTATGTTTTCTTTCTATCTATATGTTTAATCACGGCTGTCACCCTAGAATACCGGATTTTAAAAATCAATATAATTTTTTTCTTTTTATTATTGATTTTATATCATGCAAATGTTCACTTCAATGTCGGATTTAACCTATTTCATGTACGATTCGGGCCATGCGGCCTGAAATACGGCTGCGGGCACTGTGACGAATAACCGGGGACGCGACATACTTTTCAACCGTGACCTCCTGATCATTTTCGGGGTGACCCTGGTATCGGTGGTCGGCGTGACGTCCATAGCGCCGGCATTCCCGCATATAGCGCATTCCCTCGGGCTGTCGGAGGAGGAGGTCGTTATGCTCATAACGGCCTTCACCTTTCCGGGTATCTTCCTTGCCCCGGTCATGGGTTTCCTCGCGGACCGGATCGGCCGGAAAAAGGTGATCGTGCCGTCGCTGTTCCTCTTCGGCCTGGCGGGGGCCGCCTGCGCTTTTACCGATAACTATCGGCTCATCCTCCTGTTTCGATTTCTTGCCGGCGTCGGGGGGGCCTCCCTGGGTGGACTTAACCAGACCGTAATTGGAGATATGTTCGAGGGCGAGCGACGGAGCTCGGCCCTGGGATACAACGCTTCGGTCCTGGGCATAGGCACCATGGCGTATCCCGCTATCGGCGGCGCTCTTGCACTGCTGGGGTGGAGCTACCCGTTCCTGCTCTCCCTCCTTGCCCTTCCCGTCGCGCTCCTGGTCTGGGTGGGGCTCCGAAACCCGGAACCTTTCGAACGAGTGCCGGTGCGCACATACGCGGCAACGGCGCTGCGCTTCATCGGCGCGGGAAAAACGCTCCCGGCGTTCGCGGCCACGCTCTCGACCTTCATCCTTCTCTACGGAGGGCTGCTCGCCTATTTCCCCTTCATGATGCACAAGCGGTTCGACGCGCAGCCGTCCTCCATCGGGCTCATGCTTGCGGCGACGTCCCTGACGACGATCATAGGGGCCTTCCAACTCGGCGGAGTCCTGCGGCGTTTTAGGCCGCGGACGATTGTGATAGTTGCTTTCTTTATGTATGCCGCCTCGTTCCTGCTTATGATACATGTGCACACCATGGCGTTCATGCTGGCCCCGGTGCTGATTTACGGCCTGGCCAACGGAATCAACATTCCCAGCGTGCAGACCATGCTCACCGGGAGCGTGCCCATGGAATACCGGGGGATATTCATGTCCTTCAATTCAATGGTGCTACGGCTGGGCCAGACGGCGGGCCCGGTGTTTGCCGGCGCCGCGTTTGTCACGTGGGGCATGAACGGGGTCCTTTACTTCTCGGCCGCATTCGCCCTGGTGTCGCTGGTCGTGCTGGCAATTTTTCTCAGGAAATGAAGACATAATCGGGACGCTGCGACCGATTTGTTACTTGACACGAGAACACAGTCTTTTATTATTTCGGGGTGACGTGAATCCCGGTTTTCCCGGCTCAGCAATTAACAGATAATCGTTCTTATCTGTTCGCCGTAAATCCAGCGAATTTCTTCGAATGGTTTGTAGAGGATAGTAACAGAAAAAAAGATCATTGTCCAAGGGGCGGAGTTATGAGAATCAATCGCAACATTTTCAGGACGGCGGCTCTCGTTTTGTCCATGCTTCAGGTCGTAGTGCTCTATTCATGCGCATCTTCGGGAGGAACATCATCATCGTCAACGTCGACTTCCGTGAGTGGCAAGTATTCGGAATACAGCCCCTCCATATCCGCTGACGGCCGGACCATGATCTACCAGGCCGATATTGATGAGCCGAAAAAATATAAAATCTACGCCAAGCAGAAAGTGTACGACAAGTGGAGCCAGCCTCTCGCTCTCGACAACATCAACTCGCGATATAACGACGGCGGGTGCTTCATTACCTACGACCAGAACTATCTCATATTCACCTCCGACAGGAAAGGCGGCCTGGGGAACTGCGACCTGTGGGTCTCCCGGCGGGAGGGAGACCGGTGGTCCGACCCGGAGAACATGGGTGCGCCCGTTAATTCCCCGGATTACGAGGGATTTGCATCGCTTTCGCCTGACGGGAAAATGCTCTATTTCACGAGGGAGTGCCCCGAGAAAACGACCTGCAAGGACAAGCTGGGAATATTCTATTCTGAAAAAGTCGACGGAAAATGGACCGAGCCCCGCAAGATGCCGGCGCCGATCAACACGGAGTTCTGCGAATTCGGGCCCGTGATTCTTGCCGACAATATCTCGCTCATCTTCAGTTCGTCGAGGCCCGGAGGCTCGGGAGGGTATGACCTGTACAAGACAGAGCGGACCGAGCAGGGCGGATGGGGCAGGCCGGTGAACCTGGGGACGTTCATCAACACGAAGGGCGAGGACAGCCTCATTGCGATACCGGCGTCCGGCGAGATCATGTATTACACCAAGGCGGTGAGCGGGCAGGATGAAGCCGGAAGGGAGGGGGTGCGGAGGATTTATTCCGTACCGATCCCGGAAAATCTACAACAGACAAAGGTCGTTGTTGTCAAGGGCACGGTGAGGGATAAGCGAAGGACGTCTAAGACCCTCTTCGCAGAGCTGAACATCACCGATATTAAAAATGACGACCGGCCCATTATCGTGTACAGCAACAGGGACGATGGAAAATATATTGTCATCCTCGCGAAGGACAAGATCTGCGACTTCTCGGTGAAATGCCCCGGGTACCTGTTTTATTCGAAAAAGATCGACCTGACCGGTCTCCAGCAGTACAAGGAGATCAACGAAGACATTTTTCTGGAGCCGATCGTAGTCGGCGCCAATATCGTCCTTAATGGAATGTTCTTCGAGTTCCGGAGCTTCAAGCTTTTACGTGAGTCGAAATACGAGCTGAACAGGATCATCAAGCTCATGAAGGAAAATTCCACCATGCGGGTGGAGATAAGCGGGCATACCGACAATGTCGGCACTGACAAGGCCAACCAGAAGCTGTCCATGCAACGGGCGCAATCGGTGGTCTCCTACCTGGTCAGCAACGGCATCGCCAGGGAGCGGCTGGAAGCGAAAGGATACGGGAAAATGAAACCGATCGCGTCGAACAAAAGCGAAGATGGGAAACAGGAAAACAGGCGCGTCGAGATAGAGGTACTCTCGATATAACTGCGCGCGGGCCCGCGTCGACTATCCCCGTGCGGCCATGCACGGGGCGGGCCCGGATGTCAGCGGCAACGGGGGCAGGCTCATTCCACGATGGCTACAAAAAAAGACAACAATGACGCGCGCATGGAAAAGCTGGCGAGGCAAATCGCCGAGCTGGAGTCTTCCAGGGGTGAATGCCTGAAATCCCTCGCCTCCCTGCAGCGGAGCGAAGAACTGTACCGCCTTCTTGCCGAAAACTCCTACGACGTGATTTTCACGATGACGCTTGAAGGCCATTTCACGTACGTGAGCCCCTCAATAACGGCCCTTGCAGGCTATACCCAGGAGGAAGTTCTGAAGATACCGGTGCGGGAGTATATCCTGCCCGAACATGCGGATTATGTTGACGGCGTTATCGCGAGGGAGCTGAAACGGTGGGTGGCGGACCGGCCGAAAATCAGGACGATGGAGCTGCAGCTGTACGCGAAAGACGGTTCAATAATCGACATCGAGGTATCGGTGACATGGATCCTCGATGACAAGGGCGAACCGACCGGAATACAGGGGAGCGCCAGGGACATTCGGAAGAGGAACAAGGCTCTCAAGGATCTCAAGGAGAGCGAAGAGCGGTATGACTCCCTGTTTGACCGGTCGCAGGATATGGTGTATATCCATGACCTGAAAGGAAATTTTATCGATGCCAATATGGCGGTCCTGAAGGTCCTCGGCTATGCGAAAAACGAGCTCCTGAAGCGCAATTTCCAGTCACTCATCACTGATGACCAGCTTCCACTACTCACCGATGTTTTCAAGGAGATCTATGAAACCGGGACGCAGAAGCAGGAGGCGGTGTTCGAGCTGAAAACGATTGATGGCAACTATGTATTCGTCGAGATCATGGGGTCACTCATTTACCACGATCAGAAGCCATACGCGTTCCAGGGGATCGGTCGTGACATCACGGAGCGCAAGCGGTTGGAGGACGAGCTCAAGTTCCACCAGGAAAAGCTCGAGCTCAAGGTCCAGGAGCGGACCTACGAGCTGAAACAGATCAATAAAAAGCTGATCCAGGAGATCATCGTGCGGAAGCAGGTCGAGAACGAGCTGCGGATCAGCGAAAACAACCTCCGGGCCCGAAACGAGGCCATGATGAACGAGCTGGAGAGCGCCCGGCTCATACAAAAAGCGTTGATGCCGAAGGTCATACCCTCCTACCATCCGCTGGAGATTGATTACCGCTACCTTCCCCTGGAGGCGGTGGGGGGCGATTATTTTTCATTCACGGTGCTGGACGAGGGCGGCCTGGGGATATTCATCGGCGACGTGACCGGTCACGGTGTACCCGCGGCCCTGTTCCTTTCGCTCGTCCGCTCGGTCACAAACCAGGCATGCCGCCGGCATGGCATGTGCCCCGGAAAATATATCGAGATGATCAACAACGAAGTGTACAAGGGCATGCCGTCTTACTACCTGACGGCGCTCTACGGCGTTTTCAGGAAGCACCCTGATTCGGTCACTTTCACCTTTGCCCGGGGCGGGCATCCCTACCCGATTCTGTGCCAGCGCGGGTCGGACAATGTCGAGTTCATCAAGTCCAGTGGAAAGCTCCTCGGCTGGCAGGAAAACACGCTGTTCGGGGACGTGACGCTCACCCTGCACCCGGGCGACCGGCTGTTTCTTTATACGGACGGCATTCCAGACACGGTAAACCCGGAGGGCCGGATGCTCGACACGCAGGACGATTTCATCGACCTGTTCCGGGACCCGGACCGGCTGACGCTGAGCGGCATGCTGGATTCCATCATCGACCGGACGATGCGCTTCCGGGACGGGGCGCCTATCGTGGACGATATCATCCTGATCGGTATCGAGGTACACTGACGCCTGCTACCGGGAGAAGACCCGGACCAGGAACTCCAGCACTCGCGCCTGAACGTCGTTCGCCTCCTTTCCGCGCAGGATGCCGTGATGCTTCGCGTAGATGCGGAAGAGCTGCTTGCGCTCGGTGCCGAGCTTGGCGAAGATCTCCAGGCCGCTTACGGGATTCACCACCGGGTCGTCCGATCCCTGGATGATCAGCGCCGGATCGGACACGAGCTCCAGCCGGTCCTCGACAACCTTCATCAGCTTGCCCAGCTCGCTCACGCCCGCGACCGGGTTTCGAAAGTAGTTAATATGTTCGTTTTCAGGCTTGTTCGTCACGAACTCCATCCGTCCCTTGTTGACGTTTATCGTGGTGAGAAGTTTGTTCCACATGACCATGGCGGACGAGAACTTTGATGATATATTCTGGAGGCGGAGCGGCGCGTTGATGGAGACCACCCCCCTGAAGCGTCCCTGCTTGTTCGCTGTCTGGAGCAGGGCGATGCCCGCGCCGGTCGAGAACCCGCCGATGGCGAAGGAGCGCACGCTGTTTTTCATGATTATGTAGGCCCTGCTCACCGAGTCGTACCATTTTTCCCATTTCCTGCCGGCGAGGTCCTCCGGCGCCGTGCCGTGGCCGCGCAGGCGCGCACCGTATACGCTGTACCCGTTCCGGTAAAGGAAATCGGCAAGGGGGCGTATCTCTTCAGGCGCTGCCATGTAGCCGTGGACCATGATGAAGCCGCGGCTGGAGAAGAAGCGCTTCAGGAAGAATGGCCGGCCGATCTCCTTCGGCTTGGACTCGCCCGGGATATAATATTCGCTGTAGTCCTTTTCGAACAGCTCGCGGTCCAGCTTGATGAAATGCCGACGTATCTTTCTCCTGATCCAGCAGGGCGGCTGGCGCATGATGCTGTTCAGCTCCCTGGTGAGCCCTTCGAGGGGCTCGATCTCGTTTTTCATTACCTCGATGATGTTGTCTTTCCTGATTGTGTGGAAATCGTAGATTTGCGTGAACAACCGACGGTTTTTGGTGATGACGCCGTTGTTCAGGGAGATAAGCCCCCGGGCGGAAACCGCCTGGATGAACGCGTCGTACTTGTCATGGCGGTCATCGGTGAGGAGGTAAAACTGCTTCTGTGCCAGGCTCGTATGGATGTTTGTCAGGCCGCTTGCGCGGAGCTTCTCGACCGCCAGGAAAGCGCGGTTCTTGAAATCGTTCTCGCCTATGCTGCTGGAGGGATGGCGCGTGAGCAGGTACGAGAAGAGATGGTCATGGTTCACGGTGGTCATGCCGTAGATCGAGTTCATGTAGTCCTGCATGAACCTCACATCCAGGAGGTGGAAGGGCTTCAGCCCCTTGAGCTCGGATTTCTCGAGGTACTGCCTGCCGTCGGCCAGCATGGCGCGTAACTTCCTGCTCGAATGGAGATAATCGCCCGCGGCGAGCGGCGGCCCGAAGTTGATGTCGATATCTACGCCCTCCATGACCATGGTACCCTCGACCTCCAGCTCTTCCCTGAAACGCTCGTCCATGTTCTTGACAAAGCGGGAAACGAGCTTGTTGATGGCGTTCTCCCGCGCCCTGATCGGGTAGTAGGTAAGGTTCACCGGGATGATGAAGGTCTGCTTTTTTATGATCGAGTCCACCTCTTCCATGCCGAAGCCGTACCGCTCCGCGAAAGCGACTATCTTTTCCATTTCGCCCTGCTCGCGGAATGTCCGGATTTTCTCACGGATGAACTGGGAGAGGAGGGCGATCCGCGCGGCGCCCGTGTGGGGCGGCCGGCGCATGCCGGTGTTATACACCATGTACTTGCCCTTCTCGATAAGCTTCTTATCCTTGATCATCTGTCCCTCGGGAAAGATGATCACCGGGTGGCTGTCGTTGAGGAGCGCGCCGATGAGGATCTCGTCCCGCTTCGGGTCCGCGGTCGAAACCGCGCCCACGCTGTCCATGAACTCTCCCATCTTGCCCCCAAAGAACGACTCGTAAGCGAGCGAGATCGGATACTTTTTGATGTGCTTCTTTACGATGTAGGGCATCATGAAGGTTTCCATGCGGGTAAAATGGTTTATCACGAAAAGGACCGGCTGGTCAGGCACGTTGTCAATGCCGTGTACACGGAGGTCCGCTTTGGAGGCCCTGAATATAGTGTCGAGCGAGATCTCGATCGTTTTCAGCATTGCGTTTGAAATCTTCATCACGTTACTCCTGGCTGTTGCTCTAAGGGCACCGGCGTGCGCCTGCCCGTCAGTATTTTTTCTCCCGATAATCGCGCAGTATGTCCTCGTGGTCGAAGGCAATGGGCGAGGGCAGGTCGTCGATGCTGAAGACGCGGGCCTCTGACGCGTCATCCGCCCCCGCGGGCGTGCCGGTTCCGGTTGCTATGAAGACAGTGGAAATGGTGTGTTTCCGCGGGTCCCGCCCCGGGTCGGAGTAGGTATGGAACTGCCTGACGAGGCGGACCTCCAGCGAGGTTTCCTCGAGAGCCTCCCGCACGGCCGCGGCCTCGAGGGTCTCACTGTAATCCACGAACCCGCCCGGGATCGCCCAGCCATGGGGCGGATTTTTTCGTTTTACAAGGACGATGTTCCTGCCACCGGGCGCGCCTGCCCGGCTCTCAATTTCAATAATGATGTCAACGGTGGGTACCGGATTTCTATAGTGCCCTGTCATGTTCTGCGGAGTCAACCCTTGATCATTTTTTCTAACAGTTTCCTGAAAAACTCCATCCCTGGAGTTTTTGCCGACGCATTTTAGCGCATCCTGCTCTGCGTCGGCATTCGACATCCTGTCCAGCACAAGTCGGTTTTACGAAGTGAATGAAAAGTAAACGAATTTTTGGGAAACAGCGTTTCAAGCTGTTTCTTGAGTTTACCGTAAAACCTCAAGTTTTTCTCGGCAATCGCCTTGAAAAACGGCGATACATCCTTGTATTGGATAGTCCCGATTGCATCGGAACTGATTTTTCAGTAGATGATTCTTAAGAAAGTTTTTTCAAGTAAAATATTAATATCAAAACAAAGAATAGCAGATTATTGATTTGTTAAAAAATTATTGAAGTCCATATTCTGCAATGCAACTATTTTTTTAAGTAAAGCGCGGCGGTCATATGGCAAATTAGATTAAAATTAGATAATTGATGATTTTTTTCTTGCTATTATTTTTAACCATTGTTTTAAAGATAAAATATTCGATAAAATACGTTTGCCTTCGGAGTGATGCTTTTTCAATTTGCCCGATGCTTGGAATATTTAGTCCATTGATCGGTAGCTAGAAATGTTGGATACCCCCTGTGGCTTGGTGCAACAATAATCAAGGCCTGGCGTATTCGATGCATTCATACAATTTAACGCAAATAATTTTTTCGTCAGATAACACGTATTACATTACTTGGAACAACTTGCCTCGAGAGGTTATAATGAAAATTGGTATATTGACATTTCATAGAGCGATAAATTTTGGTGCAATTTTACAAATGTACGCATTGAATAATCTTATTAAAACTTATGGCAACGAAGTTGAAATAATAAATTATTATAATCTGCCGATGAGAGAAGATTTCAAATTATTGAAAAAAATATCATTAAGGAGCTTGTTTTTTTTTATTATCCTCCTGCCAAGAAATATTATTTCGAGACTGAAGTTTAAAAAATTTAATAAGAGATATTTTAAACTATCCGGAAAATTACTTTCAAATTCAACCGAGTTAGAAGAGATAGCAAACAAATACGGCAAGATAGTGACCGGGAGTGACCAGGTTTTTAATTATATAATAACCTATGGAGATTACAATTATTTTTTAGAATTTTGTCATGATAAAGAGAAGAAAATCGCCTATGCACCCAGTTTTGGTTTCACGGATCTGAATGTGGAAGGTGAACAAAAAAAAATCGGAAAACTTTTACTTGATTTTAAATTTTTATCTATCAGAGAAAAACAAGGACAAGAAATCATTAGAAAACTTACTAATAAATCAGTTCCAATTGTTTTGGATCCAACATACTTGTTGGACGACAAAGAATGGTTGAAGATTGCTCGAAAAGTTAGTATTAAAGGTGATTATTTATTGGTTTATTCATTTGGGTCTGATTCTTTAGATGAATTTGTTAAAACCTTTTCACAAAAATGGGGACTGAAAGTAGTTTGGATTAATGGTCCACTTAAAAAAATATTTTATAATAATCAGATCCCTGTTGGCAGTATTGGCCCACAAGAATTCATCTGGTTATTTGCCAATGCAAAATATATTGCTACAAATTCGTTTCATGGAACGGCATTTTCCATTATTTTCAAAAAGAATTTCTATCTTGAAATGCTGAAAGATAATCTTGGTTCACGTAACTCAAGATTTCTAACGATTATCGAGGAATTATCTTTAGAGGACAGGCTTATCGATTCAGCGGAAATCCAGGAAATACAAAATATTGATTATGACAGGGTATATATAAAATTAAATCATTGGAAAAAGGAGTCTATAGACTATCTGTTAAATGCAATCAAGTAATTCAATAATTGGGACAATTAACCATGTATGTAAAAGAATCAAAAAATGAGTGTTCAGGCTGTACCGCATGTATGAATGCCTGCCCCAGTATTTGTATAACAATGACCGAAGATGAAGAAGGTTTTTTGTATCCATTGATTGATGAGAATCTCTGTACAAATTGTGATTTATGCAGAAAGGTATGCAGGTTTAAAGTTCAATCAGAAAGACCAAACCGGGATACGTATCCTATTATTTATGCAGCCAAGAACAAAAATGTAACAGTCAGGATGAAAAGCAGCTCTGGTGGAGCCTATACGGCAATTTCCGATTACTTTCTCGAAAATGGCGGTTATGTTTTTGGCGCAGCATTTGTCGAAGATTTTAAAGTCTCTCACACAAAAGCAAAATCAGTTGAAGAAAGAGATTCGCACAGAGGTTCAAAGTACGTACAAAGTAACTTAAACGATATTTTTAAGGAAATCAAATTATTACTAAAGGACAATAATAAAATATTATTTACTGGAACTGCATGCCAGGTTTCCGGCCTTAACTCGTATCTGGCAAGAGATTATGAAAATTTATTTACCTTAGATGTTGTTTGTTATGGTACCTTGAGCCCCAAATTATTTAGTGACTATATTGCAGCAATTACCAAGAATAAAAAATTAAAGGAGTACTATTTTAGAGAAAAAAAAATATCGTGGCGCGGCATTAATGTCTCTGCGGTGTATGTTGATGGAACATATATATGCAACAATAAAAAACTTAACGTTATTCATGAATTATATTCGAAAAACTTTGCGTTAAGGCCATCCTGCCATAACTGTTATTTCACGAACCTCAACAGAGTATCAGACATGACATTGGGAGATTATTGGGGGATTGAGGATGTAAAACCCGATTTTGATGATAGTAAGGGTGTTTCAGTGATTCTAATTAATACACCTAAAGGGAAAATATTTTTTGAAAACATCAAGGAAAAATTTGATTTATTGATTAGTAATGCTGCTGATTGCACAAAGAAACAGCCAAGGTTGTCATTTCCCACGGAGCAATCACCTATAAGAAAAGAATTTTGGCATGATTATTCTCAAAAAGGATTTAAATTTATAGTACGCAAATATACATCCCTGGGTAAGTATACAAGATTTGGCGCCATGAGATTGATTAAAAAAACCATTTTCTTTTTTCTGAGTGCCTTGAAAAAGTAATTAAATGATAGCTTGAGAGGCATACAATTGAGATTTATTAAAACATTATTTAATAAGATACTGATGATTTGTTTTTTTAATAATACATTTGCGCATAAAATCAGGAAATATCAAAATAAGCGATGGTGTGGCAGAAACGTATTAGTAAAAAATGTGCTTCATATAAATACCTTTGATAAGGTCGGTGGTGCGGCAGTTATTGCTAATTCGCTATGCAGGGCATTGCTCAACAAGGGAATCAATTCGAAAATGTTGGTTTCCCAAAGTGTATCTAACGATGATTATGTTGAACCTTTAAAAGTAAGAAAATATTTTGGTCATGGATTATTTAAATATTTAAAGAAATATAATGATTGGAATGACTTATTAAATTTATCATCATTATTAAGTATCAGGCAGCATGCTTTATTTCAACAATCAGAAATTGTTCATTTGCACAATATTCATGGTGGTTTTTTTAATCCGGTAATTCTTCCTGAATTGACTTCATTAAAACCATTTGTTTGGACTCTGCATGATACACAGGAACTATCATTTCCCTGCGAAAAATTTGAATCATGTGTAAAAGTGAAAGACAATTGCGTCAATTGTGAAGATATCAATGAAGAATTGTTTTCAACTAAGGATTATTTCATCTGGATGAAAAAAAATGAAATTTTCAGTTCATCAGCTTTTACAATAGTCTGTCCATCACTCTGGCTTAAAAAACAAGTGGAACAAAGTTTCTTAAAAAATCATAAGATTGAGATAATTTATAATGGAATAGATACAACAATCTTTAATAATAACAGTGCTGTCAGGAGAGAGGAACTTGAACTCCCGGAGGATAAATTTATCCTGTTATTTGCAGCGCATGGTGGCTTAAATAACCCATGGAAAGGAGGTGAATTCATACGCACAATATATAACAGGTTGAAACATATTGATGATTTATACTTTGTATGTGTGGGAGGCGAGGAAACAAGACATATTGAAAAGAATTTCAAAGAAGTATCGTATGTTAAGAATAAATCGGACATGGCACGATATTATACATTATCTGATTTATTTGTATATCCGTCCGTCAAAGATGTATTTGGGCTTGTCGTCGCAGAATCGTTATCATGCGGAACTCCTGTAATTACTTTTAATACGGGAGGTATTCCAGAAATAGTTGAACACATGACTACCGGTTATCTCGCCCAACAGGGGGATATAGACGATCTTATTCAAGGGATATTATATTTTTATAAAAATCATGAATTAAGAAAAGAAATCGAAAATAGAGGCCCATTATTAATTCAGAAAAAATTTTCTATTGATAGAATGGCGGACAACTATATTGACTTATATAATAGAGTAATTCAAGAAAATGCCTGATCAGAACAGCAGTGTTGTGATTACAGTAAACCGCTGAAGCAATTAATGTGATTAGTATAATCTAGTCATGTATCTTTCAGGCACGATAGGATTTCTTGTATTTTCCATACACCCAGTGATTTATCTTCAAACGACCCGTCACATTCAGTGCAGTCCTCAACAATTAACCGTGCAGGCCGAGGGAAAGAGAATGGGGGTTTCTCCAGGTTAAGCGGTCGCCACTGGCCAGTGGCGATATTCCGATTTCCATGCCTGATGAAAGTCGTTGTCATGAGATAGGTTGATCCGCTGGCTGCTATGGTCATTAATGCTTTGAAGATATCTTTATATGAAAAATGCACCAGACAGTCGCGGCAAAGAACAAGATCTGCCTTGGGAAGGGGATCTCGAAGAATATCCACCTGCTCAAATAAGATATTGGGGGCCCCGTATACACGCTGGTTATTTTCAATTATTGACTTTACAATGTCGAATCCCCGGTACTGTATACCTTCCAGTGGAACGGTTTTCATCCAATTAAAATCACCGCAAGGGATATCAATCATCGAGTGAATGTTCAATGCCGGCAGTAATATGGGGATTTCAGCGGCAATTACTCTTGTCTGACACAAATCCGATCCGGTGCCAGATAATGATTCTTTGCCACACCATTTGTTATTATTTACAAGATCGTTAAATATTATTTAACTATTTTTTCTGCGGAGCTTGTATTCTTCTATTAGATCTTGAGTTTTATTGTACAAGTATACAAGGCCCGGAATCTTCTTTAAATATTTTCGCATAGAACACCTCATGAGAAAACGTGTTAATATGGGAACCCTTCTGCAAGGAAGTTATGATATTGTAGAATGACAAAAAATTTTATACTTTTGTCTACTACTTTTTATTTTAGAATTGCTTCGAGGATAGTATCTTGACGTAAATGGTGCGTTGCGGGTTATTATAGTGCTCTGTCATGGTTCATGGAGACCGGTTGCAGCAATGTGCTGTCCTTAAGGGTACAAGAGACGTATGGTTTTGCAGGTAACGTATCACCCTGTTTCATTAATGGGTATGGGATGTGGTTGCTCAGCGATTGAGATTAATCTCAATCGGCGGTTGACAATCTATGCTATTTAGGATATTTTTGTTGTAATTAGCCTCAACGTGTGCTGGTTGCATTGTGCGATACTTATACAGGAGACCTGCATGTCGATACGCCCGGCGGAGATTCTGGCAGCGGCAAAGAATTTTAATGATTTCCAGAACGTTATCATATCACTGGACGGGGAATTCCTTTTCGGCCCGGATGATATGATGGAGCTCGGCAGGGTCTATTTCACCCGTTTTCCTGATTCGTCAGTGGACCGGAACATGGAAAACATCCGCGTGGGATACCGGATCGTGAGAGCCTGCATTTTGGAGAAGATTCTTCAGGGGATCGGCAGCAAACACCGATTCATGGTCCGCGACATGCTGGACAACTTGCTCCTCATGGAGGACATCTTAAAGAAGCTGGTCACGGAGATCGGGATGGAGGCGTTCGAGGAGTACCGCCGAACGGTAACGCGTAACCTCGACGAGATAAAAAGCGCGATAGAAGAGCTCCCACGCGGCATGATCAAGGAGCGGTTCGTGGGAGGCATCTCCAAGTTCTACAACGAGTTGTATATTCTGAATAACGCGATCGGGTTTATAAAAGGAAGCGGGGCAGCGCCTCGTTAACTGAGCCAGGGATGAAAAATTGCAAAGCTCCCCCTGCCATCGGCAGGGGGCACCAGGGACAGATGCTTATCCGGCATTACCCCATCACCCCTCTCCATGGGGAAAGGGGTGATGTCCAGCCTCAGAATTTCCGGTTAAAAGGATTCTCCTTTCTCATGCGAATCGCGAGCATAAGCGGAACTAATTTGTACGGCAGGTTGTAGGCCAGGAACTTGAACGTGTCCTGAACGGTCAGGTCCGGGTTAAGTCCGATCCGGGCCAGCTCGTCTGCAGCCTTAACGCCGCTCTGGCACATCTGCGTAAATAGGGCGCTGTCACCCGCATACTCCGCGTACAGAATTACGAGCATGCTCTCGATTATCATACCGGCGTAGACGAGCGCGAACGGGCGGATCCAGTTCCTGCCTTTCACGAACGAGTAGACCAGAACGACATAAAAGGGCCCGAAAAGGAACGCCGAGATGAAGCACATCGCCCTGAGCCAGGAGGGGTTGGCGATGAGGAGCGGATCGTTATTGACCGCATACAGGTGGTACACCGCGCGCGCCATAACGTAACCGCTGTCCGGGGACGGGCTCATCACCCCGTTGACCAGGTCCGCCGCGAAAGAGGTGAACACGAAGCAGGTAAAGAATGCGATGAAAAGCCAATCGCCTTTCCGCTCCCTCAGGGAGAGTACGTTTGTATCAGACATTGCAAATCCTCCAAAATGTTTTATCTATATTGCGTGGCATGATGTGACGGACACCCCGCCGGAAGGTCACAATTAATATATGCCCGGCACTATCCTCCATGGCACGCGTTCCTGGTATTTCACCCAGTCGTCGCCGTATTTTCCCGCGCATTTTTTATCATCGCGCCGCTGCCGGTGCACCAGCAGCGCGGTGAAATATATCACGTAAAAATAGGGAAGTGGAGAGTAGAACAGGCAGGGCAGGCACCATGCCAGGGCCATGGTGATGTCTCCGATATAATTGAAATGCCGTGATAACCCCCAGAATCCTGACACGAGAAGCCTGTTCCCCTGCCCGGTCTGGATGAATTCCGGTTCTTTTCCCCATATCCTGTAATCGGGTACGGTCCTGAACTTATGCTTCTGCAGATTGACGGCCCTGAACAGGTAATATCCCGCCACGTTGAGGAGAGCGATTGAAACGATCCCCCACACCGGCAGCGAATGAACATGCTCAACGAGATAAAACGCCTGGAGGGAATAGGTCATCGGCACCCAGACCAGGTCTCCGAATACCAGCATGAAACCGAACTTGTCATGGACAATGTCGGTCGTCGTGAGGATGGCCGGCTCGTTCCAGAAATAATCGGCTATGTACAAAAACTGGAATGTGACCACGAGGACCATGGCAGCGGTCACGGTTCCGTGCTTCAGGTACTGGACGCCCATAAAGGAAAGGCTTACGGCCAGCCATCCGATAAGTCCCGGCCGGGCCTCGCAGAAAAATTTCAGGTCAAAGCCATGAAGGGACGGGATCCGGGGATTAAGCGAAACGCCCATGAAAAAGTCATGGATCGCGCTGCCGGAAGGTCGGTCGACCTGTTTTGTGAATCTCCCGTACCAGTACAGGAAGGCGCTGAAGGCGAACGCAAACAGGACCATGACGCTGATCAGGGAGCCGAAATTATCAAAAATGATATCAAACCTGGCGGTTCCGGTGAAGGCAAGGAGCGCAAGAGCGGCCAGGCTGATTATAAATGAAGGAAGCCCGTTTAACCTGTATTTCAGCGCGGTGCTGTCGTCGAGCCTGACCCCGCTCACGGTCCTGCCGGGCAGAAAAGCCTGAAGGACCGCCTGGAACGCGAGCCATGAGAAAAAAATCATGGCGGCGTGCCATGAGGGAATAATACTCTCCAGGAAGCTGCTGAACGGGGCGAAATTGATATCCTGGCCGGGAATGATCCGGCCGCCATTGAACCTCACGCAGAAATAGAGATAGTACACAACGGCCGGCAGTCCGATCATCATTAAAACATTCCCTGCGGGCCCGCCGAATTCGTATTGCCGTTTTCCCGTCATTAATCCTCTACCATGATGATTATGGCGCGTCACATCGTGGCGAATTATCGGGAAGAGAAGGGGAGATGTCAAGGCATAATGGCAGTACCCATTAAAGAAAAAGTGCAGTATAAACAATCGGGTAAAAAATTGCCACGGATTTACACGGATAAGCACTATTATAATACTATATCGTGGCGGCTATAATCAGTAAAAGCGCTGCGGAGAAGTCATTGAATTTTTCGGTTGATAATAAATCGATACTGCGTATCATCATACGGTGATCTGAATTATATGGTGAGCAGATGAAATCATTACGGGAACTGTACAGGATCGGTCCCGGCCCTTCGAGCAGCCATGCCATGGGTCCGTCAAGGGCAGCGGCTCTTTTCAGGGCACGGACCCCTCATGCGAAGTCATACCGGGTTTTCCTGCACGGCAGTCTTGCGGCGACAGGGAAGGGACATCTGACCGATCGGGCCATCGAGTTGTCGCTCTCGCCGGTGAAATGCGACATTGCCTGGGTCCCCGAACGCGAGCTTCCCCTTCACCCAAACGGCATGATCTTCGAGGGAATCGACTCATCCGGCAAAACTGTCGAAACATGGACGGTCTATAGCACCGGCGGCGGCGCCCTCATGGACGATGCAGGGATGTCGGATACTCCCGACGTGTACCCGTTTGATACCATGACCGACCTGCTCGGGCGCTGCGACAGGGACGGCAAAACCCTGTGGAATTACGCGGATGACTTTGAGGGCCCGGGAATATGGGACTACCTGCACGATGTTCTCGGCGCCATGAAGAAAGCGATCGACAGGGGGCTGGACGCTGAAGGGGTGCTCCCCGGCGGCCTGAACCTGCCCCGGAAGGCTTCCTCGTTCTATACCAGGAGCCTCCAGATGAAGGGGTACCTTGAAAAAACGGGTACGATCTTTTCGTACGCCCTTGCGGTTTCAGAGGAGAACGCCTGCGGCGGCACCATAGTGACCGCCCCGACCTGCGGCTCGGCCGGTGTTCTCCCGGCTGTGATATTTTTCATGAAGAGCTTTTACGGGATAAGCGACGAAAAGCTCCTCAGGGCGCTCGCCACCGCGGGGATCATCGGGAACTTCGTCAAGCGCAACGCCTCCATTTCCGGCGCGGAAGTCGGGTGCCAGGGCGAGGTCGGCACCGCCTGCGCCATGGCTGCAGGGGCAGCGGCGCAGCTCATGGGAGGAACGCCCCACCAGGTCGAGTACGCGGCCGAGATGGGGATGGAGCACCACCTTGGCCTGACCTGCGACCCGATCATGGGGCTTGTTCAGATACCGTGCATCGAGCGGAACGCCATAGCCGCGGTGCGGGCGATGGACTGCGCCTCGTACGTGCTCCTGTCGGACGGCCGCCACCTGGTGTCGTTCGACGAGGCGGTCAAAACCATGGCGCAGACCGGCAGGGACATGAAGAGCTGCTACCGGGAGACGTCGCAGGGCGGGCTCGCCTTTTTCCACGAGGGACCGGGGCGGGGGAAGTGACGGAAATTATCGGACCATACCCCGAATAATGCGCGAGCCCGTAAGACACAACAGGATTAATCTGTACCTGCCTTTAACAGACAATGCTGGATAACAGGTTAAAATTTACTCGCAATGAAACAGCAGAGATTGTATATCTGGTTGTCGAGCCTGCCCTCAAAGGCGTTCATCATCCATCCACGCTTGTGGGTCCCGGTTGACTTCGCACCCAGGGTCGCGCTGTAAAGTTGTTTTCTGGTTTTATTGTCGTACATGGTCACAATCACATCCAATGTGTCGACCTTGTGTGTAAAGGCCCTGCCGGTATTTTTTCTGAATCCCTTGTATGACAGTTTTACATAGAGGCCGGCATCGCCGGTAAAACCATTTACCGGAGCGACGATCTTTTTTTCGGGGGCTATATCGCTCATGTGGATTTTGAGCTTCATGGAATTGAGGTCATCGAGGACCGGGAGCCATTTTTCCCTGTTACTGTACCCGAAGGTCTTCCAGATGTCCTCCGGCATATCGAGCTTGCTCATGAATATGGTCGTATATCCGGAAAGGTCCGGTTTCGCCTGGCTCTCCGAGATGACCTCAACATAGCGGGCGCTGGCAAATGCTGTTGAAAAAGTGAAAATACAAACTAAACAGAAAATTTTTTTCATGTCTTTCCTCCGTCATGCTATATTTAAATTTATTTTCTCGCTTATTTAAATTATTTTACGTCTCACTCATTAAGAAGGGACCAGGGTAACAGAATGACCCTTGCGCGTGCACTGTTGATACTATTGCATCCTTCGTTTTCCAGGTAGATGCGAAATATCGGCGCGGAACGTCCCTCCTATGATTCCAGGGCTTCGGCAAGCTCCTCTGCCCGGTTACTGTCCTGCTCCACGGTTGCCGGGCTGCGCCAGATCAGGGCCCCGTCAGGGGCAAGGACCCGGAAATTATCATAACCCCTGTCGCACAGGTGTATTTCGCCGCTTTCCAGAACAGACATTCTCTCCATGTCCGTGCCCAGGGACAGGGCATTTTTCTTCGCGTGCGGGCCTGCCAGCACATGGAATGACCCGTCCGGGTCTATCCTTCCGACATGAGAGAAATTAATATCACTGATGGTATTCTTGTGGTCAAACAGGATATAGATGCTCCCGTCCCCGGCTACTCCGCAATCCTGTATCTTCTCAACGTCTCCGCAATCGGGCCTGACGATTCCCCTCAGACCGCCCTTCCCGTCAAAGCTGGCGAAGCGCCCCGTCTCGCGTTCAATGAAATAGAGGGTTCCCTTCGGTCCGCCGGCGATCCAGGCCCCGTCCGGGGGCCGGGCCGGTCTGTCCGCGAGTTCTTCCCATTCGACCCGTTTTTTGGAGAGGTCATCGTCTTCGCAGCCTGGCCAGAGCGGCACCCGTTTCCCGGATGAATCAAAGCGGCGCAGGGAGTAGTTGTCGTCCTCCCAGCATCGGTGCACCAGGAGGGTCCCGTCGGACGCTACGGTGACACCCTCGTGGTCCACGCCGGTGACAAAGTCCGGTTTGTTTTTCTTCTTCTTGATCGTTACCGCAACAGCGCCGGAATCAGCGCGAAAGGCCTGCGTGATGTCCTCTTCGCGGTCAAGGACCCAGAGCAGGTCCTGCTCCTGGGCGTAGAAGAGCCGCGCGTGATCGCTGACGGTGATATTTTTGTTAAGCCATCGAAACCCGCCGCTCCGGTCTGCGCGGCCGATGCGGCCGGCCTGGTCCTCTTCCCAGAGAAGGGCTGTGTCGCCGCCGGGCAGGGCCGCCAGGTCGATGAAATCATCGATCTCATCGGGCAGCAGGGAAGCGACTTCGCCCGTGTTGAGGAGGACATACCAGGGATGCGCGGATACCACCGGGTGCAGGCGCAGCCAGATATCGTCCGGCACGAGAAGGTCCTGGCCGCAGTGTGCGCACCTGACCGTGCGGCTTGATCCATCCAGAGGCAGGGGGCCTCCGCAGTGATAGCACCGGATGCTGATCCCCTCGGGGATGTTCGCAAGGGGACCGCCTCCGCCAGGAGCGGTCTCTCCGACAAGAAGGACAGCGAATGGCGCCACGCGCTTGAACCACGCGGGCGGCACGCGCACGCTTGATACCGCGCCGCAGGCACTGCACGAGAATTTCGTGTCCCCCTGCTTAACGCGCTCCGCAAGGCTCTCCAGGGAAAGGAACTCCCCGCAGCCCCCGCAGCGGGGAGCCAGGTTGCCGAAGGTCAGCCGGATGTTTCCCAGGGCCGCATTCATGATTGTGGCCCAGGAGTCTGTTTCCGGCTTCATGGCGCTCGCCTCTTTGATCCTCTTGCTGATTAAAAAATCCCACACGTCCACGGGAGTGGGGACCCCCTGCCAGCATCGTGAGCAGAGAGTGACCTCGGACGCCTGGTTTACCGGAAGAGGATTCCTGCAATTCAAGCATTCCGATGTAAAGGTAAGGCCGATGCTTATCAATGCCATGGGTTTCTCCGAAAGATATGCTGTTTCATTGCGTTCTCACACTTTATCATACCACAGCATCCGAGAGGCTGCGATCGTGCTCACCGTATGAACACCTTTCCGCTTTTCAGCAACACCCCTACTTTTTTACCGTCAGGGGTCTTTACAATTCTATTCTCAACGACGACCTGGTCATCCTTGAATTCAAGCTGTCCCAGGAGCCCGATGAGGGAATAGTCGGGATTGTCCTCATGCTTTGCGTTTGCGATAAATCCCGCGCTCGGAGTGACGATCCCGATGAATTCGTCCCCCGGGCAGTACTTGCGCACCTTTCCGGTGGAAAGATTCAATCCCGCCAGGTCCCCGTTCCTGAGCTTCTCTTCATTCTGGAAGAATTCGGCGAAATCATCTCCCGCTGCCATGTAGACCTCCGGCCCGCTGCTCGTGCCGTCGCCAATTATCATTCCCTGTCCGGCCATTGCCGTACCTCCGGTCATATCTGGATTCATCCGAATAACGCGCCGGGACCACTTATGCCCGGCCGTGACGGCGCCGCCTGCTAATTACCGCCGGGAACCATCATCATTGTTTTATCGCCCATCATGTACGTGGGCAGCTTGCCGTCCCATTTATCGATCCATTTCATCATCACCGTGTCCTTGCTGATGGTGGCCCGCAGAAGCTCCTGCTTTCGCGCTTCGCCCTCGGCTTCTAAAATGGTGGCCTGCTTTTTCTGCTCCGCCTGTTTTTTAATGTATTCAGCGGTCTTTATTTTCTGTTCTTCGATCTGCTTTTGCTCGACCACCCGGTTGAATTCCGCATCAAAAGAGATATTGACCAGGTTGACCGATTCAAGAATGATATTGTATATGGCCAGCCGGTCCTTCAAAGATTTTTCAATCAGGATTTTTACATCCTCCCGTTTGACGATGATTTCTTCTACCGGGAATTGGGCCACTGACGCCTTGACGCTCTCGTTTACCGCTGGATGGATAACCTTTTCAATATAATCCCTTCCCACTTTAACATACAGGTCATTCACTTTCTTATAGTCCAGGTGGTAATTTATTGCAACATGGACCTGGACCTTTTGCAGGTCTTTTGACGCTGAATCCGCCTGTATGTCTTCCCTCTGTGTTTTAACGTCGAATTTTACGACCGATGTTATAATTGGGATCTTCAAGTACATGCCCTGGGAGTATGCAGCTGTAGCACCGGTAACGGTATTAAACGTAACCCCTACTACCCCGGCCCCGACTGAAAAAAAGGAGCCGCATCCGATAATTAATGCCAGGACTATCACTATTATGGCCAGAGAGAATTTTTTTACCGATCCCAGAATGGTTTGCAGAATATTTGATGGTTTAATTTGCTCATACGTCGTTTCACCATCGGTTTTCTTGATCATATGTTCCTCCTAATTATAGAATAATAGTAAGTATTCAGTATTGGCCCCTGGTACATATTGGGCCTTACGTGTATTGAGCCTTTTGTCTATGCGAACCAGTGTAAGACATCAAATTGAATTATTCAATACAAAAAGCGCCGGGCAGGGTGATAAAAATTTACCGCGTGGGATGATGGCTGTATTGATAAGACGCCGCACCAGTTTACTTCAGCCTGATTACCGGTTTCTCTTCCATGAGATGTTTGCTGGTCATCAGGTCGTAAACCGTAGTGCAGAGCCATTTGTCATCATTGATCATGAAGGAGATTTCAACCCGTGCTCTTTTATCAGAGGGCGCATGTGGCGGGTCCAGGTATCCCAGTGTCGGGTCCGTTTCATTAAGGGGGATGATGAGCTGATTATCGTCGCCATCTTTCAAAAGGTGAAGCTTTCCCTTCTCGTCCCAGACAAACTCCTGGTCGAATTCATGTTTCTTTCCTATCTCGCAAATGACGAGTTTGAAGATCCGTTCCGGCTCCCCCAGGGCGCAGGTGGGAGAGAGGTGCCGCTTCCAGAAATCCTTCTGCGTGGGGTAGGGCGTGCCCCGCGGCACGATAACGTTGTACTCGGGCATGAGCGTCTTCTTGTCGTAGGTCATGAAGGCGTAATCGTGCGTGATGTAATCCGCCCGGCTGAACCTGTTGGCGGCAAAGGCCGCGGCGCCGAAGGCCACGGCGTTAAAGGGCTGCCAGGCCCGCACCCGGTCCCTGCCGAAGCGCTTTTCGACCAGAGAATAGATATCGGGGAGCAGTGTGGAGCCACCCACCATGAGGACGTCGTCTATCCGGTCGGCACCGGTCCCCCTTGCTTCGGCCGTTTCAATTATCGAGCTCATGAGGCTATCCAGCATCGAGTAGAGTCCCTTCTTTTTCAGAAGGCGCTTCAGGTCTTCCCGTGAATAATCCATCGGCTTTTTTATGGCATCCTGGTCGCCGGGCACCCGGTGCGCGTACTCGTCCATCAGTTTAGACGGCATGAGGAAAAAAGAATCAGACTCCTTGAAGAAAAGGTTTTCCTTGATGCGGCATGCCTCCGCCAGGAGCATGCGGTACCACCAGTGTATGTCCGGGTCTGTCGACAGGCGCTCGAAATCGTAGCCATAGTGCTGGCATATATCCCGGACTATCCACGAGTCCACGAGGTTGCCGCCGATGGGGGCGCCGTCCTTGGCCACAACCGTGCAGGTGCCGCGATCGCCCTTCTTTTCCATGGTGCGGATAAGGGCGAAGTCGAGGGTGCCGGCGCCGAAGTCGATCACTAGGATGTTTTTCGAATCATCCAGGCCCAGGCCGTAGCCAAGCGCCGCGGCAACCGGCTCGTCAATGGTCTTGATCCGGTATATTCCCAGGCGGGCGCAGATCCTCTTGAGCTTGGCGCGGTAAAACTCGTAGAAATCGACAGGCACGCAGAAGGTCAGGTGGCGGGGCTTTATCCTGTTTGATTTTCGTATTTCCGACAGGAGCTCCCCGAGAAAGATGCGGGTGATGTCTTCGGCCGTGTATTTCCATTTACCGAGTTGGCCGATAAACTGGAAGCTGTTCTTTGCGAGAAATGACTTGAAGTTGTTTATGAACCACGGCCTGTAGAGCCCGCCGTTCTTCTCGATCGCTTTCATGCCGATAAGCCCGCCGGTTCTGGTCTTGAGGCTCCTGAAAAGCAGTGAAAGAGGGAAGGAATAGCGCTCTTCCGGGGAAAGCAGGTACACGCAGGAGGGGATCGTGTAAGAGTCGTCTATTTCCCGGCTTTTTTCCGTGGTGTTCCGGCACACGGCATCCAGGTGCAGGATCTCCGGTCCGTCGGAATCATTGTTCCAGAGGGCCACCACCGTGTTGGTGGTGCCCAGGTCTATCGCTAACGGTATTTTTTTCAAATCCCCTCCATCAACTCCCGAAACCCGACGGCAGCATTACCGCACCGCAACAAAAACATTATGTTTTTGATGGGCATGAACCGTCATGTCAACAGAATATTACACAACCGGCCTTATCGGCTTTTCGACTTTTTTGTTTTTTTCTTCTTCCCGGCGGGTGGTCGTTCAAATTTCTCCGGTGCCATGCTCAACGATCCTTTCCCGGCGCCATCCGCCATGCTCAGGGCTCCTTCCCTGTCCGATAATTCCGCCACGGAGAGCCATCCTCGCTCCACATTACCAAGGCGCGACTGGATCCTCTCTATTGCTTTTAATGTCGCAATCCGGACCATTGGATTCAGGGTATCCCCTGCCAGTTTGTGCAGAGGCTCCACCGCGGACACCGTTCCACAGGAGGCCAGCGCGCGGATGGCGAGCAAGCGGATGTCGGAATCTTCATCGTTAAGTCGCACCATCAGCAATGTGCTCACCCGCTCGTCGCCGATGGCCTCAAAGGCCTCGAGGACACCTGTGATGAGGTCCCGGTTTGAAGTTTTTTCTATAATATCAATCAACGCCAGCACGGCACCCGTATAACGGCGCTCCTTCAAAATTTTCACAATAAGGATCTTGAGTTTATCAGTTGGGACACTTGAGCCCTCAATAAGTATTTCTGTCAGGTATTTGCATCCCTCCTTGCCCAGGTGGCTTGCCGATTCGATGCGGATGGCGATTTCATCATCACGCATGGTCTTCCGCAGAAGCTTGCGGATATCCTGATCAATGCCGAAACCAGCCACCAGGGCATGTATATTCCGGAGCTTCACTTTGGGCTCATCACATCCGCTAATGTTATCTATGATACGCTTACGATAATCTTCACAGTGCGCCAATTCTTTAGCGAGGGACAGGGACGTCTTGAGACAATGGACAAGTCTCTTCGATTTCTGTACCCAGGAGACCGGCATATTCAGGCGTATACTTGTTTTCGTTATATGCAAATCGGTGCATTCACTCGCCAAATACAGAATGTTTTTTCTAACATGCTCGGTCAACATGGCCGCAATAATATGGAACGATGAAGCTGCCGTTCGCATTCGTTTATCGAAAGCATCGTCGCCTGTTTTTATTACACTGGTATTACCGGGCGGTACTGTGTTCCCCGATGGGTTTTTTATCTGAATCTCAAAATCATCGTCGATCTGCGAATAGAAATATACCAGAAGCATAATCTGTTTCTGATTATTAATATCATTGCACGTGTCGATTATAACGTGCATATCGTTGATAGTACCATTCAACCTGGGAAGACCGCGGATGCCACCTCTTGTAAATTTCAGATTAAAGGCCTTGCTGATCGATTTAAAAAGAAGGTTAAACTGATGCGCATCGGACTGCTTATTAATCAGTCTCAAGCCCAGATATATGGCTATACCCGCCGCAGCAATGATGTATTCCACCTACTTGCTCTCCTGCCCGTTCTTGTTTCCGACAGCGGCCGGGTTATCTTCATTGATGCTCAGCGATCCTTTCTGCGCCTTGTCGGCTATGCTCAGGGCCCCTCCTTTGTCCGAAGCTTCAGCAATTGAGAGCCATCCTTCCTCGACGTTGCCCAGCCGCGACTGTATCATGCTGATCGATTTCTGCGCCGCCCTTCTCACGAAGGGATCTATTGACGACGCGAGCCTGCCCAGCGCCTCCACGGCCGATACGCGCCCGCACCGGCCCAGCGCCTTGATGATGGCGACGCGTAATTCATATTCATCTTTTGCCAGCCGGCTGACAAGCAGATCGCTCAGGCTGTCGTTACCGAAGGATTCGAAGGCCCGGAGGATTTCCTTCAGCAGATCCATGTTCACGGTTCTGAAGAAGAGATTCAAGAGGCCCGGGATGCCTTTATCATACTTGTTATCGTTCAGTATTTTTACAATTTCAATGGCACCTTCATCATCGAGGCTTTTAACGTCCTCAAGCATTCGCGCCAGGAACTCCGCTCCGGCAGTACCCAGGTGGCGCGCCGCCTCGATCTGGACCTGTACAGACCGGTCCTTCAACGCATCGTTCAGAACAGCCTCTATTTCTTCATCATCTGGAAAGTCCGACACAAGCGCGCGTATGGTGTTGATTTTTACACCTGTACGGGTTTCGGACTTCATGTTGGCGATGAGCCGCGTCCTGGCGTCTCCCTCCCTTGTCAGGGCGCGGCGCACGGAAAGCATGAGGAGCACCGTGTCGGCTATATTCTCCGCGCTGGCAAAATATAACTCATCGTTCACGACCCTGATGCCTGTTTCGGTCATATCGCAGCGGTATGATTTCCGTGCCAGGCGTATCATGTCTTCTCTGGCCCGGCAGCTCAGGAGCGACAGCATCGCCCCGGGCCGTTTTGCCATGACAATCAGGGTGTCGTCAAAATCCGCGTCTCCTGAGACGATCCGTTCCATCCCGGCTGTACCGTCGAATAATGACTTAATAGCAATATGAAATGGTCCGGCCGCAGAGCCGCCAATGGAAACCTCAAATTTCAGGTATTCGATCACTCCTTCAGTGAAGTTGCCGGCGGAAAGTATCACCTCTTCGCCGTTGACAGGTATGACATAGTTGCCGCCCTTCAACAATTTGAAATTCAGCAGCCGGGCCGCTTCCTTGAGGAATTTATGCTGACGCCTGAGAATCCTTCCTTTTTTAAATATGGCAGGGGCGATTATCGGGGGCATGAGATAGATGCCCAACGCTATTACCGCAATGATGATTATGATGAAAATACACAGGGCAATCACGTTCATCGCCTTTCTCTCCCCTTAACAATGTGTTGGTACACGTATCTTTGTCGATAGTATGGCACTATATTCTAAATATCAAGGAAAAAGCGGTGTATAAGGTAAAAGCCCATGGGACACGATTGGCCTTACCTGAGCCAGTGCAGGACTTCATATTACTCAACACAAAAAGTGCTCATCAGAGTGTTTAAAATGTATCTGATAATCGCTGTATTCCCGCTTGAGTTTATCCCGGGTCTGTCAAGGGGTGGGATGGATACGGGTCACTCCTGCGCAATGGAAATTGGTGCGGACTTTCGATTTTTTAATTTCCTTTATTAATTTTATTTCTTGATATTTAAGTTAACGCCTGTTTTACTATTCATCATACGGGAAATCCATGGAACAAAAAAGAATTTACCTGATCAATCCAATAAATCCTGAAAACTTCTGGGCAATGAAGGGAACCCTCGATATAGTGGGAAAGCATAAAACCCTTATGCCGAACGCGGCCCTGCTGACCTTAATAGCCCTGACCCCCGATGATGTATCAATTGAATACATTTTCTGCGACGAGAACATCAGGAAGATTGACTGGAATATCGACTGTGACCTTGTATGCATCACCGGCTACACCCTTCACTTCGAACGGATGCAGGTGATCAGCGCCAGGTTCCGTGAGCGCGGCATTCCCGTCGCCGCGGGCGGCATTTATGCCACTATTGATCCCGACTCCGTTAAAGAGATTGCAGATTATCTCTTTATCGGCGAAGCGGAATATACATGGCCGCGGTTCCTTCATGAATGGATCAGCGGCACGGCACGATCCGTGTACCGGCAGGAATCGTTCATAGAAATGAAAGACAGCCCGGCGCCGGACCTCTCGTATATCAAAGCCGGGAACTACCTGTATTTCTCGGTGCAGACCAGCAGGGGCTGCCCCAATAATTGCGACTTCTGCGATGTCGTGAGGGTCGTGGGGAGAAAGTACCGGCATAAATCAATCGGCCAGATCATGCGCGAGGTCAAAAACGCCCATGCCTGCGGCGCCGAAACAATCTTTTTTTCTGACGATAATTTTTTTGTCAATAAACCGTTTACCGTGGAGCTGCTTGATGAAATTATAAAATGGAACAGGGCCCTTGGCAGACCGCTCTCATTCAGCACGCAGGCGACGGTGAAGATCGGCGCCGATGACGAGATTCTGAAGCTCCTCGCTGACGCGCGTTTCAGCGTTATATTTCTCGGCCTTGAAACAACCCGCAAGGAATGTCTCGAGGAGGTTAACAAAGGACAGATGGTGCGGTATAATCCTTTTGATGTGATTCCCCGCATATCAAGCTATGGAATCATGCCATTTGTCGGTATGATCGTAGGATTCGATCATGACACATCATCGGTATTTCAGGAGATCGAAGATTTTCTGGATGCAACCTCAAGCCCGATCGCCTCAATAAGCGTCCTCAATGCTCCCAAAAACACGCCACTGTATGAAAGAATGAAACAGGAGGGCCGGCTCGTCGAGGATTTCAAAGGATTCTGGCATCTCACGACAAATATCACGCCCGTGCACATGACCCTGAAAGAACTTTATTCAGGGCATAAGAAGCTTTTTATAAAAATATACGATCCCGAGAACTTCAAGCGGCGCCTGATAGGCTGGCTTGAGAATGTTACGTACTTCACTGAACTGTATTCCACTAAAAAAAAGAACCTGCACCGAATATTTTTAATTATGAGAATATTCCGGCATTTTCTATTCCGCGTGCCGCCGGCGGTCAGATCCATGTTCTGGGATATTCTGAAGGCATCATGGCGGATCAATCCGCGCCTGATATCCCGCGCAATTTCCGTTCTGGTCCATTACTGGCATTATTATGAATTTTCCCACCGTGAATCCTGGCAGAAAGCCGGCATTGAATAATAAAGATATCGGACAATGCTCCGTATTCAGTATTGGCACATGAGACTGATGGGGTTGGGACTCATCAGCCTTGACTTGGCATCTTCCCCGAGTTATATTATAATCGGGAAAAGGAGGATGCCATGAATGTAAAGGATGCTATCCAGGCCCGGCGGGCCTATCGTGCCCTGGGCCCGGTTGAGATAACCGACGAGATCATAAGCGAGCTCGCGGAAGCGGCACGTCTCATGTGCTCATGCTACAACAACCAGCCTTGGCGCTTCGTCTTCGTGAGGTCGAAGGAGGCCCTGTCCGTGGTCCATGCGGGCCTGAACAAGGGAAACGAATGGGTTCAAAAGGCATCCCTCGTCATCGCCGCCTTCGCCCGTAAGGATTACGACTGCCTCATCAAGGAGCGGGAATACTATCTCTTCGACCTCGGCATGGCAGTGGGTTCGCTGATACTGCGCGCCACTGAGCTGGGCCTGGTGGCCCACCCCATCGCCGGTTTCGAACCCGATACGATCAAGAAGGCCCTGGGTATTCCCGATGAGTTCATGCTTATCACACTCATTAACGTCGGGAGAAAGATTGACGACCTGGAGGGCCTCTCTGAATGGCAGGTGAAGGCGGAGCCCACGAGGCCCGAACGCCTTGCGCGGGAAATTATTTACAGCATCGATTATTATAATGAAAAAATGAACATCAAGGCGGGGAAGTGACCCGTTGGCCAATGGATCCCGGCTTTCGTAGGGGATGAGATTTGTTATCTCCTCGTCAGGTACCGGTGGATACCCTCTGCCGCGTCCCTGCCGTCCTGTATCGCGTACACGACAAGCGAGGCACCCCGCGAAGAGTCGCCGGATGAGAACACTCCCTCGACGCTGGTCATGAAGTTCCCGTCGATTTTAATGTTTCCCCTCTCGTCGAGCTCCGGTCCCAGGTCATGCACCAGTCCCGGGTGGACCGGGTGCACGAACCCCATGGCGATGAGCACGAGGTCCGCGTCAAGCTCGAACGCGGAACCGGGTACTTCCTTCATGGCCTGCCGTCCGTCCGGGCCGGTGCTCCATTCGACGCTCACCGCTGACACCATGTTGACAGTGCCGTTACTGCCGATGAGCTTCTTCGTGGACACGTTCCAGAGCCGCGTGCAGCCCTCTTCGTGCGAGGAGGATGTCTTGAGGAGCCTGGGCCAGAGGGGCCACGGTTCCCTGTCAGTGCGGTGGTCGGGCGGCTGGGGCAGGAGCTCCATCTGCGTGATGCTGCGGGCGCCCTGCCGGTTCGCCGTGCCCACGCAGTCGGAGCCGGTATCGCCGCCGCCAATCACGACAACGTTCTTGTCGTAGGCCATGATCAGCTCTTCGGGCGGTATCCGGTCCCCCTTCACGATCCTGTTCTGCTGCGAGAGGTATTCCAGGGCAAAGTGGATGCCGCTCAGCTCGCAACCCGGTATGACCAGGTCGCGCGGCTCGCGCGCGCCAATGGCTATACACACCGCGTCGAATTCCTTCCGGATATCGGCCACGGGAATGTCCTTCCCCACGGTGATCCCGGTTTTGACGACAAGGCCCTCCTCGATGAGTATGTTCACCCGCCGGTCTATGATCGACTTGTTCAGCTTGAAGTCGGGGATACCGTAGCGGAGGTAGCCTCCAACGCCGTCAGCGGACTCGAACAGGGTGACCTCGTGCCCCTTCTGGTTGAGGATACCCGCGCATGCCAGGCCCGCGGGCCCGCCGCCGATGACTGCTACTTTTTTCCCGGTACGCACTGCCGGCGGGTTCGGCTTTACGTAGCCCATGGCAAAGGCCTTCTCGATCACTGCCAGCTCGTTCTGCCGTATGGTGACCGCGTCGTCGTTGATCGCGAGCACGCAGGAGGGCTCACACGGGGCGGGACAGACGCGGCCCGTGAATTCTGGGAAGTTGTTCGTTTCCTGTAATATGTCATACGCTCCCTTCCAGTCGCCGTGGTAGAGCCGGTCCTGCCATTCGGGCATGATGTTGGACACCGGGCAGGCCCAGTGGCAGAAGGGCACGCCGCAGTCCATGCAGCGTGATGCCTGCTGGCGCCGTGCGTCCTCGGGCAGATTCCGCTCTACCTCGAGGTAGTCGTTGACCCGTTCCTCAACGGGACGGTACCCCGCTTCCTGCCTCTTTATCTTCAAGAAACCTTTTGGATCTCCCATTAGAATGTCACCCCCAGCTGCTCTTCTTCCCGTATGCGGGCGAGCTTTTCGTCGATCATGGCAAGCCGCATCTCGTCCATGGCGCGCTTGTATTCGAATGGCAGTACCTTGACGAAGTGTTGGACGAAACCGTGCCAGTTCGCCAGGACCTGCTTTGCCACGGTGCTGCCGGTGTATATCACGTGTTTCTTTAACAACTCGATGATGGTGTCCTGGTCCTCGTACTCGCGGACCGGGGTGAGATTTACCAGGCCCTTGTTGCAGAAGTATTCCAGTGTACCGTCCCGGTCGAGCACGTAGGCGATACCCCCGCTCATGCCGGCGGCAAAGTTCCTGCCGACTTTTCCCAGCACGATGATGCGGCCGCCGGTCATGTACTCGGCGCAGTGGTCGCCGGTTCCCTCGACTACCGCGTGCGCGCCGCTGTTGCGGACCGCGAAGCGCTCGCCGGCTATCCCGCGGATGTAGGCCTCGCCCGCCGTGGCCCCGTACAGCACCGTGTTGCCGATAATGATGTTATCTTCCGGAATAAACGTGCTGCCGGCCGGCGGTACGGCGATCACCTTCCCTCCCGAGAGTCCCTTGCCGAAATAGTCATTGGCATCGCCCTCCAGGCGGAAGGTGATGCCTTTTGTAAGAAAGGCGCCGAAGCTCTGCCCCGCGCTGCCGCGGAAGTTGCACTGGATCATGTCGTCCGGCAGGCCCGCTTCGCCGAAGCGGGTCGACACCTCGTAAGAGAGCATTGTCCCGGTCGAGCGGTTGGTGTTGTTGATGGGCAAGTCGATGACCACCGGCATCCGGCCGTACTGCGTCAGGGCGGCCCCGGACCGCTCGATGAGCGTCCGGTCCAGCACGTCGTCTATCTTGTGCACCTGCGACTGCACGCAGTGGCCGGCGAAGCGCTTCGCCTCCTCCGGTATGTACAGCAGGAGCGACGGGTCCACGGTCTTCGCTTTCCAGTGGTCAATGCTTCGCACCGCGAGGAGGTCGCGCCGTCCCACCAGGTCGTCGATCTTCCCGATGCCGAGAGAGGCCATGATCTCGCGTACCTCGTCCACGAGGAATGTGAAATAATTGACCAGGTGCTCCGGCTTGCCGGTGAAGCGCTTGCGGAGCTCCGGGTCCTGCGTCGCCACGCCCACGGGGCAGGTGTTCTGGTGGCACTTGCGCATCATCACGCACCCGAGCACGATGAGGGTGCCGGTGCCGAAGCCGAATTCCTCGGCGCCGAGCAGCGCCGCGATAACGATGTCGCGTCCGGTCTTGAGCTGTCCGTCGGTCTGGAGCCGGACCCGGCCGCGCAGATCGTTCATGAGCAGGGTCTGGTGTGTTTCCGCGAGCCCGAGCTCCCAGGGGAGGCCGGCGTGCTTGATCGAGCTGATCGGGCTTGCGCCCGTGCCCCCCTCGAACCCGCTGATCAGTATGTTGTCCGCGTGGGCCTTGGCCACGCCTGACGCGACCGTGCCTACGCCCGCCTCGGAAACGAGCTTCACGCTGATGCGGGCCTTCGGGTTCGCATTTTTCAAATCGAAGATGAGCTGGGCCAGGTCCTCTATCGAATAGATGTCATGGTGCGGCGGCGGCGAGATCAGGGTCACGCCTGGCGTGCTGTGCCGTGTCTTGGCGATGAACTGGTCCACCTTGAAGCCGGGGAGCTGGCCCCCCTCTCCGGGTTTCGCGCCCTGCGCGATCTTGATCTGCAGCTCGTCCGCATTGGCCAGGTAGTTGCTCGTGACGCCGAACCGGCCCGAGGCCACCTGTTTGATGGCGCTACGGGCCCAGGTGCCGTCGGGGCGCTCCGCGAACCGCTCGGGGTCCTCGCCGCCCTCGCCGGAGTTGCTCCGCCCCCTGATGCTGTTCATCGCGATCGCGATCGTCTCGTGCGCCTCTTTCGATATAGAGCCGAACGACATGGCGCCGGTCGTGAGGCGCCTTAAAATATTTTTCGCCGGCTCGACTTCTTCCAGGGGTATCGGTGTCTGGGGCCTGAAGTCGAACAGTCCCCTTATGAAATGGGGCGCGCGGTTGTTCTCGTCCACGAGTTTTGTGAATTTTTTGAACAACGAGTTGTCTCCCAGGCGGGTTGCCCGTTGAAGCAGTGAAATCGATTCCGGGTTCCAGGCGTGCTTCTCGCCGCCCTTCCGGTACTGGTACATTCCCTTTGACTCGAGCAGCGCGGGCCGCTCGCGGAAGGCGCGGTCATGATTAATCAGGACCTCGCGCTCAACTTCGGCCGTGCCGATACCGCCGATACGGGACTCTGTGCCGGTAAAGTAATTGTCGATGAGCTCCTTCCCCAGGCCAATCGCCTCGAATATCTGGGCGCCACGGTAGCTCCGAAGGGTTGAGGTCCCCATCTTGGAGAGCACTTTCAGGAGTCCCTTGTTGGCCGCCCTGACATAGTTGTCCTCCGCTTTCAGGTACATCAGGCTGCCGAGCCTGCCTTTCGCAGCCAGGTCATGGATGGTGGCGAAAGTCCCGTAGGGATTGACAGCGCCCGCGCCGTACCCGAACAGGAGCGCGAAGTGCATTACCTCGCGCGCCTCGGCCGTTTCGATGATCAGGCCGATGCGCGTCCTCTTCTTGGTGCGTATCAGGTGATGGTGCACGCCGGCGCAGGCAAGGAGCGACGGGATTGGCGCGTTGTCACGGTCAACGGCGCGATCCGACAGGATGATGTACCGGTATCCTTTATCGATCATCTCCTCGACGCTGACGCAGAGCCTGTCGATAGCCTGCTTCATGCTTCCCGGCGCCGTTTTGACCGGGAAGGTCATGGGAAGGGTGATTGTCCCGAACTCGGGAATGTCGTTGGCCCGTATTTTCTCAATATCACTGTTCGTGATAATGGGATGCTTGACCTTGAGCATACGGCAGTGCTCGGGCGTTTCGGCCAGAAGGTTTTTTTGCTCACCCATGTAGCTTGTGAGTGTCATGACCAGTTCTTCCCGGATCGGGTCGATGGGAGGGTTGGTCACCTGCGCGAAGCATTGCTTGAAATAGTCAAACATCCGCTGCGGCCTGTCCGAGAAAACGGCAAGGGGCGTGTCGGTTCCCATGGAGCCGGTCGGTTCCTGCGCGGTTTCAGCCATGGGCGTGATGATATCCTCAAGGTCTTCCCTTGTGTAACCGTGAACAAGGTGGGTCTCATGGAGCAGCCGGGCGTCCATGGCAACCGGCGTATCTCCCCGCGCATCGATGTCTTCCAGATTTTTTCTGTTCAACTGCACCCAGAGCTGGTATGGTTTGCGCGTGTATATCCGGTGCTTAATCTCTTCGTCCGGGATGATGCGTCCCTCCTTCAGGTCAACCAGCAGGAGCTTCCCCGGGGTAAGGCGGCCCTTGTATGCTATTGCCTCTGCCGGGAAGTTCTGGACCCCCACTTCCGATCCCATGACGATGAGATCGTCATGAGTGACGACGTAGCGGGAGGGCCGCAGGCCGTTCCGGTCCAGGGTCCCTCCGACATATCTGCCGTCGCAGAAGACCATGGAGGCCGGGCCGTCCCAGGGCTCCATAAAGGTCGAGTGGTACTCGTAAAAAGACTTGAGCTCTTCCGGGATCGGGTTTTTTTCATTCCATGATTCCGGTATCAGCATCATGAGAGCGTGGGGCAGGGAGCGGCCGGTAAAATAGAGCATCTCCAGCGCGTTGTCGAACGACGCCGAGTCGCTTTTGCCCGGCTCTATTACCGGAAGTATCTTCCGGATGTCGCTGCCGAACACGGGCGATTCGAAGGTCGACTCGCGGGCCGACATCCAGAAGCGGTTTCCCTTCACGGTGTTTATCTCGCCGTTGTGGGCCAGGAGCCGGAAGGGCTGTGCCAGGTCCCATGAGGGGAAGGTGTTGGTGCTGAACCGTGAGTGCACAAGGGCAACCGCGCTCTCCATGTGCGGGTCGCTCAGGTCGCGGTAATAGTGCCGCACCTGGTTGGGCATGAGCATGCCCTTGTATACGATCGTCCTGCCCGAAAGCGACGCGATGTAGAACAGGTGCTTCTGCACCAGCTGCGAGTCGCGTATCTTGTTTTCGATCACTTTCCGGATGATGTAGAGCTTCTGTTCCAGCACGTCCGGTTCCAGGAGCTCCCTCCCGGCAATGAATATCTGCCGCATGGCCGGCTCCGAGGAGCGTGAAATGTTGCCCAGGACCGAGCTGTCCACCTCCACGATCCTCCAGCCGACGGTCCGCATTCCTTCCTCGTCGATGACCCGCTCGAGCTCGGCGGTGCAGAAGTCCGCTTCGGCAGGGTCACGGGGCAGGAACACGATGCCGGTGCCGTAGTAGCCGGGTCCGGGAAGGGACGGCATCCCGGGCCGGTACAGCGCGTCCGGGACCTGCATCAGGATGCCGGCGCCGTCACCGGTCTTGTTGTCCGCACTTTCCGCGCCGCGGTGCTCCATGCGCTCGAGAACTTCAAGTCCGTGCCCGACTATATCGTGAGAGGGAACTCCCTTGATGTGAGCGACGAATCCGATGCCGCACGAATCGTGCTCATATGCGCTGCTGTAGAGTCCCTGTTGTTTCTGTTCGCTGTCTGACATGAAACGAATGCTCCTTCATGAATCTAATATAATTACCTGATCATCAGAATGCTCAACAAAAATGAACGGTGATATGTAAATAGTAATATAATACATTTCACGTTACAAGTGTGTTAAATTAATTTAATCTAATTATATATATAGCAACACTAATAATTTTTATTAATAAAAAACCATTTAACCGTTACTATATACTCTGGCAATAATAATTCAGCACTACTTCTGTTATGAGTACAGTGTTGATAAAAAGTTTACACAAATGTAATACAACGTGAAACAAGTGAATTGTATTTTGTTTGAGTTAAAACCGCATGCTGCATTAATTGTTTTGTATGGAAGAGATGAATGAATGTTCATCGCGGAGAGTACGGGACGTTCGGGTAATGGCTCTCTGAATTGAAAATCGTACTATTTTATCCCGTCAGGATGCAAGCGTCAATGAAATGAATAACATTCCAGGATTGAGGACTCGCCTTGAATACAAATGACACCGGACATACGAAGTTATTTATTTTCTATTGCTCAAATAATTTCAGTCTCACTGAATTCAACCGCATGCTGCCCGCAGATGAAGGTTTCGAATATAAAATCATCGGGCTTCCCTGCTCCGGCAAGGCCGACCTTCTCTATTTTGTCAAAGCATTTGAAAAGGGAGCGGACGGCCTTGTTTTGATCACCTGCCCTAAAAATGAGTGCCATTATCTTGAGGGAAATCTCCGCTCACCGAAACGGGCCGAGGTGCTCAACGAACTTCTCGAAGAGATAGGAATGGGCGGCGAGCGGATCGCCGTGATTACCAACATGAAGGATGGCATGGACCGGATTGTTTCCGATGTCGTTGATTTTAGCAGCAAGATAATGGCGATGCGAGTACCCGGTGCGGCGAAATAACGGGACACAGTGCCGCAGCGGCATGACTTTCATATATTTGAGTGCATCCCAAAACGTGGGATGCACTCAAAGCGGTACAGGATGTACCGCCATTTTACGAAGTACTGCGAAGGAAAATGACGGCTTTCGGGAGCTTTGCTTTCGAAAGCCGTAGTCGCAAAACTACATGGAAGTAGGTTTTGGGACGCATTCTATCTAATAAAGCGGATACACGAATGAAAAATGAAACGACGTTCAATGACCAGATAAAAAACGGGACATTCCTGGTTACCGCTGAATTTCTCCCCAGGGCTGAAACGAACGGGAAGGCCCTCAGGGCCGCGATCGATTTTTTAAAAGCAGTCCCATCGGCTGTGAATGTCTCTGACAATCCGTACCGTGTGGCCATGTCGAGCCTGGCCGCTTCCATCATGCTGGCCCGGGAGGGGATTGAGCCGATTTACCAGGTAGTCACGCGCGACAGGAACCGCATTTCGATCCAGTCTGACCTCCTGGGCGCAGCTTCGCTTGGGATCGGGACAGTGCTCTGCCTGTCCGGCTATCACCAGACCCTGACCGACAGCGCCGAATCGGCCAATGTGTACGATATCGATTCGATTCAGCTGGTCTCCCTTGTCAGGAACATGAGGGAGAAGGGCACCCTCCTGAACGGTGCGAGTATTGGCGGTGCATTTTCGATGATCACCGGCGCGGCGGCCAATCCATACCTCATGCCGCTCGAGCTGAATATGATTCGCCTCGCGCAAAAAGCAGAGGCAGGAGCGGAATTTTTCCAGACACAGGCGGTATTCAACACGGATGATTTTGCTCAGTGGTTCGAAGCCGCCAGGGAGGCGGGCATAGCCGGGAAAACCGCGATCCTGGCCGGCGTCTGTCCGCTGGATAGCGCCGAGGAAGCTGAGCATCTCCGCAAAACGTACACCGAATTCATGATATCCCCAGAGGTCATCGAGCGGCTGAAATCAGCGGGTGACGCAGCAGCGCAGAAAAAAGAGGGGCGTGCAATCTGCCTTGAGACGATCCAGGCGCTCAGGAATATCCAGGGGCTCCGGGGCATCCATATACTCTCGGGCGGAAAAGAGGAATGCATTCCGGAACTTCTCGGCGAGGCCGGGCTTTCCGGCAATAAGTAATATCTTGGAAACGGGCTGCAGGTATGCCAAAGAAATATCATATTGAAACAAAACCGGTCCCTCCGCGCCGTCCGCGCACCGGCAAGTACGGCATCGTTGACTGGCGTGAGGACTGCGCGCGCTGCCATAACTGCGTCAAGAAAGCCTGCGTATATGACCGGCACCGGGAAGAACAGGCGTATATCCGGAACCTGAACGATGTGGATGCGCTTTTTTTTGACTGCATGGGCTGTTTCTCCTGCGTGCAGGAATGCACCAAGAATCTTCTGCGTCTCTCCATTAATCCGGCATATGAAAACCTCGGTAACAGCTACTGGACCCCGGACATTATACAGACGACCTGGCTCCAGGCCGAGACCGCGAAAATCCCGGTTTCCGGTGCGGGTTATGGCGGAAAATTTTCAGGTCACGGCTTTGATTCCATGTGGACGGACATGTCCGAGATCGTGCGCCCTACCCGGGACGGCATTCATGGCCGCGAATATATAAGCACCTCGGTTGATATCGGCCGGAAGCCGTCGTTTCTGGCTCTGGACAGCGAACAACCGCATGCCGAACTGCCCCGGCTGATGATGCTCCCCATGCCGCTCATCATCGACATGATTCCGGAGCGATATTCGCTTCCCGTCCTTGAAGCGATCATTGCCGGGACGGCGGTCAGGACCGACCTCGTGGCCGTTATCGATTCGCGCAAGTGGCCCATCCAGGGTGTTGACAGTGAAAAAATTCTTCCCCATCTTGCTTTTTATTTCTCGTCATCGGCGCCCCTGCTTCCGCGCGATATCCTCGCCAGGACAAGGCTCGTTGAAATAGAAGGGGCCGGCGACATTGAAAAGCGCTTTAACGAGATCAGGGAGATGCATCCCGGCATGATCATAGCGGTGAGGGTGGCGTTGAATGCCGGTGGCATCGCGCGTGCTGTTGAGCTTGCGGGCAAGGGTGTCGGCGTCATCCATCTCGTTGCGGATGATAATGGCGACGAGATCGGCATCGAAAAGCCCCGTTTCATAAAGGAAATGGTCCGCGAGATCCATACGTCGCTGATAAAAAAAGGCATCAGGGACGAGGTAACGATCATTGCCGGGGGCGGGATCGCACTGCCCGAGCATATGGCAAAGTGTGTAATTTGCGGAGCCGACCTGGTGTCAACCTCGCTGCCCCTGCTCATCGCGCTGGAATGCCACCTGTGCGAATCCTGTGAGAAGGAGGGCCCGTGCCCCGCAAAGATCGATGAGATAACCATGGATTACGGTGTCGGGCGGATGACGAACCTGATCAGTGCGTGGCATAACCAGTTGATAGAGCTCATGGGCGCCATGGGGATGCGTGATGCGCGACGGCTCCGGGGAGACGTTGGCCGTGCCATGTTTTTTGAACAGCTCGAGGAGGAGACATTTGGCAAACTATTTGGAACAAAATTGCGCGCGTGATGACGTGATCCCGGAAAACACCCTCAAGACGAAGGTGCCGCAGTTTGTCCAGGACAGGACGGTTCGTCCGGCGCCGCCCCGGTACCGGAATGAAATCGGTAAATACATCATTTTGCGGGACGAAGAGAAATGCGTCCGCTGCGGGAAGTGCGCCGAACTGTGTCCCCAGGGCGTCCATGTACTGAAGCCAGGGTATAAATATTTTGCCGAGCCGAAAAGCCACCTCTGTTTCGGCCCCCGCTGTGAAACAAAAGGGAAGTACTGCGTTACCGCCTGTCCGCAGGACGCGCTGCGCATAGAGGAAAACCCGATGCTGAAGGCCCTGGGCGATTACCGATGGCCCGCCGGCATGATCCTCGCGACATGGAAGATGGCTGAAACCGGCGAGGTCCCCTCCGAGGATTACGGGTATGAGCTTGAAACCGGGGACTCGGGAGGAGGGTTCGACCGCATACGCTTCAGGTTCCCGGAAAAACCGACGGTTGAAATTAAAGAAGAAGATATTGATACGGGTATTGATCTGAACCGCCGCAATGACGGGCGCGCAAGGATCAGGATCGATGTCCCCTGGTACGGCGGCGGCATGTCTTTCGGCTCGGTGAGCAATACCACGCAGCTCTCAAAAGCCAGGGCAGCCGTGGCATGGAACACCTTTACCTGCACGGGTGAAGGCGGGTACATGGAACGGATGCGGCCCTACGACGACCACGTGATAACGCAGGTCGCGACCGGCCTGTTCGGCGTGCGTGAGGAGACCATCCAGCGTGTCCCGATCGTCGAGTTCAAGTACGCGCAGGGCGCCAAGCCGGGCCTCGGAGGCCACCTGCTCGGAGATAAAAACACGCCGGCGGTGGCCCGGATGCGGGAGACCGTGGTTGGCATCTCGCTCTTTTCTCCCTTTCCCTTCCACAGCGTCTATTCCATCGAAGACCACATGAAGCACATAGACTGGATCAAGCATGTGAACCGGCGGGCGCTCATCTCGACAAAGGTCTCGACACCGACCGACGTTGACATGGTTGCGGTGGGGAGCTACTTCGCCGGGACCCACATTGTGCATATCGACGGGGGGTATGGCGGAACGGGCGCAGCGCCCGATATCGCCAAGAAAAACATCGCCATGCCGATCGAGTACGCAATTCCCAAGGTGCATAATTTTCTGGTGGCGGAGGGGGTGCGGGACCACATCACCCTCATGGCCAGCGGCGGAATACGGAACCCGTACGATGCCGCGAAGGCGATAGCACTGGGCGCGGACGGCGTGATTATCGGGACCATGGAAATGGTCTCCCTCGGCTGCGTCCGCTGCGGACGCTGCTCGTCAGGACGGGGATGCCCCCGGTGCATCGCAACGACCGACAAGAAACTGATACAGAAGATTGAGCTTGAATGGGGCACCCAGCGGCTGATCAACACCTACAACGCCTGGAGAAACGAGATAGTGAAAATACTCCGGCGTCTGGGACTCGGGAGCGTGGCCGCGCTCCGGGGACGATCCGACCTTTTAATGCATCTTGATTACACCAATGACATGGAGCACTCGGCGTGAACGGCGACCTGATACAACGGATCCTTGATTCAAAGAAAAAGCTGACTGCCGGGCTCGGCCTTCCGGACGAGGTGGGCAAGTGCGAAGAGGAGGGCGGCTGCGGAGTAGTCGGCTTCTGCTGCAGCGTGCCGGTCCCCGGCAAGCACATACACGAGCCGTCGAAGCAGATGCACAACCGCGGGAACGGTAAGGGGGGCGGCATCGCCGCCGTCGGGTTCATGCCCGAGCAGCTGGGCGTCAGCCGCGCGGTCCTCGACGAGAATTACATGCTGCATATCGCCTTTCTCGATCCCGGCGTGCAGGACGAGGTCGAGAAAAACTGCGTCACCCCGTATTTTGACGTCGTTGCATCGAGCCTGCTGGATACCGTCGACGACTGGAAGACGGTGCCCGGCCTGGAGGTCAGGCCGCCCGACGTGTGCCGGTATTTCGTACGGGTGAAGCCAGCCGTGCTGGAGGCGTTTGTCAAGGAGAACAGGCTTGAAAAGCTCTCGCCGCGCGAGGCGGAGGAAGAGTTCCTGAACCAGAACAGCTTCAAACTCAACCAGGCCTATTACGCATCCCTGGGCGACAAGAAGGCCTTTGTTCTTTCCACCGGCAGGAACATGATGATCCTGAAAGTCGTCGGGTACGCGGAAGCGATAACGGAATATTATAAAATTGAGGATCTCTGCGCGCACGTCTGGATAGCGCACCAGCGGTTCCCGACCAAGGGGCGCGTGTGGCACCCGGCGGGCGCCCATCCGTTTACCGGAATCAATATCGCCCTTGTGCACAACGGAGATTTCGCGAATTATCATTCCGTGTCCGAGCACTTGCTCCAGCGAAACATCCGCCCGCAGTTTCTCACCGACACGGAAGTATCGGTCCTCCTGTTTGACCTTTTGAACAGGACCTACCGGTACCCGCTGGAATACATCATCGAGGCAATGGCCCCGACCACGGAGCTCGATTTCGACCGGCTCCCGTCCGGGAAGCAGGGCATCTACCGGGCGATACAGGCCACGCATATTCACGGGTCCCCGGACGGTCCCTGGTTTTTCATTATCGCCCGCAACGATTGTGAAGGCGGACAGTTTCAGCTTATCGGCATAACCGACACGGCGATGCTCCGCCCGCAGGTATTTGCCTTCTGCGACGGCGCGGTGCAGGTTGGCCTGATAGGGTCGGAAAAGCAGGCCATCGACGCGACGCTCTCAAGCCTGTCACAAGACGACCCGCGGATCTGCCCCGTTGCCGACCGGTACTGGAACGCGCGCGGCGGGAGCCACACCGACGGGGGAACATTCATCTTCAATTGCACACCGGACGCGACGGGCGCGGTGAAACTGACGTGCACGGACAAGTTCGGCAAACCGGTCGCACTGCCACAAGCCGGAGAACCCTGTGATTTTTCTTCCGGGGAATTTATTGCACGTCCCCTGAGCGAAGCGGTTGAGAAACATCTCAGGCTCCAGATGGAAACAGGCGGTCCCGCTCTCTATCAATACCTGCGGGATTTCCTCACCGGGCGGACCTTTGACGAGCTGCGTGCAGCATTACGGTTTGTCACTGATAACGCGAAAAAAACGGCAACTATCGGCATTGCGATCAATGCCCTGACCATGCTCAATGACCTCAGGTATTCGACAGGGAGGAAAAAGCGGAGCCACGTGCTTCATGTCATTCGGAGCGAGCTCACGCGATTGTTCATGGGATTTCCCCGACTGGATCATGAGGGCGAGATGCCCGACAATGCATACCGGCTGATCGACTTCGATGCCCGCGTTCGTCTCCGGCCCCCGCGGCAGGGGGAAGAAACGCTCGCGATTAATGCGCACGGCTTTCCTCCCGAGGGTGTTTCGTGCGACGCGTCACTCCTTATGGACGCCTACATGATGGGGTGGCGCCGTTTCATATCATTCGGGTGCGTCGGCCAGCGGTATCTCGGGAACGGCCTGGGACCCGAAACAGCCGATGTCGTCATCGACGTGTATGACAGCTCGGGAGACTACCTGGCGTCCGGCATAGACGGGATGACGATCGCGGTACATAACAATGCGCAGGACCAGCTGGGACAAATTATTAAAAGAGGGAAGTTTGTCGTCTACGGCGACGTGGGGCAGACCTTCCTGTACGGCGCAAAGGGCGGTGAGACCTACGTCATGGGGAACGCGGCGGGCCGGCCGCTCATCAACTCGGTGGGAAGGCCGCGGGTAGTCATAAACGGCACCTGCCTCGATTTTCTCGCCGAGTCCTTTATGGCCGGGGACCCCCATGGCGACGGCGGTTTCGTCATCCTCAATGGCGTGACCTTTGACGAAAGCGGCGCGGTCGTTGAAATGGCGGAGCCGTACCCGGGAAGCAATATTTTTTCGCTCGCATCAGGCGGGGCGATATTCATACGCGATCCTCGGAAGACGCTCGTCGACCAGCAGCTCAACGGCGGGGACATCCAGCCGCTGACGGAAAAGGACTGGGAGCTGATTCTCCCCTACCTGGAAGAGAACGAGCGCCTGTTCAATATCAGGGTCGATGACCTGCTGACGGTGGACGGGACCAGGCAGGAGCCCCTTGCTGTATACCGCAAGGTGGTGCCGCATATCACCGGTGCAAGTGTGAGCGCCATGGTTCCCGAGACACTGTTTGAAGAGATGGAAGCAGAGGACTAGCCGGGAGGCCGGACAGAGCGGCCGTGGCTTATGACGCCAGATTAACGTGGAGGGTTGATAATCCCTATGACAATCAGGATCAAAAAAGAACATGCCGGAGCGGGTATTCTCGATCTCGTTGAAGAGATTTCCGGCGTCGATGTCGCCGTTTGCCTCCAGTGCCGGCGGTGCACCAACGGGTGCCCCGTGTCCGCGCATGCCGAATCCTCGCTGTCCGAGATATTGAAGAAGCTGCAGATGGGCGCCGGCAATGATATTCTCGACAACGAGATGATATGGCTCTGCGCTTCGTGCGAGACCTGTTATGCGCGCTGCCCCATGGGGATCAACGGCGCTGCGGTAATGGACGCTCTCCGCAGGCTTGCCGAAGACCGGAACGCGAAAAAGCCGGCCGGCAACATGCCCCTCATGAATAAAATTCTCCTGGCCACTATCCGGGTGTTCGGCCGCACGTACGACCTGGGCGCGATGATGCTCTACAAGGCCGGCACCGCCACCTATTTCAAGGATACCGAAAAAGTCCCCATGATATTGAGTAAGAGAAAAATTGCGCTGTTCCCATCACCGGGGGCTGACCGGAAGAGGGTGAAGCACATCTTCAAGAAAATCGGCGCACGCAAGGACAAGTAACATGAAATACGCATATTATCCGGGATGTTCGGCAGAGTCAACCGCGCGCGATCAATACGAATCGACCCGGGCCGTTTCGCGCGCCCTCGGGTTCGACCTGGTCGAGCCGAAAGGATGGACCTGCTGCGGGTCCACGCCCGCCCACCAGGTGAATAATGACCTGGCCGTGTCCCTGGCGGCTGCAAATCTTCTAAAAATAAAAAAAATGGGGCTCGATATGGTCGTCAGCTGCGCGTCTTGCTTCAGCAGAATGAAGACCGCAAACCACGAGATTGCGGCCGACCCGGCAATGCGCGGGCGTGTTGCGGACGCGCTCGGAGAGGATTACGACGGGTCGGTCCGGGTGCGTCATTTTATCCAGGTAGTGCTCGAGGATCTGGGAATTGCCAGTTTCAAAAAATCGCTGACCCGAACCCTCGGCGGCTTGAAAATTGCGTCCTATTACGGTTGCCTGCTGGTCCGCCCGGCAGAGGTTACCGGGTTTGATGACCCGGAAAATCCCGTTTCCATGGACCTGCTCGTCAGCGCCATGGGCGGGGTGGGCCTGGACTGGCCGCACAAGGTGGAGTGCTGCGGCGCATCACTGACCCTGACACGGCCTGACCTGGTGGTGAAACTATCAGACTCCATCATGGGCATGGCCAGGGATTCCGGCGCTGACTGCATCGCTGTCGCCTGTCCCATGTGCCAGATGAACCTGGACATGAGGCAGGATGATATTTTGAAGACCACGGGAAAGCGGTACGACATGCCTGTCATGTACATCACGCAGCTCATGGGTCTCTGCCTGGGCTTATCGGATCATGAGCTTGGATTGAACAAGCTGATCCATTCGCCCCGTGAGGTTGTGAATACGGTTCGGGCAGTATAAGGTTTGCAGAGGGTTATTGAAACGAAGGTGATGAATTATGGATAATGAGAAGAAAACGATGGTCGGGGCGGTGCTCGTAGAGGGCGGCGGCATTGCAGGCGTACAGGCATCGCTTGACCTGGCCAATTCCGGGTTCAAGGTCCACCTGGTTGAAAAATCCGCGGCCATCGGCGGCATGATGGCCCACCTGGACAAGACCTTTCCCACCGGCGACTGCGCCACCTGCATTGTCTCGCCCAAGCTCGTCGAGTGCGCGAGGAACCTCAACATCGAGATACACACCCTTACCGAGCTCGAGAGGCTTGAAGGGGAGCCCGGAAATTTCAGGGCTTTTTTGAAGAAGTCACCGCGTTATATAAACGAACAGATATGCAACGACTGCGGCGATTGCACCAAGGCATGCCCGGTGGAGGTCAGGGACCGGTTCAACCGCGATCTCGGGCTCCGGAAAGTCGTGCAGAAGTATTCCGCGCAGGCGATACCAAACAAGCCGGCCATTTTAAAACTGGGGCACGCTCCCTGCAAGGTCACCTGCCCAGCGAACATCAACGTGCAGGGATACATCCAGCTCATCAAGAAGAAGGAATATGTCAAGGCGGTCCGCCTCATCAGGGAGAGAAATCCCCTGTCCGCAATCTGCGGGCGTGTATGCCCGGCGCCCTGCGAGGGCGCCTGCACCCGGGGCGGAGTAGACGAGCCCCTGGCGATCAGGCAGCTCAAGCGCTTCGCCTCCGACCGGGAGATGATGCTGGTCCGCTCCGGTGAGCTTGCCCTCCCGGCGGAGAAAGAGCCGCAGGCGAACGCGAAAAAAATTGCGATCATCGGCGCCGGTCCGGCGGGCCTTACCGCGGCGGGAGACCTGGCAGACCGGGGATTCGCGGTCACCATCTTTGAAGCCAGGAGCGCCGCGGGCGGCATGCTCAGATGGGGAATCCCCTCGTACCGTCTTCCCGGAGACATACTTGATTACGAGATAGAGCTCATCAGGCGGAAGGGCGTCACCATCGTTCTCAACTGCGCCGTCGGTACCGACCGGTCCATGGACGACATCCGGAAGGAGTTTGAATGCGTATTCATCAGCGCGGGCGCACATGCCAGCAGGAAGCTGGGCGTTGAAGGGGAAGACTGGCAGGGCGTGGAATACGGCGTTGAGTTTTTACGGAACGCCGGGAGCGCGGCGGACAGCCTGCGCGGGAAGGAACACGTGGTTGTGATCGGAGGCGGCAACGTCGCCATCGACGTGGCTCGGACAGCGCTCCGGCTCGGCGCGAAGAACGTGCACCTGGTTTCTCTGGAGCAATTCGATGAGATGCCCGCCTATGCGGAAGAGAGGGAAGCGACGCGCGCGGAAGGTATCATACTGCTCAACGGGTGGGGTCCCCGGCGCATCGTCGGCGACGCTGCCGCCGGTGGCATCGAGCTGAAACAATGCGTGCGAGTGTTTGACGACACGGGGAGATTCAACCCCGTCTATGACGAAAAAAAGCTGAAGACGCTGCCGGCGGATCTGGTCATCGTCGCAATAGGACAGATGGTCGATCCGGCATTGGTCTCTCACGTGGGCGTGGACATGGCCCGCGGCAGTTTCAAAGCGGACCCCGTCACGCTTGAAACGAGCGTCCCGGGCGTGTTCGCCGGGGGCGACAATGCCTCCGGTCCCGCCAGCGTCATCGAGGCGGTCGCAGCGGGAAAACGCGCCGCCGAATCAATAGAGCGTTACCTCCTCGGCAGGGAGATGCTCGCCGGCCGGTTCGAATCCACGGTGCGGGCCATGCCGGAAGAATTGCTGGAACCGGACAGGAATAATATTGAAAAGAAAAAACGTGCCGAAGCGCGCGAGCTCCCGGTGGAGCAGCGGGCGGGAAATTTCAACGAGGTGGAAGCGGCCTTTTCCGTTGAAGAGGCGATCGCCGAAGCGGAGCGCTGCCTGAACTGCGCGCTCTGCTCCGAGTGCATGGAGTGTGTTGCGGCATGCGACAAAAAGGCCGTTGACCATGCGATGCTGGACGAAACCTGCGAGCTGGAAATCGGCTCGGTCATACTGGCCCCGGGCTTCCGGGAGTTTGATGGCGCCCTCAGGGGCGAATACGGCCTGAACCGTTACCCGAACATCGTCACCAGCGTCCAGTTTGAGCGCATGCTGTCAGCCGCGGGTCCCTTCGGCGGTCACGTGGTGCGGAGGGACGACGGCAGGGACGCCACGCGGATCGCGTGGATCCAGTGCGTCGGCTCCCGCGATTCCCAGTGCGGCAATGAATACTGCTCCTCCATATGCTGCATGGCGACCACGAAGCAGGCGCTCGTCGCGGACGAGCACATTCACGGCCTGCAGGGGACGATCTTCTACATGGACATCCGTGCTTTTGGAAAGGATTTCGACCAGTATTACGAGCGGGCCCGGAGCAAGGAAAATATTGAATATATACAGAGCATGCCCTCGCGGGCCATGCAGGTTCCCCGGACCGGCGACATCAGGCTCCGATACACGAACGCATCGTTCGGGCAGGTGGAGCGCGATTTCGATCTCGTGGTCCTTGCCGTCGGCCTGGATCCCAAGCCGGACGTCTCCGGGGCCATGGCCCGCCTGGGGATAGAGCTCAACGAGTTCGGTTTCTGCAAGACCGACAGGTTTGACCCACTGGTGACCTCGCGGCCGGGCGTCTTCGTCGCGGGCTCTTTCCAGGAGCCGAAGGACATACCCGAGACCGTCACCCAGGCGAGCGCGGCAGCCTCACTGTCGATGGAGCTCCTGGCAAACGTCCGCAACACGATGATCACGAAGAAGAGTTACCCCGCCGAGCATGATGTCACGGATGAGGCGCCGAGGATCGGCGTGTTCATATGCCACTGCGGGATAAACATCGCCTCTACGGTTGATGTGGAGAGAGTGACCGAGGCCGTATCCGGAGATCCCCATGTCGTCATGGCGTCGCATACCATGTACACCTGCTCTGATTCAAGCCTCTCCGAGATAAAGAAGCGCATCGTCGAGCTCCGGCTCAACCGGGTCGTGGTGGCCTCCTGCACTCCCCGGACGCACGAGCCCCTGTTCCGCGAGACGCTCCGCGAGGCGGGTTTGAATCCCTACCTCTTCGAGCTGGCGAACATAAGGGACCAGTGTTCCTGGGTGCATTCATCGGAGCCGGATGCCGCGACCCAGAAGGCGATCGAGCTGGTGCGGATGTCGATCTCGCGGGCGTACCTTCTCAAGCCCCTGGCGGGAGAGTCGATTGCCATTGACCAGTCCGGGCTTGTGATCGGTGGGGGCTTGAGCGGCATGACGGCCGCGCTGTCGCTGGCCGACCAGGGCTTCAGGGTCTACCTGGTCGAACGCGAGGGCAGGCTGGGAGGGCAGATGAACCAGGTCCATTCCACCCTGGAGCATGATCACACCTCCGACTTAGTGCAAGGCCTGGTCCGGCGCGTCATGGCCAATCCGAGGATCAAGCTCTACCTGAACTGCGAGGTCGAAAAAGTCAAGGGCCATATCGGCAATTTCACGGTTGCCATATCGGCAAAGGAAACGGGGAACGGAAAGGGGACCGAGCTCTCGTGCGGGGCCATCGTCGTGGCCACGGGCGCGGATCCGGCCATGACCCGCGAATACCTGTATGGCGCCACGGACAATATCCTGACGCAGCTCGAGCTGGAAGACCAGCTGCACGAGGACAGGTTCTCGCCGGACGCTAACACCATCGTCATGATACAGTGCGTCGGGTCGCGTAACAGGGAGGCTCCCTACTGCAGCAGGATATGCTGCTCAATGGCGGTAAAGAACGCCCTGAGCATCAAGAAAAAAAATCCGGATGCCAGGATCTATATTCTCTACCGCGACATCAGGACATACGGGTTCAGGGAGAAATATTACCGGCAGGCGCGCAATGCCGGGATCGTCTTCCTCAGGTACGGCGAAGACCACCTGCCGGAAGTGTATTATGAAGACAACATGCTGACGGTGTCCCTCAGGAGCCCGGATCTGCCCGAGGCCATCGAGATAGAAGCGGACAGGGTCATCCAGAGTACCGGGATCAAGGCGCCTTCCGGGAACCGGCAGCTGTCGGATATGCTCAAACTCCAGCTCAATGCCGACGGCTTTTTCCTGGAAGCGCACAGCAAGCTGCGGCCCGTTGATTTCGCAACTGAAGGCGTGTACCTCTGCGGACTGGCGCATTCGCCAAAGATGATCGATGAAAACATCTCCCAGGCCCGCGCCGCGGCCGCCCGGGCTGCGACGGTCCTCTCCAAAACCCATCTGGAAGTGGGCGCCCAGGTATCCGAGGTCAACCAGGACAAATGCATCTCCTGCATGACCTGCGTGCATGCCTGTCCCTACGGGGCGCCGTTTGCCAATGTTGACGGCAAGGGGGAGATAGCCGCAGCGAAGTGCATGGGCTGCGGCATCTGCGCATCCGAGTGCCCGGCGCGCGCCATACAGCTCAACCACTTTGAGTCAAAACAGTTCAATATTATGATTGATAACCTGCTGGAGAACCATGCGCAGGTTCTCGCATGCATCCCGTCCGCAAGGGGGAGGAATTGAACATGTGCCTGATTTTTTTCATTAAAGGTGACCTATGAATACAGAAACATTTGAACCCTTGATCATAGCATTTTGCTGCCAGTACTGTTCGTATTCGGCCGCTGATCTTGCCGGGTCCATGAGACTGCAGTACCCGACAAACGTCCGTATCATCAGAACGCCCTGCACCGGAAGACTGGAGGTCGAGTTCTTCCTGAAAGCATTTGAGCGGGGGGCTGACGGCATCCTGGTGGCAGGGTGCCTTGAGGGCGGTTGCCACTTCACGGAGGGCAACCTCCTTGCTAAGGGGAGGGTGGGTTATACGCGCACATTTCTTTCAGAAAGCGGACTTGAACCGGAGCGAATTCGCATGATAAATGTATCTGCCGCAGGGGCCCGCCCCCTGGTCGATCATTTGAATGATTTGTTAGAGACTGTCAGAAAGCTCGGCCCGAGCCCGCTGAGCAGGCAATTCCAGACATCAAAACAGGAGATATCCGTATGATAGTTGCACAGAGAAAAAGCATACCCGAACTCATGGATATATTGAAAGGGAGGAAAAAAGTATTGGTGCTGGGGTGCGGCACCTGCGTCACGGTCTGCCTTGCAGGCGGAGAACGGGAAGTCAGCATCATCTCTTCGGCCCTTCGCATATCCTCCAGGATTCATAATCTTTCTCTTGAAGTCGAAGAGCTTACGATTGAGCGTCAATGCGACAATATCTTCATAGAAAAAGCGGCGGACGCGATCAACAGAAATGAAGTGGTGCTTTCCCTTGGCTGCGGCGCAGGCGTACAGGCAATAGCCGAGCGATTTAATAAGCCGGTATATGCCGGTCTTGATACGGAATTCATCGGGATACTGGAAGAACGGGCAACATGGACAGAGAAATGCATTGCCTGCGGCAAATGCGTTCTTCATGAATACGGCGGGATCTGTCCGGTGACACGGTGCGCGAAGCGAATGCTCAACGGTCCGTGCGGCGGTTCAAGGGAGGACCGGTGTGAGGTCAGGGAGGACCGGCCATGCGCATGGCAGCTGATATACCAGCGGTTGAAAAATATCGGTGAACTGGACCGCCTCAAAGTAGTCAAGGGACCGAAGAACTGGAACCTCGGTATTCAGGGAGGAAGCAGGGTAATAATACGTCAGGACCATAGAATTTAATTGAACGATATGTGTCGGTAGTATGTATGCCCGGTACCGTGGATTCCCTCTAAACCGCCTGTTCGTTTAATATGTTAATATTACATGTGTGTAAAATTTATTATTTCTATCAATTAATTTAGTGCTTCTTAATCATATTAAAATATATTTGTTATAAAGAAGCCTTTCAAGGGAGTAATGTAAGTCTTTCGGTATGAATTAGTATCAGTAACGATGAATTATTATCGGTTGAGTTATTCGAAATCTCTCATCCCAACAAGACATCTGTAAGTAATCGTGTCATAATGTATAACGTATGGCACACCTCGTACAGTAATGCTAAAGAAGGAAAATGCAATGATTAGTACCGGGCTTGAATATCTGGATAAACTGACAGGCGGATTAAGCCTTGGCGACAATGTCGTCTGGGAATCAGCGGACGGGGTGCCGGTGGAGTATTTCATAAGGAGCTTTTTTTACGGCGCGGCGGATTTCAGCGAAAAAATAATTTTTATCAGTTTCAATTTCTCGCCCCACACCATAATGGAACGCTATGATTATCTCTTCAGCAGGGAAAATACGATCCTGATTGATGCATTTACCCATGGCAAGGGCAACAGCGACAGCGTCTTTCTCGATTTCTACCAGAGCGACAAGTATGACAAAAAACGGGTTACCTGCATCGAAAATCCGAAAAATATTACCTCCTTTGTGAGCAAGCTCAATGAAATAGAGCGGAGCAATAAAGAGGGCTCATTCTATATTTTTGACGGTCTTACCGGTATGAATGAGCTATGGAAGGATGAAAAAGCGGTACTCGATTTCTTCACGTTTACCTGCCCGAAGCTGTATGATCTGAAGGCGCTCGCCTACTGGATCGTTCGGCGCGAATCCCATTCCAAGGAATTTATCTCCGGCATCATGCAGACCACGCAGATCGTGTTTTCGATCAATACGACAGAGTCCGATTACTACGAGCTGAAAGTCCATAAGCTGCAGGACCGTACGCCCCTGTACGGATCCCGGCCGAACAGCTTCAAGATCATCGACGGTAATATCCTGTTCGAAGACCGAAAGGCCACCGGGAGCTTCGAGATCGGGGACAAGGTCAAGAACCTCAGGAAGGAGGCGCGGATGACCCAGGCGGACCTGGCGACAGCCCTTGCCATGACACCGGGGGCCATATCGCAGATAGAGAACGACATCATCACGCCGTCGCTGCAGACGCTGCTCCAGTTCTCCGCCGTATTCTCGAAACCGGTCGATTATTTTATCGGGGGAGCCGGCGGCGGAATGAACAACTCCGGGTATCTGCTCTCGAAGAAAGGCGGCCACCGCTCGGTACCTCATCGGCATGTTGACATGGTCCAGATCGTGGATACCGATCACTACGGTATTAAGCCGTTTTACGTGACCCTGCGGGATGATACGTCGGTTGAGGGCCCCCTCATGCTGCACAAGGGCAAGGAATTCATTGCCGTGATTCAGGGATCCATGAAAGTGATTATCGGCGGTGATACGGTTACCGTCGCGGAAGGCGACACGCTGCTGGTCACTGACGCGTTCATATCGCGCCTCCAGAAAACGGGCGATGCCGCATGCCGGTTCCTCTACCTGCTGCTGTGAGACCGGGGCCTGATCGCGACTCAGGCGGGATTCTTCATCTCGCACAGGGAGATGGCGCCGCTTGCCACGTCGAAGATCATCATCTGGAGGCGACCGTTGCCGGAATAGCGGTTGCCTTCAACGATCAGGGACTCGGCGACGCCGCCGGTTGCGATAAGGGGAATGCCATGGCGCTCCCGCTCCGAATGGCCGTGTATGTGGCCGAAGAAGGCGGCGGTAATTTTTTTCCGGTGCCGGTCGAACACCGCGAGGAACCGGTCGGACGACCTGGGCCAGAGAGAGTGAAAGGTCCATCCATCAGCCTCGGGAGGAAGGTGGGAGAGGATCACCGAGTTTTTCCGGATGTTACGCTCTATGAAATCTTCCTCGGAACGGAGAAACATCCTGTTCGAGGTGTTGACGCAGATGAAGCGCCAGCGGCCGATATCGACTACCTTGCGGGTGGCGCCGAAATACTTTATGAAGCAGGCAAGGGGCCTGTCATGGTCGCCCGGTACGGCCGCGAGCCGGGACCGATACGGTTCCATGAGCGAAATGATCTCCTCGTATTCATCCGGGGCGCTGTTGAGGGAGAGATCGCCGGCCACGAGAAACGCGCCGGGCCGGTGCAGGCGCCAGACGTGGTCCATCAGGGGGACGAAATTACGTTTCCATCCCTCGCGGCAGGCCAGGTCGGCGCAGATGGCAACGGTAGTGATTGATTCAAGGGAGGCATATCTGGCTTTTATAATGTTCATTAAGACATACTCCGGCGGATCATTCGAGCGTACCTGAATCCTTGCAATTATACAGGTGAAATAGCGGGGAGTCAACAATAAGATTTCATCCGCCGGTAAGACAGTACCTGATGCAACCCGGCTCCCGGAGCGGGGCTTGTGAGAGAGTTAAATAATGATAGGAGCGTTGAAACTATTAATGAAGACGCTGCTGAAAGTTACGACCGGTCTTGAAAGCCTCGACGAGGTGTGCGACAGCCTGCGCATGGGTGACAATGTCGTGTGGCAGGTGGACTCGCTGTATGATTACGAGCAGTTTGTCCTGCCCTTCGCCAACAGCGCCATGAAAGAGGGGCGGCGCCTGGTATATATACGTTTTGCCACCCATGAATCTCTCCTTGCACCACACCAGTACAGCGTTCAGTACACGCTCGATCCCCAGCGGGGGTTTGAGCCCTTTACCACCGCGCTCCACAGCATCATCGGCAGTGAAGGTAAGGAGGTGTTCTACGTTTTTGATTGCCTGTCGGATCTTCAGACCGCCTGGGCCACCGACCTGATGCTCGGCAATTTTTTCAGCGTTACCTGCCCCTATTTGTTCGAGCTCGACACCATCGCATATTTCTCCCTGCTCCGGAACAACCACTCGTTTAAAACCATTGCACGCATCAGGGAGACGACGCAGCTGCTCATCGATGTATATAACACGGAGTCCAGCGTGTACATCCACCCCCTCAAGGTGCTGAACCGGTACACGCCGACCATGTTTTTCCCCCACCTGAAAAAGGGTGAGACCTTCACGCCCATTATCAACAGCATTGAATCCACGCTGCTGATAAAGCACATCCAGAAGAGGGGGCTTGAAAGCACCATCCGGATCCTCGATTACTGGGACCGGACCTTCCTGAAGGCCGAGGACCTTGCCCTGTCGCCGGGAAGCAGGGAAGAGCGCGAGGCGATGGTGCGGCAGCTCTGCCGGATGATCATGGGCCGCGACGAGAAAATTTTGAAGCTGGCCCAGGAGTACCTGGTGCTTGAGGATTTCCTGGAGCTGAAGGACCACCTGATCGGGACCGGCTTCATCGGAGGCAAATCGGTCGGCATGCTTCTCGCGCGCAAGATACTGCTGTTCAAGAACAGGATGAAATGGGAGCGGATCCAGGAGGCGCACGATTCCTTTTACGTCGGGTCGGACGTGTTCTACACCTATATCGTCCACAACGGCTGGTGGAATTTGTTCATGGAGCACAAGACCGATGAGGGCTATTTCTCGGCAGCGGCTAAACTTCGCGAGGTGATCCCGAACGGCAGGTTCCCCGATGAACTCAAGGAGAAATTTCACCAGATCATAGAGTATTTCGGCCAGTCACCGATCATAGTCCGTTCCTCGAGCCTCCTGGAGGACGCATACGGAAACGCGTTCGCGGGCAAGTACGAGAGTCTCTTCCTGGTTAACCAGGGATCGCCGGATAGCCGTTATGCCGAGTTCGAGGCGGCGGTGAAGCAGATTTTCGCAAGCGTCATGGGCGACGATGCGCTGTCCTACCGGATCAACAAGAACCTCCAGAAGCTCGACGAGCAGATGGGGCTCCTGGTCATGCGGGTGTCAGGCTCGTACCATGAAAACTATTTTTTCCCGGACATGGCCGGCGTCGGGCTTTCCTACAACCATTACCTCTGGAACAGCTCCATGAACCCGCGGGCGGGCATGCTGCGGCATGTTATCGGCCTGGGGACGCGCGCTGTGAACAGGATCGAGGGCGACTACGCGCGCATCATCGCACTTGACAATCCGCTCCTGAAGCCGTATTCAGGCATGGATGAGGCCAGGAAGTTTTCCCAGAAGAATATCGACGTACTCAATATATCGGATAACAGGCTTGAATCGGTCGACGCGTCTATCTATTTCAAAAACAACAGGGAGATCATCAAGTCCTCTGTGGCGATCCGCGATACGGAGACCGAGGAGCGGCTGCGCGAGCGCGGCATGGAAGAGCGGGAAGCGTGGCTCATTAATTTCGACGAATTCATCAACAACACGCCCTTCGTGAAGGACATGCAGATGGTCCTGACCATACTCGAGGAGATTTACGAGAACTCCGTCGATATCGAATACGCAGTCAATTTCACCGTCGAGGGAAATTACCGGATCAACCTGCTCCAGTGCCGGCCCCAGCAGATCCGGTGGCGGAAAGACATCATCACGGTACCGGAGGGCCTGGATGCGTCCCGTATCTTTTTCAGGTCAATGGGACATTTCCTGGGCGGAAGCATCCTGACCGACATAAAGTGGATCGTCTATATACATCCGACAGTGTACAGCTCTCTTACCCTGACTGATAAATATAGTGTCGCCCGGTGCATCGGCAGGATCAACCGGCAGATCCAGAACAGGACTGATTCCCCGGTCATGCTGATGGGACCGGGACGGTGGGGCACGACCACGCCTTCCCTCGGCGTACCGATAAAGTATTCGGAGATCAACAACATGTCGATCATCGTCGAGATCGCGTATATGAGGGACGATTTGATACCGGAGGTGTCATACGGGACCCACTTTTTTCAGGACCTGGTGGAGAGCGACACCTATTACATAGGAATATTCCCGGAAAAAGAGGACGTTATTTTCAATCTGTCAATCGCTGAAAAATATCCGAATATCGTCGGGGAGATCATTCCTGATGAGAAACAGTACCATCACGTTATCAGCGTGTACGACGTAAGCCGCTCAATCCGGCTTGCTGCTGATATCAACAATCAGAGCCTTGTATGCTTTGTAAACCAGGCAGGATCCGCACCGCATATTGAGTGATCCATCAATGGCTGAAAACCGGTTCATATTTCCGGTAAATCAAACAAAAAACCGCATATTCGAAGAGAATTGACTAAGTATGGGGAGGTTATACGCTTGATGAACAGCCCCTGTGATGCATCGAAATTTTACAAAAACGTAACATTCCACCGGTCATTAGTATAGCTATATAATTTGACAATAAAGGCCTCTCTCTTTTAGTAGAACTAATTTTGATACAAAAAACTATACCAGTCCTAAATAGTTCTGAAACTAAAATATTTATAGAGGAGAGGCATATGTCTACAGTTATTAATGAGATTATTGACAAAGTTAAAAGACAGGATCCCGAACAGAAAGAATTTCATCAGGCAGTAGAAGAAGTTCTTTCAACCCTGGAGCCGACGGTTAAAAAGCATCCCGAATTCGTCAAAGCAAAGCTGTACGAGCGGATCGTCGAGCCCGACAGGGTCATCATGTTCCGCGTGCCCTGGCTCGATGACAAGGGCGAAGTACAGGTGAACCGGGGTTTCAGGGTCCAGTTCAACAACGCGATCGGCCCCTACAAGGGAGGTCTGCGGTTCCACCCCTCGGTCAACCTGGGGATCATCAAGTTCCTCGGCTTCGAGCAGATCTTCAAGAACTCGCTGACCACGCTCCCCATGGGAGGCGCTAAAGGCGGATCGGATTTCGATCCCAAAGGCAAATCGGACATGGAAGTCATGAAATTCGCACAGTCATTCATGCGCGAGTTATACCGTCATATCGGGGACGACACGGACGTTCCGGCCGGCGATATCGGCGTCGGCGGGCGCGAGATCGGGTTCCTGTACGGGTACTATAAAAAAATCGTGAACGAGCACACGGGCGTGCTGACCGGTAAGAGCCTTGAGTACGGCGGGAGCCTCATCCGTCCCGAAGCGACCGGGTACGGCGCAACCTATTTCGCGGCCGAGATGCTCACCACGCAGGGGAAGGATTTCAATGACAGGGTAGTCGCGGTCAGCGGGTCGGGCAACGTGGCCCAGTATACGGTTGAGAAAGTGAACGCCCTTGGCGGGAAAGTCATCACCCTGAGCGACTCCAACGGTACCATCGTGGACGAGAAGGGGATCGACAAGGACAAGCTGAATTTCGTTATGGAGCTGAAGAACGTCAAGCGCGGACGGATCAAGGAATATGCTGACAAGTATGGCGCGAAATTCTTCGAAGGCCAGAGCGTTTGGGACGTGATCGGCGATCAGGGCCTCAAGATAGACGTGGCCTTCCCGTCGGCGCATGAGAACGAAATCAACGTGAAGAACGCGCAGGCGATGGTGAAAAACGGCTGCTTCTGCATCAGCGAGGGCGCGAACATGCCGTCCACTCCCGAGGCGATCAAGATTTACCAGGAACACGGCGTGCTCTACGGACCGGGCAAGGCTGCGAACGCCGGCGGTGTTGCGACCTCCGGCCTTGAAATGTCCCAGAACAGCATGCGTCTCTCCTGGAGCCGCGAGGAAGTGGATTCCCGCCTCCACGGCATCATGAAGAGCATACATAAGTCCTGCCTGGGCGCGTCCGAGGCCTACGGCAAGAAGGGTGACTACGTTATGGGCGCTAATATCGCGGGCTTTGTCAAAGTTGCCAAATCGATGCTGGCTGCCGGTATCGTCTAATCACAACCGGAACGGCGTAACCCTGTAATTCTTTACGGGGGGCCGTCCCACAAGCGGTTGCCGAGTGAATTTCGCATTTGCATATCGCTTGTCTCGATACGATTTTGCCGCCTTTGGCGTCAAAATCACTCGACAAGCGTTGCGAAATTCGTATCGAGGCAGCTT
>JBGTBN010000145.1:0-11428 GCA_041749375.1 Spirochaetota bacterium
ATCATCGGCGGCGGATCGAACCTGCTGGTGGGAGACCGCGGAATCCCTGGCGTCGTCATGCGGCTGTGCGAGGACGACATGCGCCCTGCCGCGATGTCCGTTCTCGACGATGGAAGCGTGTACGCCGATGCCATTGCCCGCAAGGATTTTTTCATGGAATTTGTCATCTCTTCCGGCTTCGGCGGTGTCGAGTTCATGGCGGGGATCCCCGGCTGTGTCGGCGGCGGGATCATGATGAACGCGGGCACCTACATGGGATCCTTTGCCGATATCCTCGCTGATGTCGACATTGTTGATGCGGAGGGCAACGCCCGCACGATGAAGATCGACAGGTCGATGTCCTCGTACCGGCATATGGATATCGACCGCGGGGCGATAGTCACCGGTGCCCGCTTCAGGCTGGAGCGGGCCGATGACCCCGGCTTGATCCGCGGTCGCGTCACCGGGATTCTCGCGGACCGGAAAGGGAAGCATCCGCTTGACTATCCTTCGGCGGGGTCGGTGTTCAAAAATCCCGATGGCCATTCCTCCTGGAAGCTTATCGACGAGGCGGGGCTCAAGGGCGCAAGGATCGGCGGCGCCGCCGTATCCACGCTCCACACTAATTTCATTATTAACATCGACAATGCAACGTCCGGCGATGTTCGTGCGCTCATCGACCATGTGCGCGAGACCATAAGGAAAAAATTCGGTTTGGAAATGGAGCCGGAAGTTAAAATGATCGGGTCGTTTTGATTCGAATGGATTACTCGTCAAAAAAAATATCAGAAATGACGTTCTGCGCGCTTGATCTTGAAACGACCGGGACCAACCCGGTATTTCACGAGATCATCGAAGTCGGCATCATCCGGTTCACCCGTGACAGGACGCGTGAGGCATTTGAATCGCTGGTGAACCCGGGGATGAAGATCCCCCGGGAAACGATTGATATCCACGGCATCACGGACGAGATGGTGCAGGGCTCCCTGCCGATCGGGGAGATCCTTGGCGACATCGCCGAATTCATCCGGGGATCGCTCCTTGTCATCCACTGCCCGGAATTCGATATATCGTTTCTCAGGGAGGCCTTCAGGAAGAACGACATGCCGGTGCCCGAGATGATCGCGGTGGATACGGTAAGACTCGCGCGCCGTGCATACCCCGGCCTGCCCAATTACCGACTGGACACGATATGCAACCATTTACGCTACGAGATCATGCATCACCGGGCGAGCCCGGATGCACGCGGCTGCATGACCATCTTCAGCGACATCATCCGCCGTGAAGACCCGGACGACCGCTGGAGCCTCTCCGACCTCAGGAAGTACCATGGCGATTTTATCCGGATGACCGGCGGCAAGCGGATGAAGCGGATCGGCGTGAAGGGTAAAAAGATCCGGGGGATAGAGCTGGGCGCGGCAGTGGACATCACGTACATGGATAATGCCGGGAAGGTTACCACGCGAAAAATCCAGCCGCGCGAATTCATTACCGTTGGCGAAGACGTCTATGTCCTTGCCTATTGCTATCTTCGCGGGGAAACGAGATATTTCAAATTGGACCGCATTATAGAGCCCCGGTAGCAGCCCTCACCACTTGTTGTAAATGTTGAAATAAAAGTATCCGTGGTTTTTCTTCGTAGAGAACAGGTAGTCCCACCCGTACTGAAAATACAGCTCGAAATGGTCAAGCAGCAGCACCCGTATCGTCGGACCGCCCACGAACCCGAATTGCGGCCCGGTGAGATCCCTCTTTGACCCGTCAAACAGGGTCATGTCAAAATAAGCTCCGATGTATAAAAAGTCACGATATACCGATATCCGGTATTCGTTTGACACAGCGAGGACGTTCTTTGAAAAATAGGACATTCCGTAGAACCCCTTGAAGGCCGGTCCGCTGACGGAGCCCTCCTGGTAAAAGGGCGGGTTGAAAAAGGTAAGCTGGTAGGTGATGACGCCGGAATAGATGCTCCGGTCCTTGAATTCATGGTCAAAGTACCCGATGAGCCGTAGCTGGTTGAACGTTTTCTTAAGAAAATAGAAGTTATACACAAACGCAATTTCTTTCTTGAGCCTGTTTTTACGGAGCTCGTAGACCGATTTTCCTTTTTTACTGAAATCGTATATGATACCCGCCTCCAGATAATTATACACATCAGTCCGCCAGTCGTCGCCTTTTCCGAACTTGGCCTCCATGAGATCCCGGAAGTTCCGAATATCGTCCTGCCTGATCTCTCCATTGAACAGGGGAGACGGGTTTATGGTGAGAGACTGGAACTGGATCATTTTCTGGAGCAGGCTCAGGTCGAACGCCTTATTCTTGAAAAGGAAGGCGGTTTCAACGCCGAAACCTGTGTAAACATTGAACTTTCTGAGCAGCGTTATCCCCGGCGCCAGCATGCCGTTGAGGATCAGGAAATTATACTCCTGGAGGCCAAGGTCCGGCCGTGCCGACTTGGAATAGAAAAGGTCAAACTTCAGGTGCGGCGTGAAGACGTCCTTGAAGGTCGGCGGGAAAAAGTAGTTCGTATTCAGGTTGTAATAGGTGATGCGCGGAGGCTTGTTGAATTTGCTGTCGATACCGTACATTACGCCGAGAGATGTTTCCAGCATCAGGAAATCGCTTTTTGACAGAAGGCCGAGCTGGTAGTATTTAAGGTACGGGATGAAACCCTTGTAGAAATGTAGTTTCAGTCCGTAATCGAACTTGTTCAGGATGCGCTTCTTGCCGCCGGTCTTCTTCTTCTCTTCGATGGCCCTGTCGATATCGGCCTTTTTGTCGCTGTCGGGAGCGTTGTCGTCGATGCTGTCAGGAATTATGCTTTTTGAGAATAGTACCACCAGGTCGTATCTCGGGGGATACTTATCAAAGATGGGCAGATGCTTTTTGCCGATGAGGGGAAGGTTGAGCTCACGGTCTAGTTGAAAGAATGAGGTGTTGTACTCCTTGACGGGCTTCAGCTGGTAGGTGATCTCCTTCCACCGCTTGCCCTTCTTGAGCTTCCTGATGTTCTCCGTGATCGTTTTGATGTTGAAAATCTTGTTTTTGAACCTGAAAGTGATCTTCAGGTATATCGTTGTGAAATCATCCATATTGAGGAAGATTATCTTTCCGAGCGCCCCCTCGTCCACGTATATCTCAAGGCTGGCATCGGTTTTCTCGATCACGTATACCTTGACCAGGGTGTATCCCCGGGCGCCGTAAAAGGAGATAATCGAGTCAACAACCTCCTTCGCGGACATGTAATTGTCTTCATACCTGTGTAGGTTGAGGGTTTCGAAGAGTTCGTCCTCCGTGTAATTCCGTAAACCCGAAATATGCAGGGAGCGCTGTTGGGGAAACGCGTTAATCGTGATGAACAGCAGGAGAACTATTATTAGTGTGTTGCGTTTGGACATCTAGCAAAAGTTGTTTTTCAATGTCTCCATGAGCTTCAGGATATTGTTGTCTTTCAGGGAATAGAACATGAAATTTGCTTCTTTCCTGCGGTCAATGATGTTGGCTTTCCTGAGAACGGTAAGGTGCTGCGAAATGTTGGATATGGTGGACCCGAATTGCTGCTCGATTTCACCGACGTTTTTTTCTCCTTCCATGAGAAAACAGAGGATCTTCATCCTGATGGGGTGGGCGATGGATTTCATCAACTCGGTAACCAGCTCTATCTGTTGTTCATTGAATTTCATGGCGTGACCTGTATTTGGAATTTAAGTATTTTACTATACTCTCAGATACCTCTGTCAAGTCAATTATTTTATTGTGAGGGGATGAATATACTGGTAAGATGCCCGTGCTCCTTATTCACACACAAGGATGCGACGGCCGGGAATCGTTCTGGTCAGGCTGTTTTCCTGTTGAGGGCCATCAGGATATCAGGCGAAAAATAGTCCCTGATATTGAGCATGATAAGTATTTTCTCGACCGTCAATGACAGGATAATTGTGAGTTTCCCGCCCATTTTTTGCACATGATGTTTTGCATGGATCAGGAAGCCAATAAAATTCGAGTGTATGTTTACCGTGTCGCTCAGATCGAATGTCAGTGACGCGCCTGGGGATATGAGCATTAATTGATCCAGGTATTCAGACACTTCTTCGGGGCTGATGCTTTTAGAGAATTTCCACGTATTTATATCATCCATGATAGTATCTCCATCCGTGTTCTCTGGCCGTACAAATCCACATTAATGCTATCGACATAAATGCCAGAAGCGGATAGAAAAAAGTTAGTAATATGAATAAATGTAATTATTATTTGTTACTCTGAACTATTAAAATATATATTCAATATATAATTAAATGATAATAAAAATTTAAATATTAAAATGTTTGTATTAAGAAATCAAGGTTGAATAAAAATGCTTGTAAAATGGCTTCACCGATAACTATCTGGATTATCCGCACATGCAGAATATGACAATGTATACATTTATTAAAAAGAAAGCAGGCGATAAACGAATCATTATTCCGGATATGAACCACCTGAAAAAGTTGTTCATCATGCCGGATTCGCCAGACAAGTTCCTCGAGTTCGGTTCCGAGCTGCTGGACCTGATCCATAATTTTTTCACTGAAAAGGGAGGTATCCACAGCTCCATACCTCTCACCGAGCTCGAAAAGATGTTCTCAAACGTTAATATACCCAAGCGGCCGCAGCTTTTAAAAGACGTTCTCATTGAGATAAAAAAGAAGATCATCGCCCACTCGGTTAAAGTCGGCAACCCGTACTATATCGGGCACATGACAAGTGCCGTGCCCTATTTCATGATCCTTCTCGAAATGATCATCGCTGCGTTGAACCAGAACCAGGTCAAGATCGAGTCCGCGAAGGCATCTTCGTTCGTCGAGCGCGAGCTGATCGGCTGGATGCACCGTCTCGTATTCAACAGGAGCAGCAGCTTTTACAAATCGTTCATGCAGAAGTGGGAAGTAGCCCTGGGTAACGTAACTACTGACGGCACCATGGCCAACCTGGCTGCGCTCCTGGTCGCCCGAAACAAGGCCTTTCCGCCTGACGGTGATTTCCCGGGCATACGCAAGGCGGGCATCCACGAAGCGCTGCTCCATTACGGCTACCGGAAAGCGGTCATCATCGTTTCGAAACGGGGCCATTACTCGATAGACAAGGTGGCGCGGATCATCGGTATCGGGAACGATAATGTCATCAAGGTCCAGGTCAATAATAAGAACAAGATCGACATAAACGAGCTGGATTGTGTCTGCCGTCAGATCAGGGAGCACAACGAGCGCGGCAGGGACAGGATCAAGATCATGGCCATCGTCGGTATCGCCGGCACGACCGAGACCGGGAACATTGACAATCTCCAGGAAATGAGGCGCATAGCCGACCAGTGCGGGGCCCATTTCCATGTGGACGCGGCGTGGGGCGGCTCCGTGCTTATCATAGACCAGCTGCGGTACCTCTTCAGCGGAATACAGGACGCGGATTCGGTCACGGTGGACGCGCACAAGCTCCTCTATTCACCGGCATCGATGGGGATGGTGCTCTTCCGCAATGAAAACGACCTGAACCACCTGAAGCATTTCTCCAACTATATAATCAGGCAGGACTCGGTCGACCTCGGCCGGTTCACGGTGGAGGGCTCGCGCCCCTTCGCGGCACTGAAGCCCTGGGCCACGCTGAAGATCCTCGGGACCGACGGATTCCGGGTCCTGTTCGAGCATGCCTTCGGGCTGACATCGTCATTGAGGGGCCAGGTGGAGGTGCACTGCAACTTTGAGCCCATGAACCAGCCGGAGCTGTTCATTTTCATTTACCGTTTCGTTCCAAAAGACGTACAGGAGAAAATCGAGAAGCTGAAACTCAAGATCAGCGGGGTCAACCCGGAGGGGCCGGGCCACCAGGCCAGGAACAAATGGATGCAGCGGATCCATAACATCAACCTGCTGCTCAATGACCTCAATATCGAGCTGCACAAGGAGCTTCGCGAGGACGACAATACCTTCGTTTCCCGGACAATGATTGACGCGCCGTTTTACTTCTACCAGGACATCGTTGTCCTGAGGGCGATAACTATCAACCCGCTCACGACCCCCGAGATACTCAAGGAGATCCTCGAGCTTCAGAACACGCTCGGCAAGAAAATCTACAAAGCGCAGTTTGAAAGCCGCCTTGAAAAAGCTTGATATCATCGTCACCATGCTAGCATTCATACTTGTCCCTCTGTCGGCGACGTTTTCCGCCGAAGTAAGCAGGGTGACGTGCCATGCTGTCGAGGAGAGGACGGTGGTCCTGTACCGGGGCGATTCGGTGCAGCGGATTCCGGTCGAGGGGAAGATACTTCGATCGGTCGCGGCCGCCTCCGGCCTCTATTATTGCGCGGTGCGCGGTGAAAATGGGGACGGAGACCTCTATCTCGGATTTATCGACTACCAGACCGGGTCGATCGGTTTCGAGCGGAGACTTCCGTTTCGTACTGCGGAACATGCCATCGCGAAGCTCATGGCCGGAGACGGCATCGTGTACCTGCTTGCCGTTCCCATGAACGGGCCCGGCGCGGCAGGCGAGCTCTTCAGGATCCCGCCGCCTCCAGGCGAGATGTCCCGGGCCGCCGACATTCTCGATTTTTACGCGGATGGCTCCGATTGTTATATGCTGGCGAACACGAATGCAGGTCCGCGGCTTGTCCTGAATGAAATTACCGTGCCCCTTGCGTTGCAGGGGGTGGGATCTTTCAGTATCCGCGAGGTCCTTGACAAGAGACTGGTTCTGGTAAGCTCGGGAGGAGTGACCGAGGTTCTTGACATGCGCGCCGGAAGGAGCCTGTACCAGTATGCGAACGATTATGAGTTCCTTGAGCCGGACGGATACAACATGATCATACAGGCCGTTGACGAAAGGGTGACCGAGCCGGACGACCGGGTGATGATCTTCTACAAGGTGATAATAGACGGCGTGGAAACCGGCAGGACCGATTCCGGGCCCGCCGGGCTTACCCGCGAGATAAAGGTGATGCTTGAGCCGAACCGCTATCACCAGGTCAGGCTTGAGCGCTGGCTGTTGAATCCGGGGAAGGGGAGATACGACCGGGAAAACAATATCCGTCAGCCCAAAATAAAGGAGATATATATTCCTCTGAACAGGATTGTGAAGCTGGTCATTACTTTTAATAATAAGGAATATTCGTACACTATTACGCCCGTGTACAGGTAACACCCCAGGCTTCCCTGCTCCTTATTGCAGTTTGTTGCAAGCGGTTTACTCTGACCCCCCTTTTCCTGACGATAACTATCGATTCAAAACTACTCTAATCCAGGCAATTGGCGATAACATCCTGTATTTCGCTATCTCTGAAATCACCCAATCCTCACTGAAATCACCCAATCCTCAGTTATTCATTATTTTTTAAAAAAATTTTGTATGAATTATTGCCGGTTTTGCACTTTTTATATATATTATTGTTAGCACTCAATAATATAGAGTGCTAACAATAATATATCAAATACAGGAGGTGCTCGATGAAATTCGGTATAAAGAAGCGCGATGATGCCTTAGTTTCTGATATTGATCTATTCAGAAAAAGCATCTCGGATTTATTTGATGACTTTTTCGCGCTCAAGCACGGAAGCCTATATGACTCGGATTACATCCCTGCAGTTGATGTCAAAGAAGATGAAAAGAATATTTATGTTAAGGCGGATATCCCCGGGATCGATGAAAAAAACCTGAACGTAAATATCGAGAAGAATATTCTTACGATCAGGGGTGAAAAAAGCGAGGAGAGGCGCGATGACAGGGATAAAAAAGTACTCATAATGGAACGAAAATACGGATCGTTCCAGAGATCTTTAAGGCTTCCTGATGGAATCAATTCAGAAGGAATAAGGGCGAATTTCAAGAACGGTGTCCTCTCAATTGACATTCCAAAGGAAAAAACAGAGGAACCGAAAAAAGTTACAATTAGCATCAAGTAAGGAGGATGGTTATGTATACGTATGATCTTTTTGACGATATGCTGAATCTTAAAGACGTGGTAAATTCGTTTTTCAGTGAGAATTACGGTAAATGGAGAAGCAGGGAGTTTCCATACCTGGAGATTTACGAAGGTAGTGACGAGCTCATTGTCAGGGCCCTTATGGCCGGCGTAAAATCCGATAACCTGGAAATCCAGCTTGTCAACGACAGCCTGCTGATCGAAGGGGAGAAGCTTAACGATTATGCAGATAACCCGTACATTCGCAAGGAGCGTCAGTTCGGGAAGTTCCGGAAATCGGTAAAATTACCGTACCGTGTGGACGCTAACAGCATTGATGCCGAGCTGGCGAATGGGATACTGCTCATCAGGCTTAAAAAAAGTGAAGACGCTAAACCTAGGAAAATTGAGATTAAATAGGAGGCAGGACCATGTCGGAAGCAACAATAACCAATGGATATACCAGCAATGAGAGGGTAATGGTGCCACTAACCGATATTTATGAGACCCCCGACCAGTATTCGCTCAAGCTGGAGATGCCGGGAGTCACCAGGGAGAACCTGGATATTGTGATAGAGAACAACGAGATGGAAATCAAGGGCAGGATAGATGAATTCAGGCCAGAGAAAAAGGATCTGAAATATTCCGAGTTCACGCAGTACAACTATTACAGGACGTTCAGCGTGGGCAATGATATCGACCGGAATAAAATCAGTGCAACATTCGAAAACGGCGTTCTGACCCTTGTTTTGCAGAAACTTGAAGCGGTAAAGCCGAGGAAGATACCCGTCACAGTTCAATAATGGCGGGTGTTATGCCGCAGGAAACAGGCTGAACATGTTTGTCAGCCTGTTTTCTTTATGCGGATACGTCTACTTTTTCGCCCAGGCCGGTAACAGAGGCAACAACGTCAGCTTTCATCATTTTATTGTCAATAGAGAGCTTTGCAGCTGCCATCATCCTGAGAAGATCATTGCTCTTCTGGATGCTGTCTAGTATGGGGGAAATATCGTTGGTTACAGTGCTCATAGTATCCTCTTTATGCACAATTATTTCTATTTACCCAGTTCAATTATCGGTTTGTACTTTAGAAAAATTACACTTTTTTTTAGATTGTCAGTATTTTTGTAAGGGAATCCCTGTACAGGGGGTTAAAATCTAAATAATCTGAAAATAATTATTGCTGCTTCCCATAATTTTTAACATGATTAAGCCTGACGGAGACAAGAGGACATAATGTGCGGACGATTCGCCCAACTTCAAACAATCAGTGACCTTATAAAAGCCTATTTCGTGGATGATGTCCTGACCGATGTTTCTCCCGCGTACAATATAGCCCCCGGCAGCAGGGTCCTTTCTATAATACGGAAAGACGGGAAACGGCTCCTGGTTGATTTCAAGTGGGGACTGATCCCGCACTGGGCAAAAGAGGGGGCGGCAGCCAGGGGATTTATAAATGCGAGGGCGGAATCCATATCACAGAAGCCCAGTTTCAGGGGCTCATTCAGGGCCCGGCGATGTCTCATCCCTGCGAGCGGTTTCTACGAATGGAAAAAAGAGGGCAGGATCAAGATCCCTCATTACATTCGGCTCCTGTCCGGCCAAACCTTTGCCTTCGCCGGAATACATGCGACATGGGTTTCACCGGGCGGCGAGGAGGTCGGCACCTGCGCCATCATCACTACGGGGCCCAACGAGGTCATGAAGCGCATCCATGACCGGATGCCGGTCATACTTGACGATAACTATCGCGATGCATGGCTTGATCCGTCCCTTGGCCCCGAGGATGCCCTGTCGCTCCTCAAGCCGTATCCGGATGACGGCATGGAGGCGTACCAGGTAAGCACGCTGATCAACTCGCCCCAAAATGACACACCTGAATGTATCAGGCCTGCATAATAATCAAAATAAAATACTAAACATATGTTGACATACCCGGCCCTGTCCGGTATATTGTCCCCAGGTGGGTTGCTCTGACCCCGCTCTTTCAGGCGATAACTATCGCCACGAGCTGAGGCATGATGCCGAAGTCCAGACCGGCCCGCCGATAATGCGGCATGGATGCCGCATAAAGTGGGGACTCTGACCCCCTGTATGGCGATAACTATCCGGCATGGGTTGATCGGAATGAATGAAAGGAGGGGATAATGCGCCAGATGACCGTTGATACTGATCTCATTGCCCGTTGCGGGCTCTATTGCGGCGCCTGCAGGCGCTATACAAAGGGCTCGTGCCCGGGCTGTGAGGAGAACGAAAAAGCTTCCTGGTGCTCCGTGAGGACCTGCTGCCTCGAACGGGGCCTGGCTTCCTGCGCGGACTGCGCGGATTTCAGCGATGTAAGGGAGTGCAAAAAATTCAACAATCCGGTGGCCCGGGTCTTTGGCTTCATCTTCCGGTCCGATCGCGCCGCCTGCGTCCGGCTTATCCGGGAGCGGGGCCGCGACGCGTTCGCCCGCGAGATGGTCGCCCGCGGGACCAGCAGCATCAGGCGGGGGGCGTGATGCCCCGCGCTGCTGCGATACGGGTATCTCCGGACACGATTGCCTCGATATACCGGCCCGGTGCCGGTGGTTTGACCAGGCTGCCCCTGTTCATGGCGCGGATCCCGGCGGGCTTTCCCTCGCCGGCGGACGATTACGTGGACGGCACCCTGGATCTTAACGAGCTCCTGGTGCGGCACCCGGCAGCCACGTTCTTCGTGCGCGTATCGGGCGACTCCATGACCGGGGCCGGCATCCATTCCGGCGACGTGCTGGTGGTGGATCGGGCGGAGAGCGCCCGCAACCGGAGCGTGATCATCGCTGCCCTGAACGGGGAGCTCACGGTGAAGCGCCTTGTCCGCGAAGGCGGGCGCGTCTGCCTTGTCTCCGAAAATCCCGACTACCCGCCCCTGGAGGTGACCGGCGAGACCCAGTTCGAGGTCTGGGGCGTGGTGGTCCACGTGATACGCAGCCTGAAATGAAGAGCCTGTATTTTCTGGTCGACTGCAACAACTTCTACGTTTCCTGCGAGCGGGTCTTCAGGCCGGCCCTGTGGGGCCGCCCCGTGGTCGTGCTCTCCAACAACGACGGCAACGTGGTGGCCCTCTCGAACGAGGTGAAGGCGATGGGGCTCCCGTTCGGCGCGCCCTTTTTCGAGGTGAAGCGGCTTATCAGGAAAAACGGGGTGACGGTGTTCTCGTCCAACTACACGCTATACGGCGACATGTCGCGGCGCGTCATGGAGTGCCTTGCGCAGTTCGCGCCCGAGATGGAGGTCTACTCCATCGACGAGGCGTTTCTCTCCCTGCGGGGGATGACCGTGGACCCGGCGGCGTATGGCCGGGAGGTGCGGGAGGCCGTGCGGCAGTGGACCGGCATCCCGGTGACCGTCGGCATCGCGCCCACCAAGACCATGGCGAAGCTGGCCAGCAGGATGGGCAAGAAGGATCCCTCGTGCGGAGGGGTTCTGGACCTCACCGATCGCGGCCGCGCGGAGGGCGCGCTCGAGTCGGTCGACGCGGGCGACGTGTGGGGCGTT
>JBGTBN010000146.1:0-4133 GCA_041749375.1 Spirochaetota bacterium
CATACGCTCATGGTGCCGGTCAACCTCCGGGGCAAGGCGATCGGCGTGTGTTGCCTCCGTCGGCCGGCATCGCGCGACGCGTTCAGGGAGCGGGACATCCGGATGGCGGAGGTCTACATGGCGCAGGCCTCGTCCGCGATCGAGAACGCGTACCTGTACCAGCGCATGATCGACCGGAATGCGCCCGAGCGCCGGCAGTCGGTGACGCCTAACATAGAGGAAAAGATGAAGAAGGCGATCGCCTTTATCAGGGAGAACTACCAGTCGGACATCTCGCGCGAGGGGCTTGCCGCCTCCCTCAACATGCACCCGGATTCGTTCGGCAGATTCTTCAAGCTGTACACGAACAAGAAGATCAGCGAGTTCATTAACGAGCTGCGCGTCTTCGAGGCGTCGCGGCGGCTCGGGGAAACGGACGCTAACATCATAGAGATCGCTTTTGCCGTCGGGTTCGAGAGCCTGCCCACCTTCAACAGGGCGTTCATGAAGACCATGAACGTCACGCCGACCCAGTTCAGGGAGCGGGACGCGAAAAAGGAGCAATAATCAGCGGCGCGGGCGTGGCCTGATGCCGCCGGTGCTCATTTTCTGATCAGTCTGTTTTTGATAGGATAAGATGCGGATAATCTGCTATGTTCTGATTGATGCCGCGACACGGGCGCTTCAGTGCGCCTTTTTACATTTTATGATGCGGGGTTGGTTCCATGGCTGAAACGTACGTAATAACACATGACGTGGGCACGACGGGTAACAAGTCCTGCCTGTTTCGCATCGAGGAGCGGATCGAACTGGTGGACTCCTGCCTGGTCGAGTACCCGCTCTACACCACGCCCGACGGCGGCGCCGAGCAGAAAGCGGATGAGTGGTGGTCGGCAGTGTGCGGCGCCACGAAGACCGTGATGGCCCGGTCCGGCATCCGGCCGGCGCAGGTGAAGGCCATGACCTTCTGCGCACAGATGCAGGGGTCGGTGCTGGTCGACGAGGCGGGCAGGGCGCTCCGGAACCCGATGAATTATATGGACGGACGCTCGATCAAACAGATCGAGCGGTACCTCTACAACGGCCTGATAAAAATCGACGGCAAGTGGAACGCCCTGACGGCGCTGAACTGGCTCCGTATAACCGGGGGGCTTGCCGCGACACCCAAGGACCCGCTCTGGAAATACCACTGGGTCAGGGACAATGAGCCCGAGCTTTTCAAGCGCGCGCACAAGTGGCTCGACGTGAAGGATTACCTGATCCACCGGTGCACGGGCGCCTACGGCATGACAAAGGATTCGGCACACCTCACCTTCCTCTATGACACCAGGCCGGGGAAGCTCGGATGGCACCGGGGCCTGTGTAAAAAGTTCGATGTTGACATGGACCACTTGCCTCCGGTGGTGGACTCCACGGACGTTGTGGGGCACCTGCTTCCCGGTCCCGCGTCAGAGATGGGACTCACGGAGGGGACGCCCGTGTTTGGCGGCGGCGGAGATACTTCGCTGACTGCCGTCGGTTCGGGCTGCGTCGACCTGTACGACACGCACGTGTACGTGGGCACCTCGGGGTGGGTCCTCTCGAACGTGGACAAACGCATGGTGGATATCGGCAACTTCATTGCATCGATCCTGGGCGCCATGCCCGGGTATTATTGCTATACTGCGGAGCAGGAGACCTCGGGAGCCTGCCTCAAGTGGGTGCGGGACCACCTGGCGCTGGACGAGATCGGCGTGTACCTGGAGGCACAGCACGTGGTCGAGAAGACCCAGGAGTACGCCAGCCTCTTCGATTACATGAACAAGGTCATCGGCGAAACCCCGGCCGGGTCCGGCGGCGTGATCTTCACGCCCTGGCTCCACGGCAACCGCTCGCCGCGGGAGGACCCGTATGCGCGCGGCATGTTCTTCAACCTGGGGCTCGATACGGGGAAACGGCAGATGATCCGCTCGGTGCTCGAGGGCATGGCGTTCCACAAGCGCTGGATGCTCGAAGCCGTGGAGCGGAAGATACCGCGCCGCGAGAGCCTGCGCTTCGTGGGCGGAGGCGCAAAGTCCGCGGTGGGCTGCCAGATCCTCGCCGACATTACCGGCAGGGTGATCGAGACCATCGGGGACACGCAGAACGTCGGCACGGTCGGCGCAACCGTGGTCTGCGCCGTGGGCCTGGGCCTTCTCCCCTCGTTCAGGGATGCGAAGGGACTCATCCCTGTCGCGGCGCGGTACGAGCCGCGACAGGAGCTCCGCGCGATGTATGACGGGCACTTCGATACGTTTACGAAGCTTTACGATAGTAATAAAAAGCTGTTCGCAGCTATGAACAAGTGAGGACGTGATGGGAAAATACGATGCATACAAACAACAGGTATTTGACTGCATGATGGCCCTCGTGCGCGAGGGATACGTGCAGGGGACCGGCGGGAACGTTTCCATGCTGGTCGACGGGGAGGAAGCGGTGGCGGTGACACCGTCGCAGCGCGAGTACGACACCATGACCGTGGACGAGATCTGCGTTGTTGACTTTGACCTCAAGCCGGTCGAGGACAACGGGCTGAAGCCCTCGATGGAGACCGGCATGCACATCGCAGTATACCGGAACAGGAAGGACGTGGGCGCTGTGGTGCACACGCACCAGATCCACGCCAGTGTATTCGCTATCCTCAACCAGCCGATCCCGGCGCTCTTTGATGAAGTCTCAATGACCATTGGCACGCTGGTCGAGGTTGTCCCCTACGCGCTGTCGGGAAGCCCCCAGCTTCTTGAGAACGTGAAGTCGAAGCTGGGCAACCGCGCCAACTGCTATCTCATCCAGAACCATGGCGCGCTGGCCCTGGGCCCCGACCTCGCGAAGGCGAAGCGCTGCGCCGAGCTGCTTGAGAAGACCGCGCACGTGTACAGCCTGGCCCTGGCGACCGGCAGGGAGGTAACGCTCCTACCACAGAACATCCAGGACCTGATGGGCAAGATCGTCTCGGGGAAGCAGGACGCGGAGATCAAGAAGCGCGAGGGGTGACCTCACCCGCGCTGCCGCGCACCCTCTCCCATTAAGAATGGAAGAAAGGAGAGGGTTTCTGCAGGATCATTCTTCCTCTCGAAACATCCCCCTCTCCCTGGGGAGAGGGGGACCGAGGGGGTGAGGTCGATAGACGAAAGACACCATACGGAGGACATCATGAGCAAAACAGACAGCAAAAACAAATACGCCATATCGCACTGGCCCGATACGGAGGATCTGCAGAAGCGCCTGTACCACCTGGCGAACGAGCTGCCGATCCACCAGATCACGCGGGAGAAGCTCGCTGAATACATGGAGTATTTCGAGAAGAAGTGCGTAAAGTCAAAGGAGATGACCGATCGCGCCAAGGAGCTCATACCCGGCGGCGTTCAGCACAACCTGGCCTTCAATCATCCGTTCCCGCTCGCAATCACGAAAGCGGACGGCGCGTACCTCTGGGATGTTGACGGAAACCGGTACCTCGATTTTCTGCAGGCGGGCGGGCCCACGCTCCTGGGAAGCAACTACAAGCCGGTGCAGGAGAAGGTGATCGAGCTGATAAGGGAGAGCGGCCCGGTGACCGGGCTCTTCCACGAATACGAGCTCAAGCTGGCCGAGCTGATCCACAGCCACATGCCGTCGATCGAGATGTTCCGCATGCTGATGAGCGGGACCGAGGCGTGCATGGCGGCAGTGCGGGCGGCACGGACCTTCACGGGCAAGAAATACGTCATCAAGAACGGCGGCGCCTACCACGGGTGGAGCGACCAGTTCGTGTTCGGGATGCGGGTCCCCGGCGTGGGACCGCTGGACGCGCACGGCATTCCCGCCGGCGCTTACCAGTTCACCCAGGAGGTGTTTCCCAACGACCTCGACGCACTTGAGAAACGAATGGAGGAGAACGAGAAGGACGGCGGAACCGCGGCCGTGTTCCTCGAGCCGCTGGGACCGGAGAGCGGCACGCGGCCGGTGCTCCGCGACTACAACCAGAAGGTGCGGGAGCTCTGCGACCGGTTCGGCGCGCTCCTGGTGTTCGACGAGGTCGTTACCGGGTTCCGCATCGGCCTGGGCGGGGCCCAGGGCTACTTCAACATCAAGCCGGACCTGACGGTCTTCGGCAAGTGCATTGCCGGCGGGTATCCGGGCGCGGGCGGCGTGGG
>JBGTBN010000147.1:0-15409 GCA_041749375.1 Spirochaetota bacterium
TCCTCGTTGATGGTGACGTACAGCGAGCCGCACCCGGTCGTCATCTTGCGGGTCGCGCCCCAGGTGACGTCGTTGCGTGGGCGCGGTGAGATGCCGTGCAGCGCATCGCCCGCACCGCCGGCCTCGTCCGGCTGACGGCCCGCTTCTGCCCGGGGCCTGGTGTCCAGCACCTGGTTCTCGCGGGACTGGTCGCGGTACACGGTCACGCCCTTGCACCCGAGCTCGTAGGCCAGCAGGTAGACCTTCTCGATGTCCTCCATGGAGGCGGTGCTCTTGAAGTTGACGGTCTTGGAAACGGCGTTGTCCACGTATTTCTGGAAGGCCGCCTGTATGCGGATGTGCGATTCGGGTGAGATGTCGTGGGCGCTTACGAAGACCCGCTTCACATCTTCAGGTATGCCCTCGACGCCCTCGGCTGAGCCGTGCTCGGCGATCTGCGCCATTATATCCTCGTTGTGGAAGCCGCCCTCCCGCGCTATCTCCTCGAACAGGGGATTGGCCTCCACCAGGATGTTGTTGTCCATGACGTTGCGAACGTAGGCAAGCGCATAGATCGGCTCGATGCCGCTGGAGGTGCCGGCGATGATGCTGATCGTGCCGGTCGGCGCGATTGTCGTGGTCGTTGCGTTGCGCAGGGGAGCGGCGCCCGCGGCCGCGAAATCCGATTTCGGGAAATTGGGGAAGGGCCCCCGCTCCTTCGCCAGGTCCTCGGAGGCGCGCTTTGATTCCTCCTGTATCGATGACATGATCTTCTCGGCGGTTTCCACCGCATCCACGGAATTATAGGGGATGCCCATGCGGATCAATACGTCGGCGAAGCCCATGATGCCCAGGCCGATCTTCCGGTTCGCGGTCGTGTTGGCCCGGATCTCCTCAAGCGGGTAGCGGTTCAGGTCGATGATGTTGTCCAGGAAGCGGACCGCCAGGCGCGTGGCCTTCTTCAGCCGCTCGTAATCGACGGCGTATCTCCCCTTTTCCTTTTTCATGAACCGGGTAAGGTTGATGGAGCCCAGGTTGCACGACTCGTAGGGGAGCAGCGGCTGCTCGCCGCAGTTGTGAAGGACGAACCCGTTTCCGTCAAATCGGTTGATGCCCGGGACCCGGACATCGTAAACTTCCTCGGTTCCGTCCGGGATGATTTCATCGACGATCGCATAGAAGCGCTCGCGGTAGTGCGGGCGCCTGTACGAGGAAAGAAGGGATGCAAGCTTCAGTGATTTATCCGCATCGGAAAATCCGACCCGATCGGCGAACCGGGCAAGATTGTCGCGCGCGATCACCAGTTCGTGCTGCGGCTTCGTGCGGTATGCCCGTGTGCCGCCCTTTCCGTCGGGGAGAATCGTTTCGCCTTCGCCCCGCCTGTTCCGGTAGATCACCGAGGCGATGCCGAGGCGGAGGAGCATCCGCTGGACGCCCTCGAGCGTGGGGATGTCGCTCTGTGCGAGCCTGACGCTTACCCCCTTGTCCGTCGAGCCCTGTACGGATCCGTCAGTGTCGAAGAGGCCGCATAGAAAGCCGCGGTAAAACCCGGACGAGCATTGCTCGAGGCCGGTCGTGATTACTTTTTTACCGGCCGTGATCCCCAGGGATTCGCAGACGCTTTTTATCGATGCCAGGGAGAGGCGGTATTCCCCGCGTCCCTTCACCTCGACGAATCCGCGGAAATCTGCGCGGTGTGGCAGGGACATCGCGCACTCTACAGCTCTGGTCATCATCATGTCTTTCTCGGGCCCGCCGTTGGATGCGGCCCTGCGGGGCCACACGGAGATCATCGCCTTGTCCTTTTTAATCGTGCCGTCGCCGTACAGCAGGCCGGTAAGGTAGCCTTCGTTATAACCGTACGTACCGTCCCAACCCGCGAGGGACCGGTGGTCATGCAGACAGACGCGGTCTCCGGGAGCAAGGGCTCCGGCTTGCACCCACCCGGTCGTTATCGACGAGCGGGAGACCGATGCCGCCTTGAGGACCGGGTGGTCAGCGGTAAGGCGCACCTCGTATCCCTCGCGCGTGCGGAGCCGGAAGACCGGCTTGACGCCGGTTTTGAAAAAGCCTTCCGGCGCGCTGGCATGTTCACAGCCGTTTATGATTGCGGTAAAGGGGACGCCCCGGAGCTCGAGCACCGTGCGCGGTCCGTTGGCGGTGAGAACCATGGTGTCGCCCGTGACGCAGGGATTGGTGCTCTCGATCATGCCGATCTTTTTCAGCGGGTTTGCCTGGTTGATGCGGTCGATGAAAACGATGCCCGGCTCGCCGCTCTCCCACGCCTTCCTCACGATCAGGTTGAAGACTTCGGCAGCCTTCAGCTTGTTCGCCGGCTTCAACGTGTTCGGATTGACCAGGTCGTACTCGCCGTCATGCTTGAGCGCGTCCATGAAGGCGTCGGTGAGCGCGACCGATATGTTGAAGTTGGTCAGTGCGTTCTTGTCCTCTTTCGCGCGGATGAACTGTATGATGTCGGGATGGCTCACGGAGAGGATCGCCATGTTTGCACCGCGGCGCGTGCCCCCCTGCTTAACGGTCTCGGTCGCCGCGTTGAAGATGTTCATGAAGGAGACCGGCCCGCTGGACACTCCGGCCGTGGACTTCACGATGTCGTCCTTCGGGCGCAGGCGCGAGAAGGAAAAACCGGTCCCGCCGCCGCTCTTGTGGATGAGCGCCATGTTCTTGACCGAATCGAAGATCCCCTCCATCGAGTCTTCCACCGGGAGAACGAAACATGCGGAGAGCTGGCCGAGCGGCCTGCCGGCGTTCATGAGCGTGGGCGAATTCGGGATGAACTCCAGGTCCGCCATCATCTCATAAAACTGTTCGGCGGTTTTGCCCGCGTCGCCGCTGCTCCTGCCGAAGGAGAGTTCCGCCGAGGCGACGAATCTGGCCACGCGCTGGAACAGCTGCTTCGGAGTTTCGACCACTTTTCCGGAGTCGTCCTTGGCGAGGTAGCGCTTCTCGAGCACGATGCGCGCGTTTTCTGATAGCAGGGGCTCTTTTTTAGAGGAAATAACGATGTCGGTCCACTCCATGTCTCTTACCCGTATGTGAAATATAATAACCGTGGTGAATGGCGCCGTTTTAGGGGCGCCGGATAATCCGGCAATTGGGCGGGGGTCATTGACCCGCGTCCAAACAGCCAGGCAGAATACGCCAGTTGCCAGTTGCGGGGAAGCTCCCGGTGCAGCGGTACATTTTTCCCCTGTGGGTACATACTATAAAAAAACTGCTTCTTTTGTATGGATACAAGCAGTTTCTTGAGGTCCCCTGATAGAATATACTATTGATAGGATTCAGCAGCAATTCTATTGTCAAGAAATATTTTTATTATGTCGTATAAAGTCGCAGGGAGGTTGAAGGAACACCTGAACAGCGTAATAAATTGAAAAGAATGGGAGCGGTGTTATCAAACATGCAGACGGCGCACAGGGGACTGGCACCCGCGGCATCGGGCTGGCATATAATCTGATCAATAATTGAAACTAAGTCACATCCTGTTCTTTTAATCCCCAGCGTTCATGTTTTTCAATATTACCCAGGGGTTCTATATGGATAAGTACGTCGTAAAGATCCGGTATAGACGAGCGTAAATTATTTTCGAGGATTAAAACTTTATCGTGCGCATCTTTGATTGTCGTATTTTCATTAGCTTCAATATCCATTTCAATTAAATAATGAATCCCCAGTTTCCTGATTCGTACGCGATGAGGATTGAATAAATTGTCTGTTTTTTTTACCTCGTGAAATACTTTTTTATATAAAGCCATATCGGTTTCGCCTTCCATTATTTCATTAACCGTTCCTGCGAAAATACGAATAGCGGTTATCATAATCCATATACCGATAATGATGGCGAGAATTCTATCGATGACCGGCGCATTGAAGTAAAATATGCAGGCCAGTCCAATGAGCACTCCCGAAGAAGTAATTATGTCATTCAGCATGTTTTTACTGTTGGCGATTATCATTGAGCTCCCGGATTTCTTGCCGAGCCTGTACTGGCTCCAGGAAAGAAACAGCTTGCCCATGATGGAAAAGATGGTAACATAAATGGCAATTGTTTCAGGCTTGGTGGCATAATCATGGTTGAGAAGCTTTCCCAGGGACGATAATGAGAGCTGACCGCCAATAAAAAAAATAATAAAGGCTAATATTGCAGTAGCTATCGTTTCCGCCCTGAAGTGGCCATAGGGATGTTCTTTATCCGGGGGACGGGTGATGATTATTGATATTGCAAGGGTTATTATTGATATAAACACATCGGAAAAACTATCAAGCCCGTCTCCGAGCACGGACAGGCTTCCCGCACTGATGCCAACCGCCACTTTTGAAATAGCAAGTATGAAATTCCCGGTAACACTGATTATTGAAGCGAGCTGTATTAATTTGATTCTGTTCATTCACACACCAGTTATGCATATCCGGATGTTGTGCTACCCGGCCGAGGAGAACAGGATCTTGCCCGAGTCCCCGAACCCGTAGTCCCCGAGCGGTTCCACGGACTTGCGGAACTTCTTCGACTGGAGAGTTTCGATGAAGGCCTGGATGCCCTTCTCGAAAAAGGTTTCCTTTCCCACGACCATGTCGAAACTCTCCCGCACCAGCGGAACGAAGGGAAGGCCCAGCAGCTTCGATATCGCTACCGAGGATATGCCGGCATCCGCCTTTCCCTCGAGTATGGAGAGTCCGATCTCGAAGTGTGTGTTCACCTCGTTCTCGTAGCCGGTGATTTTTGAAGGGTCGGTGCCCGCCTTCTTTAAATTATGGTCCAGGAAGAGCCGTATGCCCGAGCCCTGCTGGCGGTTTATGAACCGGACGCCTGATGCAAGGTCCTCGAATTTCTTTATTTTTTTAGACACGCCATCAGAGAGCAGGAAGCCGATCTCCCGCTTGAACATGTGTATCACGGCGATCTTCCTGTCTCCAAGATGCGAAGCAACATATGGAATGTTATAGGTGCCGGAATCCGGATCGAAGAGGTGGCACCATGCTATGTCCGTGCCTGTCTCGCCCATGAGCGTGAGACCGCCGGTGCTGCCGGTGTTGCAGGTGAATATGCGGAACTCGGTGCCGTTGTTCTGGCTCATCAGGAGGTCCAGGACCGGGTCGTTGCTTCCGGCAGCAAGGAGATGGCCGTTGCGGCGCCGTTCATATTTTGCGGTTGCGGAACCGCCTTCCCGGGCGGTTGTATCGATCCATTCGTCGATGAGGTCTTTCGGGAAAACCCATTTCCCGGTCACGCGGGTGCAGGGGATCCGGCCCGCCTTGATCAGGGCGTAGACCTGCTTCTCGTTTATCCCGAGATATTCCGCGACTTCTTTTGTGTTAAGCATTTGTTCAGGCATGATCGACCTCTGACGGTATTTTCCGGAATATGTTATTATTTGCAATAAAATTTACTTATGATATTCTAAAATATAGCTTAATATATCAATTAATTACTCTAAATGACAATAAATTACAATTATTTATTGACAAAGAAGGCCTAAATCGAAAGGTTTTCAAAAGAAAACATCATGAATGTTAACCGTTCGTTTGAATTAATAATTAATTAACACTGAGTTCTGTTCCCAGGTATGTATCTGTTTCAGAATGATAACCGGAGGCTTGATATGAAAAAGCTTATGATATTTTTAATCCTGGCGTCAGGATTTATTATAACAGGTTGTAATAAAGACGGCCAGTCCAATGAGTTCAATCCTATGTCGTTGTTGTTTAATTACGGCACTGCATCCCTTACGGTCAACGCGACCTATACCGGTCCAATGGACGGGGACGGCAGCGGTAAGATATTTGTTTACCTGTACAGCTCCCTGGGGACCTCCACCCGTGATCCGGAGCCGATATATAGAGGCTCGACGGATGCAGCCGTGACGTCCGGCAGCGAAGCTACTATACGGATCGATAATATCAAGGACGGATCATATAACATGCTCCTGTTTTATGATTATGACTTCGGCAATAACCATGATGACAATTACGGTGATTTTTACACTCTCTACAACGGTACCGCATACACTACCGGTACTGCAAAGATCACGGTAGCCGGTAATACGGTCCTGGATGATATTTCTTTCACCAATGCTAATGTGCTTGGCGACGGAAGCGTGTATGCTACGACAGCGACCTACAATGTTTCCATAGATGCAACTTATATTTCTGCAGTATCTGGCGATGCCGGGGCTACAAAGAAATTATACCTGTATCTGTATAATACGCTCGGTACATCAACCGCCAACCCGGCTTTACCGGTCAAGATGGGTGAATCAGCAGGGATCGCGGTGCAGAACATTGCGCAGACCATTACCGCATCGGATATCGCTCCCGGTAACTATTACGCACTTGTCTTTTACGATGCGCGCAAGGGTGATGAGACGACTGTAGATGGTCAGGATGATCCGTATTTATTTTTTTCCAATACTCCGTATAAGTCAAATGCGCAGCAGTTCGTGGTATCAATTACGAATGGCAATGTGACGCTACCAGCTGTAAGCTTCGGAGATGCGAATGTTCTGCAGGCGAACGGTGTATACAAGACCCCGGCAGCTCTTTCAACTCTTACGGTAACCGCGCAGTATGCAAACGCGGTTTCAGCCGATCTTGCAGCTACAAGGAAGATATGGGTGTATATGTACAGCGTGTTGGGCAACGGTACCCGCGATAAGTACCTTCCGATTTATACCGGAGCCACATCTGATGTTGTAGTGGAAGATACGGATGCTGATATTGTGATAGATAACATAGTCCCTGGAACATACTATCTGGTGTTCATCTATGATTCCAAAAAGCAGAATGACAACATCGATGGCAAAACGGATAAATACGAGCTGTACGATAACTTCAGCCTGGTGGGCGACGCGGATGCGTTTCTAATCGACGATGCGACGGAAACCATTGCCGGCGTTGTCATAACCAGCTCGTGGCAGTTGGGTTCGGATTCGTTACTACCAGGCAACTATTTTATCCAGCCATAGCATGGCGGGTTGCCAGATAGCGTGAATGATGGAACTCAATCGTATTCAGATGGGACGTTCGGCGCGCGCGAAAGCGCGCGCCGTGATTATTGCCCTGGCGATAACATTTGCCGCAGCTTCATGGTTCCCGCTCTTTGCCCAGCAGGCCGCACCCGCCGATGATGAGAAGAAAAAGTCCGCGGCAGAAAATAAAAAAGATGAGAAGACCGGCGCTCCCGCCGATGCGGGAACGAAGGAAGCCGCGCCCGCCGACCGGCTGAACGAGGGCGCAGGCCGGGATGACGAGAAACAGGAGCGGAAAAGCAGCGGCGTGTTCACCATCGGCGAGATAGTGGTGAAGGGCGAGTCGATCGCGCACATTGACGAGGCGGCCACCACCACCGAGGTGACGAACAGGGACCTGAAAGCGCGCGGCAACCGCACCCTGGACGAGGCGCTCGCCACGGTCCCGGGCGTGCAGGTGGAGGCGCACCAGAAGGGGCACATGCGCGTGAAGATGCGCGGCTTCGACCAGGACAAGATAGCCATCCTGGTGGACGGCGTTCCGGTGGCGGACGTGTATTCCACGGACATCGACATATCCGACCTGACCGTGAAGAACATCTCCCGCATCTACGTGAACCGGGGCGTATCGTCCGCACTGTACGGTGCGAGCGGCGCGGTGGGCGCGATCAACATCGTGACGAGAAGGCCGCAGAAGCTCTTTGTGCAGGGGGGCGGCGAGTACGGCATGTACAACGGCTACACCTTCGATGCCGCGGTTGGCGGTACCTATAAGAATTTTTACGGCTGGATAACGGGGTCGGTGCAGAACTCGGACGGGTATGAGCCGTCGCACCGCCTTGACCGGAAAACGCGGCTCGACTGGTTCAACAGGCTGATCCGTTATTACGTGTACGGCGCCGATCCGGCCGCCATGAACGTGCCCGGCCCGTTCCAGTACCTGAATGATACGGGCGCATGGAACCACATGGGCTTACGGAAATACAACGCGTCGGCCAAGGTCGGATACGAGCTGACCGACCGGGTTGAGGCTGGCGTTTCCGTACGGTTCAGCTACGGGTCGGCGAAAACCAATACCTACCAGCCGCGCTGCGTGAGCGACTACAAGATCAACACCCTTTCATGGAACGAGCCGGTCTTTTTCCCCACCCTCCTGAAGGAGCTGAAAAAAGCGCCGCTTGTGAACCGCAGTTTCGTGTGGCCTGCGAAATACGCTTTCAGCGTATCGCCCTATTTGAAATTCAAGTACAGGTTTTTCAGCATGAAGCTCCAGGGCTTTTACTCGCAGACCTACGCGAAGCAGGTGGGGTACTTTGACAACCAGCACATATTCATGAAAGAGAATGCGTCTGTCCTGTCGCAGGACGCATCATACTATAACCGCTATTACGACATAAAAACCTATGTGTCATACGGAGTACAGGCCTATCCCTCCTTTCGAATTGCATCATGGAACCGGCTCACAATGGCGCTGCTCTGGCGCGGCGACGAAATAGACGCGCGCCAGCAGGCGAAGTCACCGCTGGAAAGCCCGGACATCGTGATGTATTACGGTACGTCACCGTACAAGGCAAATTATCTCAAGGCATATTTTTTAACAGTCGCAGTGGAGGACGAGATATCGGTCAGGAATAGATTGAAGATCACGGCCGGCGTTTCCTACGACGCGCAGGACTTTCTGGTCAACAAGGGTCGGAACGCGTCACTGCCCGAATACTACGGCGACATATATATTGTGAAAGACAGGTCGATGATATGGGGAACGCGCGACTCGTTCAACCCGGTCGCGGGCGTGGTGTACGACGCGGTGCTGGACCTCCTCAGGCTGAAGGCGGCCTTTTCCATGAAGACGCGGTTCCCGACCCTGGGCGATTACGAGAAGGTGGCGGACCCATTCGCTGACCGTGGTCTCAAGTCCGAGCGCTCCTACAACTTCAACGCGGGGCCGAAATTTTATTTTCTCGACAGGGCGCTCCAGCTTGAATCGGATTATTTCTTCAGCATTGTCAGGAACAGGATCGAAAAGATCGCGGGCGGCGAGGAGCCTCCCGTCAACATAGACCGGGTCGACACCCACGGCCTGGAAACGGTGATATCGTACGAGAAGAAAAAAGTGGCGGAGGTTGTGGACATCGAGGGGTCGATCTCGTACACTTACATGAACGTGCGGAACAGGGACACCTCGTGGGAGGAGGCGGTCAACAAGGGAGAGCGGCTGGAGAACACGCCCGCGCACCAGGTGATCGCAGAAATTCGCTGCAAATTCAAAACAGGCACGTCGCTCGGAATGTGGGGTACGGCGCTGATCGACCAGGTCATGTATGCGCAGCAGGTGCGACCGCCCGTGGGTCCGCCCTCGTATTATTCCCGCCGCCTGTTCACCAGGGTGCGGCTGCATGACAGCTTTAACCTGAACGCCCGGGTTGCGCAGGAGATAGGGGACCACTTCACGCTCTACGTACTCTTCAAGAACATGCTCGATGATTACAATCCGGACCCCTTCAATCCCGGGCCGGGGTTTACCTGTTACGGCGGGTTCGAGGCGAAGCTGTAGACATTTGCCGCCACAGGATGACTAAAGAGCATTGATTCCTTCCGCTGAAATAACGTCATAAAGACATCCGCAAAATCTTGCTTTTTCACGACAAATGACTCGAAAAATGGCGATACATCTCTGTATGGCATAGCAGTATCCTGTTTTTCAGCAAACTGCTAAAACTATTTGACTCAGCTTCGATCATCGGATATAAACGGGTATACCTGCCGGGGGGAGGAGGGTCCAGTATGAAAATAATTCGTCACGCCGTTATGTTTATGGCCCTTTGCGCCATCGTTTTCGCGGGTTGCACCCGCGTGGATATGCCCGGCCGCGCGGTGCGGAACGAGCTTCGTCTCATGACGATCAATGTATGGTCCGGACTGGATTACAGGGGTACGCTTTCCATGGGCGAATACGAGCCGGAAGAAGTTCGTGAAAAGAGATTCCGCGCGCTTGTTGCCGAAATACGAAGGCTGGCCCCTGACATCATCGGGATAAACGAAGCGAATATGCTGCCTGATTACGTGGAAAAACTGGCCCGGGAAATCGGGTATGATTTTTTGTATCATGTCGGCGTATCCGGCATTCGCGTGTGTCGCGTGGGTCTGCCCTGGAACCTCAGGGAGGGTGACGCTATCCTCGCGAAAAAGGACCTGGTTCTCGCGCATGTGGGGAGGGAACAGCTTTCGGGCGGCGGATTCGTGTGGAACAATATGTCGTTCCACACACAGGATGCGACTCAGGTGCTCCTGGGAAAGATCCGCGTGAACGACGAGGACGTGTATATCGCGATCACGCACTGGCATTACTCGGCGCTCGATGACGCCCGTACGCGGGGGCTTCTGGTGAAGTTGAAAAAAGATGGAGGCTATCCCGACAGCGCCCTTGATGAAGCGCTATCGATGCTCGCGTCCGATTGCCAGTGGAGACAGGATGAAGCTGAGAGAATGTATTCTTTCCTGGCGGAAAAGGTTCCTGCCGGTAAAAAATTATTCGTACTGGGCGACTTTAACGCTACCGCCGGCACGCCGGAGATGCAGCGCCTGCTTTCCGGGGGATATACGGACACCTTTCCCGCGGTATCCGGGGAGCCGGGTTACACCTGGGATTCGGTCAATAATTCGAACATCAGGAAATACTACGTGGAAACCGCCCCGAAGAAGTTTGAGTCCCTGTATGAACAGTTGAGTTCCATGAATGACTGGCGGAGCTCACGGATAGATTATATCCTGATCAACCGGGCCCTCTCCGGCAAGAAGGTCAGCGCATCGTTCCTGTGCTGTAACGGCTATTACGAGGGCGTGCAGCCGTCCGATCATTTCGGGGTATTTTCAGTCATCAGGATGAAATGAGTACGGGTACCCCCGTTGCGGATGCCCAAGTACCCGGGTAGCGTGCTGATACAACCGCGAATTGTTATGGGTCCTGCCGGCGGATCAGCCCCCGATATGCTTTAATGCCTCGTACACCAGGAGTGCGGGCCACACCAGCGCTTTCAGAAAGCCGAGCACGCCCATCCAGAAACCGGTGGCATTAGAGATGTAGTATACTGCCGCCCCGATAAAGCCAAGGCCGTATATCGAGCCGCCTGACGCGTTGTTGCTGAATCCTTTGCCCATGTATTTCTCCTTATTCTGTAATAATCTAACGTTCCTTGAATATACTATCGGCCGCTGCCGATGGTCAAACTATTTTTGCATTATGGCCTGTCAGGGATCTGGATTACCGGGCTGCGACAGCGCAGGGCAGGGAACCCGACGATCATGCGCGACATCCTCCCGGCCGTTGAGTGGTTCTGCACAGATCGGAATAAATATCAATAGAAAACAGGAAAATCAAGCGCAGATAATGTCTGCCTGCATGTTTTGGTGATCAACACGAAAATCAATTGATAAAAACAAACCGTTGTTATAATCTGTCTGGGTTTGTATATAAATATTAGGGGGATTGATATGAAGAAAAAGTGTATCTTTGTCGCTGCAGTGCTCTGCTGCATGACCCTGTTTTCAGTCAAATCGGCAATGGCGATCGGTATCGGCGCGTATGTCGATGGCGCCTACAACAAGTTTTCCGTTTCGGGCGAGGGAGGGACGGCCGATATCGACGATTTCGGCTTTATCGGCGCCGGTTTCGTTCTGGATACCTGCGTGGCAAAAAACCAGCTTTTCAATTATCGGCTTGGATTGGGCTACCAGAAAGATGTCAAGTATCCGAAATTTGGCACGCATAAAATAAGCATGAACAACTACTTCGGATTCGGTGTCGTCAGGATGCAGTCTTTCCGCTGGTGGCTGGGGCCGCAACTGGGCCTTCGTTACTATATTCTTGACTCTGATGATAGTTCCATGTCGGAAGTTGGCGGTAATGCCGGCCTTGCCACTGGATTTAATTTCAACATAGGAACAGTGTTTACGATCGGTCTCGAATTGGGGTTCCGGTACAATTTCCTGTTCAGGGAGCCCCTCATCCACGGGCCGGAAGGGCATGCCGCCCTTGTGTTCCTGTTCAGGATCAATGATGCCTACCAGGCAAAGTAAAACCGGATTCTGCTGAAGGCCGGAATCCTTCCTGTTTTGAATAAAGCCCGCTGCACGGTGATACCGGCTGCGGGCTTTCTATTCGACGAATCCCGGCATTCCGGGATGAAGAGAAATCAGATAAAGCGAGTATAATTTAAGGTTTCTCACCCGGGCAAGAAATATTGAAATGACAAATTCAGATAAGGAATAAGTCAATTATTCGTGTATGGCAATTAAAACTATTTCTTAGCCAGGATCGCGTCTGGATTTAGAAAAAACATTTTCAGAAAACCCATATTTTTTATTTCAAACAACCAGAAATACGGGAGTATGCTGAATATCGTATAATGCAGATGCGGGAGATCAGATTCTCCCGTATTGCCGACGTGGCCGATCCCGGAACCGCGAAATACAAACGGTGAAATATATTTATTCACACTGTTCAAATGACCGTATAAATGAAAGCGAAGTTTCGGGCTTAGAATAATAATTGCCTTGCCGTAAATTCCAAATCGGCCTGAATATACTATTACTCCCGGCGTTGCTGATATCACAGGTGTGTTGAAATCCATTATAATATCTATTCCTTTATGCTTGTCATATTCTGTACACCATGGGCAGTCCCAGAAATAATCAGGTTCCCAATTTCCTTCATGAGCACCGAGGACCGGGATTATTGTTTTTTCAGGGCAGGCATAGAACCAGGATAATGACACAAGAACCAGAACGGGAATGATAAATTTTTTATTATCTGCGGGAGCTTTTAAAATAGTTTTTATTTTTGATAGTAATTGATTTGTTTGCATGGAATTTCCATCTGGACACTCGCCGTATATCAATAAGCTACACACAAAAAAAGCATAAAGCGATAAGAAAAGCAATTATCCGTATCACTATTATTGGTATTCACCCCTCCCCTTTTTCAGGTTCTATACCCTTCGAAAAGTGGGGAGGCACATAAGCACGAAAGTGCATATCTATGTGGAGTGTCGTCCTACTTCTTCTCCTGCATGTACGTGAAGAAGCCGGCCTTAGCCAGCGCCCGGAGCGTCAGGGCGCCGAGAAGGCCTCCCAGGGCCCCGAAGAGCAGGTACCCGAACAGCGCCTTGGCCATCCCGAGAGCGACGAACCCGACCGGGGCCCCGGCCATCATGCTGAATACCCACTTGACCATGAACTTGCATAGGTGCCCGAACATGGCCGCCAGTACGGCGCAGGCTATGTTTTCCGGGTCGCGTAGCAGCAGGAGCGCCAGGTCCGCACCCACGCCCGCCATGGCGTAGGAGATGAGCGTGTTCAGCGCGCCCAGGTCGCCCAGGCCCAGGAACGCTGCCATGATGCCGGAGGTGAGGCCCACCAGGCTCGCAGCGCCGCGCCTGGGAACGACGCGCGCGGCAATGATGATGATCGCCATCCAGAATATGCCGGAATGCCCGGAAAGCTGGAGCGGGAGGTGCAGGGCAATCTTGGCCACGACGATGAGGGCCGCGAAGAGCGCGAGCAGGAAAAGCTGGAATGTTGAGAAGTAGCGCGCAGTCACGGCAGGACGATCTCGATCCCGTCCACGTCCTGGACCCATTTCGTGCGCGTGTCAAGGCCCTTCATGACGGAAGCGAGCTTCAGGGTCCCCTGCTTGGTCGGGGCCAGTATGACCAGGTTCGCCTCGTCGGACACGTCTTTCCAGGAAAGCTCGACCCTCTTGCCGCGGCTCGAGCTCGTGACACGGACCAGTGTTCCCGGCTTCAGTTTTGCCGCCCTGACGGAGAGGAGCACCGCGTCGCGGAGGAGCCAGCCCTCCTGGGGCTTGTTCTCGGCTTTATCCACGAAGCGTTTTTTCGCCAGGGGCGCAGCGTCTGCGCTGCAGAAGAGGGACGGCTTCGCAGTCCCGTGACGGACCGGTATGCACTCGCCGGAGAATTTCTCCGACCCGTCGCGCAACGTACGGTACAGGGTGCCGCCCCTGCGCATCGAATCGACGGCGAGTATGATCGCGGCCAGCCCCGCAATGATGATTATTCCGATGATGACGCGTTTCATGGTGCTCATACATTACCTCCAGAGTGCCAGGCCCGCAATGATAACCAGCGCGCCCGACAGTATGATATAATCGATCCAACCCATCGAAAGCTCGCGGTATGCCCGACGCCGCGGCGACTCGAACCCGCGCGCGTACGCGGCCTCGGTCATGGACCATGCGCGGCGGGCCGTCAGCACCACTGCCGGCACGGTGAGGCAGACCAGGTTGCGCACCTGCTCCGGCAGGTAGCGCCATCCACGCGGTGCGGTAAATGCGCCCCGCGCCCTCTGCGCCTCGAGCACGCCCCGCCACTCCGTGTCGATGTGGCTCACGGTCTGGAAGGACATGCCGAGGCTGAATGCGTAGCGGTACGGGACGCGCATCCAGACCAGGGCCATGCAGAGCTCGGAAGGCGTGGTGGTGGAGAAGAACATCGCGAACACCCCGGCCATCAGGACAAGCCGGAGCGTCACGATCACCGCCAGCCCGGGCGATACAACGAGCCAGTCCACGATGAAGATCACGGCCAGTATCCACTTGAGCTTCCACACCTGGCGCGCGGCCTCGGGCAGGAGCCGGGCCCATGCCATGAATATAACATAGATCAGGAAGAAGGCAGCGAGTTTTTCAAGCGGGAGCATCACCGCGAGTGACGCGCACAGGCTGACGGCCAGCTTGGCGCGCGGGTCGGCGTGCCGCAGAGGCGACGACTCCGCGAGCCTGATGGTGTGGCTCATGCCGAATCCGTTTTTATTCATCATGCGGTTATGCCGTCCGCTTCCGCGTGGGATATCCATGGCGGCACGAACATGCCCGCCCGCTTCCACGCGCGGTGGTCCCCGAACACGAGGCCGGGAGTGCCGTCGGCCGCAAAGCCACTTCCGTCATTGGCCAGGAGCATCACCCGGTCCGCCATGGCCGCCAGGTGCAGCTCGTGCGTGGTCATGATGACGATCCTGCCACGGGCCGCGAGTCCGCGGCAGATCTCGACCAGCATCTCCTTGTGCGCCATGTCCTGGCCCAGCGACGGCTCGTCCAGGAGGATGCCGTGCGCCTGGTCCCTCATCAGCACGGCAGCCAGCGCGACGCGCTTCTTCTCGCCCTCGCTCAGTATCAGGGGCGGCGTATTCTCGTAACGGTCCAGCCCCATCACGCGGATGAGCCAGGAGTAGAGCTCCATGTCCGGTTCCTTCACGCGGAAGAGAATTTCTTTTCGTACCGTGGGGTTGAAGAGCTGGAGGTCGGCGTTCTGGAACACGTGCCCCAGGTCGGGCCGTTTCCCGCCCGCGGTCACGCTCCCTTCGTGGGGCTGCAGCCCGGCCAGCGCGCGGAGCAGGGTGGTTTTCCCGCACCCGTTCCGGCCCACGAT
>JBGTBN010000148.1:0-8211 GCA_041749375.1 Spirochaetota bacterium
GGCAGGCGGCCATGGCGATGATCGGCGCAGCCGCGTACCATGTACTGGCCGGCCTTGACGCCCGCGCGCCCCATGTTCCATGCGACTATATCCAGACCGGTGAAGCAGCGGCCGGGGGGTTCACCCTGCTCGCGGTTACCCTGTTCGTTACCGGCAACCCGATTGGTATCGCCGGCGCCGTCCTGGCGGTCATGCTCGCGTACCAGCTCTTTCTGAGATATGCCATCGCGCCGGACGCGAAAGAATCGGCAATCGTCGGGGCCGCCGTCCAGGCGGTCATTACGGTCATCGTGGCCCGCATTGCGTGGGATGCGGCTCCGGCCGTCACCATGCCTGCCGGACTTGCCCTGACCGGGATCGTCCCGGCTCTCCCCGCCGGCCCGGTCGCTCCCGCGGTCGCGGTGCCCGTTGTCGCGGCGGCGTACGCGCTCATGCGCCTGCTCGGGCCGGAGCTCACATCATACGCCGAGGGAGCGGATTTCTGCTGTCTCCCGGACCGGAACTACGCGCACATGACCTGGTGCCTGGTTGCGGCACGCTGCGTGCTTGTCACGATAGCGCTCCTTTTTACCGGGTGGCTCTGCGGGATCGGGTTAAGCGCCGGGCGGCTCTACCGCGGCGCCCTCCCCGGCCTGTTCAACCTCGTGGCGATTCTGGCCTTCTCCCAGGCGATGCTCCTGGTCTCCCAGCTTGCCGGCGCCTTTATCGCCGCCGCCTGCGCGTACGCGACCTCGTACGCGCTCTTCTTCCTGTACATTAACACGAGGATATTGCGCCATGATAGACGTGAAACAGTGTAGCCTCTCGATGTCCGGCATCACGGTCCTTGACGATATCTCGGTCACGCTGAACGACGGAGAAACGATCGGCATCGTGGGAGCGTCGGGGTCGGGAAAAACTGCCTTTTTGAAGACTCTCGCGCACCGCATGCCGGGCTACCGGGGATCAATCACGATCAACGGCGCACCCCTTCCCCTTCTGAAAAGCGCCCTGGAGAGGGAGGTAACCTACTGCGGGCCGGCACTCCCCGGGAACCCGGACGAAAGCGTGAGCGAGTTTCTCCTGCAGGGGCGCATGCCGTATAAAAAAGCGTTCAGGAACTATACCGATTACGACCGGCAGACGGCCGATGAATATGCGGATGTCCTGGACCTGGCGCGCCTCGGCGCCATGAAGATCGGCGTGGTCCCGGACGGCGCATTCAGGCGCGCGCTGCTGGCGCGTGCGTTCATACGGGGCTCCCATGCCGTGCTCCTGGACAATCCCACCGGCGACCTCGACATTGGGTCAATCGGGCTGTTAAAAAAGGCCGTTTCGCGCTATGTCATCGAGGGGAACCGTATAGCCGTGGTCTGCTCGGGAGACCTGAACTTCATATGTGCCGTCGCAGACCGCGTACTGGTCATGGACGCGGGCAGGATCGCCGAGACGGGCACGGTCAACATCCTCGACGCGGATTTGATCAAGCGCTATTTCGGAATTGACGTTATCATATCGAGGAACATCTACAACGGGAAGCCGCAGATACACTCCTTCCTGGACGCGTAGAGCGGAGAGGGGGTTCGGAAAACTGTCAGGTGAAGAACTTGATCTTCATCTTCGCTTCGTCCACGCTCTGGGCGAAAATGAGGTAATTATACACTCCCAGCCTCTCGGCCATCTTCAATACTTCTTTCTCGGGCCAGAGGATTATCACGCGCCGGTCGAACTTCTTGGCGAAGAGCGAGGCCTGGACCAGGGCGTTCATGCCCGCCGAGGTCACCATGGCGACGTTCTCGAAATTGATGATGAGGCTCTCGCGCTCGGTCACTTGTCTTACGATGGATATGAAATTGGGCACCGTGTGCGCGGTGAGGCTGCCGCTCATGACGAGCAGCTTGACGCCTTCGACCTCGTTGATTGAATAATTCAGCATAGCACGTCCGCCATGACCTCTTTCATCAGCCCGCCCGGCACCTGTTGATTAATGATCGGGTTGCCGAGCCCCCTGAGCAAAACAAAATTAATCGCACCGCCGAAATTTTTCTTATCGTACTTCATGTGCTCCATGATCAGGTCAAGGTCGAACGATCCCCGCCGGGACACCAGGCCGTAGCGCTCGATAACGCGAGCCACCCTGGCGGCCTCGGCATCGGCCAGGAGCCCCATGCGCCGGGCGACCTCCACCTTCACTCGCATTCCCGCGGCGACCGCCTCGCCGTGCGTGATTCCACGGTAAGACAGGCTCGATTCGATGGCGTGCCCGACAGTATGCCCGAAGTTCAGTATGGCGCGCAGATCCCGCTCGCGCTCGTCCTCCCGGACGATCCGCGATTTAAACGCAGCCGACAGGGCGACGAGCTCCGTGACGCGGTCATCTGCCTGTATCGATTCGCGGTCATTCTCCTCCAGGAGTGGCAGTGTCCGCTCCTCGCCTATGCAGCCGTGCTTCAGGGCCTCCGCCAGCCCGTTCCCGAGCTCGCGTTCGGGGAGGGTCGAGAGGAACCGCGTGTCGCTCGCCACAAACGCCGGCTGGTGAAAGACCCCGACGATATTCTTGCCCACGGCTATGTTCACCGCGGTCTTGCCGCCGATGCTCGAATCGACCATGGCGAGGAGCGTCGTCGGCACGTGGATGACCGGGATGCCCCGCATGAACACGCCGGCGCAGTACCCGGCGAAGTCTCCCGTCACGCCGCCCCCGATTGCGATGACGGCAGACTTACGGTTCATTCCGCTTTCGAGGAACTGCTCGAGGAAGCGTCCGGCATAGGCGTAGTTCTTGCTCTCCTCGCCGTCATCCATCAGCATCAGTCGGCACCGGTTTCCCAGGGCGCCCAGCGATGCATCTATGTATTCCCTGTGGAGACCGTACACGCGCGAGCTCGCCACCACGGCCAGGCTCTCGAAGGACCCGGCTATCTCGCCGCCCAGGGCGTCGCGGAGTATCGAGCCGCCGATCATGATCCGGTAGGCTGCGCTCCCCGCGGATGCCGTTATAACGCGCGTCATGCCATCCATAAGCTGCCCAGGTAGCAGTCTGGCTGCCGGTTGTCAAGAATCGATACGAGGGCGCCGTTCACCGGCGGGTAGAGGCGCAGGCCGCTGATCTGCTGCGCCGTGAAAAAGCCGAAGTCGTGGAGGCGACGGTCGCTGCCCAGCCGTAACTCCCCGCCTCGGTAGTCGCACCGGAAGGAGACGTTCAGGATATGGCGCCTGCCGCGCGGGTCGATGGAATCGCACATGAACAGGACCTGGCCGACCTCGACCCGGATGCCAAGCTCCTCCCGGAACTCCCGTGCGAGGGCCGCTTTCAGCGATTCGCCGTAGCAGACCCCGCCTCCCGGGAGCAGCCAGTAGATCTCGTCCTTTTTTTTATGCGCCACGAGAAGCAGGCTGTCGTCCCTGGAGAGAAAGCCGGACACCCTGACCCTGACCTTTTTGCCAAACCCGTCAAATCTCAAGAGTGCCATCCTCTATCTTCTTGAGTGAAATGCTTGCGGCGTTCATTTCCGCCTTGCGCTTGCTCGGACCCTCGCCGGTAACGATCTCGCGGCCGTTGATGACGAGGCGGACGGTGAATTCCTTGCGGTGGTCGGGCCCGCGCTCAGCGATGACCTCGTACACGGGCCGGTCCTTGTATTTTTTCTGGACATACTCCTGGAGCGCGGTCTTCGGGTCGCGCATGGACGACGGGCTGTTGACGATCTCGATCTCGTCCTTGATCAGCGCGAGGACGAACTTGCGCGACGCTTTCAGGCCGGAGTCGAGGAAGACGGCGCCGATCACCGCCTCGAGCGTGTTGGCCAGTATCGAGGGGCGCTCGCGGCCGCCACTGTGCTCCTCGCCCCTCCCCATGAGGATGAAATCGCCCAGGTCGATCTTCCGTGCGAGCCGTGACAGGCTGGCCTCGGACACGACCGCGGACTTGATCTTGGCGAGCTTGCCCTCCTGGTAGTCCTCGAAATGCTTGAATAAATATTCGTTAACGACCAGCGCGAGCACCGAATCGCCCAGGTATTCAAGGCGCTCGTTGTCCCTGGTGTTCTTTCCGGATTCGTTGACATAGGAGCGGTGGGTAACGGCCCGCTGGAGGAGACTTTTATTATTGAACTTGACGTGGATGACCCGCTGCAGGCGATCTATATGTTTTTCCCTTAGTTTCTTCTGCTTGCGCCGCTCTTCACTGTTTGGGTTCTTTTCTAGCAACATGCATTTTCCGCCGCCCCGCAGTTATTGACGGCCGCCGGTTACCGATTCCAGGTACCTCACGACGTCGTCCACCTTGCGGAACCCCTCGGCATCGCCCTCGGGGATGTCGATCCCGAATTCGGCTTCGAAGGCCATGACGAGCTCGACCGCGTCGATCGAATCGGCGCCCAGGTCGTCGACGAACAGAGCGTCACCTGTTATCTGGTCTTCATCCACGTTGAGCTGCTTCATGATGATCTTCTTGACTCGCTCGAAAACAGTCACCGGCATGATCTCCCTCCCTGATAGATGAAAAACAGGCGGTTGCAAGGCCGCAAAGGCCATGCAAATCATACGCGTAGTTTAAAAATTGTCAAGAGATAATACAAAAAAGGGACGCCCGTCAGGCGCCCCTTGCGTTGTACCGGATGAATACGGTCCTGCTATTCCTTGATCTTCACCTTTTTCTCGACAATCACCTCGCCCTTGTACGAGCCGCATTCCGAGCATACCCGGTGCGGCAAGACATACACACCGCACTTGGGACAGGGACGGAGATTGGGTGCGCCAATGGCGTCATGAGATTTTCTCATTCTTGACTTGGACTTTGATTTTCTTCTTTTTGGTAAGGCCACGATTGCAACTCCATCTCATTTCATATTTGACGCGCGGTCCTCAGAGGCGACCGTTCGCACGATTTCACAAACTCAGGGATTGTCCATATTTTGACGAAATTCTGTCAAGATATTTTTTCTGTACAATCCCTAAACAGGGGCCCTCCCCGGGGCCCGTTACATTGCGCCCAGCAGGAAGAGCCGTTTTTTGGCCAGTTGCGCGTATGATGACTCGGGATAGGCTGAGATCACCTTGTTATAATACTGACGGGAACCGGCCAGGTCCCTGTTCAGCGCGCACGCCCGTGCGTAATTGTAATATATCTGGTCAGCAACGGCACTGTCCGCGTACTTCTCCTCGAGCCGCTTGTACAGCTCGATCGCCCCTTTCAGGTCATTCGCCTCCTCGAGTGCGAGGGCCGCTTTCAGAAGGGCGATCGGGGCCAGTACGCTTTTCTTCTCTTTGTCGGCAAATTGGAGCAGGTTCTGTTTCGCCTCGGCCCAGCTCCTCCTGTCGTAATATATGTTTCCAAGCACATAGTAGGCCGCGTTATGGGAGAAACCGAAATAGGTCTTGTTAATGAACTTCTTGAGGTCGGCGATGACCGCATTCATCTTGTCCTGCTCGGCGGGCCCCTTGATTGCAGCGAGCCTGTCGACTATCTCCTCGAAGCGCTTTTCGTTCCCGGTATTGACGATCTGGACGACGACCGGGACGGCGATTGCTATGACGACGGCGCATGCAAGGCCGATGAGCGTGTACTTGGTGAACGTCCTGTTCCTCTTTATGAATTCCTTCGCGTCCATGAGGAACTGCTCGATCACGTTCCTTTTGATCTCGATGGACTTGGTTTCCCGTTCCTGCCTCTGCCGCGGTCTTCGTGCCATTTGTTATTTGTTCTCCAGGTTGATATTGATATAGTCACCAAGCGTGGCGGTGCTCGGCCTCGTCCCCTTCATGATCCGGTCCAGCTCTTCCTTCTCGGTCGCCGCATCGTAGCTCTTGATGCTGAGCGAGAGCCGCTTCTTGTCGACATCCACATCGAGCACTACGGCACCGACCTGGTCGCCGACCTTGTAATGCTCCTCGAGGTTCTCGACCCTTTTGCGCGATACTTCCGATATGTGCACGAGCCCCTCGACGTCGTCACCCAGCTTCACGAAAAGGCCGAACTGCGTGATCCCCGAGACAACTCCCTCGACCCGCGCCCGTTTCGGGTACTTCTCCCTGATGGACTCCCAGGGAGACCTGGTGAGCTGCTTCATGCCACACGAGATCTTCATCTCGTTCCTGTTGATTTCCAGGATCTTTATCTCGACCTCGTCGCCGGCCCGGTACGAGCCGGGCACGCCCTTCAGGTTCTCTTCCCAGCTGATGTCCGAAATATGGACCAGGCCGTCTATGCCGTCAGCAAGTTCGACGAACATGCCGAACTTGACTATCTTCTTGATCGTACGCTTGTGGACCGAGCCGACGGGGAACTGATCACGGATGGTGTCCCACGGGTTCGGCTGGAGCTGCCGGTAACCGAGCGAGAGCTTGTGGTCCTCCTGGTTGATGCCGAGCACCTGGAAGTCGTACAACTCGCCCTTGGCAAGGATGTCCTTCGCGTTCACGCCGGTCTTGTTCCAGCTCAGGTCCGTATTGCCGACGAAGCCTTCCACGCCGTCGTCGATCTCGACGAACGCGCCGTGGTTGGTGAGGGTGACGACCCGTCCCGAGACCCGGTCCCCTTCATGGTATTTTTCGGTAATGGTGAGCCAGGGGTCCGGCGCCAGCTGCTTGAGCCCGAGCGATATCTTGCGCTCCGCGCGGTTGATGCCAAGGATGACGAAGTCCTGCTCCTTGCCGAGCTTGAGGATCTTCCTCTGCTTGAACACCTTTTTCCAGGACATGTCGTTCCTGTGGAGCAGCGCGTCAAGGCCCTCGACCCGGACGAATATTCCGAACTCGACGTACTTGACGCCCTCGCCCTTCACGATGTCCCCCGGCTTGAACGCGGCGGTGAATTTTTCCCACCGCGCTTCGATTTCCTCGTCCAGGTAGTCCTTGCGGGAAAGGACGATCGATTTTTTCTTCTTATCGATGGTCTTGATCTTGAAAACGTATTCCTCGCCAGACTCGTTCTTGTTCTTTAAATCAGCGGTAAGGGAAAAGGGGAGAAAGGCGGGGATACCGTCGCAGTCGACCAGCTTGCCCTTTTCAATGGCGCTCTTGATCCTTCCGGTAATGGTGGAGCTTCCACCGTCATGCTCCTCCATGAACTTCTTCCATCGCATCTCCAGCGACGCGGACTTCGCGGAAAACTGGAACATGCCGTCCACCAACCGCTTGCTCTGCAGCATCACGGGGATGACATCGCCTATAGCCGGCTTTTCGTCGAACTCATGAAGGGGAATCCTCCCGTCGGTCTTGGCACCGACGTTCACGTACGCGTTGTCCCCGTCCACCGTGACGATCTCGCCCTGGACTATTTTCCCGGGCTGAATCTCGTCCATGGTGGAGTCCGCGACATGCTCCATGTCGATGTTTTCATTTATATCGTGGGTGACGTTCTCCATGCTGTCCCATCCTGGTGCTGTAAAATAGGAACCTGTTCGCTTTCACGGTGCCTTTCAGTGAGTGCCGATCGGGGGATTCTTTCTGTTCCGACTGGAATCAGAGAATACGCAGGACCAGTTCCTTGACGCTATCAATTACCTGTGCCATTGACATATTCGACGTATCGATATAAACGGCGTCCTCCGCCCTTTTCAGAGCGCCGAACGACCGTTTCGTATCCTGCTCATCACGCAGTATAATCTGTTTTTTGATTGAAATTTCGTCAACATTTTTTCCCAATTCCCGGTATTCATTAATCCGTCGTCCGGCCCTGACATCGACCGACGCATCAAGGTATATCTTGATGTCCGCGGAGGGGAACACCACCGTTCCGATGTCGCGCCCGTCCATTATGATCGATTTAATGCTCGTCCAGCTCCTCAGCAGCCCGGTAACGTAGTCACGGACCCCGCGGTCATCCGATATGACGCCGATATTACGGGTTATCTCCTCGTCGCGGATGAGGGTCGAGACGTCCACGCCGTTAACGCAGGTCCGCGAACTGCCGTCAGGAAGGAACTCCTGGGTCACGGACAGCTCTTCCCCGCCCCCGAATGCAAACCCGGGCGCGACCGAGCCGTCGCGCCGGAGAACGTGCCAGGTGATGGAGCGGTAAATCGCCCCGGAGTCGATGTAAGTGAGGCCCAGGTCGGCAGCGACCCGCCTGGATATGCTGCTCTTGCCCGAGCCGGCAGGACCATCCACCGCAACGACGATGTTCCTCATTTGAGCCCGTCCCTTGTGATCTTGGCGCCGGCAAGGTACCCGTGGATGTCATGCGCGCGAGGGCCGCCGGCCACGAGCGCCGCCTTGAGCCGGGCCAGC
>JBGTBN010000149.1:0-69320 GCA_041749375.1 Spirochaetota bacterium
TCATTGGACGTATCGTCCGCGTTTCCGCCGGCGCCCGGCAATCATTTATTTCCGGTGAATAACCTCCTTCTGAAAGGCACGGTTTTAAACCCGTGCCTTTCAGACGGGGATGGCCGTCATTGATTTTTAATGTATTTGAAAACACGGTCAAATGAATCCCGGTCCACGGTAAAAACGCCATATCCCCGCTGCCAGTACAGCCCGGGTATTTTAAACGATGAATATCCTTTCAGGTTTTTAACGATATCCGAGACGCTCCATTTCGGCGGCGCGGATACCAATACATGCACATGGTCCGTACGACCATGTGTGATATGAATCGTAAATCCATGCCTTGCGGCATTTTCATTGAAAAGCTCTCTGATGCGCCGCATCATTTGGGTTGTTATCACGCCTGTTCTATGTTTCGTGGTAAACACTATGTGATATACAATGTCCTTGTAGATATGCGCGGTCATAATGTTCTCCCTCGGGGGAATATCATGATAACGAACGGGATTGATGGGACGTGAAAATATTTTTGAATTGTGATGGATAATATTATTGCCCCCGCTCTGATAGGCACGGGATTAATCCCGTGCCTATCAGAGCGGGGGCGGTATCTTGATATCACAATTTGTGACATCAAGATTTTGAACTCATCCCGGGTAAGCTGAAACATAAAATCATCCGGAAAACTGGCAATATTCCTGATAACCGCCTGGTTCAGGACTCTTGTTTCAACCTCATAGAGCTCCGCCAGGTCCTTATCCAGCATGACCTTATGGCCGCGGATATAATGGATTTTGCTCAATATCATGTCCGATGATATGGTTTTTCCCATATATCTCTCCCGGGATGTTTTTTGTTATGGCGCGTCTGTGTGGTATTACGAATGGCGGGTGGATATTGTAAAAATTATTTTTTGTTTCGGGTCATCCCCCGTCTGTTAGGCATGGGATTAATCCCGTGCCTAACAGACGGGGCCGGTATATCATACGAACCCTATCTTTTTCTTCGTGCCCGAATCCTCACGTATCATTTCCCGGATCGCCTGGAAAACGACCCGGAATTGTCCGTCGTATTTTTCTTCCATAATTTCGATTTTTCTCTGCAAATCCTCGTGTGATGATATCATTTGGCGAATTCTTGTAAATGTCCTCATTACCTGGATATTTACCTGAATTGCCCGCTCACTATTTAAAACACTGGACAGCATGGCAACGCCCTGCTCGGTAAAGGCCATGGGCATATATCTGGTCCTGCCCCAACTTGTGGTCGCAAATTGCGACCTCAAGAAATCAAATTCATTTTTTGTCAGTTCGAACATGAAATCGTCCGGAAACCTGCCAATGTTTCGTTTTACCTGCTCTTTAAGCCTTTTTGTTATAACGTCATATAACTCCGCAAGGTCCTTATCCAGCATGACCTTATGGCCGCGGATATAATGGATTTTGCTCAATATCATGTCGGATGATATGTTTTCTTTCATATATTACTCCATGGATGCATGATAAAATGGCGAGGCTCTATGATATAACGAATGGGAGATGGGGATTGTGAAAAATTTTTCGGGTGTGGTGGAATGGGGGATCGGAATAGGGTTTTACCGTCCTTTATAACAGAGGCTCGATATCCGCCAATTCAATGCAGAAACCCCACATATGATACGCAGCGCAGCGATCCGACATTTTCGCCGTGAATTTCACGCGCAAACCTTCCGCATGAAACTCTTCCGGAAGGTTATTCATGTCATAACCCCTGCCGTCATCGCCGAGTATGCACCAGAAACCGCCCTCCAGCGTATTGTACTGCACTGAGCCGGTTTTGGACACTATGGCTTCACTGTCGAGTTTGCAATATACGATAGTTATCGGTATGGCGCCTTCCGTCGTGCAGCAGGCATTTTCTATTATCCGCGCCTGCACGAACACATTCCAGAAATCAGCCCTGTCCAGCATGCTGATATATTCTACCGGGGCTTCCGCAGCATAGCTCCTGCCGTCGTCGCCGGTGATGGCGACACAGGTGCCTGTCGCGCCGCTTACGCGGCCCCGTATGATTACGTCTGCGCCGCTTGAATCAATGCGGATGCTTTTTATTATTACCGGCACAGGCGCCGCCGGATCCGGCGATGCATCGGCAATCACTGCTTCCGCCGTTACTCTTCGAAAAACATATATAAAGACGTTCACGTCCTGGTCCGAAGATACAGCGGTAAATTTCTTCCCGTCCAGAGCCAAGATGGATAAATTGTTATCCATGACGTACCCTGTTATGGTGATTTTTCCCTGCCTGCATGGAGGTCTTCATCCGGATCGGCAGGCGTATCGGTCAGAATACCGCTCTCGATCCAGGCCATGAACGCTCCCTGGTAGTTGGAAGCAGGGATATCATGGCAGGAGAGCATGGACATGATTGCTGTCAGGATCAGGGTGATGGTGATGGTTGTTTTAAGTGTTTTCATACTTCTCGATCCTCGACCCACGCTCCCCGACACTTGTAACTCGTCCCCTGAACCTCGCCTCTAAAAGTACCCTGCGGGGAAGGCATTCATCCACTTCAATCACTGCGGACATGGACGTCCACGATCAATTGAAGGTGGAGGATGTTTTTGAACAATTTTTAAATATTATTATGGATTTAAATAATTTCAAACACCTTATATGGCTTATCGGTTCCTGGAAAATTTATCGTATCAATTTCTCTTGTTTTGATTTTTTCATTTATATTATTTTTAACGCTTTCTTGAATTAAAATATTGGTTTTATACACTGAATTTTTTTCCATCAGCATATATGAAAAACTCACAATATCCCCCATTACACAATTAAATAATCTTTCTTCTGATCCAAAGTTTCCAACAACTACACTTCCACTTGAAATGCCTGAAATAAGACGTAGCTTGTTTTTATGTATATTATTTATTGTTTCATTAAATTTTCTTAGGCATTCAATTGATGCCGAGCAAGATAAATCTTCTTTATTTTTTTGAAATTTATTTGTCAAACCCCAAATTGCGATAATTTGATCATTTATTATATTATTAACAATACCATGATTTTCATGGATACTATTAAACATTATAAAATAATAGTTATTCAAAAAATCTATGATTTCTCTCGGCGATGAATTGTTTATCAAAGACGGCCAACCTTCAATTTTAAGCATAACAATTGTTAGTTGTTTTACTTCACCTGCAACGGTTAAAAAATTATCTCCTTCCTCAATAATCTTTGTATAAACATATTCGCCAGCAAATTTCTTAAGTGCTTTAATATACAGGTTTTCTTTAAACAAATTTCACCTACTCTATTATTATTTAATAAAAGTTGTCTTGCCGTCTTTCACTCTATATGATTCAAAGTCAAATCCTTTCTCAATATCTCCTCTTCCCCAATGTTGATTATCAACCAATTTATCATATGCTTCCCAATCTTTCTTTTTAATTGCTTTATTTATATCTGAAATAGTTTTATTAGATTCTTTTACCTGTTTATGTCTTTCAACTATTTTTTTAACTGTTGTATATTTGGGGGGGGTATTAGTTGTTTCTTCTAAAACATTTCCTAATTCTTTTAATTTTGTTCCTTGAACAGCATCTTCCGCAACGCTACCACCACTGATTTTTCCAGCAATTTTCTTAGTAAGCCATGCTTGCCCCAAAATTCCCGTTAAATTCCCAGCAGATCTAAAGATATTATTTGATACATAATCACCCAATGCGCCTAATTTTCTTTCTGCATATTTACTATAACTACCATCAATAATATTAGCTTCTGCCTTTGAATTATCATAAACTTCTCGCAAACCATGCCCAATATCGACAGCCTTATTATATGCATAAACAAAAGGACCTGCTGCAGTATACTTTTTACAAGTATCAACTATTTCTTTTACTTCAGCTTTAAGTTGATTAATTGAAGGTAAAGTATCTTTTATTCCTTCAAGATAATTACTACCCGCATTACTTAATTTACTTAAGATCCCTTCATCCTTTATTTCTTCAGCATGACCAGTTGGATCTTTATAAATAATCGGATTGTTTCTACAATATGAAAATCTATTCCATGATTGAGTTGAGAACTGATCCGGCACCACCGTATCCGCAGTCACAAATCTCCCGATCTCCGGGTCATAATGCCGTGCGTTGTAGAAATAATACCCGCTCTCCTTGTCCAGCTCCTGGGAGTTGTACTTCGGCGCGTTCTTCTCGTTGCCTTCCGTGATCCATGACTCACCAAAGGGAAGATACTCGTGAGCGGTAACCACCTGGCCCGAGTCATTGGTCACCACCTTTACAGAGTCCACCTGGTCGGTCAGGTAATACTGCGCCTCGCCGTTGGGCAGGACCGCGGCCATGCGCACCCCGTTCAGGTACACGTTGTTCACGCCGAACCCGGTGTCGCCCACGGGCGTGCCGTCCAGCTCCCTCACGGTCTCCACGCTGAAATACATGGACGGGTTCAGGAGCTGCACGCGGCGCTCCACGCCGTCCACCTCCAGCCGCGCCTCGCGGCGCACGCGGAAGTGACCCACAGGATGTGGGAAATGTCGCGGAGGACAGGACGTCCGAGAGCGACCCCTGGTCGTCGTAGTAGTAGCGGCCGATCACCTGGTTGGTGTTGTGATTTAAAAGATCTAACTTAATATTTCGATTATGATTGTATTATTTCAACCAATTGTCAACACTATTGTTCCTCAATCACGAAAATCGATGCGCCCAGAAAACATCTTGACGCCAGCTATCTCAATCTATACTTTCATCGCCGGGACATGCAGCCTGACAGATAAAAATGTCCTCGCACCAGTCGCCAGAGGGAACGTTCTGATGGACACAAAAATCACCCCTGCCATGAAGCAGTACCTCGACATGAAGAAGCAGTATCCGGAGGAGATACTCTTTTTCCGCATGGGCGATTTCTACGAGATGTTTTTCGACGACGCGCATGTCGCGTCACGCATCCTGGATATCGCCCTCACCTCGCGGCAGAACGACATTCCCATGTGCGGCATTCCGTATCACGCGGCGGAGAGCTACATCGCGCGGCTCATCAAGGCCGGGAAACGCGTTGCCATCTGCGAACAGATGGAGACCGTTCCCTCGGCAGGCACCGTTGTCAGGCGGGAAGTCGTCCGCGTCATAACCCCGGGCACCGTGGTCGAAGCGAACCTCCTCCAGTCGGACGAGAACAATTTCCTCGCGTCTGTCATAATCGGCAGCGACCGCATCGGTCTCTCGTTCGTCGACATCTCCACCGGGGACTTTTTCCTCTCTTCAATCGATAAGTCGATCGAGCTTTTCCGCGGCGAAATGGCCAAGTTCTCGCCGCGCGAGGCCGTGTTTTACGGAGGCACCGCCCCGGACGGCGAGGCATATGCCGAATATCTTTCCCAGCGGGACATACCGCTCTACCGGATCAACGAATGGCTGTACGACACGGAATTCATGATCTCGGTCATATCGGAAACCTTCCGGATCTCCGGCACCAAGGGCCTGGGCATTACCGACGACCTTGACATCATGGCAGCGGGCTCCATTCTGCAGTATCTCAGGGACACGCACAAGAAAACCATCGACCATCTCAAGTTCCCCAAAACCATCGTGTCCCGCGACTACATGGTGCTCGACGACGCAACTATATCCAACCTCGAGCTGGTACGCAATACCACCGACGGATCTAAAAACCGCACTCTCTTTTCCGTCCTGGACTATACCCGCACTGCAATGGGAAAGCGCACGCTCGAGCGTAACGTGCTCCAGCCGCTCCTGGACACCGCCGCGATCGAAAAACGCCTTGATACAGTGCAATACCTTCACGAGTTTCACGAGTTGACCGGGAAGCTCGTGCAGCACCTGAGAGAGATCCAGGACATGGAGCGCCTCCTCTCCCGCTTCATGATCGGCAGGATTTTCCCCAGAAATTTCATCGCGCTGATGAGCTCCATCTCGGCCTGCATGAAGATACAATCGCTGCTCGCAGAACAGCCGCATGAGAGCATGACCCGCCTCTCGGATGCCATGCCCGACCTGTCGGAGCTCGCGGCCATGATCAGGGCAGCGGTGGAGGACGAGCCGGCCCTCTCCCCGGAGCACGGACGCGTGATCAGGAAAGGCTTCAACCCGGAGCTGGACCGCATCTACGAATTGAAAACAAACGCAAAGAACTGGATCGTCGAATACGAGGCCGAGGAGAAAAAGAGGCTCGGCATGTCCTCGCTGAAAATCCGGTACAATAAGATCCTCGGATACTTTATCGAGATCAGCAAGGGACAGGCGACCGGGATCCCGGAAACCTATTACCGGAAGCAGACGCTCGTCAGTTCCGAGCGGTATACCACGGAAAAGCTGCAGAAGTTCGAGTCTGAGATCCTCTCCGCGTCCGAGACAATCCAGCGTATCGAGAACGAGGAGATCGACCGGCTCCTCCGGGCTGTCATAGCAGAGCGGGACCGCCTCCAGTCCCTGGCAGGCACCATTGGAGAAATAGACTGCCACTGCTCCCTGGCTCTCTGCGCCCTCGAGAACCGCTTCGTCAGGCCTTTGTTCGATACCGGCAACAGGACACACATCAAGGAGGGACGCCATCCGGTCGTGGAGAAATACTATACCCGCGAGGTGTTTATCCCCAATGACATCAACCTCGACGGCGACGAGAACATCATCAAGATCATCACCGGCCCGAACATGTCCGGCAAATCCACGTATATCCGAATGGCCGCCATCATCCAGCTGATGTCGCAGATCGGATCGTACGTCCCTGCGCGGGAGGCAAGCATTTCGGTCGCCGACCGTATTTTCACCAGGATCGGCGCCTCCGACAACATATCGCGCGGGGAATCGACCTTCCTTGTGGAGATGAACGAAACAGCCGGCATCCTCAACAATGCGACAGATAAAAGCCTCATCATAATGGACGAGATCGGGCGTGGTACGAGCACCTATGACGGCCTGTCCATCGCGTGGGCGGTGGTCGAATATATTCTCCGCTACCTGAAAGCAAAGACACTGTTCGCAACACATTACCATGAGCTCACCCAGCTGGGCGGAAGGCGCGGCATCGTCAACTATACAGTCATGGTCAAGGAACACCTGAGCGGTGTCGACTTCCTTCACAAAGTGGTGCGCGGGGCTGCTGACAAGTCATACGGCATACATGTCGCGAACCTCGCCGGCATACCGAAACCGATTATCGCCAGGGCCGAGCAGATGCTTCAAAAGCTCGAGCGGGGCGGAAAAAGCATCAAACCGGGCACACTCGACGCAGAGACTCCTTCCGGTCAGCTCGAGATATTCAACGCTTCGAACCATGTCGTGGTTCAGGCCATCAAGGCGATTGATCTCAATACCATCACCCCGATAGAAGCATTGAATGAACTGAGCAGGCTGAAAAAACTGATTGAATAAGCGGGCGTGCCGGTCAGAGCACACGCGCCAGCTGTCTATTATGAACAATTTCAACGAATTGATGCAGATAAGGCCGCAGAGTCATGGTATAATCGAGGCATGTGGTAAATGCCTTTTTACTTGACACGCCCGGCATAAAAAACTAGAAATTACTTGATTTTTTGCCGAATTTAATAATAGTGCACTATATCATCTGATTTGCTAAAGAGGAAGAATGGCCGATACCCAATTTAAAGTAGAAAATTATCTCGCAAATTCTTTTATCATTGTTGAAGGTAAAAAGAACGCCAGTAATTTCTATATAATTCTCAAGGGAAAAGTCAAAGTCGCCAAGGAAAACCCCGTTGTAGCTACCGAGCCGTATTCGATCCTCGGGCCCGGCGACTTTTTCGGCGTCGTATCGTGCATGAGCGCACACAACCGCATTGAGTCGGCCGTAGCGCTGGAAAACGTGTCGCTCATCTCCGTAGAAAGGGAAAAGTTCGGCCTCCTGATCCAGAAAAATCCGACCGTAGCGATGAAGATCATTCGTTTTTTCAGCCGCAAGCTCAGGGATTTCGACCAGGCGATCACCAACCTCACTTTCAAGAACGTGGCCGAGGAGGATCCCTCGCACCTCTTCAACATCGGGGAATACTATATTAAAAAGAAAATCATCAATCATGCCACCTACGCGTACCAGAGATATTTGCAGTACCGTCCCGAGGGCGAAAACCGCGATAAGGCGATCCAGCGCCTCCAGACCCTGAAAGCACCGATGAAGGCCCCGGCCCAGGGTCAGATGGTCGGCATGAACCGCCGCTATAGAGACAACACCATGATATTCTGCGAATACGAGCCGGGCGAAGAGCTCTTTATCATACAGTCGGGCAAGGTAAAAATCACGAAGATAGTGAACGAGGAAGTGCTCCTGGCTGTGCTCAAGGCCGGTGATATATTCGGCGAGATGGCCATCCTTGACAACAAGCCGCGCAGCGCATCAGCCATTACATTTGGAGACGTGGAAGTGCTCGCCATCAACAAATCCAACTTCGAGGGCATGGTCCAGGCCCAGCCCCAGCTGGCTACCCGTCTTATCCAGATCCTAAGCGAGAGGATATGGACAGCCTACCGTCAGCTCGAGAACCTGATGATCCGCGACACACTCGGACGCATCTATGACACGCTCCTCATCCAGCTTGAAAAACACAAGATCAAGATGGAAGCCAAACAGGTACATAACTTCGAGTTCGGCACCAAGGAGCTCATCAACATGGTCGGCCTCACCCCTGAGAAAGGAGACATGTTCATCGTCCAGCTCCTCGAAGACAAGCACTTCACCCTCGAGCACGGAAAGATAATCTGCACGGACCTTCTCGAACTCGAGAAAACCGTTCAGTTCTTCAAGAAAAAATCCACGATGGAAAGGAAACGTGAAGCCAGCAAGAATTCTTAAGTTTTCCTTCCGGTTCCTGTTTGCAGCTCTAATTCTCCTGATTGTCGGCGCCCTGCTTATTATTACTCTCTATCCCGCCGAAAATATTTTAAAGCTGGTCACATCGAACGCGGAAGAGGTCCTGGGCAGGAAAGTAACGATCAGGGACATCGGCTACAGCCTGGGCGGAATTTCCCTGGACGGGCTGGTTATTTACGAGTCGGATGAAAAGTCACCGGTCCTGGCGAGCGTTGAGAGCGCGGACATCCGGTTCTCATTCCTGTCGCTCCTGAGGTCCGAGTTCGACGCAACGGCCATCACGCTGAAAAAGCCGCTCTGCAACATATCGTTCAACGACGCGGGGGAGTCCAACATCGAGAGCCTGATCACGAGCCTTTCGAAGAACAAGGGCTCGGGCATGTCGGCGAAGATATCCAAAATTTCGCTTTCAGACGCCACTCTTGCGCTGACCAACGCGCCCGCCTACCTCGCCCCTCTCGCCGGCACCTATAACATAGATGCCGACGTGTATCTCAAAAAAAAGATCGAGGTTCGGGATTGCAGGCTCAGGCTGCCTGAAAACCGGGGCGTGCTGCATCCCGAGATGGATATCGAGATATTGAAAGGAGATTTCAAAATCACCGGTTCTGTCAACCTGGAAAACGCCTCGCTCCTGTGGGTATACCGATGGGGAACGAACCTGACACTGCCCTACAATATCATCAACGGCTCGGTTACGAACCTGATCATTACCAAGAACTACGTAAAGGGCAACGCCAACGCCACGTCAACGCTTCTCAATACGCCTAAAATCCTGCATGCTGACGGTTTCTGCCACGTGGACATCGCGGGACGAACCGTTCTCATTGCCGAGGCGCAGGGCCACATTGAAAAATCCTCCTTTTTCGTGGAGAATCTTCATTTTACTTTCTCCGGGAGCCTGATAAAATTCAGCATAAATAAAATAGCAGCATCGATAACTGACACGATGCCGCTGCTCAAATTCATGCCCCCGAAACTGTTCGGGTATGCAGAGGGCAGTCTCCGTTACGGCGGCGGCGTCTACAACGGCACGCTTGCGGTCAGCAATGCCGGTTATGACCCGGCGACAAAGCTCATCAGCGGCCTCTCGACGACCATTACCGTCAATAATAACATTTTCCAGAAGACCGGCATCCCGTTCAATTTCTATGGGAATCCCTGCACACTTTCTATCGCGTCTACCGACCGTTCCCTGAAGCGGCTCCATGTCAACCTGGCCGCCGACAGGATATCGATCGAATCCCTGACCGATAAATTTCCGAAATCCGACGCTTCCCTATCAGTCCCGATTGAGATACTTGGCTCAATTAATGTAACGCGCGCCCAGTACGGCCAGTACCAGATGGGAAATGTCCAGTTGCAGTACAACCTGTCCGGCAGCACCCTTGCCATCAATGGTTTCCAGTTCTATTTTTCAGACGGAAAAATCACGGGCAGCGGCTCGATCAACATGGCACAGGCGCGGCCGCTGGCCACTCTCCAGCTCCAGATAAGCAATCTTGTCGTGCAGAAAGCTATCGCTTCAAATGATAAGTTCAGGAACCGGTTTTTCGGAATAGCAGGGGGCAAATCGTTAATCGAGTTCGAGGTGAGCGGCGACATTTTCAAGACTGCCCGGGGTAACGCCGAGATCACCATTGACAGGGGAAAACTGGTCGACACCGGCATCCAGAACGGCCTGGGCCTGCTGCTTGCCGAGCTGAAATACAAGCTCCGGGACCTGGAGTTTAACAAGATATACGGGAACATCGATATCAGGGGGACTAATTATCTCATCAATTCGTTTATATTTAATTCCAACAACGTCCGTCTGAAAATAACGGGCGCATTCGACCAGAAGCTCGTTGCCGCCCCCCTCAACATACAACTTGAGTTCACCAGGGAGTTTATCCAGGACCTTCCCGGCGCGCTGAACCTGACCCTGAACAGGTACCTCCGGGGGGACTGGTACATTATCCCGTTCGTGATGAACGGCGACATGACAAGCAGCCAGAACGTTCGCCGGGTACAATAACGCACCTCTCCGTAACGGGAGATCTCCCGTTACGCAAGGTCGGCAGGGATACTGTCAGTATTTTTTGTCCGCGTATTCGAGCCAGCCGCCTGCTTCCACGAGCTGCCTGTCGAAACCGGATATGGTGAAGTCGATCCGCTCTGTTTCTCCGCCCGCATGTACTGCGTACTGGCCCCTGTCGAAATCCGTCTCGATTGTTATCTCGCCGGTCGCCCCGAGCTTGAACAGCCGGTCAATCGTATCGGGATGAAGCTCCACTGCAAGCATCCCCCCATTATACATGTTCTGCCGGAATATGCGGGCAAAGCTCTCGGCGATGACGAGGTAAATCCCGTTCACCTCCAGCGCCCAGGGAGCGTGCTCCCGCGACGAGCCGCAGCCGAAGTTCGAGCGGGTTATGACGACGCTTTTTCCGGGGATATCGCGCCGCGGCTCGAATCCGTCGAGCTTGAGGCCTTCGAGAAGGTACGGCTTCAGTGCTTCCTTGGTGATCTCGGTAAGATACCGGGCCGGTATTATCTCATCCGTATTTATGTCAGTCCTGTCGAGAAGGAGAGCCTTTCCGCTGAAGTTTTTCATTTCACTTGCGCCCGCCGTAAAGATGTGAGTTGGTGATCGTGCCGGTGATCGCCGAGGCCGCCGCTGTCGCAGGGCTCATGAGATGGACCATTCCGCCCTCACCCATGCGTCCCCTGAAATTGCGGTTCGTCGTCGAAGCGCAGGTCTCTCCGGGAGCCAGTACGCCGTTGCTCATGCCCAGGCAGGCCCCGCAGGTCGGGTTGGTCACGCAAAAACCCGCTTCCATGAAGATGTCAATTATACCTTCCTGCAGCGCCTGCCGGTACACCCCCGGGGTGGCGGGTGATACGACGCCGCGCACCGTGGGGCTAACCTGTTTCCCCTTTAAAACCTCGGCAGCTACCCGGAGGTCTTCGATCCGTCCGTTGGTGCAGGACCCGATATACACCTGGTCGATCGGCGTTCCCTCCATCTCCCTGACAGGTTTGACCTGGTCAGGCTTAAAGCCGACCGTAACCAGCGGCTCCATTTCCGAGACGTCGATGCGCAGCTCTTTTTCGTAGACTGCGTCCTGGTCCGAAATCCATTTTGAATATTCCCCGAGGGCCGAGGTACGGTCCCTGAATTCGCTCTTTATGAATTCCCACAGGTACTCCACCGTGACCATGTCCGGGTAGCATATCCCGCTTGTCGCTCCTGCCTCTACCGACATGTTGCACAGGGTCATACGCGACTCCATGCTCATTGCCGCAATGACTGGTCCGGTGAACTCAATCACCATGTTCGTCGCGCCGTTGACGCCGATATTCGCTATTATCGAGAGAATGACGTCCTTGGCGAACACTCCGTGCGGCATTTCCCCGGTAACGGTCACGCGCATCGTCCGCGGCGCGTTGAAAGCGCACACGCCCTTGAGTATGGCCACCTCGAGGTCCGTTGAGCCAACGCCGGCAGCGAATGCGCCGAACGCCCCGTGCGTGCAGGTGTGGGAGTCCCCCATGATGACAGTGTAGCCCGGCCGTACGAAACCCATTTCCGGGAAAAGCGCATGGCACACGCCGTTCCTTCCGATATCGAAGAAATCCTTTATCCCGTGACGCCGCGCCCAGTCGCGCAGTATCTTGCCCTGCTCCGCAGTCTTGGAATCCTTAGCCGGAGTAACATGGTCGATCACTGCCTTGATTTTACCCGGGTCGAAAACACGGTCCTTACCTTTTTCGATCAGGTCATTTATGACGATAGGGGTCGTTATCTCGTGGCAGAAGACGGCGTCCAGGGACAAAACATGAATTTGGTTATCGATCGTATCTATTCTGTGGGCATTGAATATTTTTTCCGATATGGTATATCCCATCTATTACAGTCCTTTGATCTCGATAGCATTGCTTTCCAGGATGTCGGCGTCGAGCGAACCGTCCTCGTCATCATCGGCAGGCGTTCTCTCAATTGACTTGAACGCGATGGTCTTGCCTTTCAGCATGACCTTCAGCCGAACGTTCTCCCGGACGCTGCCCTTCAGGAGCTCGTTTGCGAGCGAATCCTCGATCTCGCCCTGTATGACACGGCGCAGGTTGCGGGCTCCGTAATTCTCGTCGAATCCCCTATCGATGAGATATTTTTTCACCCCGGTAGAAAAGACAAGCTCGATTTTTCTCTCCCATAATTTTCCATTGATCCGGTCGAGCATCAGGTCCACGATCTTGCGTATGTGGCCCCGGTCGAGTTTGTGGAAATAGACCACCTCGTCGATGCGGTTAAGAAATTCAGGGCTGAACAGCCGCTTCAATTCATCGCTGACCTTTTCGACTGTGCCGGTCTCCGGCGCCTCGTTGCTGAAGCCCATCTTCCCGATTTTCTGGTATTCGCGATTCCCGATGTTCGAGGTCATGATAATGATGGTGTCCCGGAAGCTCACGGTAGAGCCGGAGCCGTCCGTCAGCTCGCCTTCCTCGAACACCTGGAGGAGTATGTTGAACACGTCCTGGTGCGCCTTTTCTATTTCATCGAGCAGTATCACGGAATAGGGCTTCCGCTTGATCTTCTCGGTGAGCTGCCCGCCCTCCTCGTACCCGATGTAGCCGGGGGGCGCTCCGATCAGTCTCGACACCGTGTGCTTTTCCATGAATTCCGACATGTCCACGCGGACGAGGTTCCTCTCGTCGTCGAAGAGGAACTCGGCCAGAGCCTTTGCCAGCTCGGTCTTGCCCACGCCGGTCGGCCCGAGGAATATAAAGGCACCCATCGGCCGGTTCGCACTCCCGAGTCCTATCCGTGACCTCCGTATCGCCCTGCTCACGGCCCGGACAGCATCATCCTGCCCGACGATCCTCCGGTGGATCTCCTCCTCCATCCGTATCAGCTTCTCGGACTCGGATTCTTCGATGCTCTTTACCGGTATACCGGTGCTTTCCGATACGATCAGGGCGATCTGCGCCGGGCTCACCATTATCTCGTATTCGTTCTTTTTTTCATGCCAGTTGTCATGCTTGGCCGCGAGGACCTCGCGCTTTTGATGAATCATGTCGCGTATGGCAGCCGCCTGCTCGTACTCCTGGGAGAGAACCATTTCGTTTTTCTTGCCGATGAGCCCGTCAATCTCCGCTTCCAGGGCTATGATATCCTCCGGAACGTCGAAATTCTCGAGCCGCGCCATCGCGCCCGCCTCGTCGATTACGTCTATCGCCTTGTCGGGAAGGCAGCGGTCGTTGATATAGCGGTCCGCAAGGTGCGCCGCGTTCACCAGGGACTCTGCTAGGAACTTCACCTTGTGGTGGGTCTCGAACCGCTCCTTCAGTCCCATAAGTATCTGTATCGTCTGCTCCACGTCGGGCTCTTCCACCAGTATGGACTGGAAGCGCCTGACCAGTGCCGTGTCCTTTTCCACGTACATCTTGTACTCGTTGATCGTCGTTGCGCCGATGCACTGCAGCTCGCCCCGGGCCAGCGCTGGCTTCAGGATATTGGCAGCATCGATGGCCCCCTCCGCTGCTCCCGCGCCGATCAGGGTATGCACCTCATCGATAAAGATGATAATGTTCCCGTCATCGATGATTTCCTTGACGACACGCTTGAGCCTCTCTTCGAACTCGCCGCGGTATTTCGTGCCGGCGACGATGGCCGCCATGTCAAGGGACAGCACCCTCTTGTCGTGGAGCGGCTCAGGGATCTCCTTGCGGACGATCCGCTGTGCGAGGCCCTCAACAATGGCCGTCTTTCCCACCCCGGCCTCGCCGATCAGGATCGGATTGTTCTTCCGTTTCCTCGACAGGATGCGTATCAGCCGGGTGATCTCTTCTTCCCGGCCGATGACCGGGTCCAGGAGATTGTCAGCGGCCATCCTGGTGAGATCGCGGGCGAATTCCTCGAGCGCAGGGGGCTTGGTCACCTTGGTCTTCACCTGTTTTTCGCTGTTGACCTTAACGCCAAGCACCCTCAGAATCTCGTTTCGAATTACCGCGTAGTCGATGCCCGACCGCGTCAGCGTGTCGAGGCCGGCACATGATCCGTCGCGGAATATCGCGAGCAGGAGATGCTCCGTGCCGATATAGGAATTCCTGAGCTTGCGGGCCTCCTCCTTTGACATCTCTATGATCTGCTTGTATTTGGAGCTGAGGGGCACCTTTCCCAGGATGATAGTGGACCGGTCGCGGCGGGCCGCGCCCTCGATCTCCTCAACGAATGAATCGAAGTTTATCCCAAGGTTCTTCATGATACGGGCGGCGACCGACTCCTCGTCTTTCAGGAGCGAGAGCATGATATGGTCCGGCTCCAGAATGTCCGAGTTCAGGCGCTTACCCTCAGCCTGGGCCATTAATTCTAGTATTTTCCTGGAGCGCTTGGTGAATTCGAACATCATTGAACCTCATACTGATGCAGGGTCTTCCGTATATAGTCGGCGCGATACTCATCGCATTCGTTGGTGCTCTTGAACAGGAGATTATAACATCTCTGTAAATGGGCCCATTGTATGTTGACCATCAGGTCATTGACTATCTTGACGTCCATGTTTTTCAATACCGCCATGATGATCCCGAGCCGGATGTTTGAAATATGGTCCATCGATTCGATATAGGTCAGCCGCCGGGCGTGGAGGAGGATCCCGAGCGAGCGCCAGATACGGTCCTCTATCTCGAGACGTGAGAGGGAAAAGAACTCGTCCCGGAGCGCGTCCTCTGCCGCCATGATCCTTGCGAGGACCTCGTCCACGGTCTCAATAATATCGACTTCCGAAAGGCCGAGCGACACCCGGTTCGAAAGCTGGTAGAGACTGCCCAGGGTCTTGCTTGAAGCGCCGATCGTACCCTTGATCTCCACGAGGTGCTTTTTTCCCTCAGGGATGAGCTCGCTCATCCTGTTTTTCATGGTTATGACAGGCAGGTGCACCAATACTGAAATGCGAAGCGCCGTGCCCAGGTTGGAGGCGCATGACGTCAGGTATCCCAGCTCCTCTGAAAAAGCGTACGGGACGAAACGGTTCAGCTCCGTGTCTACCCTGTCCGCGGTACGATATGCCTCCATGAATTGAAGACCGGGCCGGATCACCTGGATGCGGAAGTGGTCTTCCTCGTTTACAAGTATGGTAAAATCTTCGACAGTATCGATCGCCACCAGGCTGTTGTCGGAAACCTCGATCTCGTAGGTTATGACATTGCGCTCCCTGAGGAACCTTTTTTCGCCGCTGTCGATCTCGCGCAGGTCCATGACGGTGATATGGTCGCGGTAAGCCGACTCCTGCGCAAAACGATATATTGCATCGCTGACCGGATGCGATTCATCGACGAGCATGCGGTTAGGGAACGGCACGGATTGCATGTTCCGGGCCAGGCGCGCACGGGTCGAAATCACTATATGGCTGAAGGGCCCGCATGACGTCCAGAAGCCCGACTGTTGCAACACTTCCTCAAACACTAAGCACTCCCCTTTTCGCGTTCCATTTCATTGATCCTGTCCCTCAGCTGCGCGGCATCCTCGTACCGCTCTGCATAAACCGCGCGACCGAGCTGGTTCCTCAATTCATCGATAGATTTTTTTACCGTTACGATCCTGGGTGTGCGTGCATGCGCCTCTACGGTGATGCTGCCCGGTGCGGAGGGCTGTTTGCCGACATGTCTGGTCGCGCCGTGATATCCTGCTATCACGGATTTCAACGAATCATCGAGGTGCAGGTAACAGTCCGGACAGCCCAGCCTGTTTTCCCTGCCATAGTCCATGAATGAGAGCCCGCAGGACTTGCACACCGACCCGGCCGAAATTTCATCTATTTCGCTGACATCAAGAAACGAGAGCATCTCGGGAATCGACAGAGAAAAGTTAGAGAGCTTCGAATTGAGGCCGATCTCACGGGCACACGACTCGCATAGATGGACCTCTGACTTCACGTCTTTGATTATCTCGGTCAGGTGTATCGTAGCTTCTATGTTCTTGCATCGTTCACAAAGCATTGTATTCTAACCCATTTTACCATGAAAAAACATTCTGTTCATACTTCAATATACATAATTAATGATAATATATTTATCAATAATTATTTAGCAGTATGATTTTAACAGAATTGTAATCAACTCATCATTATACACGATTACGCAATAATATATACCGCGTTATCCCATGTAAATAAAAAAATGTCATTTATATAATATTGTATATTTTCCATTAAATGTCCTTTTTAAAATATACAATATATTATGTTATGTACATTTATATATTTATAACAATTTTTTAAACACTATTTCAGCTCAATTAATTATCGGCATAATCTGTATCTCAATAACCTGAATACTGATTCATTCATGGCACTGCCTGATATTATATTTGCTATACAGACAAGGCAGACGCTTGCATCAACAATTTCATCTGTGATCGGTGAACGGTTAGATTTTTCCCACCATGTTTCCTGATCCGTATAACTCTAATGCATCGAGATCAATGATAATGCTTTCTGTCCATAATCTTGTTGACGCATACCATGAATAATACAAGTATTAACCATGTTTTTCAGAAGAAAGAAAGTACAGCAGGTCAATTATTTCGTATCCATCGGGGCCGGGTTGAACCAGATCCCGCTGATATCAGAGGCAAAAAAACTTGGCCTCAATGTAATCGGCGTCGATGCCAACGCGTCCGCCCCAGGATTTTATCACTGTGACCTGAAAATCCAGGAATCGATTGAAAATTTTGACGTGATCTACAAGAAGCTTCTCGAGCTCCTGGTCGACGGCGACATACACGGCATCATGACCAAGTCGTACGGCACTGCCATCATGACGACAAGCTATCTAGCGGAGAAATTTAATATACCGTTTCTGCCTTACGGTTCAAGCGTTGGTTTCATCAATAAAAGAAAAATGAAATCCATTTTCATGGAACATAACATACTCACCCCGCAAGCGATTCCCCTTACATCGCGAACCAGGCCTGAAAAAATATCCGCCGGCAGTTATCCTATTGTCATCAAGCCCAATATCGGGCACGCCAAGGTGGACGTACTTCTCGCCAGCAACGCGACCGAGCTGCAGCAATTCTGCTCTGCGCACGACCGTTTTTACGACGAATTCATACTGGAGAAATTCGTCAAGGGCGATGAAATCATCACTGCCGGTATCGTTCATGACGGTCGGTTCCACCTGGTCGAGATCACTGATAAAAAAACCTCCTATCCCCCCTATTTCATAGACCTGATGCATATCTCGCCTTCAAAATACGCGTACCTGTCAAAAACGATCGAGGATATCGGCCAGACGGTGTCGGAATCGTACGGGATCCTGAGATCACCCCTTATCATGGAGTTCGTCATTAACGAAGACGGTGAGCCGTTCCTGATCGAGGCGGTACCCGAATTCGGGGGTGAATTCCTGCCGGACGTGCTGATCCCCGCCAGCGCCCAGTACAATTTCCTCCAGGAGGCCATCAAGTCGGCTACCTCGCGTGGTTTCCGACCGCCCCAGGCCCGAAAAAATAAAAATGCCGTTATCGTACGATATGTAACCGGCCAGAAAGGAGTGCTCGCTTCCTGCAATCCCGATGGACCCGGCCAGATTAAAGGCACGATTTTTTCCCGTGTACTCAAGGATATCGGCTCACCCATCAATGATCCGGTCAACAACCATGACCGTGTCGCGGTCGTCGCGGTGACTGCGCCCACGGTTGACGAGGCGATCTCGCTCTCCGAGCAAGCGGCGGCAAATTTTAACATGAGGATCAAGTGACCCGTGGATACGGGATCCTGGGACAACCATTATACCCGCAGCAAATCCGAGCTCCTGTACCCGGACGAAAACCTTGTGCGACTGCTGAATAAATCCGTCCGGGACCCGGGGCGGATGACCGCGGTTGACCTGGGGTGCGGCAGCGGCAGGCACCTCAAGCTCCTTTCGGAAATCGGCATATCGCGTATCATAGGGCTGGACTCCAGCCATGGCGCCCTTCTGGTATCGCGTAAAACCGGCCGGTCGTTGCTGGTCCAGGGCAACAACATGCAGCTTCCCCTGAAAGACGGCTCTGCTGACATCATAATCGCGTGGGGCTCTCTCCATTATAACGTCAAATCAGACCTTGCTCCGATGCTCGCTGAGATTTGCAGGATTCTTAAAAAGGACGGGCACATATTTGCAACGCTCCGGTCGTCCAGGGATACCTATCTGAAAAAAGGCACCCATCTCGGGAATGACACGTGGATAACGAATCTGCAAGATATCAGCGGTTCAACGGCTTCCTTCTATGACGAGAGCGAGATAATGAATGAACTGTCCATATTCAAAGAATATTCCTACGGCCTGATAGAGCGGACCCTTGTAGGCGATATTTCCAGCCTGATATCCCATTGGATAATTCATGCCCGGAAGTGATATGCTCCCGGAGCCGGCCTCTCACAGGAACCATGATGCGAAACAATGAGCTATTTGAAGCACCCGCCGCCCGATGTCCCCTATGCACGGGCGAATCAATCGGGCACCGGTATGAAATCCGCACCTACAATCCGGCTTTTATTATCGACCGTTGTGTATCCTGCGGATTCATGTTCATGAACCCGCGCCTGCGCGACGAGGCGATCAACGACCTGTACGTCGAAGAGTATTATTCCGGCGGGGCCGAATATTCTTATCATGACGAGCGCACTACTGAACCTTATTCAATGGAGGTTTGGAACAGGCGCATCGATCGGCTGCACGAGATCGTCCCGTCAGGCAACTTTCTTGATGTAGGTTCTTCATTCGGCGGTCTGATGAAAGCGGCCTCCCGCCATTACGTGCCGCACGGTATTGAGCTGTCGCCCTATGCGGGCGGATACGCGAAAGAGCTGTTCGGCGACAGGGTGCATATCGGGACGCTGGCCGATCATCCTTTCCCAGAAAGACATTTCTCCGTGATAACAATGGTCGAGCTCCTGGAGCACCTTCCCGACCCGGCGGCAGCCCTCAAGGAGTGCTATCGCCTGCTCGACGGCAACGGTCTTCTGATGGTGCAGACGGCCAACATGGATGGGCTCCAGGCGCGGTTTTACGGCGACCGGTACGCCAATTTCATGCCCGGACACCTGTCCTATTTTACACGCAGAAACCTTGTCATGACCCTCAAGTGCTGCGGTTTTGACGCCATAACCGTCTTTTATCCGGTGGAATTCGGGCTACTCCCCAAGCTGAGAAAATCGCGGGGCAGCTTTTCAACGTTATGGGATTACCGGGCATGGGCCCGTATCGCGGCATATCACTGGCTCAGCAAAATCCATTACCGTGATTTCGCATTCACCAGCTCCATGGTCGTGTATGCCCGCAAAAAGCTCCCGACGACCCGCGCGGTTTAAAACCGGCAAAATGCTTGACCCCTTTCCATATCTGTTTTTTTATACCAAAACCGAAACAGGAATAATCCCCGATGAATTTGATTCGAACAATTATAAAACCACGGTATGCTTCTATCGTGCCACTGCTCATCCTCCACGCCGCGCTCATTATTTTCCTGAGCGGAATCTACCGCGTCCGAGTGTATGCACTTATCGCCGAGATCTACCCAGACCTCAGGCTGACCGGCTTTTTCGAGTACTTATCGCTGTCGCTGCACCATGACAGCATTTTGATCATCATCGCCATTCTTCTGGTTCTGTTGATCGCGCTGCTGCTCGCAGCTTCCAGGCGCGCTTTGCATATCCTCCTTTCCGCAGGCTCGATCCTGTTCATCTTTTTCATCCTGTTCAGCATGGATTTTTTCAGGGTGTACCAGACCTCGTTCCAATCAAATTTTGCAGGCAGGGAGCACTTCTCCGGGCTGAGCAATATCTTCGACTCGGCGCGGGCCGAATTTTCATCGGAATTTTACGCCCTGTTTTTGCTTTTTTCAGCTCTATCTGCAGGGGCCCACATCTTTCTATATTACCGTGAGAAGGTCATCCACCGGGTAAAGCCGGCCGGATCTTCCCGACTCCGGGCCCGGCTCGGAGCGGTGTCCATCCCGCTGCTGGTCCTGTTCTTTATGCTGGTGCGGGTGTCTACCAGTGCATCGGCACCTCCCGGGCAATTCGCAGACCGCTACCGGGGCGATCAGGTATCGCGTAATATTTCCCTCCTGAATGAATTCAGTGCCAACCCGGTCCTTAACCTTTTCGGCGCCGTCCCGGCAGCACACGTTCAACATGAACCGGCGGGAAACTCCGCATTAACAAAATTCAAATTCGGTCTTGATACCGTATCCCTGGACACGAAACAGAAGCATGAGCGGATACGATCAATCCCGCGTAACAAACGCTATAACATCATACTCTATTTTTTCGAGTCGACTCCCCGTAAGTATTATGATATGAAGATTAATGAAAGGTATGTCGTTGAAACATGGCACCGTCTTGAAAAAAACAGCATCAACTTCCTTAACCATTACGCCAATTATCCCCTGTCAGCGAACGCACTCATGTCTGTGCTCACGTCCGCCTACGATCTGAACTCGAAAGACATGGTTATCCAGAAATACCCGGACATACCTCTTCGCACCCTCCCGGAGATACTCAAGGAAGAGGGGTACCGCACCTGCCTCATACATACCGGCGGCCTCGGGTATGCGGGACAGAAACGATTTCTCAAAAACAGGAAGTTTGACCGGATCATCGAATATGATGATCTGGTTTCGACACCGCCCTATAACCGGCAGGTCGGGTGGGGGGTGGACGAACGGGCCATGATCAAGCCGGCGATCGAATTTATATCCCGAAAGCCCGGCTCCCCCTATTTCATGGTGTTTCTTCCCGTCAATCCGCATCATCCCTATGCGTACCCGGACAGCTCCTATCGGATTGCGGGCAATTCAGATGACGCTACAGGCAAAAAAAAGACATGGATCAATTACCTGAATTCTCTGCACTACGCTGATGCGTCCCTCGGGATGCTTGTTGACGAGCTCGAGCGTACGAACTGCCTTGACGATACGCTGTTATTCCTTTTCGCGGATCATGGAGAGGCCTTTTATCAGCACAAGATGAACTACAATCACCCGCTGTTTCTGTATAACGAGAACGTGCACGTCCCGTTCCTCATCTACAACAGGGAGCTGTTCGACGCGCCGGAGTACCATGAGGGAACCACCCGCCACATCGACATACTCCCAACCATACTTGACATCCTGGGAATACCGCAGCGGCCGGAGCAGGAAGGCATTTCAGCACTTTCCGAGCATTACGAACAAATGGCCCTGCTCCACACCTCGTGGAAGGACGACTACATGGGCATTGTCGACCGGCAGTGGAAATACATACGCAGGACCGGAGACGGGATGGAAGAGCTGTATGATCTCGGCAGTGATCCGGATGAGAAAAAAAATATCGCCGCAGAGAACCCCTCGGTGGTGAAGCGATACCGCGGGTTTATCGATAGGGCCAGGAGCTATAAAAACGCGTATTACAAACGGATACTCGGGAAGTGATAGTGCATGGGCCAACGGGCACCCCGCATGATCCTGCGCCGGTGTTACTTCCTGTCCCTGAGGTCCTTGTAATTCTTAACATCTGAGCTTACCTGTATGTATGCAGGGCGTATGATCTTTCCCTGCATGATCTGCTCGATCCGATGCGCGCACCATCCCACGACCCGCGCCATGGCGAATATCGGGGTGTAGAGCTCGCGCGGTATGCCCAGCATCTCGTAAATGAAGCCCGAGTAATAATCGACGTTAGCACTCATGATCTTCTTACCGCGCCTGTTCAGCATCTCGGTAGCCAGCTTCTCCACCTTCTCATACAGGAGGAATTCGTCATGCATCTCCTTCTTGACGGACAGGTTCCGGGCATATTCGCGGAGAATGATCGCGCGGGGATCGGACAGGGTGTAAACCGCATGGCCGAAACCGTAGATCTTACCGGACATGTCGCCAACCTTTCTGTCGATTATCCTGTTGAGATAGGCCTTGATCTCGCGATCGCTCTCCCAGTCCTTCACGTTCTTTTTCAGGTCTTTCATCATGATCTTCACGGACTCGTTCGCCCCGCCGTGCAGGTGTCCCGACAGGGAAGCAATACCCGCGCCTATTGCCATGTAGGTATTTGCACCGCTTGACGATACCGATCGCACGGAAAAGGTGGAGTTGTTACCTCCTCCGTGCTCGGCGTGGAGGATCAGCGCAATATCAAAGAGGTGCGCCTCTTCCGGGTCCGGGATAACACCGTGGAGCAGATAGAGGAAATTCTCCGCCGTGGAAAGCTCCGGCCTCGGGCGAAGTATCCTGAGATCAAAACCCTTGCTGTAGCGCAGTACGTTATAATTTGCGGCCACGATAGTCGGGAACTTGGCAATGAGATTGATGCTCTGGCGGCATACCACGGCGATAGCCGTTGAATCAGCTTCCTCGTCGCACCGGCTCAGATGCGAGATAACGCTGTGGAGCGCATACATCTGGTTGTCATTCTGGACCTCTCCCATAATGATCTGCCGCTCTACCTTGGAGAGAGCCCTCCTCTTTCCAAGTTCCTTGACGAATTTTCGCATGTCAGCAGACTTCGGCAGCTCGCCGGCCAGAAGCAGGTACGCAACTTCCTCGAAGCCGAAGCGTTTTTGCTGCTCAACGGCCGCCACGATCTGTTCCACGTCATATCCGCAGTAATAGAGCTTGCCGGGTATCGGCCTGACCTCGTATGCCTTTTTCGCCGGGTCTTTTAATTCTTTCTGGTAGCCGTCGACCCGTCCCTTCGTGGTAATGCCGACAACGACGCCGGTTCCGTCCGGGTTTCTCAGGCCCAGCTTTACGTCCCTCTCCCTGATGATGGCCGGGGTCAGGTAGTCATTCAGGATGGTCTGTTTTTCGAGTTTCTTAATGATGCTATCCATGGGCGTGCTCCTTCCATCCGCTGCTATCAGCTAAGAAAAGGAAGGGATATGTGTCAACTTTTTTAATACCGTACCGGGGGAAAATCAATCAGTACGGCCGTCATGTCGTCCTTCTGCTGTTCCGGCCTGCCCATGAATCCATACACCGATTCGAAAAGCTCCTGGATCACGAGCTGCGGCATGAGAGTCGTGTGGTCCAGCAGGAGCTGGAGAATCCGTTCTTCACCATACTCGTCGGTCGGCCTGTCACGGTGGCAGGCCTCGATTATGCCGTCGCTGTAATACAGTATCGAATCGCCCTCGTACAAGACGAAATCGCAGTGAGGCGTCTCGTTGTATCTCCCTTCAAGCAGCATGCGGACATCGCTGCTCAGGAGGTTGCCTTTCAACGGGCGCCATCCCTTCTCGTCCCTGTTAAGGTTATAAACTCCAACCACCTGTTTCTCGAACTTGCGGAGGATGATGGGGAAGAGCATGCTGCGGTTGTAGAACCTGAGATTGAACCGATCGCCGTTATTGCTGATGAAGGTGAAGATTACGCATGCGAAATCATGGGAGTTCGAACCCTCCATGATGTCGGTAAACATGGTGCTGATGGTGCGCACCAGGAACTCGGAATCGACCGCGCCGGATTGGTCGTAGATCTTTTTCGACTCACCGATCGCGATGGTGATCGCCGACCTGAGACGCACGAGGTTCGTATAAGCCGGCAGGCCGTGACCGCTCATATCCGCGAAGATGAACAGGTAATTCCCGTCCGGGAGCTGGATCAGGTCGAAATAATCGCCCGAGAGGATCGCCCCGTGAGCACGCTGGAAGCCAATACCCACGTTGAGCTTCTTACCGTAAAAATTCTGGAAGAGCCCCTTTATGAGGACTTTGTCTTTTTCCCTGATCGTATTGGCTTCTCCGTCAAGAAGCCTGAATTGCCTCAGCTTTTCACGATCTTCGTTTGAAAACGCTTTGTTATCATTCATACGTTGCCACGGCAGGTCAGGGCCGCTTCTCCCTGCTCCGGTAATACCGAATGAGGCCGTTCGTCGAGCCGTCATGCGCTGGCTCGCTCGCGTTCCCCGGCTCCAGATCCGGTAAAATCTGCCCCGCCAGCGCCTTCCCCAGCTCTACCCCCCACTGGTCGAATGAGTAGAGGTCCCAGATTATTCCCTGGGTGAAGATTTTGTGCTCGTACATGGCGATCAGCCCCCCCAGGGTGAACGGCGTCAGCTCATCCGTCATGATAGTATTGGTCGGCCTGTTGCCGGAAAACGTCCGGTACGGGATGAGCCGCTCCGGCACCTTTTCGCGGCGCAGCTCTTCCGCGGTCTTACCGAACGCAAGCGCCCGTGTCTGGGCGAACAGGTTCGACGTGAGCTTGCTGTGATGATCGCCCGTGTCGTTGAGCGACCTCGCAAAGCCGATGAAGTCCGCAGGCACGAGCTTCGTGCCCTGGTGTAGCAGCTGGTAAAAGGCGTGCTGTCCGTTTGTGCCCGGTTCTCCCCATATGACCGGGCCGGTCTGGTACCCGACGGCGCACCCGGAGCGGTCAACGCCCTTGCCGTTCGATTCCATGTCCGCCTGCTGGAGGTAGGCCGGGAATCGCTGCAGGTACTGGTCGTACGGAAGGACCGCGTACGACTGCGCATTGAAAAAATTATTATACCATATACCCAGCATCGCCATGATGACCGGGATATTCTTTTCGAACGGCTCTTTCCTGAAATGGAGGTCCATCTCATGGAACCCCCGGAGGAGCGACATGAAATTATCCCGGCCTACAGAGATCATAACAGGGAGGCCGATTGCCGAGGTGACCGAGTACCTGCCGCCGACCCAGTCCCAGAATTCGAACATGTTGGATGTATCGATGCCGAACCGTTTGACCTCTTCGGTGTTTGTCGACACTGCAACGAAATGGAACGGTATTGCTTTCTCGGAGCCGAGCTTCTCTACCAGCCAGCTCCTGGCTCTGCCCGCATTGGTCATTGTTTCCTGGGTGGTAAAAGTCTTCGATGCCACAATGAACAGGGTGGTGGCAGGATCGACGCGTCGAAGTGTCTCCATGATGTGGGTTCCGTCGACATTCGACACGAAGTGGCTTTCAAGATCCCGCATCGAGTAATATTTCAGTGCCTCTGTTACCATGCAGGGACCGAGGTCCGAGCCGCCGATGCCTATATTGACGATATGCTTCATCGGCTTTCCGGTAAAACCTTTCCAGGAACCGTCGCGTACGGCATCTGAAAAGCGCCCCATCCTGTCCAGGACGGAACTCACCCCCGGCATCACATCGGCCCCGTCCATTACAACCGGGCTGCCCGACAGGTTGCGAAGGGCTGTATGAAGGACGGCCCTTCCCTCGGTTCCGTTTATCTTTTCCCCGCGGAACATCCTCTCGATCTCTCCTGCAAGGCCGCATGCTTCCGCCAGGCTCGTGAGAAGCCTCATGGTTTCCCCGGTTATGATATTTTTTGAATAATCAAAATAGTATCCGTTTGCGGTTATGACGAATGATTCCGCCCTGCCGGGATCAGAATCGAAAAGCTCCCGAATTGTTACGGAACGCATTTTTCTATAATGCTTTTGCAGAAGCCGCCATTCCTTCATTTTCGTTAAATGTATTCGTGACATATCATCCCCCGGTCACTCCCTGCTGCACGATTGAAGCGTATAGTAACCGCAATTAATTCAAGAGTCAAGAAATTTAATCTTTGTCCGCACGCGTCGCATTCCAGCGGCACATTGCAGAGAGACAGCATGCTTCGCACAGCGGTTTCTTTTTACAAAAGTCCTTCCCATGGGCGACGATTAGCGCATGGTATTCATTATACTCGGCCGCGTTTCCCCTGAAGTGTCGATGGAACAGCGCCTGTATATCATGATATTTTACGGCACCGGTAAGCACTCCGAGCCTGGTGAAGATTCGCACTGTATATGCATCAACAACGAATAGTTTCGCACCGAGCGCGTACAGGAGGATCGAGTCTGCCGTCTCCGGTCCAATGCCGTTCACCGACAGGAGCTCATTGCGGACTGTCAGCATGTCCATTTCCCTGAGCAACCGCCAGTCAAAACTGCGGGTCTCGTACCATTTAATAAAATTGCGTATCTTTTTAGCTTTCTGGTTATAATACCCGGTCGATGTTATCAACCCGGCCAGTCGCGCCGGCCTCATCCTGAATAGTGTCACAGGATTCAATAAACCTTTCTGTTTTAATACGGTGAGGACCGAATCGACATTCTTCCAGGAAACATTCTGGGTGAGTATTGCTCCTACGGCTATCTCAAAGAAATCCGCGGCCGAGCGAGGGGCCCCTGCATGGTATTCGCCCGTACCGAGCTTCGTGTTGACTATCGGCCACCAGCCCTGCGGCCCATGAAAAGAGAGCAGACGCCTGTACACCGCACGGAAAAGGTTCGAATGCCCCCGTTTCCGTCCGGGCGGCGTATCGCGCCCGGGCTCTTCCGGTCTTGCCCGCATCGTCAGCTGACTGGCACCCGTTTCGATTCCTGCTGGTCCACAAGCACAACGCCGTCTTCCTTGTACTTCTTCAATAAAAAGTGGGACACGGTTGATTGAACCCCCTGGATGGTGGCAAGCTTTTCCGACACGAACAGGGCGACCTCGCGCAGGCTTTCGCCTTCCACCTGGACCAGCAGATCGTATCCGCCGGACATCAGGAACGCCGAGGTCACCTCGGGAAAGCGGTAAATCGACTCGGCGACCGAATCGAACCCGACCTTCCGCTCCGGTATGATCTTGACCTCTATAATCGCCTTGACCTCGTTGAGTCGTATTCTCTGCCAGTTAATATCGGTGTGGTAACCGAGAATGATCCTGTCTTCCTCGAATTTTTTTATGTAGCTCTTTACCCTGTCTGCAGGTATATCCACCTGCTTGGCGATCTCCGCCGGGTCCGCTTTTGCGTGCTTGTGTAATATCTCAAGAATACGTTCGCCGGTTTCATCAACTTTATACGGTTTCATCGGGCATTCTCCTTAACGGTGAAATATAATGAATCTCGATTATTCATGACATAGTCTTCAAGGGCCGCATCCCATCGGCACGGCCGCAACCCGGTACAATCCTCAAACTTTTTCGTATCGAGGACATTATATAACGGACGATCGGCTGGCGCAAGAATTTCATCGTTCCGGACCAGTTTAATTACACCTTTTTCAGCTCCCTCTCCGTTGCGGCCGGCAAGTTCAAGCGCTTTCTCTGCAAATTCAGCGGCCATTACCGTGCCGGCCGCGCTAAAATGGAAAACGCCCATTGCTCCGCGGGTTATAAGGGCCGATACCGCCCTGGCCGCATCGATGGTCCTTGTGGGAGCTATCACCTGTCCTTCGACCAAGGTCACTCCATGCTCTCCGTTCCCCGGACCCATGCCGTGGTTGAAAAGCGGAATTCCGTCCCCATAGAGATATGGCAAGCGCACGGTAAGACTCCGGCATCCCGATTCGGCGATGAGCTTCTCGCCCAGGCTTTTCGAATCACCGTACACGTTCACCGGGTCATGTGGGTCTTCCTCGCGTCCTGGTGCTCCGCTCCGGCCGCTGAACACGGACGATGACCCGAGTGTAACAAGCAGTATGTCCCGATCACGGCACAGGGATGCGAGGGTATTCATCATGAGTCCGTTGACCGCATAGGCGGTTTCCCTCTCGTATTCGGCCCTGTCGATATCCCCGTATTCGATGCAATTCAGGATGACATCAGGGTTGCTGTCGCTGATGGCCTTTTCGAGATAAGCGCGATCGGCATAGGTGGAGCGATCAACGAACGCACGCTCAACAGTGCCGGACTCATGTAATAGTGAATGGAAGATGTTTCCCGGGGTATAGGCTGAGATCGCGTTGTCTGTAGTGTCGAGTATCAGAAGCATGGAGCGGAATGGTACTGTCAATCCCCGTTTACGGTTACCGGTGTTCCTGCTCCGGAATAACGCTTCATCTCGGTACGTTATTCCGACCGGAACATTCAATCCAGTGCCTGTTTCTCTGTCTCACGTTAGCGTATTACGTAAACCCGGGTGTGATCCTTCGGGTAACGGCACAGGTAAGAGGATTGACGTTTTGTCAGTCCTTTTTCTCCTCATTCGATTCAGGCTTTTTGTCTTCCGCTTCGCCGGAGATGGACTTCTTAAACTCTCTGATCCCGTGTCCAAGATCTTTCGCTATTTTAGGCAGTTTATTCGCTCCAAATACGAGCAGAACGATAACGAGGATGATTACCAGTTCCTGCGTGCCTATGGGGCCGAAAATTGCAAGATTTACAGGTGCATGTATCATTAAAAAACCTCCGCACTAACCAGTGCCAAGAATATGGAAAATTAAGTCATTTACTTTGACAACAATGTCTTTGTCAAATTAAATTCCGGGGTGTTACATGGAATATGGGTTTTTCCGCTTCAAACTGCGGGGCTGAACCGAATGATCTTCTCGTCCGGGTCTTCGTAGTACTTGACGTTATCAATGGGGCTTTCAAGGCGCTTGGTGTTCTTCTTGATGCTGATTATGGTGCCCGGGTACGCCTTGTTCTTGATAATGATACAGGGCTCTCGCTCCAGCTTGAGCTTGTCCATTATCTCCTTGCTCTGCTCCATCATTTTTTTCAATTCCTTGTTGTTGGCGCTCAGTTCCTTGAGCATGAGGAGACAGCTTTTCTGCTTTGCAGGGATCAGCTTGGCTATGAATTCCTTCGGGTTATCGAACACCGCTTCTCCGAAGCTCACCTTCAGTTTTCGGATGGTTTCGTCGACCGCCGTGCGCCATTTCGTAATTTCCTTGTGTATGGCCGTCAGTTCTTTTTCTATGAAAAGGTTCCTGCCGACAATCAGCTGTGTCTCCGTTTCGTTGGGGGATCCGGAAACATTCACCTGTATCTCGTAAAGCGCCGTGGCCTTTCCGCCGATGATCTTGCCCTGGCGCGCGATTACGCTGATCTTCGTGTTCGAAAATACATCTGAGTTGATGATCGAATCCTCAACGACGATATCGCCCGCGGCCTCGACATTTGCATTGAGCAGGTACTTGACCGTGATCTTGCCATTCGCCGAAAGCTTGACGTTTTCCTTGCCCACGACTCCCATCTTGACGGTGATATCTCCCTGCGCGTCGATGAACGCGTCATCCACGTTTTTATCAATGATAATGTCACCCCGCGCCTTCACCGTAAATCCGGGAAGGACGGATCCGGTTATATGGACCGATCCGTCAAAATCGATGTTGCCGGTGTCATAATTCACATCGCCATGTATGAAGGCTACGGGGAGTACTGATATCTTTTTACCGTCAACGTCAACGCAGCCATCGAGAGAGGATACGAAGATATTCTCGTCTTCCTTTCCCTGTTCGATGTTATCGCCCTTGTAATAGCCGTCATGGCGCAGGAAATCCGCGAATATTTTATCGCCGAACACGTCATACCCGTCAGCCGGCTTTACCGCGGGAACGCGCTTGAGAATGTCCTGGAATTTTTTTATTTCGATGATGGAACCGACTTCCTTGAAGTCAATACTGCCATCGGACTTTATCTCACCCGCTTTCTTTTTCAGATTTATAAGCGGCAGGAAATACTCTTCGTGCCCGTGTGCCGGCTCCCTCCCCTGTGCTATGAGAATCCTGGTGAAGCGGGGATTTCCCAGCTCGATGGCCCTCAGCTGTTCTTCAATCTTATCCTGCTCTATCCTCGCCAGTATCTTGTACCCGTGCAGCGCTTCCTCAATGTCAGAATACGAAGGCAACTTGCCAGTCTTTGTCGGGTATACCGAGTAATATGCTTTTGATTTGTCCTTGCTTATCGATAGCGGGGATAACCACCTGATCTTCTGTCCGTCAAATACCACGAACCCATACGCCGAGGCCTTGTAACACTGGTTCGATTCGTCAAAGTAGATGCCGGTGTCCGCTTTTATCGTTTGGAAATCGATGATATTGTAATAATCATACCCGGGGTCCAGCCGCGTCGGTATCTGCTCTTCCGTGTCAATTGTGATTACGCGCGCCACAATTTCAGATGCATATACGAAATTCTTCGGGGAGGAGAGAACGAGCTTCTTTTCTCCCTCTTCGGTAATTGTCTCGGTCAGGATCTTGTTGACCGTGGGATCAAAATATATAATAATCTTTTTCATGGTTATTGTGATTACTGCAGAGCGGTATCAGACCCCGCGCCATCCTGTATTAGGTATAATAGAATCATAATAAATGATCTATTATTCAATCTATTATAATTTTCGTATAAAATGGCAAAATAAATTAGCAAATGACACGTAAATTGGAGGAATTTATCCTGTATTGGTCGATACTGCCTGGATTTTCCGGATAAAACGTCATAAATCAACCCATGATTTGTTCAATCATAAAAAAAAGCCCTTCCCGTGATTTACGGGAAGAGCTTTTTGGCAAGGCAACATTGATTCCTGTTATTTGAACATCCCTTTCTGTATCATCAATTCAGCTATCTGTACCGCGTTGAGAGCCGCGCCCTTTCGTATATTATCGGATACAATCCACATGTTTATGCCGTTCGGGATCGAGTCATCCGCACGTATACGGCCGACATAGGTGTCATCCGTCCCGGCGGCATTTATGGCCATCGGATACTCGCTCTTCGCTGGATTATCCACTACTTTCACGCCAGGCGCCCTGCTCAATAATTCCCGTACCTCGTCCGGGGTGATCTTTTTTTCAGTCTCGATATTGACCGATTCCGAATGGCCGTAGAGCACTGGTACGCGCACCGTGGTCGCGGTGACACGGATGGAATCATCGCCCATGATCTTCCTGGTCTCGTTGACCATTTTCATCTCTTCCTTCGTATAGCCGTTATCCAGGAATACGTCGATCTGCGGCAGCGCGTTGAAGGCGATCTGGTGCGGATACACTTTCCGCTGCGATATAGGCCTGTCGTTGACGATGTCTCTCGTCTGGATAAGGCATTCCTCGATTGCCTTGAGACCGGTCCCGGAAACGGCCTGGTACGTGCTGACAACTATCCGCTTGATTCGGGCCGCGTCATGGATCGGCTTTAACGCAACGACCATCTGTATAGTCGAACAATTCGGGTTTGCTATTATGCCTTTGTGCCATGAAACATCGTCAGGGTTAACCTCCGGCACGACAAGCGGTACTTCGGGGTCCATTCGCCACGCGGAGCTGTTGTCCACAACGACGCATCCCTCCTCGGCAGCGCGCTTCGCCACCTTTTTGCTGATATCGCCGCCGGCGGAAAAGAGGCCTATGTCAAAGCCCTTGAAGCAACCATCCACAACCGGCTCCACCGTGATCTTCCGGCCTCCGAAATCAATCTCTTTACCGACCGTGGTGAGCCCAAGAAAACGTATGGTATCAATCGGGAACTTCCGTTCCTGCAATATTTTCCTGAATTCGATACCCACCGCGCCGGTGGCGCCGAGTATGACTACATTGTATTTTTTCACCGCCGAACTCCTTGATCATTTGTACGGGTCCCTGTTGATTGGTACCGCCCGTGATATGCATGAGGCATTAATATAAATTCCCGGTAATTGTCAAGAATATTGTGCAATACTAAAGCTCTATTCTCCTCTTTGATTCGTCGCGGGATTGCCTGAAGACTATGGCGATATTACCGATGAGGTTGAGCAGTTCCGCGCCGGTCTCGGCCGCAATCCGTTCGAGAAAACCACGCTTCTCATCCTTGAAGTCAATGAACTTGATCTTGATCAACTCATGGTCGTCGAGGGCCTGTTCGACCGCTGAAATCAGTCCGGTGGTTATCCCGTTCTTTCCTATGTATACCACCGGCTTCAGGTGATGCGCAAGGGACTTTAGTTTACGTTTCTGTTTTCCGCTGAGCTCCGTCATCTGCTGCCTGTTTTCCTCTGCCCAAATTTCAAATCCAGATGATGGGAAAAGCCGGGGGATAATTTGGCAAGTGTTTTTCGATATAAAAAAACTCCGTTGACGGAGTTTTTTACGGCGGCTTTAAAAGGTTCCGTGGTTATCCAGATCAAAATTGAGGATCATTATTTCAGTATCCGCCACTGGCAAAGGATTGAGGCTATCGCTGGTGCGATCGATCTTACCCTGCCAGCCCTGGTAGAAATCAACGCCGGGCGTTGGCAGGCCATCGCCGTCCGCATCATACCATACCTCAAAAAAGAGCGGGTAATCACCGACGTTGAGCTGGGGTGTAATCACCGAGCTCATGGGGAAACCAAGCGACATCCAGGGCGTTGCCCAGTCATTCGCGACATAGAACACGATATAGATTTTATTCGCACTGCTCACGGGATAGGTAACTTCATCAAGCTTGACGTTCAGAATCAATTGCGGGATTTTCGCCTTTGTCGAATCGCATCCGGGGGCCGCAAAAACGGCTGCCGTTATCAGTAATGCCAGTCCCGATGTAATGGCTCTTTTCTTTATCATGCCAGCTCCCGTGCATCTCCCAGTTTTAATAGGTTATTCCCACATCAAGCGTGATCGTGATCTCACGCCATTCGAGCGGAAAAAATACAATTTCCGTCATTTCCTCCGGGAAGGGAAGAACGGAATGGTTCGCGTTTACATAACCCGTGCACGGTTCTCCAGGGTCAAGCATACCATTCCCGTTAGTTGCTGGTGTTGAGCCGTCTGCCTGGGCATCCCAGAATGCAGCCACATAGGTTGAAAAGGTGCCGACCACGGGATTGATGAGGGTTCGTGAATTCGCTCCAAACTGCAGCCAGGGGCTAAGCCACGTGCTGTCTACGTAGAACATGAGATAAGCTTTGTTAGTATCATCAATGATAATGGTTGATTCAGACCCTGCCGCAATATCAATATGCACAATAAGTACTGGCGACTGGTCATCAACATCATCCATATTGCCGCATGAATTAAGTCCGGCGAGTGCTGATATGGCTATAATGAGCCCGAGTACTATTGCATGCTTTTTCACTGTTTTTTCCTGAGCATTACATCTGCTATATACATTATCTTAATATTTGTTTATTAATTTAATACTTAAATGCTCTCATGTCAAAAAAATATTGTAAGGTCAGACAGGAAAGAATATAATTGCATCGTATCATTTATACCTGAACTAATATACCATGAAGCAACTATTTTGTCAATTATTGATACTTCTTCTAATATTTTTTACGGAAGACTCTTATTCCGGGAACACGGGCGGTTCTGCCTGGGGCTACATTGTCCATACGGACAACCTGTCCCGACCATATCTCCTGAATATCATGAACAGGTTTTCAGTGATCTGCATAACCGGATTCAGCCTTGAGGATAACGGAACCATCAGGATGTCTGCTGCTTCGTCTATCGATACCATCAGGGAGCTGACCTCAAAAAAAGGAGTTACACTCTACCCCCTTATATCCTTCAAGTCTGCTCGTTCCGGTCGCCGCATTCTCTCTGACGAACACACACGAAAGAAAGCCGCTCGCAGCATCGCTGCCATGTCAGACAGGCTGGGGTTCCCCGGCGTTCATCTGGATTTTGAGTTCCTTCCCCCTGAATACGCGAAACTATTAGGACTCCTTCTTGACGATCTCAGGAAGGACTACAGCGGAAAAATTACCATGGCTGTTTTCCCGAAGATCGGTTTCCCCTCTGCATGGAGCGGTTTTCATGACATGGCCGTCATCGCGCCCCGGGTCGACGCAGTGGTCATGATGTGCTACGATCTCAATGGCTCTCACACGGGCCCCGGTCCGGTTACCGATGTGAAATGGGCAGAAAAAAATATTAAATACGCACTGAAGCACATTAAGCCCGGCCGGCTCTGGCTCGGGATACCCGCATACGGATACCGCTGGTGCGGAAACAAGGCCACTGCCCTCTCTTCAAAACATGGCGTAAAGCTGCCAGAAAAGCACAATGCCCGGAGGGACCCATCAGGCAACCTTTTCTATAAATCCGGGAATTCCTGTCTCACATATATATCCGACAGTCATACCCGCTCGTTGTTGAGAGAACTGGCCGGCAGGTATGGTCTTGCAGGCACAGCTGTCTGGCGTATTGGCTTTGAAGAATGATTCAACTGCTTTTGAATCCTGAATGAACCATCCCCGCATAATCATGTATTCGTACAATTAATTTGAACTAACATTTTTAATACAATATATATAAAAATTAATCAAGTTATCCGACATAAAACCGATATTCAAGATGGGACATAAAAATTAATTAATCAGAAAAATCTAATCTTCTTGAGGGGATACTATGGCACACAAAAAAGGAAAGAAAAAGAATTTCAAACAACTGCTGACGAAGTATCTTGATATCAAGGGACTTGACATTATCCTGGTGCTCGAGGACGGACTTGAGATCGAGCTTTATAAAAACCGGTCCATTGTAGGCGACATGATCGTTACCTTCGATATCGATAATGGTGAAAAGCAGATTCCGCTCAAGCAGGTCAAACACGTGGATATGTACGCCGCATAATTCTCAATGCAATATTCATTATCCGCGAAGGCGGGGCGTCTCGGCCCCGCCTTCGCGGTTTCATTCACTTCACCAGCTGCGAAATATCGACAAAATCCAGCTTCAGTTTCTTGAGAGTTCTCTTTTTGGGAATGCCGTTCTTGTCCCAGCCCCTGAGCTTGTAATACTTCGGGAGCATTTTATCCATCCGGACAACGGTTTCCGGCTTCCCGGGAATGAGCGGCTCATGCGTGAACCGCCTTGCAAGCCTGTCCTGGTCCTTGTTTATGCCCTCGCGGAGGTTGAACAGCTTTTCCATATTATAACCACGGTCGCCGATCCTTGTCCATATGCCGAAATCCATTTTCATACCGGTCGCTTCCTTCAGGGCCTTTGAATGCGGTAGAAGGAACGGTACATGTATCTTTAACAGCCATGGCGGCGTTTTAACCGTGGCGGCGATGAGCCAGCCGATATTGCTCATTATTGCGGTAATTATTTTCGATAGCAGCGGCTTTCCCGGAACCTTGTAAGCCGGTTTTGGGACGAAGGTCCACCCGGTGAATAGGCAGTTCCCGCCCGCGCTGATTACGGCCATGAGATTCTGCGTGAGAACGGTCCAGGGCGCCTTTCCGCGATACTTGTGCTGGTCCATTGTAATGGGGCCGGTCACCTCCATGTAGACCTCGTAGCCTGCGTCAAGATGGCAGGCACCGCGCGAGGCGGTGGCATACCCGAGCGCCTGGGAAACGGCACCCCGTGGCTCGTACGCGGGAATCTCCAGGCCCTTGACATGCGGCGCGAAATCCTCGCCGCCGTATTTCTTCGACAGGAAGCGCACACCCTCTGCGAGATCATTGCCGATACCCTTGCGGTAGGCGATGTCCCGTATCGTCTTCGACATCACCTTTTTATCGCCGAATGCTATGCCGTTTTTCCAGAGGCCTTTTTCATTGAGCTCCGCCGCGAAACCGAGAATGGTCCCGGTGCTGATCGTGTCCATTCCCAGCAGGTCGATCTCGTAGTTCCAGTGTATGATCGCCTCAAGGTCATCGATAAGGAGGTTCGAGCCCATCAGGCACATGATCTCGTATTCCGGTCCCTTCACCTCGAGCCCGTTGATATTGACGACTCGCCCGCACCGGATCGGGCAGGAAACGCACCCGAAGTTCTTCACCAGGTACTTCTCGGCCAGCATTTCCCCGCTTATGTTATATGCCTTGTCATAGGTCCCGACGCTGAAATTTTTTGTCGGGAGCGCGTTCCGGACCGACAGCGGCATGAGCGAGAAAGCTGTTCCGAGGCGGGGCGCCATGTCGCCCGTGGCCGGGTGCGCCTGGAGAAGCTTAATCCACTTTTTCACCGTGACCTTGTAATTCTCGGGATCATGGATCGGGACCGAATTCGTCCCGCGCGCGATCATGCCCTTCAGGTTCTTCGATCCCATCACCGCGCCCATGCCGGTCCGCCCGTGGCAGCGCTCCTGTGAGACAACCGCTGCGAACTTGACCAGGTTCTCGCCCGCAGGGCCTATCGCCATTGATCCGCCCTTTTCCTTCCCGAGCATGGCCTTCTGCGATTCCTGCGTGTCCATTCCCCAAATTTTTCCCGCCGGTTTAATCGTTACCGAATCATTTATGATCTCGATGTAGACCGGCTTTTTGGCTTTCCCCCGCACGACCATTCCGTCCCATCCGGCCCTTTTCAAATTCATGCCGAAATTCCCGCCGCTGTTGGAATGGCCGATAGCCCCGGTCTGCGGACTTTTTGAAGAGATATCGTACCTGCTGGTGCAGGGACCTCCCGAGCCGGTGAGCGGCGATGTCATGACTACCAGTATGTTTTCTTCAGAAAGTGGATCGATCCCGGGCTTCAGTTCGTCCCAGAGTATCTTTGTGCTCAGGTAACGTCCCCCCAGGAAAAGCTCCCGGTCCGTATCACTCACTTGGTACTCTCCAACCTTGCCCGTTGACAGGTTGATATCAAGCATAGTACCCATGTATCCCTTGTAGATGCTAGCCATGTTCCGCTCCTTGATCAACTGTTGTTACCGGGATGCTGCATTGGGAGCATGGCCGGTTGAATATCGCCTTGTGCCGCAATCGCTCCCGTATTCAGCGCGCTGCCGTGGTACCGGGCAGTTCGTTCGCGACCCCGAGTATCACGTCTATATTCCTTATCAGGTCCAGCATAACACCGAGCTGCGCGTCCGTATACCCCCCCAGCCTGGCAAGTATCATTTCCAGGGTATGCGTCTCGATCCTCGTGACCATATCCTCACCCTGAGGCGACAGGCGTATGAAAATATTCCTCCTGTCTTTTACGTCCCTGCTTCTCGTAATCAATTTCTTTTTTTCGAGCTGGTCTATAAGGCGTGTCGCGGCAAATACCGGTATCCTTAGTTCATCGGCTGTTTCGCTTACGCGAAGAGGGTCGGATCGCTTGAGATATTTCAGGAGATACATCTGCTGGTAATCCAGTCCGAATAATTCGATCTCGGTTCGCTCAAAGAGGTATATTGTCCTCAGGGCGTGGTAGAGTAGCTCTTCAATCTGGTTTTTATCCATTGTTGTCAATAATGACTTCTTCATGATATAAACATACCAGCATGTTGAAAAATTGCAACAATATTTCTTGCAATTTGCAAATATTTTTCATTTTACCATCTACCCTCTCCACTCGGCTCTTTTTTTTATTGATTAATTGAAAGAGATACCTGATTTATTGATCATCATGTCCGGGACGCTCTACAGGGCTGTCCCATAAGCTACCTCGATACGAATTTCGTAACGCTTGTCGAGCGCTGTACCGAGCCCGTCGAGGTGTGATTTTGACGCCATGGGCGGCAAAATCGTATCAAGACAAGCAAGAGGCAAGAGCGAAATTCACTCGGCAACCGCTTATGGGACAGCCTCATACTGATAAAACGATACATGACATGTCATTAAAAGGAAAGGTCGAATACTTCATGAACATCATTCAAAGATACAGAAATTTTTCAACAGGTCTGTCAGACCCTCGAAGGAAATCTATCATATCGAGGCGTTTTATAATCGCCCTTTCCGTCATATATTCTTCACTTATTATTGCTGTTGCGATCTCTTTCAATGTCATAATGCACAAAAATGCTGAAACGCTCAGGGACGCTCTGGAATCAAACGCGCGCGATACCATGCTTGAACGTACTGAGCTGATCGTTTCGCGTCTCCAGTCGTCCGGTGTGATTACCCCAGGCGCTATATCCGGCAAGCTGCGTGAATATAACGCCGGTACCGGCAGGCTCCTTGCCGCAATCATCTTCACCAAGACAGCAGATGAAAATTTTTACAGGACTTCCGAGATCATCCACCTCCATGAAAACTTCACTCCCGGCCTTCAACCCCGGTCGATCGTGCGGCAGGAAAAAGAGGTGAATTACCTGAAAAAAGGACGGTTGCACGGCATTGTCGACCCAGCGATATACACCGGTGACGGTTACTGCTGGCAAAATGCCTATTACCCGATTGACCTCGGTAAGAAAAAGGGAATACTACAGCTCATGATGACGGCTTCGACTATCAGGGAGACCCTTGAGGGGTACGTCGCAGACACGAAAACAACGCAAACAGTCATGATTGTCATCGCCGCCCTTCTCGTCCTGGCCGTGGTACTGCTTACACTGATATTTTTGCAAAACTATTCCCTGCTGCTCGGCAACCTGTCGCAATTCATGGAAAAAGCAGCGGGCGGAGATCTCAATATTTCCCTGAAGGAAACCGGCGACGATGAGCTTGACCAGCTCGCCCAGTCCTTCAACACACTCATCGAGGAGATGAAGGATCTCTCTGCCAGGCCTTCACCTGAGCCCGGTACGCAAACCGCGCCAGTTTCCGCTGCGTCGGAGCCTGCCCCGGTTCCGGAAGATAAACCTGGTCAACCGGCACCGGGTGAATCCGGGACCGCTGCCGGGCCGCAGTCCGACGAGACCGGGGTCCTGTTCACCTCTGCGGTTACCCTTCTGAAAAACAACGAGCTTGATGACGCCATCGCCATGTTCAGGACCCTGACCATCGTGAAGCCGCAGGGTTTCGGGAGCTGGTTTAACCTGGGTGTCGCCCATGCCAAAAAGCGCGACTACGACAAGGCCATCCTGATGTTCGAGAAGGCCCGCCGTCTCAACCCCGGGTTCGAAGTAACAACGCAATACATTGAAAAACTCAAAAGGCTGATACGTCCGGATGCCTGAGACCGACCATTTAAAAAGGATTCTCTCCGGAGCACCCGGCGAGCCGGGCGTGTATCTCATGAAAGACGACGCAGGATCGATCGTCTACATCGGCAAGGCCGGCTCTCTCAGGAAAAGGGTCACGTCCTATTTCCAGAAGCGTGAGCATGATATCAAAACAAGGGTCCTTGTAAAAATCATCCGGGACATCGAATTCATTGTTACCGATTCGGAAATCGAGGCGCTGATCCTGGAAAGCAGCCTCATCAAGAAACACCGGCCTAAATTCAACATCCAGAAAAAGGACGACAAGCGGTACCCCTATATAGCCATTACCCTTGACGAGGAGTATCCCCGCGTTATCTATACCCGTACGGTCAGGAAAAACGGCACTCGTTATTTCGGGCCCTATACCGACGCCCGCGCCGCGAAAGGAACGGTCAAGCTCATAAACGGCATATTCAAGCTTAAGATATGCATGCGCGGCCTGCCTCTTAAAAGCAATGAACGTCCCTGCATGAATTTCCAGATCAACAAGTGCAGCGGCGTGTGCCGCGGGACGATCTCCCGGGACGAATACCGGGCAATCATCGACAACGCGGTACGCTTCCTTGAGGGATCGGTCGAGCCTGTCATACAGGACCTCCAGGGCATGATGAAGGGCTTCTCCGAAGCCCGGGAATACGAGAAGGCCTCGGAAATACGGAACATCATCTTTGATATCCAGAAGATCTCGGAAACGCAAAAGGTCGATGTGCCGATCGGAAAGGACCAGGACTACATAGGCGCGTCAAAGTTCGGAAACGAGGGAATCATCGTTCTGTTCGAGTTCAGGAGCGGAGCGCTTCTCGGCAGAAAGATATCGATTTACGACAATGCCGAGTTCGCCGACACCGGGGAGATCGTCAGGTCGTTCATACTCGGCTATTACGAAACAGCCGACATCCCGGCCCGCATCATTGCCGAACGGCAGGTCCCCGACCGTGCCGTCATACAAGACCTTCTCAAGAGGCGTGCGAAGCGGTCCGTTACGATCTCGGTCCCGGAGACCAACGACGACCGTGGCATCATCAGGCTTATTCACAAGAACATCGACGTGATCGCTGCGGAACGCTACGCTGAGCGAGAAACACGGGACACGCTGAAAGGCCTGCAGGAGCTACAGGAGCGCCTGTGGCTGGACCTACCGCCCCGCCGGATGGAATGCTTTGACGTATCGAACCTGCAGGGTACCGACGCCGTTGCCTCGATGGTTTCGTTCCGCGACGGGAAACCGGACAAAAAAAGTTACCGGCGATACCGGATACGCGGCTATGAATCTGCCGATGACCCGGGCATGATCCACGAGGCAGTGGGACGCCGCGTCCAGTTCCTCGTCAACGAAGGACTGGAACTTCCCGATCTCATGATCATCGACGGCGGGCCGACTCAGCTCACACGGGCGCTGGAGGCAGCGCGTAATTTTACGCCCTCCCTGAAGATTGTATCCATAGCCAAGCGTTTCGAGGAGCTTTATACCGATCCCGGGCAGGAGCCACTCCGGCTCCCCCCCGCTTCCCCGGGCCTCAAGCTGATCCAGAATATACGCGATGAGGCGCATCGATTTGCGGTATCGTATCACCGCGCGCTCCGTGATAAAAAGACGTCGCGGTCGGTCCTTGACGAGATACCGCTCTCTGAAAAAACGAAGCGGCTCCTGCTTGAGCGGTTTAAATCGATCAGTGCCATAAGCGCAGCGTCGAAAGAGGACATTGAAAGCGTCCCGGGTATCGGGAGTAAGACAGCGATGAAAATCAGCGGGTTCTTCAAAAAGCGAGACGACGGGTGATGCGCCCCATGACGAAGTCTTAATCCGCCGGCGGTCGCTCGCATCCGCGGCCGCTTTTGAATCTTTTTTCCAGGCGGTTCACGATTGACCTGAAACGGGCCATGTTCCGTAACTGATCGAACGAATTCTCTTCATGCAACAGGGCGGGATTGCATAAGCCGGCCTCTTCCGCACGCTCGAGGCATTCGAGCGCTCTCTCCGTTTCTTTTTTTTGCGCGTAAAGGCAGGCGCGGTTGAAATGCGCAACGAAATACCCGGCATCCCTTTCAGCGGCCCTGCCGTACATGTAGATGGCTTCATCATCAAGCCCGAGGCGGGTATAGGTCTGCGCGAGATTGAAATAATACGCCGCCTGTTCCGGGTCAAGGATAATCGACCGGGAATAGTCCTTCAGGGCCCTGTTATAGTCACCCTTCCTGTAATATGAATTGCCCCGTATGAAATAGGGCATCGCGTATTTCTCGTTCATCATGATAGCCCGGTTCGCGTCCGCAATCGCGTCGTCGAAGCGCTCCTTCCGGTTGTACTCGGACGCCCTGTTACTGTATGCCGCGGCGCCGGGATTTATCCGGATGGAGCGCGTGTAGGATCGAATCGCCTCATCGATCCTGTTCTCTTTGGAGAACTGTATGCCTTCATCATAATAGCGGCGCGCCTCCATGTTGAGGCTCCGGATGCGCGAATTGTCGAACCCGGCAGAGCATGAGGCGCACATCGCGGCTACAACGGTAATCATGACGAGTGATATAACGTTTATTTTGATAGGCATATTCAGCATGTATGGATGTTGCCCTTTCCGGTATCAGGATAAACAGCATTTCCTGTCAGAATGAAATATATCAAGGATTAATTCTTCATAATAATGGAATTTTGTCTTTCTCCTCCATACTACACCTGTACCGGCGAGGCGAATGGGTGAACCACTAATGGACACGAATGAACTCTAATGATGCACTAAATAATCCATCTGCATGAGTGTTTAGGATTTTATCTCCGTGTTCCTTGTGAACTCTGTGAGATGTATTTAAGGCAATTCGCGTGTATTCGTGTTCATTCGTGGTTTATTTTTTATTCATAATGCCCCCCTTGCACTTTCTGTTACCTGCCTCTTAGAGCGGCCTGGGACGCTGCGTTTTATTACAAGAAATTGAGAAATTTACTTTACACGACCACCCTCTTCTGTAAAAGTTGTATCAGATTAGTTACTCGGGGCGTGGCGCAGCCCGGTTAGCGCACTTGACTGGGGGTCAAGGGGTCGAAGGTTCAAATCCTTTCGCCCCGAATGCTATCTACCTTTCTTGTTACTACCATTCTACCCGCATGGAAGGCTTATGGACTTGGAAGAGTTATTTCAGAGGAACCAGATTGTTAAGCTAAAATCAACTGAAAAGCAGCTCGTCATCAAGGAGCTCGTCGACAAACTCCAGGACCTGGAATACATCAACAACAAAGAACGCTATTACGCTCAGGTTATCCACCGGGAATCACTTGAAAACACCGGTATCGGGAACGGCTTTGCCATACCCCATGCCAGAACCGAGTCGGTTACAGACCTCATCTCGATATTCGGGGTGCTGGAAAAACCGATCGACTACCAGTCGATCGACGAAAAGCCGGTTAAGTACGTGCTCCTGAGCATTTTCCCCACAGAGATGAGCACAAAGTACCTGTATCTCATAGGAATGATGGCCCGCCTTTTTTCAAACAAGCAAAAGAAAAAGCTGATCGATGCGGAGCCGACTCCTGCGAAGATATACGCCCTTCTGAAAAAAGAGGCTAAGGCCTATTACGAGTCGATATCGGTCAAGGACAAGCCGGCCCCGGGAAAACCCGATAACCTCTCCGGCGTCCCCTCCTCCGACCTCGACCTTCTCATCCGCCTGGACAGCCTGTACAAGATGCTCGATGAGGGGAACAAGTCCGAATCGCTCGAAAAGAAAATCGATTCCATGAAAAAGCTTATCGATAACCGCTCCCTGACCTATTACGAACGGATGCGGAAAAAGCGGGACAATCCCTTTTCTATCGTGGAAAAAAACAGCTGTTCCGGCTGTCACATGGAAATACCGCCGTTTTACGTCGAGCAAATCAAAGAGCGGAAGGGGATCTCTCTCTGCACCCACTGCGGAAGGTTCCTGATACTGCTGTAAATCAACTCGCCGTACCGGCGCCATACTGCGCCTTCTTCATGATCAATGATTCCAGGGAATCCTGCAATTCAACCGGAATGGGCCGGTCTTTCCGGTAATAACCTATCGTCTCGTCCTTGTCCCCGTGGAAATCGCTGCCGCCCGTCACCAGCAGACCGTTCTTACGAGCTATCTCTTCGTACAGGGCCGCCTGCTCCACCGTGTGCATGGACGCAAAGGCCTCGAGCCCCTCGACGCCGGCGCTGATGAAACCCTTTAACAGACGTTCGAATTCATCCATGTCTTTGCATTCGAGTGAAATCGGATGGGCCACCACCGCTATCCCGCCGCATTCGCGCACCAGTCCAATCGCATCCTCGAAGCAGATCCTGACTTTCTTAACATAGCCGGGTTTCCCCTTCACAAGGTACTTCTGGAATATCTCGCGTATGTTCTGCGCGTAGCCATGGTTCACCATGACCCGGGCCACATGGGGCCGCCCCATGGAGCCTCCGCCGGCCTCCCTGACCACTTCATCGACGGGGATATCGATACCATGCTTTTTCAGATCGTCTATGATGCGGTATGCCCTTGTCTCGCGATGATCGGCGAGTTCACGGAGAGTCCCGGCAAGGCGCGGGTTGCCGTAATCGATATTAAGCCCCAGCAGGTGGAAGGAGCCGGCATCGTAATCAATGCTGAATTCGACGCCCGGATAGAGCTTGAACCCCAGGGAGGCGGCGTATTCCATGGCATCCGGGAGGCCTTCGACCGTATCATGGTCGGTCATCGCCATTGCGATTACCCCGCTCCTCATGGCAAGATCGATAAGCTCCCGCGGCGGGAAAATTCCATCCGAAGCCGTTGTGTGGGTGTGTAGATCAATTTTTTTCATGATGACAGTAAAATGATATCCCGGCGTCAAATCAAGCAAATAAATTGCGCGTGGGACCTAGACGAATAAAATTAAATTACCCCTGTACATCTTTCGTGGTACACTCCTTTTTGTTGCTTGATTTTTTGCCAGTATAAGCAATTCTGGGGATACTGTATCTAATGACAAGGAAACCCGTAATGACAACGGCTATAGAAAAGCTGAATACTGCATGGGCGCGCATCAGCAGGATCGAGCAGACCATTGCCGTCCTCGGCTGGGACATGGAAACGTACATGCCGGAAGAAGGCGTTAAACCCCGCGCCGAGCAGCTTGCACTCCTCTCGGAGCTGGCACACCGCTGGCTGGTCTCCGATGAGACAGGACGTTTGATCGAGGATGCGGAGTCCGAAACCCACGAATCTGATTATTATTCAATCGAAGCGAGCCTTGTCAGGGCCGCGCGCCGGACTTATGACCAGAAAAAAATGCTGCCGGAGGAGCTTGTGACACGTCTTGCCCGCACCACGGCGCAGGCAAACTCCATCTGGATCAGGGCGCGCCAGAATTCGAGCTTCCGGGAGTTCGCGCCTGTTCTTTCCGAGCTGGTCGGTATCAGCAGGGAGATGGCCGACCTCCTGGGAAATAACGGCCACCGCTACGACGCGCTCCTGGACATGTACGAGCCGGACCTGACTACGGCCGAGGTCGAACGGCTTTTCGGAGAGCTTAAGGAAGGCCTGGTTCCCCTCGTGAAAGAGATTACCGGGATGAAATCCCCTGCCGATACCGGTTTCCTCTCCCGGAAATACGACACCCGCAGGCAGGAGGCCTTCGGTCTCGGGGTCCTGCGCGACATGAAGTTCAATTTCAGCCGCGGGCGCCAGGACCGGTCGGCCCATCCCTTTACCACGTCATTCACCCCCTATGACGTCAGGATCACAACGCGTTACTCGGAAGACGATCTCCTCTCCGCGCTCTTCAGCACCATTCACGAGGCCGGGCACGCGCTCTATGACATGGGTCTTCCCCTTGACCTGCTGGAAACGCCGTTGTGCCAGTCCATCTCACTCGGCGTCCACGAGTCCCAATCGCGACTCTGGGAGAACATAATCGGCAGGAGCCGCGGCTTCTGGAAGCACTACCTGCCCGTTTTGAAAGAACATTTTCCGGGCCAGCTCGATGACGTTGGGCTGGACCGCTTCTATTCAGCGGTCAACATTGCACGTCCCGGGTTCATCCGGGTTGAATCGGATGAGCTTACATACAACCTCCACATCTTCATACGGTTCGAGATAGAGAAGGAGCTGATCGGCGGTTCATTATCCGTGGAGGATATCCCTGCCCTATGGAATAAAAAATACCGTGATTACCTTGGCATCGACCCGCCGAATGACGCGCTCGGCTGTCTCCAGGACATCCACTGGGCGCATGGTTCGTTCGGATATTTCCCGACCTACACGATAGGGAACCTCCTCTCCGCGCAGCTGTACCGAGCTGCCGTAGAAGCATGCCCCTCTATCCCCGGGGACATTGAGAGCGGCGAGTTCACGGCTCTGCTCGGGTGGCTGCGCGAGAATGTGCACGGTCACGGATCCCGTTTTACTTCGGCAGAGCTGGTAAAAAACATTACCGGCGGAGTCATACAGGTCGGACCGTTTATGCACTACCTGACCGATAAATTTCATGAAGTGTATGCACGTTCATAGTTCCGGTCCCGCACGACACCTGTGCAGGGCTTTAACCAGCAGACGTGCCCGACCTCTTGCGTAAAATAAGGATGTCCTAAAAAAAATACTTTACTTATACATGATTTATTTAAAAAAATATTACGATTCATTATATGCTGGTATAAGACGTGTAGCATATCGCATGATTTTCTGATAACAGGGTATTGCACCATGTACCGGTGCAGAGAGAGGAATGGATGTTTGTCGGCATTGACATCGGCGGAACTAAAATAAAGGGCGTTCTGACCGACCGATCAGGCAAGGAGCTCAGCTTCAGGGAAATAGAGACGCCCGGGACTGCCAGGGAGATCGATGACGGCATATGCATGCTGATCGAGTCACTGGCAACCTCTGCGTCGGTGTCGAAAATCGACATCAAGGCGATCGGTATCGGTTCGCCCGGGCCCATCGACAAGGACAAAGGCACCATCCTTAAAGCGCCGAACATACCGTCGTTCAACAATCATCCGATCGTCAAGAACATGGAGGGTGCGACCGGGGCCCGGGTATTCCTCGAGAACGATGCAACCGTTGCGCTCCTCGGCGCGTGGTGGAAGGAGAACGTCAGCAGGTTCAGGAACTGGATCATGATAACGCTGGGCACGGGCGTGGGCGGCGGTGTTTTCATCGACAACAAGATTTATACAGGGCAGTCCGGCAATGCAATGGAGGTCGGGCACATGACGATCGAGTTTAACGGGCGGAAATGCCCGTGCGGAAACTGCGGCTGCTGGGAGAGATACGCATCCGGTACGGCCCTGGTTGAAAACGCCGGAGCGCACCTTAAAAGGCAGAAGGGCTCTTCCATCTTAGCGCGGATGAAGCAGGAGCCCCTCACCCCGCTTCTCATATTCGAGGAAGCCATGAACAAGGACGCGGCAGCGCTGATCATACTTCAAGAATACGCGGAATTCGTCGGTATCGGCATGGCAAATCTCGTGAACATATTCAACCCGGAAGCGATCCTGATCGGAGGCGGCGTTTCGAGGGCGCACAAATTCATTCTCCCTGTCGTCAAGCAGGTCGTTAACGAACGCGCCCTCAAGGGCTTCAAGGGGCATTTCCAGCTCCTGCCGGTCCAGGAGCCGAGCAAGGTCCCGGCGTTCGGCGCGGCCAGGATTGCTATTGATTTGACGAACAGGTAATCACATTCTTCTTGACTTTTAACCCCCAATCAACCTATTGGTTCTTATTATTATTCACTTAATACGCCGTCCCGCCCTGCCGGTGACACCGACGTAACAGCTAGCATGACGCCGACATCACCCTCCTGGGGCGAAACGGCCGGGAAGAAGACACCGACCATGGAACAGGAACTAACCAGCCTCAGGGCGGAAGCCCTCTCAGCCATCAGCGCCGCAAGCACGGTCGACGCCGTCGAAGAGCTGCGCGTCAAATATCTCGGCAGGAAGGGGGCACTGACCCTCATCCTCAGGTCGCTCGGAACCCTCCAGCCCGACCAGCGGGCGGCGATGGGAAAGCTTTCGAATGAATTCAAGGTGGAAGTCGAAGCCGCCCTTGAAGCGAAAAAAGGCGAGCTCGCCATGAGCGGCGTAAAGAACCTGGCCAACACGCAATGGATCGACGTGACCCTCGATACTCCTGCCGCCACTGACCGCGAGCGCCTGGGCCGCCTTCACCCGATATCACAGATCCAGTATGAGATTGAAGACATCTTCACCTCCATGGGCTTCGAGATCCACAACGGGCCCGAGGTCGAGACCGATTACTACAACTTCGAGGCATTGAATATTCCGAAGCACCACCCCGCCCGGGACATGCAGGACACGTTCTGGACCGAAGATGGCAATTTGCTCCGCACCCACACCTCGGCCATACAGATCCGGGCGATGGAGAAGGTTAAACCGCCATTCCGCGTAGTCGGGCCGGGACGTGTTTTCCGGTACGAGAGCACTGACGCCTCCCACGAGAACACCTTTTACCAGGTCGAGGGCATGATGGTCGACCGGGACATCACCGTGGCTCATCTCATTTACGTCATGAAACAGCTCCTGAAGGAGATCTTTCACCGTGAAGTTACCATACGCCTTCGTCCCGGTTACTTCCCCTTCGTCGAGCCCGGATTCGAAATGGACATACACTGCCTCATCTGCAACGGCAAGGGGTGCAGCGTATGCAAGCAATCCGGCTGGGTCGAGCTCCTTCCCTGCGGGCTGGTGCACCCCATGGTGCTGAGCATGGGCGGCATCGATCCGTCCATGTGGTCCGGGTTCGCTTTCGGCCTCGGCCTCAACCGGCTGATAATGATGAAATACGGCATAAACGACATACGGCATTTCCTGAGCGGGGACATCCGCTTCTTGCAGCAATTCTGATTCTGGAGCTTTCATATGTGGCTTTCACTGAACATACTCTCGCAGATGGTTGACACGACCGGTATCGATCCCGAAGAGCTGGCGCTTCGCCTTACCATGTCCACCGCAGAAATCGATTCAATCGAGCGGGTGAACGAGCACTTCGCCACGATATTCGCAGCGCAGATACTGGACGTAAAGCAACACCCGAACGCGGACAAGCTGACCCTCGTCGATTGCGATCTCGGCACGAGGAAGATCCGCGTGGTCTGCGGCGCGCCCAACCACCGGACAGGCGACATCGTCCCCCTGGCCACTGTCGGTACCCGTTTCAGCGATGATATAATCATCAAAAAAACGAAGATCCGCGGCGAGGAATCGGAGGGAATGCTCTGCTCTGAACGCGAGCTCGGCCTGTCGGAAGACCACAGCGGCATCATGGTGCTCCCCGCCGGTACGAAAATCGGCGCTTCATTAAGCGAGATATACCCCCATCGCGCCGATGTCAGGTTCGAGATTGACAACAAGTCGATCACGCACCGGCCCGACCTGTGGAGCCACGTGGGCTTCGCCCGCGAGCTCGGCGCCCTGTACGGCCGCCCCTTTAAAAGCATTGTAAATTATGACCTGATGAAAACCTTCAGGGACAAAGAAAAGCTGTCCGTGCGCATCGAAAACCCGGATGCCGCGCCCCGCTACAGCGGCCTGGTCGTGACCGGCATCCGCATCGAGGAATCTCCCGACTGGCTTAAGGCGATGGTCGAGTCGATCGGCATGCGTCCGATCAACAACATCGTCGACATCACCAACTACGTCATGGCCGAGATCGGCGAGCCGATGCACGCCTTCGACCGAAAAAAGCTTAGCGGACAGGAGATCATCGTGCGCATGGCCGGTAACCGGGAGCCCCTCACCACCCTGGACGGCTCCGTGTTCGAGCTCAACCCCGAGGATATCGTCATCGCTGATGCCAGGGGTCCTGTCGCGCTGGCCGGCGTCATGGGCGGCGGCAACAGCGAGATCGAGGACGGCACATCAGAGATCGTGCTCGAGGCCGCGAGCTTCAACCCGGTCAATATCCGTAAGACCGCGAACCGCTACGCCCACCGGACCGAGGCGGCCATCCGCTTCGAGAAGTCACTTTCTCCCGAGTTGACCATACCGGCGCTCCTGCGCTGTTTTGATCTTATCAAGCAGGTACTCCCCGGCGCGGAAGCGGCCTCGACGATCATCGACGCCTACCCGGTAAAGCAGAAAACGATTGTTATAAAAACGACAACCGACTTCATCCGCACGCGCCTGGGAGAGAACATCGATGACGCTCGCATTACCTCGATATTGACGTCCCTTGACTTCAAGCTGACGCCGGACGGGGACGCGCTTTCCATCGAGGTGCCAAGCTACCGCGCGACAAAAGATATCTCGATCCCCGAGGACATAGTCGAGGAGGTCGGCCGGATTTACGGATATGACACAATTACCCCGAAGGCGCCCAGCGTCCCCTGCGCACCGCCGGGAAAAAACCTGTTTCGCCTGTTCGAGCGCAGGGTCAAAACCATTCTTTCCGGAAATCACAACATGATCGAGGTGAGCGGATATTCCTTCATCGGCGAGGACACCCTTACGAAGCTCAAGGTCAGCGAAGACCATGAGCTCCGCCTGAGAAACCCACTCTCCAGCGAACAAGACCGCCTCCGGAGGAGCCTGGTGCCTTCTATCATGAACTCCGTCAGATACAACAGCCGTTTCCACGACGATTTTGCGATTTTCGAGCTTGGCAGGGTCTACCTCAAGAAGGACCGCTCTTCGACAGAACTTGCCACGGAGCGGACAATGGTGACCGGCGCGGTGTACCGCAAGAAAACGGGCGATCCGCTATTTTATAGTGCGAAGCAGATCGCTAGCGGCCTCATGCACAAGCTGCAGGTAGCGGACTGGGACCTGGTCCCGGAAAGCAGTGAACTTCCTCCCTTCGCGCACCCGGGAAGGGCCATGAAGCTGATAGTAGATACGCAGGCCGCCGGTCTCGTGTTCGAGCTGCATCCGGAGACGATTGTGGCTTTCGATATCACCGGAAGCGCGGCCCTGTTTGACATCGACGTTGATCTCCTGTACGCCACTCGCCGCCGTGACACGGTGTTCACCGAGCTGCAGAAGTACCCGGATGTTCCGTTCGAGGTCAGCGTGCTTGCCGACCGGCAGGTATACGCGAAGGAAATATGCGGCATCATTCGGAAGAGCGGCTCGGATCTGGTGCAGAGCGTATCGGTTGTGTCAATGTATGAAGGAAGCCCGATCCCGGAGGGCAAGAAATCGGTTTCGGTGAAAGTCGTGTTTGCCTCCAGGGACCGGACACTCACGACAGCCGAGGTCGAGAAGCTCCAGAAGCAGACGGTGGGCGCGCTTGCCGCCAAGGGGTTCCCTCTCAGGTAACGGGGCCGCCGTCTTTCGTGATCGCCGGATCGTAAAAGGACACGCCGTTCCTGCCGCTTTTTTTGGCGTGATACAGGGCAAGGTCCGCCATCTCCATCATCTCGTTCGAGTCCTTCGGCTGCAGCTCGGGCAGCGATGATATCCCTCCCGATACGCTGAGGCGTATCGTGCTTTCCTCATACTCGATGCGGAGCCCCTCAACGACGTCGCGTATCCGCGCGGCGAAGATCATCGCTTCGTCCCTGCCCGTCTCCGGAAGAATCACGGTGAATTCTTCCCCGCCGTAACGGCAGGGTATGTCGATGGACCGGCAATTCGCCTGCAGCACGCGGGCGACCTCCTTGATGACCCGGTCTCCGGCCTGATGGCCGTAGGTGTCATTGATGCTCTTGAAATAGTCGATGTCGAAGATGACGACTGCCATGCTGCGCTTCATGCGGACCGAGCGGTTCCACTCCTCCTGGAGGCGCTCACGGAAATACTTGTTTATATAGAGCCGCGTCATCCCGTCCCTGATTGCCATGTTGTAGAGATCGGCGTTGTTGATCGCGATCGCCGACTGCGTCGACACGAACTGGAGAACCTGCAGATCGAAGCCCGAAAAGCCGCCCGAGGTCTTATTGATGGCCTCGATCACCCCTATGATCTCGCCGTTTACCGTAAGTGGCACGGCGATGATCGATCGGGTCGTGGTCATTGCCTTCTTGTCCGCCCTGTCCGAGAAGCGCGGATCATTCTGCGCATCATTAATGAGGATGGGAATCCCGTTCTGCCACACGGTCCCCGCTATGCCCTCTCCCATCTTAAGGCTCGTATCCTTCAGGATTTCCCCTTCATCGTCCCTGCTCAGGACCGCGAAGTTGAGCCGGTTGAGGGCCCGGTCGACCAGTAGGATCGAGCTCCTTTCGCAGTTAAGGAGAACCTTTGTCTGGTTGAGAATCCTTTTTAAAACCTCATCCTTTTCAAGCGAATTGGCTATGTAGGTGTTGATCTCGATCAGTGTCGTGAGCTGCCTGTTCTTATTCTCCAGATCGGCCAGATGTTTCTTCGCGTTATTCGTATCCCTTGACTTTTTATCCGTGTTCATTGCCACCCTCATACCTTTGCGCCATTCCCGGTCCCGGGAGAGCTGTATTTCATCTCGAGATATGACCTCCGCTCAAAGCGTTCGAGCCCCAGCTCTCCGGCCAGCCTGAACAGCTGATGCTCAATCCGTTCCCGATCCGAGCCCTTCATCTCGATCTCGACAAAGCGGCCAACCCCTTCGACCGTGTCCAGGCAGACCTCAATATCGTCCAGCCGGTATAGTTCCCGCACTTTGGTGACCGATCCAAATTCGACGAATCCGAGGTTTTTCAAGATAGCGAGCGTCTTTTCAAAGTCCGCAACCGGGACCTCTTCCTCAAGACGCGTCTTCGCAGCAGTCCCGATTTTCGGTCCCTTGTAGGTCAGGATGATCCGTTCGCCCGCCCGCCTGAGGCGCAGCGCTTCGTCAGTGTCCCTGAAATTCCGGCACGGGTGGTTCATGTAGAGGTCCTGCTCTGTTTCGCTTCCCGCCGGGCGCGCGCCCATTGCCGCAAGCTTCGCGGCTACGGGTTCGTGGTCATCGCAGTATGACTTGATCTCTATCTCCAGTATATCCATTATTGTCTCCGGTGGAGCGGGCCTGATATTGAGAGCCCGTCGGCACCCAGTGTCTGCCTGGTCTTCCCGTTGATTTTTATGATAACGCTTCCCACACCGCTGAATTGCGTCGCCGTGTACACGATCTGGTCCAGCCGATTTAACAGTATGCTGCCAGCGGCGCCGTGTTCAATCGCTCCGTTAAAATCTATCTCCGCGGTTTTATTCCGTACCTTCACGCTGTTAATTTTCAGCTCCACCGGGATGGCGGTCAGGAGACCTTTCCTTTTTTCTGCCGCGGTCGGCCCCTTGACCAGCTCGCGGAGCGTGTTCTCCAGGAGGGGCTGCCTTACTACCTTCCGGCTGACCGGTGCGAGGTACAGTTTGTCGGTCTTCTCGTTAAGGGCGACAAAGTATATCTTGACGTTTTCCTCCTGACGGTTCTCCAGCACTTCCTTTATAATGATTGTCTTTGGGGTTTTCTCCTCCCTGGCGGACTTGCTTTCGCCGCCGTCCTCCTTTTCCCTGGCTTCCTTCACCTTTTCGCGTTTCTCTTCCTTTTTTTCAACATCCAGTTTTTTTACGGGAGTCTTTTCCACGACGTGCCGTTGCGGAGTATAATACTTCCCGAACAGGAGCGCCAGCGCCGTCACCAGGCCCATGATGATGAGCACGTATGCGGGATTCTTTCCGCGCTCCGGGGGCCGGGCAGCCGCAGCTGTTTTTGGCGCCTTGCCGGCCGCAGGTTTTTTCTTTGCCGTTGATTTGGCTTTCTTCCCAGTGCTTTTCGCAGCTTGTTTTGCCACCATGATGCTCCGTTTATAGAAAGATTCGGATGCCTCAATAAAATCCTTGAAATTATTGGCCGCCTGTGCTACATATTAAAAAAGAGAGTCCGTGCCTTCCGGTACGGCATCATGCATCCGTGATGCACGTTAAACCGATCCAATGCCGGACTGTCCCTTACGATATGATACACGAATATTCAGCAAGTTAATAATATTTCAATAATAATTTTATTTTCCGGCGGCCGGGTATAAAGGAGTCATCGGATGATTGCCGTTTCATCGAAAATAGCATGCGCCGTGATAACAATCACGCTGTTACCGGTTTCTTGCAGCAGTAAAGGAGAAACGTCAATGGAGCAACTTCGCAATCGCATGGTCATGACCCAGATCGAGGCCCGCGGCGTCACCGATGAACGCGTGCTTGCGGCCATGCGTCGTGTCGAGAGGCACAAGTTTGTCCCCGGCCAGCAGGTGGCGAGCGCCTACGAGGACCACCCCCTGCCTATCGGACACGGCCAGACGATTTCGCAGCCGTATATCGTGGCCCTCATGACCGAGTTGTGCGATCTCGACGGCGGTGAGAAGGTCCTCGAGATCGGTACCGGGTCCGGGTACCAGGCGGCCGTTCTGTCGCTCCTTTCTAAATCTGTGTACAGCATCGAGATCGTGGAACCGCTTGGTAAAAGCGCCCGCCGCTCGCTCGCGGAGCTGGGATACCGGAACGTCGAGGTCAGGATCGGCGATGGGTACGCCGGCTGGCCCGAGGAGGCCCCGTTCGATGTCATCATACTTACCGCCGCGCCGCCAAAAATACCCGGCGCGCTTATCGACCAGCTCATCGACGGAGGTATCCTCGTCGCCCCTGAGGGCGAATATGCGCAGGAGCTGGTAGTTATCACAAAACAGGGGGGCACAATCTCCAGGCGGACAGTTACGTACGTGCGCTTCGTACCAATGATTCACGCCGAACCGGGCAAGTAAATGTATTGACAAAATCAATTCGCGTTTTTCTTCTATTAGTTAGTTTAATCGTTTCATTCGACCGGATACAAAGCAATGGCAAAAGAAAGCATCCAGGACAAGCGTTTCCAGTTTCTCCATGCACACGTGGCACGCGAGCCTCACATCTATGAAGTCCTTGGCGAGATAATGAATTACCAGTCTAACGTGCTGAATAACGGTATCGGCCACCTTGCCTTCATGGACGACCTCAAGACGTCCCGGAATATCAAGATACCATTCACGATCGCACGCAACAAGATCATAACCAACCTCGTAGAGATACTGACAAAAAACTATCCCGACAAGGTGCGGGCCATTATTACCTTCACCTTTACGGTTGACCCGCAGACCAAAAAGCTCTCGATCAACGAAGAGCGGGAGTATTCTGTCCTTCTCAGCAACGACGAGTTCAACCGGCTGCAGACAGAGCGGAACATCGTTTCATCCGTGAATTTCATGAGCCTGATCAACCAGTTCAGGCTCTTTAACCTGACCAAGTTATTAAAAAAGACAAAGGAGCGCGCCCTCCTGTCTCAGGTCATCAAGCTCGAGCTAGGCAAGAACGTATTCACCTACAAGAATTATACCATGGACCGGCAGGGCAATGAGACTGCCGAGGACTACTGCTTTCATCGGAGCAATTACGAGTCCGTGCTTAAAATGCTTACCCTCGAAAAGATGAACAAGGTCATCCTCAACCATTCAATACCGATACTCAGACGGCTTAAAAATTTCGGCATTCTGAATACGGACTTCAGCGATTACCAGGACTCGAAACTCGATTACCTCCTGAACGTACTTCTCCAAGACATCTATCTTTCGCTTTCAGACACCGAGCTGACCGAGGTAAAGAATTTCAATTCCCTCCGCTCCTGCGTTCTCAAGGTCGAAACGATCATTGACCCGATGATAACCGCCAGTGGTGACCTGGCCGCCTACGTACGCGAAAGCCGCATCTGCCCTATCTCCGCACTGTCATCGGTAGTTCACGACATCACGGAGGACCAGGTCTTCCAGTGGGTGGCTGAAAACGGCGCCCGGTATAAAATCATTCTTTTCAGGGATGAAGACGGGATATCCTACCTGATCGACGGCAACTTCCTCCTGCCCCGGCTCACCGAGCTCCATGACGTTATCGTCAACAGGCCGGAAGCCCTCGCTGCCCTTGGCCACTCCGAGAAAGAGCGCATCTTCGACGAGACCACCCTGCTCTGCAATTCAGCTAAAAACCTGCTTGAATCTCCGGAAAGGCTCAAGCCGATCATTGGCAGGGAGGACAGCGCGCAGAAGCTCAGGACGATAATCCAGGAATATGAGAATTACCAGAACCGGCTCTCAATGGAATCGGCCGTCGAGCGCGACGAGCGCACCTCCAGGAGAAAACGGTCCATCATGGAGGCCATATCCGACTTTTTCCGCTCGTTCTTCGTGTCACACAAGGAGGAGGCTGCGGCCGGGAACGTCGCCCGCGAATCCGACGATGATGCCGGCGTATACCGTCCGTCGGCCACCGGCGAGGCGAAGAACATCATCTACAAGATCAAGAATAGCACGGCGAAAATCATACCGCTCTCCAACTACATAGATCTTCTGCCGGCAAATGAACCCGAGATCGAGACCATCATCAACGACACCAGGAAGCTCAACCTGAAAATCGTAATCCCGATGTATAACGCCCGTCGGGTCCTCTATCCCAACCGGAGCCAGCAGTACCTTCTGCCAGACATCGAGTACCTGATGGTGAACCCGGAGGTGGCCCAGGCACCGGAAACCATACGCGAATTCACCGACTCACTGTACGGTGAAAAACTAAAAGACGAAAAGCTCCTGGGACCGGCCATAATCACGATCGAAAAGTACCTCATGAGCCTCTACACGCAGAAAAAAGCCCAGATGATGAGAAAGGGCAGGATGAAAAAATGAGGACCGGATGTCACAACGCTCCTCAAAGAGGAGCGCTGCGACGAAAAAAAATTATTCCGGGAGATTTAAGAAAGATTTCCGTCTAACCCTGCTCTGTGGAGCCTGCGGGACAGTTTGCAGTTGAGCAGGAATCCGTGCCCGTTTTCGATGCGTTGTCAGAATCGCTGCTCTTTTTTACCGATGAGCTTTTACCGGTACCGTTGTTCTTGTAATCATTTACGTGAAACCCCGATCCCTTGAATATGATCCCTGCAGAAACAAAAAGTTTTCGCACCCTGCCGCCGCATTTCACGCATGTCGCAACAGGATCATCGTTCATCGACTGAAACACATCGAACCTGTGTTTGCATTCCAGGCATTCATATTCGTACGTCGGCATAAACGATAACCTTTTTCCCCTTCAATAATACTCGGATTACTTAATCCGACAGGCATTACAATTACAACCCTGTTTATTGTCAATGAAATAAACGGCTATTTTTCGTGATTTTTCTATTCAACCTTATTATGCAGGTATTTTTTTGATTATCACCCGATGAAAAGTCCTTGAATTTTTAAAAAAACAACCCCGTGTTAAACACACGGAAACTTTGATCCGTCCATGTTCACAGGTAACGATACCGATGCCCAAACAACAGATAACAATCCCGATTTTTCTCCCCAACCTGGGGTGCCCCCACCGATGCGTTTTTTGCGATCAGAAAAAATCTACATCCGTGCGCCATATGCCCGGTCCCGAGCTGATCGATACCATGATCGGAAAGTATATTCCCCATATCAAAAAAAGCGTACGCCGCATCGAAGTGGCCTTCTTTGGCGGGAGCTTTACCGGTATTAAGAAGGAAATCCAGGAAACGTTTCTCAAGGCTGCCCATCATCACCTTAAGAAAAAAACAATCCAGGCCATACGCCTATCGACCAGGCCCGATTACATCAGTGATGAAGCACTCGAGCTGCTGAAAAAGTACGAGGTCTCTACCGTCGAACTTGGCGTTCAGTCATTCGATGATCGCGTTCTCGAAGACTCCGGCAGGGGGCACACGGCTGCGGACGTACACGATGCGGTCCGGTGCCTGAAAAAGCATGGGATCGATTTCGTGATACAGTTGATGCCGGGCCTCGTCGGCGACACATGGGAAACATCCCTCTGTTCGGCTGCGGAGGCGGCATCACTCAACCCGGCCGCCGTGCGGATATACCCGGTGGTCGTCCTGAACGGTACCGGTCTCGATGAGCTGTATCGTCGCGGGCAGTACTCGCCATTGTCCCTCGAAGAGGCCGTAGAGCTGTGCAAGGAGATATATCTTCTGTTCAGCTCCCGCTCGATCCCCGTCATCAGGATGGGCATCCATCCCTTCGCCCCCGGAGAGATCGCGAACATCGTGGCAGGCCCCTACCACCCGTCGTTCGGGTACCTGGTTAAAGCCCGCGTCCGCCGGGATGAGATGACCGCCTGCATGCGCTGCCATATCGGCGCCGGGCGGCCCGGGGCCGATCGGATCAGCATCCGTATCCCGGGCAGGTTCATGGAGGAATATCTCGGCGCCAACAGGGAAAATATTGCTTTTCTGCAGAACAGGTTCAATATAGACCGAATCGATTACACAATCGAGGATATCCCGGCAGTTATGGTCGCCCGGGCCGGGCGCGAGTAGCATACTACAAGAGGGAGAGACCCTATGCTGAAGCCATGTAACATCCTTCTCGTTATAGTGATGACAATCCTTATCGCCGGCGCACCGTCAGCGCCGGACGCCGCTCCAATGAAGAAAAAAACCGCTGCGAAGGCTAAAACCGCCCGGGGACCTGCACCGGTCCCGGGTACGCGTGTCATAAAGGATTTCGCATCGGCCTACAACTCTCCGGCAGAATTGATAACGTTGAAAACGTATTATATCGGCATTGCACGGAATGCCGTTGAAACACGGGGCGTGAACAGCGTCCCGGTCCAGTTTCACACCGTAGGTGTTACCGGCCGCCTGTCCGATTGCGGCCTTAACATGAAAAACACATGGGAAGCACGCTATTACCGCCTTGAAACTGAATGGATATTCCAGGACATAACCCTGAAAAGCTCGGTGCCGGACGGAAGACCGACAGCCAGACTCCCCAACCTCGGCGACGATACCGCCAGGAAGCTCATTGCCGAAGGGGTCGGCTCCCAGTATGGCGTGACAATACGGGAAGTCACACTCCTCGGAAAAAAAGGATCCTGGAAGCTCTGCGTACCCACATACCAGGTGACATCGAGGGTCGTGGCTGTCGCAAAAAATGATATACAGAATACCTCGACCCTCTACGAATGCCTTATGAGATCGACCATTGCTCAGGAAAATGGATCATGGGGATACGTGACCTCTGGCTGCGTCTATAAGGGCAAGGATTCTTCCGAATGCCACATCGGGACCATGTGCCGGACCATGACGCAGGACAGCACCATCCCTCCGATCTCCGATCCGGATGCACTGCTTATACTGCGTGAAGCTTTTACAGCTGAATACGGACTCAGGAAAAACAATATTTCGATCGAGAAATTCACGCTCGTAAGCCGGCTCACGGCTGAAACCTTCGGGACAACGATATTCTGCGTCATGAGCACGGTCTTCGTGATCGACGAGATCAGGGAATCATCGGCCGGCGACGGCCGCCGGACCGCCGAAAAAGTACGGGCAGTGTACGAGTGCTCCGTATACGGCATGCTCCGCTACTCGCTTCGCGAAAGTAAGTGGGAAGGAATCATTACCTCCTGCTGCGCCCCTGATTCCGGAGACTGCGGCATGTCCTGCTCCGCTCCATACAAAGGCTGCCGCAGGCTTGGCGAAAAATAGGCCCGCCACGGGACGTTACGCGGAGGACGTACATGCGACAGGACATGCTGAACCGGGTGATCTGCGAAACGCTGAAACTGCGCGCCTATACAGCGACCACGCTCTCCGCGGTCAGTGAAATCACGTCCATCCACGGCACCTCGCCCAACGGCACGGTCGCCCTGGGCAGGACCATTACCGCGGCAGCCCTCCTGAGCGCGACTCTAAAACCGGATTCGAACCAGAGCCTCCTCCTGAAAATCGAGGGGAGCGGGCCCATACGGGAAATACACGCGCAGGCAGACGCCCGCGGAAACATCAGGGGCTACGCCGCCAACCCATCTCCAGACCTCGATGAAGATATCGGCGTCATCAGCTTTTCCAGGACAATCGGCGCGGGATTCCTTACCGTGCGTAAGGACATCGGGCTCGGGGAGCCCTACTCGAGCATCACTCCGCTCCATGCCGGCGAGGTCGCGGGAGACCTCGCCTATTACCTCACCGCGTCCGAGCAGATCCCATCCGCGGTCATCATAGCCCTGACCCTTGATGCTAACGGGGCGGTCGCCTCCTCCGGCGGGATCCTGATCCAGACATTTCCCGACACCCCGGACAAATCGATCGGCCGTGTCGAGCAGTCCATGGCATCGCTCGGAAAAGACCTCGGAGCCAGCCTCAGAGAGGGAACGGATATCACATCGGTGCTCGGTGATATCCTGGGCGGAGAGCCGTTCACCGTTATCCAATCCCGCCCTATCCGCGCCGGGTGCAGGTGCTCGCGGGAGGTTATCCGCTCCGTTCTGCTGAATATTCACCGTGAGGAGCTGGACGATATGCTCCTCCGCGACCGGGGGGCAGAGGTGGTCTGCACCTTCTGCACAAAAAAATACCGGTTTGACGAAAAGGATCTCGAGACATTAATCAAGGAAAAATCCGGCGGCATGGCCATAAAACCGTCCGAGCGGGAGCGGCAGGACATTCATTGACCGATCCGCTCCATTAAACTACATTTTTTGTTGACTCGCAACGCACCATTGGGCGATACTATCCGTCACTTTTATACATTACGGCCGACATGAAACGATACGAAACAGAAGTCATTATCATAGGAGGCGGCGTCACGGGTGCGGGGATTCTGCGCGACCTTTCGCTCCGCGGCATCCCGGCCGTGCTCGTTGAAAAGGACGACATTGCCTACGGCGCAACCGGCCGCAATCACGGCCTCCTCCATTCCGGCGCCCGATACGCGGTCAATGACCTTGAATCGGCCAAGGAATGCGTCAGCGAGAACCGGATACTGAAAAATATCGCCCGGCACTGCATCGAGGACACGGGCGGCCTTTTCGTCACTCTGCCCGACGACGACCCCATGTACCATACCCGACTCATTGAAGGGTGCAAGATCGCCGGCATCAAGGCGAATGAAATCAGCAGCAAGGAGGCGCTCCGTCTCGAGCCCCACCTTAACGAAAACATCATGGCCGCCATATGGGTCCCTGACGGAACCGTGGACCCGTTCCGCCTCGCCGCCTCGAACATCCTCGACGCAGAGGAGCACGGCGCTCGCGTGTTCACCCACACCGAGGTCACCGAGATCATCAGGAGCGACGGAACGGCCGTCGGCGTGCGCTGCAAGACCCGCGATAACGACGTGATCGAGCTGTACGGCCGGGTCATCATCAACGCATCGGGCGTCTGGGGCCAGCATGTCTGCTCCCGGGCCGGTATCGAGCTTGCGATGTTTCCCTCCAAGGGATCCATGCTGATCATCGATTACCGGGTCAACAACATAGTCATCAACCGATGCCGCCCCCCCGCCGACGGCGACATCATAGTTCCCGGCGATACGGTCTCAATAATCGGGACCACCTCCCGGAAAATCGACTATGACCGGATCGAGTACCTTACCGTCGATGACGACGAGATCGAGGTGCTCCTGGCAGACGGTGAAAAGCTGATTCCGAACGTTTCCCGGACCCGCGCCCTCAGGGCCTATTGCGGTGTCCGTCCCCTGGTCGCCGTATCGGGCGATACCGAGGGGCGCAACATCAGCCGCGGGATAGTGCTCATCGACCACGCAGAGCGGGACGGGATCGAGGGATTCATCACCATCGCCGGCGGAAAGCTCATGACCTACCGTCTCATGGCCGAGCAGACCTCTGACCTTGTGTGCAGCAAGCTCGGCGTGAAGAAGGCGTGCTCCACGCACAAAACGCACCTTCCCGGATCGGAACGCAAGGTGCGCCCGGGCATGAACATCAAGGCCTTCACGGGCATTCCCAATTCGGTCGTCGGCTCAACCCTGTACCGGCACGGACAGAGGGTACACAACTTCCTGACAAAAGACAAGAAGAACTACCGTCTTATCTGCGAGTGTGAGATGGTCACCGAGGGCGAGGTCGAATACGCCCTGAAAAAGCTGCACGTGAGGGATATCGTCGACCTGAGACGAAGAACGCGCGTCGGCATGGGCCCCTGCCAGGGCGAACTCTGCGCGTACCGATCCGCCGGCCTGTTCCATGAGTACGGCTCCGCCACGCCCGTTGAATCACAGAAGCTGCTCCGGGACTTCCTCGAGGAGCGCTGGAAGGGAATAAAGCCGGTTTTATGGGGCGACACGCTCCGTGAATCGGAGTTCACATACTGGATCTACCAGGGCCTGTTCGGCCTGGGCAACATCAAGGAATAACTCAGAAGGAGGGACGCACCCGGATGGCTTACGATTGTCTTATCATCGGCGGAGGACTGGCGGGGCTTACCTGCGGTATCAAGTGCCTGTCTGAAGGGTTGCGCACCGTCATCATATCCTCCGGCATGAATGCGCTCCACTTTTCATCCGGGTCGATCGACGTATTCGGCTATACCCGCAGCAAAGAGCCGGTCAACCGCCCCTTCGACTATATCGACATGTATACTAAAGAGCGCCCGGACCACCCATACGCGAAAATGGGCTCGGCCGGCGTTCGCGAGGCAATCGATTTCATAGTCCCCCAGATAGCACGGGAGAACCTCTCGCTCGTGACCAACGGCGACGAGAACCATTTCCATGTCACCGGCATCGGCACGCTGAAGCCGACATATCTGTCACAGCCGAGCGTGTACAACGAACGCATCAGAGCGGCATGGGAGAACAGGGAGCCGATCGCGGTCCTCAATTTCGAGGGCTACCGCGATTATTACGCCGAGATGGCGGCTGAACAGCTGAAAAAGCAGCCACTCTTCCAGGGTGTTGACATATTCGTCGACAGCATCAGGCTTCCCTACTATGCACCCACCGAGAAGAACCTTCTGGAATTCAGGTCCATCGATCTGGCGCGCGTGTTCGATACGGAAAAATACCTGCCGCGCATAGCCGGGGAGATCGTCAAAAAAGCGGGTAATGCGCGGATCGTCTGCCTGCCCGCATTTATCGGTATACGCGACTACGAGACCATCCACCGCAAGCTCGAGGAGATGACGGGCCGGCTCATATACGAGGTCCCTTCACTTCCGCCGTCCATTCTCGGGATGCGGCTCGACAACGCGCTGAAATCACGCTTCGCGGCACTTGGCGGCGAGTTTTCCATCGGCGACACGGTTAATGGCGGCGAGATAGTATCGGGTTTACTCGACCACGTTCATACCTGTAACTACGGTGCAACGCGCCACCGGTCAAAATACTACGTCCTTGCGTCAGGCAGCTTTTTCAGCGATGGTCTGCGGAGCGAATTCAACAAAATCACCGAGCCCATCCTCGGACTTACGGTCAACGCATCGCAAAAACGGAGCGAATGGTACTCGGAGCACTTTTTTGACGAAGCGAGCCACCCCTTCCTCGGCTACGGTGTTGAAACGAACGCCCGTCTCAACCCGTTTGACGCCAGCGGCAGTCCCGTTGAAAACCTGTTCTGCGCGGGCGCGCTCCTGTGCGGCTATGACCCGATCCGGGAGGCCTCGGGCGGCGGCGTGGCCATCGCGACCGGTTATAAAGCTGCCCGCGAAATCATCGGCCTGTGCCGGGGAGCACGCGCATGATAAAGCTCGAGAACATCAGCTTTGACCACTGCCTGAAATGCACCGTGTGCACCATATACTGCCCCGTGGCGAAGGTGACCCATCTCTTCCCCGGCCCCAAGCAGTCAGGCCCGGACGCGGAGCGTCTCCGTATCAAGAACCCGGAGCTGGTGGATGCCTCTCTTAAATACTGCTCCAACTGCAAGCGGTGCGAGATTGCCTGTCCCTCGGGCGTGCAGATCGCCTCTATCATCCAGGAGGCAAAATGGAATTACGTGCGCAAGGGCATGTTCCGCCCGCGCGACTTTTTCATGAGCAGGACCGACCTGGTCGGCTCCATCGCCACCCGGGTGAGCACCATAGCGAATTTTGTCCTCGGGCTCTCGCTGGTCAAATTCTTCATGGAAATCATACTGAAGATACCCATGAAGAGCGTGTTCCCATCGTACGCGTCCGGCACCTTCGTTAATAAATTCTCCCGCCTGCGCAAATCCCAGGCCCCCTACGCAAACAGGGTCACCTATTTTCACGGCTGTTTTGTCAATTACAACAACCACCGGCTCGGCCGGGACCTGGTCCGTGTCCTGAACGCGATGAACATAGGCATCGACATTACCGATGAAAAATGCTGCGGGGTTCCGCTGATCGCCAACGGCTACCTCGAAAAGGCGAAGAAAAACGGGATTTATAACATACGCTCCCTCTCGCGAATGCAGCGCGCGAACGGCGGCAAGATCGTATCGACGTCATCGAGCTGCTCCTACGCCCTTAAGCACGAGTATTCGCATTTCCTGAAGCTCGACAACAGCGCAATCTACGACGACGTGGAGTATATCACGAAGTTCCTGTTTGACCAGTTTGAAGCCGGGAACATGCCCGCGATGAACCCGGTACCTTTGAGGGTTGCATATCACTCACCCTGCCATCTCGAGCGCCTGGGCGGCGTTATCTACACGATTGACATCTTAAAGCGCATCCCGGGGCTGGACCTTGTCATCCTTCACTCTGAATGCTGCGGGATAGCGGGTACCTACGGTTTCAAGAAGGAATATTACCAGATCAGCAAAAGGATCGGCTCCCAGCTCTTCCAACTCATCGAGCATGTGAACCCTGAGTTCGTCGTGACCGACTGCGAGACCTGCTCGCTCCAGATCGAATCCAACACCGAGTACAGGGTCTTGCACCCGGTAAATCTCCTGGCAATGGCGCTTGAATCGATGCCGGAAGCCTGACGCGCTGTCCAGTTCCCCTGCCTTATCGTCCTTTCCTCATCGCAAAAACGGCCGCGCCCAGCGCGCCGATTATCTGAGGATCAACGGGGAGCGCCGTCACCTCTGCGTCCAGGATCTTGCCCAGCGCCCTGATAAGCCCCCTGTTCTTTGCGCAGCCGCCCGTAACGGTCACACGGGGGCGAACGCCGATCCGCTTCAGGAGGGTAAAGCAGCGCTTGGCTACCGCCGCCTGTATGCCCGCGGCTATTTCATCCGGCGGGTTCCGCTTGGCCAGGAGGCTTACAACCTCGGTTTCAGCAAACACGCTGCACTGGGCTGTGACCGCAATCGGCTTTTTCGCTTTCATAGACAGCTCCGAAAACTGCTCCAGGTCCATGCGGAATATGCGGCTCATCCCCTCCAGGAAACGCCCGGTCCCGGCGGCGCACTTATCGTTCATCGCAAACTCCATGACTGAGCCGTCTCCGTTGAGGGATATTCCCTTCACGTCCTGACCGCCGATATCGACGATTGTTTTTATTTCTTTATTGCAGTGAAACGCGCCGGCTGCGTGGCAGCTTATCTCTGAAATGTTCTCGTTCGCGAACGGCACCTCGTTCCTCCCGTATCCCGTGCCCACCAGATACGCCAGGTCCCTGTAGCTTTTCAGGTCCTGCACCTGCGCGCACGCTTTCTCCAGAGCGTTGCGCGATGTTTCCTCCGGGTCTATTTCACTCGGCACGATACAGGACGCGACTATTCCGTTCTCGTCCATAATGACCGCTTTGCCGGTCGTAGATCCCACGTCGCATCCGCCGAAATACTTTTTCATCTCATACCCCGTCCATAGTGATGCGCGGCCGATCAGCCGCGTCTGTTGTTTCGCCCCGTCTCCGCGGACCTATGACAGCTTTTCCGCCTTCATAACGTTTTCCATGAAATGCTCGACCTGCGTGATCATTCCCTCGTGCGTGACGATTCTCGGGTCGGATAGATCGTAATCGAGTATGAGGAGCGGGATCCCGGCCTCGCGGCACATCTCCCTGAGCACGCCGTTCAACGCGGCGGTATTCTTGCAGCCGACATGTCCGGCCACCCATATCATGTCCAGGTCAAACTGCTTGTATATCCGGAATATGTCATCGAGATAGTTTTCCGCCGGCCCCCGGGTATGGCGCGCCATCGGACCCTGCATGATAATATTCCCCATACCGCGCAGCATCGAGTCTGGCGTCGACGTGTCGATGATGGGTAGGCTATTATAAGTCATGCTGTCAATGATGAGAGCAACGCCATAGGTCTGCTCGACCCAGTTGAAAATATCCAGGAAATGAAGAAACGGCGGGTTCCAGAGCACTGCCCGGTACTTTTCATTCCTGACCGCACCCTTTTTTTCAGAAATGTTTTTCCTGCATAGTTCCGCAAGGCGCTCATATAGTTTGAGGGAAGCTTCCGATCCGGCGGTTATGTTAAAATGCCACAGGTGCGGGAGGTATACTGCCTCCGCGGCCAGCGGTGCCGGGCGCGTCCGGATCATGTCCCAAATCTCCATCTCCAGCTCGGCCATTCGGTTGCGCCGCTCGCAGATCTCACTGAACCGGTCCCAGTCCATGCGGCCCGGGGTGCGCTCCTCGAGCCACGCAATCATCTTTTTCAGATCGTCCGCAAAATAGCGAGTGGCGCGTTCGTTGTAAAAGTTAAACGGCACGTCGAGCCGGTACGTCGGCGCTTTGAGCGCTTTCTCAATCAATTCGTATGACATCATGCCGCCGTCACAGGGAAGGTTCGACGCGACGATCGCCAGGACATCCGGGAGCTTCCCCTTCAGGGCCATGCCCATGGTACTTTTCGGCAGGCTGCAGACATCGGGCGGGATGCCCTCGTTTTCACTCGCGTCAATGTACTCTTCCATGGCAGTCGGGTCAAGCATGGGGAGCAGTATGCCGAGCACTTCCGTCGTCCAGGTTGTCAGGCCCATGGCCCGGGCTATCTCCGAGGGCACCATGTCCTCATTCATGATGAGACGGTCCGAATGGAGGAAAACCCCCTCGAGCAGCTCACCAATGCTGCAGACGACCGTGTAGATGACAAGGCAGATCGCCTCACGGTACAGTCCGGTCCTTCCCCGGGACATCCGCCTCATCAGGCCAATTACTTTTAAAAGGTACCAGAGCCAGTCATACTTCCGGATTTCGCGGATCATGTCAATGGGGCCGTGCTTCAGGCCGAGGCGTGCAATCCTGAGCAATATTAAAATCGAGTATTTGATGAATACGATCTGGTCCATTGCGTCCTTTTCCCCTCTGCCGTGCTTTTGTTACCTGCCCATGCTCTCAAGGAACGCCTGCACCCTGGTCCGGAGCTGGCCCTCCCCGCTCAAGCGGTATTCGCGCTCCAGCTTGAGCACCGGTATGCCGGCATCCCTGAGCGCGGAAACCAGCGACCCGGACTCGACCCCCCAGATGTCGCAGAATTTCACGATCTGTATGATCACGCCGTCGACCCGGTACTCTTTCACCGTCTCGATGATTTTTTCAACCCGGGTGTCGAAATCCTCCATCATGCGGGGACACATCGTTTTCCTGAAAACATGCCTGGCCACGTCCTCAAGCGGGTCCCCGGACAGGGGAATGGCTTCAAGCCCGGGGATGGAACCGGTACAGAACCGGTCGGCCACCACGATCCCTCCCTGGGACTCAATGGCCCGGATATACTCGGGATCATCGAGCTCCCCCCCGGCGACCATGAGTCGTGCGCGTGGCTCCTTCTCGCCGTCACCGTCTGCAATCTCATCAAGCAGCGTCCTGACATGCGGCACGATAAGGCGCGTCGGCGATACCTGCGCAGCCATGATAACCCGGTGAAAATCCGATCCGGAAATGGGCGGGCGCTCTTTCATTCTTAATTCGCCTATCGACCTGAGAAGCGCGAGGAGCTCATTATACCCGCGTACCGATTTCTCGATCATCGCGCTGCCCGTATCCACGGCGAAATGGCATGCCAACTTTTCAGCAAGGTCCCGGACCTCCTCGATGTACCAGTCCTCGCCCGCCTGGCCGGTTTTGTGCGGCATGTCCAGCATGTGGTTGAATGACGGTTTTTTCAGATACGTGAGGTTGTCCCAGAGCCGGCGCAAATGGTCGCAGGACGCTACGAAAACCCATCCCTTCAGCAGATCATAGCGACCATCTATCGCGAACTCAAGCAGGCTTCTTGTGTACGAGCAGATTACGCTGGACAGATAGTTATCGGCTATTTCAGTACCTGCAATGCCCGGGGCCCGTACCCGCACCGGAACCAGCCTGTCGGCTGACAGCAGGGGGACCGGTACGTAACTACAGGTGTACCCTATCGGGATCAAACCCTCTTCGACAGACTGTTCCAGCAGGGAATTTTGGGGTTCGACCAGTAGTTCGTGAAAATAATCGATTGTTTTACAATCAGTATTTATCATAGAAAACAATCATCCCTATTGTTTTTAAGCGATTATTATAATTTATTTATATTGAACATTCGATATAAAATAAATTAAACCAGCCAGACGGTTTTTGTCAATTATTTTTTAATATTTTTTTAACTGTTGTACAGGTTTTGGCAATATCATTTATAGAATGTTTTTGACACTGCACGCATGATAGATAATATTAAATATAATACAGGCTGGAGAATGCTATGAGATCACTCACTGAACACCTGACTATTAATACTAAGAAACGGCGTGAATACATTAACATTACAGCTACCATCGAATCGCTAGTCAGCAAAAGCGGCATACAGGAAGGTCTCTGCCTGGTGAATGCAATGCATATCACCGCGTCTGTATTCATCAACGACGCCGAATCCGGGCTAATCCAGGATTTCGATGAATTCCTGGAGGGCCTCGCGCCCCATGAACCGACTGCCCGCTATCGTCACAACCGCACCGGTGAAGACAATGGTGATGCCCATATAAAGCGCACGATCATGGGCCGCGAAGTTGTTGTCGCGGTAACAGCCGGCAGGCTTGACTTTGGCCCCTGGGAGCAGATTTATTACGCGGAGTTTGACGGGAAAAGGCCGAAGCGCGTGATGATAAAAATAATCGGTGAATGATCATGAAGCTCGTTGATGTTCACTGTCACCTTGAGAGCGAGCATTTTCGCGACGATCTCGACTTCGTTATAGAGGAGGCCCGCCAGGCGGGAATTGTTAAACTGATAACCGCCTCCATCACACCGGACCAGTGGGATCTGTCACGCACTATTGCCTCCCGCTATCCAGAAGTCGAGTGCGCGCTGGGCGTCCATCCCTGGTATATCCGCGAAATGTACCGGAAAGACCTTCCCCGCCTCCGCGACGCCCGCGAGATGGGCGCTGTCGCAATCGGCGAGATCGGGCTGGACCGGAAAACCGAGGCGGTGGATTTCGGACTACAGCTCGAGTTCTTCGAGGAGCAACTCGTCATCGCGCGTGAAACCGCCCTCCCCGCTGTGATACACTGCCGCGGCGCATTCAACGAGCTGATACGGTCAATCCGCAAAATCGGCGGACTACCCGCAGGCGGCGTGATACACTCGTTTTCCGGGAGCCCTGAGCTTGTGGAAGATCTCATGGCGCTGGGACTCAGTTTATCCATGGGGGGCACCCTGACCTTCCGCAACAGCGCAAAGCGCGCCGCCGTTCTCAGGATAATCTATCCAGGCCGCTTTCTCCTCGAAACCGACAGCCCGGATATACCGCCTGTGCAAAAGCATGGCGAGGTCAACCGGCCCCGGAATATCCTGTTTAACCTCGAGGCTGCCGCAGAGATAATCGGAGATACTGCTGAAAACATCGCGGAGCGCACGACCTCGAACGCCGCCGCACTATTCGGTTTGAAAATTTAACATGGGGATTACGCTCACGCATGCGCCCGGCAGGCGGACGCCCATCGCCACGAAGGTTATCGTCCGATGCTGAAATATGTGAACCCGGCCGCTTTCATCTTCTTCGGCTCATACTGGTTCCTGCCGTCGAATATTACCGAATTCTTCATCAGTAGTTTCATCTTCTCGAAATCGGGCTCCCGGAAATGGTGCCACTCCGTCAGGAGAAGGAGCGCATCAACACCCTTGAGCGCATCGTAATTGTTTTTCACATACTCGATGCCGGCATCGCCAATCACGCGGCGCGCATTGTCAACGGCAATGGGATCGTACGCTTTGAAGGTGGCGCCCCGCTCCCTGAGCCCGCTGATGATGTCGATCGCCGGCGCCTCGCGCATGTCATCGGTCTGGGGCTTGAACGCGAGCCCCCATACGGCAAACACGATGCCGGAGAGGTCTTCACCCATGTGCTCGACGATTTTTTTAACGAACAGGTACCGCTGGAGCTTGTTGACCTGTTCCACCGCGG